>NZ_JBVJDS010000005.1:0-516605 GCF_055582185.1 Streptomyces sp. NPDC042201 | reverse complement strand
AGACTCTTTCGTGTCCGATTCCCCGTCGGAGCGGGGTTGCCTTCCGGTTCTTCGCTTTCGCGTTTCCCTTTCCGGCGATTCCGACTCTACCAGATTCATTTGGCTGTTCTTGCCTCAAGAATTCTGGTGGCCTTTGGATTGGCCTTTTGTCTTTCGACGGACGCGACATTATCAGAAACATTCGTGCCGATTCGCATCGGCCTTCGTCCATCTGAGTGTCGAATCGAAGGGGCTCCACAGAAATTCGATTTCCGTCGGGAGCCGCGTAGATATTTACCACCGCACTCGGAGCTTGTCCAGCTTCGAGGCAACCGTTCAAATCTACCTCCCCACGCTGGCCGTGTCAACGGTCTTTGTGGGGCGAAGAGGAGACTAACAGGTCAGAGACGCGCTCCGCACATCAGGCGGCGGTGGGAAGTTCGGCGCTCCGGTCCGCTTCCGCCACGTCCCCTGTCTCGCCGGTCCGCACCGCTCGGCCGCCGAGGATGTAGACGTACGCCAGGAAGACCACTTCAGCGACGACACCGATGGCGATGCGCGCCCACGTGGGCAGGCCGGACGGGGTCACGAAGCCTTCGATCACACCTGACACAAAGAGGACCAACGCCAGGCCCAGGGCCATGCCGAGCGCGGCCCGCCCCTGCTGGGCGAGGGCGGTACGGCGGCTGTACGGACCCGGGTCGATCACCGTCCAGCCGAGCTTGAGGCCCGTACCGGCGGCGACGAAGACCGCGGTCAGTTCGAGCAGACCGTGCGGAAGGATCAGGCCCAGGAAGGTGTCGAGGCGGCCGGCGGACGACATCAGCCCGATGCCGACACCCAGGTTGAGCACGTTGACGAAGAGGATCCAGATCACCGGGAGACAGAGGAACGCGCCCAGGACGAGGCACATGGCGGCGGCCTGGGCGTTGTTCGTCCAGACCTGGGCCGCGAAGGACGCTGCGGGGTGGCTCGAGTAATACGTCTCGTACTCGCCACCGGGCCGGGTCATCTGGCGCAGCTCGTCGGGGGCGGCTATCGCGGACTGGACCTCGGGATGTACTCCGATCCACCAGCCGATGACCACGGCGAGGAGCGTGGAAAGGAGCGCGGTCGGTATCCACCAGCGCCGGGACCGGTAGACGGCCGCGGGAAAGCCCGCCGTCAGAAAGCGCGCGGCGTCGCGCCAGGTGGCGCGGCGGGTGCCGGTGACCGTGGCACGGGCGCGGGCCACGAGCTGGGTGAGGCGCGTGGTGACCAGGGGGTCGGGAGCGCTGGACTGGATCAGGGAGAGATGAGTGGCCGTGCGCTGATAGAGGGCGACAAGTTCGTCCGCCTCGGTGCCGCTGAGGCGGCGCCCGCGGCGCAGGAGATGATCCAGGCGGTCCCACTCGGCGCGGTGGGCTGTCACGAAGACATCGAGATCCATGGTCGGCTGCTGCTCCAGGCACTGGGTCCGTACGGTCCGTACTACTGCGGCGCGCTGCGGGCCAGCTTGGCAGACTGAGCTTTCCAGGGGCAGGGAAGGTCGGCGAAGGGTGGGCACCGGTGAATGAGCTTGTGACGGGCGATGCGGTCGTACTGGGGCTGCGCCCGGCGAAGCTGCCGAGCCGGGCGCTGGCCATGGCGATCGACCTCGTGGCGGCCTGGGCCGCCTACCTTCTGGTGTCGCTCGGGATCGTCCTGGCAACGAGCTCACTGGACGATGCGGCGGTCACGGCGCTGTCCGTCGCGACGTTCCTGCTGGTGCTGGTGGGCGGTCCGATCGCGGTGGAGACCCTCAGCCACGGGCGTTCGCTGGGGAAGCTGGCCTGTGGTCTGCGGGTCGTGCGGGACGACGGCGGGCCCATCCGGTTCCGGCACGCGCTCGTGCGCGGGGCGATGGGGGTGGTGGAGATCCTGATGAGCTTCGGGGTCGTCGCCTGTGTCGCGTCGCTGGTGTCGGCGCGGGGGCGGCGGATCGGGGATGTCTTCGCGGGGACGCTGGTCGTACGGGAGAGGGTTCCTGCCACCCGCATGGCGACGGTCCCGCCGCCTCCGCCCTGGCTCGTCGGGCGATTCGCGGAGCTGGATCTTTCCGCCGTGCCGGACGAGCTGTGGCTCGCGATCCGCCAGTACCTGACGCGGATGGGGCAGCTCGACGCCGGCGTGAGCTGGTCTATGGCGGAGCGGCTCGCGGGCGATCTGGCGATGCGTACGGGAGCGCCGGCGCCGCAGGGGGTGCCCGCCGCCGCGTACTTGGCGGCCGTGGTGAACGAGCGGCAGGCGAGGGATGCGCGACGGGCCTTCGGCGCCTCCAGGGCCCCGGGCCCTGTGCCCACTCCCGCTCCCACTCCCACTCCCGCTCCCATCCCCGCCTCAACTCCCCCTGCGCCCGTGGCCGGACCGGCTGTCGGGGCGGCGGAGCAGACGCCGGGTGCCGGGTCGCCGTCGGGCACGGGGTTCGCCCCGCCGGCGTAGGCGCGGGCGTCAGGTCAGGGTCGAGGGCGGGGTTTCGAGGTCTTCGAGTTCGATGCCGGGAGCGGAGAGCACGACGTCGCCGGCGAGGTGAATCGCATGTTGTTCACCGGTGTCCAGGGCGTTGACCTGGTACTCGTCCACGATCAGAGGTCCGTTGTCAGTGGGGTGCGCTTCACTGTTCACCAGGGCCCAGGACTGGTCGAGGGTGCGGGGGGCGAGCACTGGGTCCGTGAAGGCGACGAGGCGGACACGAGTGGCGGGGGAATCGGGGGTGAGGCGCAGAAGCCGGGCTGTTGCCACGAGGAACGCGGGGGATGTGCCGGTGAAGGCATGGGCGCGGACGTTGCCTTCGGTGGCGTGGGTGCCGGTGGGGTCGGTACGGACCCAGGTGACGCCGTCGAGGGCGGCGCCCCGGACCTGCCAGCTCGCGGCGTTCAGCTCAAGACGGATGGGCCGGCCGAGTTCGTCGAGGGCCAGATCGACGGAGCCGGCGTGGTCGCCGGAGGGAGTGGTGATCTGGGAGACGTAGCGCCAGCCGGAGGGGCCTGGCGCGCAGTGGAAGTGTTCGTCACCGAGAGGGGTGTGGTCGTGCGGATCGTGCAGCGAATAACGGCCGCGGGGCATGGGGTCCTTCTGGTCTTGCGAGCGCTCGGCGACTGACACGGGACAGGCCCCCGACACGGGGGTGCGGGGGCCTGTCCGGTACCGCGGGTACCTGTCACTGGGGGCGCGTCAGTGGCCCGTCAGCCCGTCAGTGGGCCGAGAGTGGATCAGTAGCGGTAGTGGTCGGGCTTGTACGGGCCCGCGACGTCGACACCGATGTAGGCGGCCTGCTCCGGGCGGAGCGTCGTGAGCCTCACACCGAGCGCGTCGAGGTGGAGACGGGCCACCTTCTCGTCCAGGTGCTTGGGGAGCACGTAGACCTCCGTCGGGTACTCCTCCGGCTTGGTGAAGAGCTCGATCTGGGCCAGGGTCTGGTCCGCAAACGAGTTGGACATCACGAAGGACGGGTGGCCGGTCGCGTTGCCCAGGTTCAGCAGGCGGCCCTCGGAGAGGACGATGAGCGTCTTCCCGTCGGGGAAGGTCCAGGTGTGGACCTGCGGCTTGACCTCGTCCTTGACGATGCCGTCGATCTTGGCCAGGCCGGCCATGTCGATCTCGTTGTCGAAGTGACCGATGTTGCCGACGATCGCCTGGTGCTTCATCTTGGCCATGTCCGCAGCCATGATGATGTCCTTGTTGCCGGTCGTGGTGACGAAGATGTCAGCGATGCTGACGATGTCGTCGAGCGTGGCGACCTGGTAGCCGTCCATCGCCGCCTGGAGCGCGCAGATCGGGTCGATCTCGGTGATGATCACGCGGGCGCCCTGGCCGCGCAGGGACTCCGCACAGCCCTTGCCGACGTCGCCGTAGCCGAAGACGACTGCGACCTTGCCGCCGATCAGGACGTCGGTGGCGCGGTTGATGCCGTCGATCAGGGAGTGGCGGCAGCCGTACTTGTTGTCGAACTTGGACTTGGTGACCGCGTCGTTGACGTTGATCGCCGGGAACAGCAGGGTGCCGTCGCGGTGCATCTCGTACAGACGGTGGACACCGGTGGTGGTCTCTTCGGTGACGCCGCGGATCTCGGACGCCAGACGGGTCCACTTCTGCGGGTTCTCGGAGAGGGTGCGGTTCAGGAGCTGGAGGATGTAGGCGTACTCCTCGCTGTCCGCGGTGGCCGGGTCGGGGGCCTTGCCGGCCTTCTCGAACTCGACGCCCTTGTGGACCAGGAGGGTGGCGTCACCGCCGTCGTCCAGGATCATGTTCGGGCCGCCGGTGGGCGTGTTCGGCCAGGTCAGAGCCTGCTCCGTGCACCACCAGTACTCCTCGAGCGTCTCGCCCTTCCAGGCGAAGACCGGGACGCCCTGGGGGTCGTCCGGGGTGCCGTTGGGGCCGACCGCGATGGCGGCGGCGGCGTGGTCCTGGGTGGAGAAGATGTTGCAGGACGCCCAGCGGACGTCGGCACCGAGAGCGGTCAGGGTCTCGATGAGGACGGCGGTCTGCACCGTCATGTGCAGGGAGCCGGTGACCCGGGCACCGGCGAGCGGCTGCGACGCCGCGTACTCCTTGCGGATCGACATCAGACCGGGCATCTCGTGCTCGGCGAGATTGATCTCCTTGCGGCCGAACTCGGCGAGCGAGAGGTCGGCGACCTTGAAGTCCTGTCGGTTGGCGACAGTCGTCATATCGAGCTGCTCCTCGTAAAGGGGGTCGAGGGTGGGTACGTACGGCTGGCTCTGCGGCGGCGGGCATACGAATGCCCGGGCGCTCGCGGCGCAGTCCGTCGGAGGCCCTCTCTCCCTCGGACGGTCCGCGCGGGCGGACCGCCCGACCGCCATCAGCAGCGACGTCTGGCTCTGGGCACGAATCTACACCGATCGACCCAGCGGCCCACAGTCGATCGAGAAAAGGGATCCACGGAAGAGAGAGGCCTCAGCGCCGCTTCAGTGGTCGGTGGCCGGGGTCTCGCCGCCGGGGCTCTTGGCGGGGTTGGTGCCGGACGCGGCCGCCGACTCGCTGTAGATGTCCGGCTCCAGGTAGATCACCCGGGCGATCGGGACCGCCTCGCGGATCCGCGCCTCCGCCGCGTTGATCGCGTGGGCGACTTCGGTGGCCGTGTCGTCGTGCTGCACCGCGATCTTGGCCGCGACCAGCAGCTCCTCGGGGCCGAGGTGGAGCGTACGCATGTGGATGATGCCGGTGACCACGTCGCCGTCGACGAGCGCCGCCTTGATCTTCTGCACGTCCTCCACGCCCGCGGACTCACCCAGGAGCAGGGACTTCGTCTCGGCCGCCAGAACCAGCGCGATCAGGATGAGGAGGATGCCGATGCAGAGGGTGCCGATGCCGTCCCAGACGCCGTCACCGGTGGCCAGGGACACGCTGACGCCACAGAGGGCGAGCACCAGACCGACCAGCGCGCCGAGGTCCTCCAGGAGGACGACGGGGAGCTCGGGGGCCTTGGAGCGGCGGATGAACTCCGTCCAGGAGCGGGTGCCACGGGTGAGGTTGGATTCCTTGATGGCCGTACGGAACGAGATCGACTCCGCGATGATCGCGAAGACGAGCACACCGACCGGCCAGTACCAGGCCTCGATCGCGTGCGGGTGCTTGATCTTCTCGTAGCCCTCGTAGATGGCGAACATGCCACCGACCGAGAAGAGCACGATGGAGACGAGGAAGGCGTAGATATAGCGCTCGCGGCCGTAGCCGAAGGGGTGCTCCGGGGTCGCCTCGCGCTTCGCCTTCTTGCCGCCGAGGAGCAGCAGCCCCTGGTTCCCCGAGTCGGCGAGGGAGTGCACGCTCTCCGCGAGCATCGAGGACGAACCACTGAAGAGGAACGCCACGAACTTGGCTACTGCGATCGCGAGGTTGGCGCCGAGCGCCGCCACGATCGCCTTGGTTCCGCCTGACGCGCTCATGGGTGCGTTGTGTCCCTTCATCGGTACTGCGGCCCTGGCGCCGCGGTACGGCGGCACATTGTTGCAGCCGTGTGCGTGGCCGGTTGCTCAGGCCTTCACTGTTGCCCGGAAAACGGTGCCTGTACCGGACAGTTCGGCCTTCTCTCCCGCCGGGACGAAGACCGAGGTGCCCGGGGTCAGCGCGAAGTCGTTCGCGTAGGGCGTGCCGGCCGTGCAGAGCAGGATCTGCGGCACGGGGGCCGTGAGGTCGCGCGGCGCCCCACCTGCGGCCAGGGAGTAGCGGGACAGCCGGAATTCATCGACAGGGGTGTCGTACAGCTCCTCGCCCGAGGGGGACGCCTCCGGGCGCAGGACACCCGGCTCGGTCGCTTCGAAGCGCACGACACGGAGCAGTTCGGGGACGTCGACATGCTTGGGCGTGAGGCCGCAGCGCAGGACGTTGTCCGAGTTGGCCATGATCTCGACGCCGAGGCCGTTGAGATAGGCGTGCGGGACACCGGCGCCGAGGAAGAGCGCCTCGCCGGGCTGCAGTTGTACGTAGTTGAGCAGCATGGCGGCGATGACGCCCGGGTCGCCGGGGTAGTGGTGCGCGATCGACACGTACGGCGTGTAGTCGCCGCCGAGACGCTCCGCGGCCGCGGCGGCCTCGGTGACGGTGGCGGCCATCTCGGCCGGGTCCGCGGCGAGGACGGCGGTCAGGACCTCGCGCAGCGCGGCCTCTTCGGGGTGGGCGTGGAGGAGGTCGACGTACGGCTTGAGCGAGTCGACGTCCAGCCGCGCCAGGAACTCGGCGGCCGCGTCCGGGGCGCGGAAGCCGCACAGGCCGTCGAAGGGCGTGAGCGCGCAGATCAGTTCGGGCTTGTGGTTGGCGTCCTTGTAGTTCCGGTGCGGGGCGTCGATCGGGACGGCCCGGTGCTCCTCGTCCGCGTAACCCTCCTTCGCCTGGGCGAGGTTCGGGTGGACCTGGAGGGAGAGGGGGGATCCCGCGGCGAGGAGCTTGAGGAGGAACGGCAGGCGGGGGCCGAACTTCCCGACCGCCGCCGCGCCGAGTTCCGCCTCGGGGGCGGCGTCGATGGCGGCGGAGAGTGCCTGCTCGCCGGCGCCGCGGTCGAGGCGGGACGGCGCCCCCGGGTGGGCGCCCATCCACATCTCGGCCTGGGGTTCTCCCGTGGGTGCGGTGCCGAGCAGTTCCGGGATGAGCGTTGTGGATCCCCAGGCGTAGGGGCGCACGGTATTGGCGAGGCGGTCCATGGGGTGAGCCTTCTGGTACGTGGTGACGTGCGGGTGGCGTGCGGCCGCACCACGGGTGTTGCGGCGATGGACGTGTGGTGGCGGGGCGGGTTCAGCTCATACGGGGGCGCCCCCGGCGAGGGCCAGGTAGAGGGTGGCGAAGTCGGTGACGGCGATCAGCTCGGCGAGGGCTTCGAGTTCGCTGCCCTCTTCGGGCTCCAGCTCGCTGATGGCCACGTCATGGCCGCCCGCGAGCTCGCGGGCGGCGGGGGCCGCGGTCAGTCCGCCGGCGGGCCGGTCCCTGAGCAGCACGATCCGGGCGCGCAGGGCCTGGCGCTCCTCGACCCGGTCACGGAAGAAGTCGTCGGCGGGGCCGGCGCCGCCCGCGAAGTCACCCGCGAGCAGCGCGCCGTGGGCCATCAGGGCTTCGGGGAGCTCGGCGGCGAGCGCGGGCCGGCCGGTGAGCTCTGCCAGTACGGCGGCGAAGCGGCGCCCGGCCGGGGCGGCGGCCGTGCCCTCCGTCCAGATCAGCGGGAGGCTGTCGGCGAGCTCGGCGGCGAGGGTCTTGGCCGGGTTGCTGTACGTCGCGATGGCCGGGCCGCAGCGTTCGGCGGCGCGGTCCAGCCGGTCGGCGACGCGCTGAAGCGTCTCGGTCGGCGCGGCGAGCAGGCCGGCGCGGTCGAGCAGCGCGAGCAGGGGGATGAGCAGGGACCAGAGGGCGCCGGGGCCGGCCACCAGCGTGCCCTCCCCTTCGTACTGCTCGTTGGGAGTCGTCGCCATGGGCACGACGAGGCCGTGCGTACCGTCGACGGCCTCGCTCAGCTGGGACCGGCGCGGGGCGACGGCGACGACCGTGCAGCCGCGGCGGTACGCCTGCTCGGCAAGGAGCGCGAGGCCGGGTTCGCTGCCCTCGGTGGTGGCGATCAGCAGCAGGTCCACGGGGCCGACCCAGCCGGGTAGCGCCCAGCGCAGCGCGCCGGCGGCCGGGGCGACGCCGGTGGGGCGGAGCCGGACCACGGGCGCGGCGGATCCGGCGAGGGCGGCGATCAGCTCGGCGACGGCGGTCGCGGCGGCGCCGGAACCCGCGATCAGTACGGCGCGGGGGCGGCCCTCGGGGGTGAGCTCGGCGACGCCGGCCTCGGCGGTGTTCCGCAGCGCGGTACGCACCCGGGCTCCGGCCTCGGCGGCCCCGCGGAGCAGCCCGAGCCGGTCGGCACGGGCCAGGGCGTCGGGAGCGTCGAGCAGCGACTCGTCGAGCATGGGGGCCTCCTTACGCGGGGCGCCGTGCGGTTTTGCGCGGGGCGCCGTGCGGTTTTGCGCGGGGCGCCGTGCCTTTACGCGGGGCGCCGCGCCTTTACGCGGGGCGCCGCGCCTCGTCGACGAGGAGGACGGGGATGTCGTCGCGTACCGGGTAGGCCAGGCCGCAGTCCTCGCTGGTGCAGATCAGCTCGGGGGTGTCGGCGGCGGTGCGGTCGCTGAGCGGCGCGTGGCAGGCCGGGCAGGCGAGGATCTCCAGGAGGCCGGCTTCGAGCGGCATGGGGGTGGTATCCCTTCAAACAGACGGATCGAGCCCCGTCAGGGTAACGCCGTCCGGCGGGGGCGCGGGTACGGGTTGTCTTGGGCGGAGGCCGGTTCTCGGGTGCGGGTTGTCGCCGGGTGCGGGGCGCCGTCCGGCGGGGTGCGGTGGTCTTTGGCGGGGGCCGGTGTTTACGTGCGGGTTGTCGCCGGGTGCCGGGTAGGGGTGGTGTCCTGGACTGCATGATTTACGGCGCGTGCGGACCGGTGGTGACGTGACAGCTTGTCGAGCGCCACAAATCACGCTCTACGTCCTGGACACCACCCCTACCCGTCCCCCTCCACCACCCGCACAGACCCCCGGGCCCCAGGCCCACGACCCGCTTGGCGCGGGCCCACCGGCGGGAGGGGGTCGGGGGTGCAGGAGGTGCGTGACCGGACGTAAAGCGTGATTTGTGGCGCACGACGAGCCGCACCCGAGATCCGGTCCGCAGGGCGCCGTAAATCATGCAGTCCGGACACGCACCTCCGGAACCCCCGACACCCGCACCACGACAAACGGCCCCGCACCCGCACCCCGGCACCCGCACCCCCCGCCGGACGGCGCTACGCGCGGATTAGGGACAGGACCTCGTCCCGCGCCTTCCCCATCGTCGTCTCGTCCCGCGCCTCCACGTTCAGCCGCAGCAGCGGTTCCGTGTTGGACGGCCGGAGGTTGAACCACCAGTCCGCCGCCGTCACCGTCAAGCCGTCGAGCTCGTCGATCGTGACCCCGTCACGGTTCGCGAAGGCCTCCCGGACCGCGGCCATGCGGCCCGCCTGGTCGTCGACCGTGGAGTTGATCTCGCCGGAGTCCGCGTAGCGGTCGTAAGAGGAGACCAGCTCGGACAGGGGGCCGTCCTGGCCGCCCAGCGCCGCCAGGACGTGGAGCGCGGCGAGCATGCCCGTATCCGCGTTCCAGAAGTCCCGGAAGTAGTAGTGCGCGGAGTGCTCGCCGCCGAACACCGCTCCCGTATTGGCCATCTCCTGCTTGATGAAGGAGTGGCCGACGCGGGTGCGGACCGGGGTGCCGCCGTGTTCCCTGACGACCTCGGGGACCGACCAGGACGTGATCAGGTTGTGGATGACCGTGCCGCCCGGGTGCTTGGCCAGTTCGCGCGCCGCCACCAGCGCGGTGATCGCCGACGGGGAGACGCCCTCGCCGCGCTCGTCGACGACGAAGCAGCGGTCCGCGTCGCCGTCGAAGGCCAGGCCCAGATCGGCGCCTTCGGCGCGGACGCGGGCCTGGAGGTCGACGATGTTCTTCGGGTCGAGGGGGTTGGCCTCGTGGTTCGGGAACGTACCGTCCAGCTCGAAGTACATCGGCACCACGTCGAGCGGCAGTCCCTCGAACACGGTCGGGACCGTGTGCCCGCCCATGCCGTTGCCCGCGTCCACGACGACCTTCAGCGGGCGGATCGTCGAGAGGTCGACCAGGGACAGCAGGTATTCGGCGTAATCGGACAGGGTGTCACGCTGCATGATGTGCCCGGGCTTCGTCACCGAGGCCGGGGGGGCGTCCGCGAGCCAGCCCTCGACCAGGGCGCGGATCTCCGCCAGGCCCGTGTCCTGACCCACCGGCGCCGCGCCGGCCCGGCACATCTTGATGCCGTTGTACCGGGCCGGGTTGTGCGACGCCGTGAACATCGCGCCGGGCAGGTTCATGTCCCCCGACGCGTAGTACAGCTGGTCGGTGGAGCAGAGCCCGATGATCGTGGCGTCCGCGCCGCGCGAGACGGCGCCCCGGGCGAAGCTCGACGCGAGGCCGGGCGAGGAGGGCCGCATGTCATGGCCGATGACGATCGCCTCGGCTTCGGTGACCTCGACGAAGGCGGCGCCGAAAAGCTCCGCGAGTTGGTCGTCCAGCTGATCGGGGTACACCCCACGCACGTCGTACGCCTTCACGATCTGCGACAAATCGGCCACGGCCAACCCTCCAGAGCTTTCTGTCACTGCGGTCACTTCAAACTACCCGTACGGGTACCCGTACGCAGTTAAGGAAGCATCCAGCCCAGCACCATCGTGCTCTGTCCCAGCACGATCAGACACATCACCAGCAAAAGCCCCAGACTCCACGGCAGCACCTTGCGCAGCAGGTCTCCCTCCTTGCCGGCGAGCCCGACCGCCGCGCAGGCGATCGTCAGATTCTGCGGGGAGATCATCTTGCCCAGCACTCCCCCGGAGCTGTTCGCCGCGGCCAGCAGTTCCGGCGAGAGACCGGACTGCTGCGCCGCCGTCACCTGGAGCGCGCCGAAGAGCGCGTTGGCCGAGGTGTCCGAGCCCGTGACCGCGACGCCGAACCACCCGAGGATCGGCGAGAGGAAGGCCAGTCCCGCACCCGCCGCCGCGACGAAGTGACCGATGGTGGCGGCCTGTCCGGAGAGATTCATGACGTACGCGAGAGCGAGGACCGAGATGACGGTGAGAATCGCGTACCGCAGTTCGTACACGGTCGCCGCCCACTCCCGGGCCGCGTCACGCGCGCGAACGCCGAGCACGACGGCGGTGAACAGGCCCGCGAGCAGGACGAGCGTGCCGCCCGTCGCGACGAGCGGGAGGGAGAAGATATTGGCGCCGACCGGGTTGCCCTCCGCGTCGCCGACGTTGAGGAACGGCCAGTCGAAGAGCCGCGTCGCCCTCGCGAGCAGTTCCTTGACCGGCGGGATCTGCGCGAGGGAGAAGATCACCACGATCAGGGCGTACGGGGCGTAGGCGCGCAGCACTTCGCGGCGCGGGTCCTCCCGGTCCAGGTCCTCACTCCGTACGCCGGTGAGCACCGCGGCGCGCACCGGTTCCGCGGCGGGCCTGCGCGCCGAGGGGATCGCCACCAGCGCCGCCGCTCCCGCCAGCGCCGCGCCGATGTCGGCGAGTTGGGCGGAGACGTAGTTCGAGGCGACGAACTGCGCGACGGCGAAGGCGACTCCGCACGCCAGCGCGGGCACCCAGGTCTCGCGGAGCCCCCGCCGGCCGTCGACGAGCAGGACCAGCACCAGCGGTACGACGAGTGCGAGCAGCGGCGTCTGCCGTCCGACCACCGAGGCGACGGTGTCCAGGGGCAGCCCGGTGACCTGTGCGAGTGTCACCACCGGCGTGCCCATGGCGCCGAAGGCCACGGGCGCGGTGTTGGCGACGAGCGCGACGACGGCGGCCTTGACCGGGTCGAAGCCGAGTGCCACCAGCATCACCGAGCAGATGGCGACCGGCGCCCCGAAGCCCGCGAGCGCTTCGAGCAGGGCGCCGAAGCAGAAGGCGATGACGAGCGCCTGGATACGGGGATCGTCCGAGAGGCGCCCGAAGGAGCGCCGCAGGATGTCGAAGTGATGGGTGCGTACCGTCATGCGGTACACCCAGAGGGCGTTGACGACGATCCACATGATCGGGAAGAGGCCGAAGAGCACGCCCTGCGCGCCGGCCGAGAGGGTCTGGCCCAGGGGCATGCCGAAGGTGAGCCAGCCGACCAGCACGGCGACGGCGAGTCCGATGAGCCCGGCGAGGTGGGCTTTCATACGGACGGCGCCGAGCAGGATCAGCACGGTGGCCAGGGGCAGCGCGGCGACAAGGGCGGAGAGGGCGAGCGAGTCGGCGACGGGTTCCAGTTGCTGTACGAACACGACAGTCCTCCGGATTCCGCGATACGGAAACTGATCTCTCAGTAGGTGGGAGGAAATGGTCGTGTCCGCGCCAAGCGAAGGTCAATGGCCCGCACAGGATCCGTACCGGAAATCCCCGTCAGGGAGAGCGGCGGCGGAAGAAAGGTTTCCGTGGCCGAAGGAAGCAGCGCTTGTCGCTCAGGAGCTACGGCTCAGGAGTCGGGAGAGCGCAGCACGCGCAGATGTCCCCGGCGCCCGACCTCGGCCGGATTCGCGCCGCGCGGCCCTTTGCTGCCGCCCTCCGCAGCGCGCTCCTGGGGCCGGGCGGCTTCCCGCACGGCGTTGGCGAGCGCTTCAAGATCATCACCACTCGGGCGCGCGGGAGCCGAGCCGTCCGTCAGACGGACGACCTCCCAGCCGCGCGGAGCGGTCAGCCGCTCGCTGTGTTCCGCACACAGGTCGTAGCAATGAGGCTCGGCGTAGGTGGCGAGCGGGCCGAGGACCGCGGTCGAGTCGGCATAGACGTACGTCAGTGTCGCGACAGCAGGGCGGCCGCACGCGGTGCGCGAACAGCGACGTACAGGGCTCACGACGTTGGACGGTACCGCACTCTTGAGCGGGCCGCGACGACTCTCCACCAGGTCACTCCACCGTGTCGCGCCCCGACATCCGGCCCGACATGGCCGGGAGCAACTGCCCTGACCTGCGGGGGAGGACAAGTGACCGGGCGGCGACAGCCCGTGACGCGGTCACCACTTGGGGCAAAACCCGTCATTGAAGGCGAGATCGCCGATCGCGCAGATGTATGGAATCGAGCCCAAGCTTGGCCGGAATGCTCAATATGCGACATGCCGCCCGAGGGGGCGGCGGCCACGATCGTCGGGGCCCGGGAGGGCTACCCTGCGTGAGTGATGGACAGTCCTGTACCGCCCCGCCCGACCGAGCCACGGCCACGCCGCCGCGACCGCCACGGCCGCGGGATGCGTGGCCCCGTCGCCCCGCCCCAGGTGCCGCTCTCCGCCAGCCGCTCGGAGACCTTCCGTGATCTTGTACGGGACTCCGTGGACCGCCTCGAGCGACGCTGGCCACAGCTGGCCGAGGTCGAATTCCTGGTCATGGACGTGCCCAGCACACAGGACGAGTCCGTGCCGCTCGGCAGCTCGGTCCCCGCGAGCAAGGAGCACCCGGCGCGGATTTTGGTCTACCGCCGGCCCGTGGAGATCCGTACCAAGAGCCGCGACGATCGCGCGCTGCTGGTGCACGAGATCGTGGTCGAGCAGGTCGCGGAGCTGCTCGGCCTCGCGCCCGAGTCCGTCGATCCGCGGTACGGCCAGGAGTGACCGGACCCTGACCTGCCGGCCCGGTCCTGACCCGGAGTGGGTCAGGGCCGGGCGCGGTCTAGTGCCGCGACCGGGAATGTTTGCCCGTCGAGGAGCGGCGGCCGGTGCGTACGATCGCAAGGCGGCCGGAGGCCCTTGTAGCGGAGCTACTCGGGTCTTTGGCCAATGCGGCGAGCGTGCGTGCTGGGCGTCGCGACGGGGCAAACATTGCCGGGAGGGGCACTAGCCTTGGCCGCCGAGGATCGACAGGTCTTCCTTGGCCTTCGGCACGGACACCGTCCCCCGGTCGTCCGGCAGCGTCTGCACCGTGAACATCGGGACGCCGTCCTCCGGCAGGGCGAGCGTGCGCGCCGCGTGGACCGGACCACCCGACTCCGGCTCGATCGTCAGCGCGTACGAGCCCTTCAGCCCGTCCGGCACGGGCGGCGTGACGGCCAGGGTCGTACCGGCCTTCACCACGTACGTCTTCACCACCGGCTCACCCGCCTCGCTGCCCGCCGAGGCCGTGACCTTCACCTTCGCGGTCCCGCCCGGCGCGGTCAGCGACAGCGTCGAGCCCTTGGCGCGGTTGTCGGCCGCGGTCGCCCGCGACCCGATCGGCCCGGTCGCCGGGATGAACGCGATCTCCTGCTTGGCGCCCTTGCCGCGGACCACACGCAGCGCCGCGACCACCGGCGTCGCGCGCCCGTCCTCGGCGGGGCTGAGCAGCAGCGAACCCGCCTCGCCCTTGGTGACGTCCGCCAGGTCGAGGGCCGCGGTCATCCCCGACTTGACGTGCAGGGTCTCCTGCCCGGCCGGGGTGATCGTGCCGTCGGCGCCGGCCAGCTGCACCTTCAGGTAGGCGTCGTCCGCACCGGGTGCGAACGCCACCAGACGTACGTCGGTCGCGTCCGCCGGGATGCCGGGCATGACCACGCGGCCCGCGGGATCGGCCGCGGCGGCCAGCCAGTCGCTGCCCGTCTTGTCGTCGGCGGTGCGCACCACGGCGCCGACCCGGCCGGTCCGGGTGGTGACATGGACGGTCACATTGGCGGCGGCCTCGGTGGTCAGGGTCGAGAGCAGCACCGGGACGCTGGACCTGGCGGGCACCGGAATGCCCTCGCCGACCTCCGACTTGAGGGCGCCGTCCTTCCCGTACAGCTCGATGTCGGCGACGGCCGCCGTGTCGTCGGGGTTGGTGAGATGGACGTAGTCCTGCCGCGATTCCTCGGTACCGGCGCCCGGGAACCAGAAGCTGGTGTCGGGCGCGGTGCAGGCCGTGCCGAGCAGGCCGCGCGCGCCGCCCACGCTGACGGTGGTGGTCTGCTGGGTGGCCCA
The DNA here is from genome assembly GCF_055582185.1 of Streptomyces sp. NPDC042201. Lineage (NCBI taxonomy): Bacteria > Bacillati > Actinomycetota > Actinomycetes > Kitasatosporales > Streptomycetaceae > Streptomyces > Streptomyces sp. NPDC042201. Next base: position 501,671 of record NZ_JBVJDS010000005.1, on the reverse strand, counting down.
GCCGGGGGCGAACCGGCCGGTGGCGGTGCCGACGAGGGCGGGGGCCGCGGCGCCGCTCGCCTCGGCGGTGACGGGCTTGCCCGGCTCCTTCAGGGCGACGAACGCCTTGTCCTGCGCGGGATCCTTCGGCGCGTCGCCCTTCGCCTTGTCGTCCTTCTTGGCGTCCTCGTCCTTCGCCTTCTCGTCCGCCTTCTTGTCGTCGGCGGTGCCCGGATCGACCAAGGTGAGGGTGGATTCCTTCAGTTCCGCGGAACCTGTCGTGTCGCCGCCACCTTTACCACCCGCCGGGGTGAACGAGGTGTACGTCGTCTCCGCGATGTCCGACGCGCTCGGCGCCGGGCAGAGCAGGCTGGAACGCTCCACGGGCAGCCGCGCCGGGGCCTGGGCCGCCGCCGCGCCGGGGCCGTCCGGCGCGGTCAGCGCGGCGATTCCGGTGATGGCGGCGAGGGCGGTGGCGGCCGCGATGAGGGAGAGAGTCGTACGGTTCACTGGTTGCTGCTCCCGTCGGGGCGCGGACGCTGCTCGTTCTCGGTGCCGTCGGCGTAGGGCTGCTGGCCGTAGCCGTACGGGTCGTACTGCGACGGGTCGTACGGCACCTGGCCCTCCTGGTACTGGCCTTCCTGATACTGGCCGGCCGGGTACTGCTGATACGGCTGCTGGTACTGCCCTTCGCCGTACTGCGCGCCCTGGTATTGCCCGTCCGGGTACTGGTTCCGGGCGTACTCCGCGCCGGCGTACGTCGTGCCGTCCCAGTCGCCGTACGGCTGCTGCTGGGGCACCTGCTGCGGAGGCACCGCCTGCTGCTGGGGCACCGCCCCGTACGCCGTCTGCTGGTCGCCTGCGGCGGACTGACCGTACGGATCCGGCGCGGGAGCCGCGGCGGGCATCGGCGGTACGGCCTCCTGCTGCTCGGGCTCGTACTGGCCGGACTCGTGCTGGCCGGTCTCGTACTGGCCCTCGGCCTCCGCCGCCGCCCGCAGCCTGCGGGCCCGGCGTCCTTCGCCCTCGACCGGCTGCGCCGGAATCTCGACGTCCTCCTCGGGCAGGTCGTCGTCGATCTCGCGGCGGCGCCCCGGCAGGGCGAGCACCAGCAGGACGACGGCGAGCGCGCCCTGCACCCAGATCCACGCGGTGTGGGTGACCGGGCTCTCGTACGTGAGGTCCAGCCGTCCGCCCTCGGCGGGCAGTTCGAAGCCCTGGGCCCAGCCGTCGACGGTCTTCTTCGTCAGCGCCTTCCCGTCGAGGGTGGCCTGCCAGCCCTCGGCGGCCCGGTCCGCGATGCGCAGCACCCGCCCCGCGGCGCCCGCCGGGAGCTCCGTGTGCGCCTCGACGGGTGAGGAGGCGACAGCCAGCGACTCGCCCTCCCCCTTGCCGTCGACGATCGTGGCCCGCGAGATCTGACGGTCCACGCGCCACAGCGCGCTGCCGTCCAGCTGGCTCAGCCGGCTCAGGCCCGGGGTGGCGTCGAGGACGCGGCTCATCTCGCGCGGCGCTCCGTCCCGTACAAGTACGTAGCGGACCGCGAAGCCGCTGAGCTGGTCGGTCTGGTCGGCGCCGGATCCCGCGACCAGATTCGCGACGACCTTGTCGAGCCGGGGGTCGCTGCCGCCCGCCGCGGTCAGCTCGGCGTCACCGAGCCGGCCGCCCGAGCCGCGGACCAGGGTGTACGAGACCTCGGCGGCGGAGCTGCCGCCGAGGACCAGGGTGCGCGGCTGGTCGCGGGTGACGCTCTCCTCGGCGACGAACGCCGGGACCTGGACCGGGTCGCGGCGCGCCAGCGGTCCCGCCGCTCCGCTGATCATCCAGCCGAAGGCGGCGAGCAGCGGGGCGACGGCCGCGGCGGCGGCGATGAGCGCGGCGACGGGCTGGCGCCAGCCGAAGCTCTGGGCGGCGACGCGCTCCCGGGCGCCGTCGGCGCCGAGCACGGCGGCCGCGATCAGCGCGAGCCCGTAGACGAGGGTGGCGGGTCCGGCCCAGCCGGAGTTGTTGGAGAGGACGGCGAAGATCAGCGCGACCAGGGCGACGGCCCAGGCGGCGCGGATCGCGAACTGCCGCTCGCCGCGCAGCAGGGCGGCCAGCGCGGCCAGGACGACACCGATCAGCAGGATGCCGCCCGCGGTCCTGGGTCCGCCGGGGCTCATGCCGAGCAGATCGATCGCGGAGGCCGATCCCGTACCGAACTCCAGGCCGGCCTCCCGCAGGAAGGCGGCGGAATCGGTCAGCAGCGAGAGCGACCAGGGGGCCAGCAGCAGGACGGGGGTGCCGACGGCGGCCAGGACGCGCGGACCGTACGCGGCTATCTCGTCACGGCGCAGCGCGAGGACACCGAGCCCGGCCAGCAGCGCCAGCGGCCATACGACCGGGGTGAAGGCCATCGCGAAGGTCAGCAGGAAGGCGTACGCCCAGGTGGCACGCCAGCTGCCGCGGCCTTCGCCGCGCATCCCGTACGCGGCGACGCCCGCGCGGGCGATCAGCGGCAGCAGGACGGCCAGCACGGCGGTGCCGAGGCGTCCGGTGGCCAGCGCGCCGGTGGCGGCGGGCAGGAAGGCGTACGCGACGCTCGCCCAGGCCCGCAGCAGCCGTGACTCGACGAGGGGCCGTGAGGCGAAGTAGGCGGTGAGTCCGGCCAGCGGGACCGAGCAGACGAGCAGCAGGGTCAGCGCGAAGCCGGTGGAGCCGAGGAACAGCGCGGAGAGGGCGGCGAGCACGGCGAGATAGGGGGGTGCGGTCTGGGTGCCGCCCGTGCCGACGGGATGCCAGCCGTCCGCGTACCGGGACCACAGGTCGGAGACGTCCGCCGGCGCGGGCAGCAGGGCGCCGCCCGCGAGCGCGCCGCCGCCGAGCAGTCCGCGGCAGGCGACGAGGGAGACGACCAGGAGAATCGCGAAGAGGACGGGGCCGGGCTTGTGCGCGAGCTTCTTCAGCCGGGCGAACTGCTCGACCTCCATGAAGTCGGCGTCGTCACCGCCGGGGCCCGACTCGACGGCGCCGTGCCGTGAGCCGCCCGCGTCGGCGTCGGAGTCGCCGCCGAGGCTTCCGGCGATCTGCTCGACCGTGGCACGGATCGTCGCGCCGGGCGGCGGGAAGAGGGGGCGCAGCTCGGCCGGCTCGACCACTCCCTTGCCGCGCTGCCGCCGGGCGCTGATGATCCGTCCCGGCCGCAGCAGGGTGCCCGAGAGCCCCATGACTTCGTCGACGGCCTGGCCAGGTGCCTTGCCCACCAGATAGGCGAGGGTGCGCAGCAGGGTGCCCAGGACGAGCCGGAGCAGTACGTAGGGGAGGACGGCGGCTCGTGCGTTGACGAGCATGGTGTAGACGGCGCCGGCCTTGTCGACGCGGTGCGGGTTGACGACGGAGCGGCCCGCGCAGTCGACCGTACGGCGCTCGCGCGCGGCCGCTTCTGCGTGCCGCAGGACGGCGTCGGGGGCGATGAGCACCCGGTGTCCCGCGGCGTGGGCACGCCAGCACAGGTCGACGTCGTCGCGCATCAGCGGGAGTCTGCGGTCGAAGCCGCCGAGTTCGTCCCAGACGTCGCGGCGGATGAGCATGCCGGCGCTGGAGACGGAGAGGACGGTACGGACCTGGTCGTGCTGCCCCTGGTCCTGTTCGCGCCGGTCGAGCCCGGTCCAGCGGCGTCCGCTGTTGGCGATGGAGACGCCGACTTCGAGGAGCTGCTTGCGGTCGTACCAGCCGCGCAGCTTGGGGCCGACGATGGCGGCGTACTCGTCGGAGTCGGCGACGCGCAGCAGCTCGGCGAGGGCGTCGGGGGCGGGCGCGCAGTCGTCGTGGAGGAGCCAGAGCCACTGCACCGGTTCGCCGTGGGGCAGTTCCGGCATGTCGTACGCGTCGTCGCGCCAGGTCCGGTTCACCGGATCCCAGCCGCTCGGCCGCTTCAGATACGGCAGATCGTCGGGGGTGAGCACCCCGGCGGAGCGGGCCGCCTCGTCGACGGCCGTGCCGAAGCCGGACCGGCGCGCGAGATGCAGGACGCGGTCGGCGCCGAGCGACTCGGTGAGCAGCCGGGCGGAGTCGTCGGCGCTGCCGGTGTCGGCTGCCATGACGTTCTGTACGGGGCGTTCCTGGCCGAGCAGCCCGGCGAGGGCGTCGGGCAGCCATCGCGCACCGTCGTGCGAGACGAGTACTGCGGTCACGACGTGCCGCGGAAACTCGGGGGCGGTGGCGGAAACGAACGCGGCGGTGGTGGGGGACATTGAGGTAACGGGCCCTCCGGCCGGGGGGTCGCCCCGAAGGGGCGTTGGAGCGTCTTGGATGGGGGCCCACACTAACGGCTGGCAGCAGGACGGTCCGCCGCCTGCGGGGAACGCGCAGACTGCGGACCGTTCGTTACGTACGAGTTTGTGGCGATTCGCCAGGGGGTCAGGCCGGCCCCGGCGGTCGTCGACGGGTCGGCTGCCGGAGGGCGGCCGGACGGCGGCCGGAGCGCGTCGGGCGGCACCCGGAGCGCGATCGGGTCGCGGTCGGACCGGGTCCGGAGCGCGTCGGACGACGGGTCAGATCGCGGCTTTCTTGAGCCGGCGGCGCTCGCGCTCGGACAGCCCGCCCCAGATACCGAATCTCTCGTCGTTGGCGAGGGCGTACTCAAGGCATTCGGAGCGGACCTCACAGGCGAGGCAGACCTTCTTCGCCTCGCGGGTGGAGCCACCCTTCTCGGGGAAGAAGGACTCAGGATCGGTCTGGGCGCACAAGGCGCGCTCCTGCCAGCCGAGTTCCTCGTCCGCGTCCTCGACCAGCAGTTGCTGGAACAGCTCGGTCATGTGCGCCCCTCGTCTGTCTTTTGCGTCCCCGTGATGTGGCCGCTGTCGATTTCCGGCCGAACGACACGAGTGAAATTACAAGTGTGTGGCTCCGGGCCAGTCAAGCCGAGATCTGCTATTGGTCCCGGTATTCACTCTGCGGAACCAAGGCTATGCGGAAAGTGTTCAAATCACCAAAAACCTGACACATGCCACTGGCCTGCCCGCATCCACCCCCTCTCACCCGGAGAGACGTCACGAACCCCGACCTTGTTGCGGATCCGGCCACGGAAGCGATCCGGATCACAGTCTGGTCACGAGGGTGCGACGGTGTTTGCGAGCGCAGTCGCTGGCCCATGTCTCCGCAGTTGAAGGGGCACAAACCTTTCTCCGATCGCAGTAACCGGATGAGGTGAAACATTACCGCCAAATCGGGCATTGAGTTGACATCGACGAACGCATTCGTCACCTTTGGTTACATGCCAGCGATCCCCGCGCACACCGCGACCCACGTCCGTGGATTCCGCAGCGCTGTCCAGGCTCGCTGTTGCTGTTCCAGCTGTTTCTGTTGCAGCTGTTGATGCCCCCGGGCTCCAGCCACTCCAGCCACTGCGGCTAGCTCTCCCGTCGCCACGCCCGCGCTCCGCGGCACCTGCCGCGTTCCCGCACCGCTCCGAGGAACCACCGCACCCATGAACAGCGACAGCGACCTCCAGATCGCCGGCGACCTCCTTGAGGTCCAGCATCTCCTCCAGCCCGCCCGGGAGCACCCGGCCACCGTGGCCGAGTTCGCCGGGCTCGCCCGTACCCTCGCCGCCGACCGCGCGCAGTGGGCCCCGCTCGTCCGGTACGACGCCGTCAGCCGCTGGTACCACCGGCTGCGCACCGGCCCCGGCTACGAGGTCTGGCTGCTCTCCTGGGTGCCGGGCCAGGGCACCGGGTCGCACGACCACGGCCGCTCCTCGGGCGTACTGACCGTGCTCGCCGGTGAACTGACGGAGCGTACGGAGCGCGGCAGCCGCGCCCTCACGCCGGGCGCGCAGCGCGTCTTCGCGCCCGGTTATGTCCATGAGGTCGTCAACGACGCGATCGAACCGGCCGTGAGCCTGCACATCTATTACCCGGGTCTGACCGAGATGCCGATGCACTCCGCCCGCTGCGCCCCGGCCGCCCAGGATGTCGTACCCGCCTGACAAACTGCACAGCATGCGCATTGTGGTTCTGGCCGGCGGTATCGGCGGCGCCCGCTTCCTCCGCGGCCTCAAGCAGGCCGCGCCGGACGCGGACGTCACGGTGATCGGCAACACCGGTGACGACATCCATCTGTTCGGGCTGAAGGTCTGCCCCGACCTCGACACGGTGATGTACACCCTCGGCGGTGGCATCAATGAAGAGCAGGGCTGGGGGCGTACGGACGAGACCTTCCAGGTCAAGGCGGAGCTCGCGGCCTACGGGGTGGGGCCCGAGTGGTTCGGCCTCGGCGACCGCGACTTCGCCACCCATATCGTCCGTACGCAAATGCTCGGCGCGGGCTACTCGCTGAGCGCCGTCACGGAAGCGCTCTGCGCCCGCTGGAAGCCGGGCGTGCGGCTGCTGCCGATGTCCGACGACCGCATCGAGACCCATGTCGCGGTCGATGTGGACGGCGAGCGGAAGGCGGTGCACTTCCAGGAGTACTGGGTGAAGATGCGGGCGTCCGTCGACGCCCAGGCGGTCGTCCCGGTCGGCGCCGACCAGGCCAAGCCGGCGCCGGGAGTGCTGGACGCCATCGCCTCCTGCGACGTCATCCTCTTCCCGCCGTCCAACCCGGTGGTCAGCATCGGCACGATCCTGGCCGTCCCCGGTATCCGGGAAGCCATCGCCGAGGCGGGCGTGCCGGTCGTCGGCCTCTCCCCCATCGTCGGGGACGCCCCGGTGCGCGGAATGGCCGACAAGGTGCTCGCCGCGATCGGCGTGGAGTCGACGGCCGCGGCCGTCGCCCTGCACTACGGCTCCGGGCTGCTCGACGGCTGGCTCGTCGACACCGTGGACGCGGCCTCGGTGGCCGAGATCGAGGGAGCGGGGATCCGCACCCGGGCCGTCCCGCTGATGATGACGGACGTGGACGCCACCGCCGAGATGGCCCGTGCGGCGCTGACGCTGGCCGAGGAGGTGCGGACGTGACGTCGTACCGCGTCCGCGCGCTGCCGGGACTGCCGGAGGTCCGCCCCGGCGACGACCTCGCGAAGCTGATCGCGGCCGCCGGGCCGGAGCTGTCGGACGGTGATGTCCTGCTCGTCACCTCGAAGATCGTCTCCAAGGCCGAGGGCCGGATCATCGAGGCGGCCGACCGCGAGGCGGCCATCGACGCGGAGACCGTACGGATAGTCGCGCGGCGCGGGCCCCTTCGTATCGTCGAGAACCGGCAGGGGCTGGTGATGGCGGCGGCCGGCGTGGACGCCTCCAACACCGCGCCGGGGACCGTGCTGCTGCTGCCCGAGGACCCGGACGCCTCGGCGCGGGCGATACGGGACGGCCTGCGGGACGCGCTCGGGGTGGACATCGGAGTGATCGTCACGGACACCTTCGGGCGGCCCTGGCGCAATGGACTCACCGATGTCGCGATCGGCGCCGCCGGGGTGCGGGTCCTCGACGATCTGCGCGGCGGGACGGACGCCCACGGCAATCCGCTCAGCGCGACGGTCATCGCCGTCGCCGATGAGCTGGCCGCCGCGGGCGACCTGGTGAAGGGCAAGGCCGAGGGCCTGCCGGTGGCCGTGGTGACCGGCCTGTCCCATCTCGTCGGCGACGCGGATGAGGGCGCCAGGGCGATGGTGCGGGTCGCGGCCGACGACATGTTCCGGCTCGGCACGTCCGAGGCGGTACGGGAAGCGGTCACCCAGAGGCGTACGGTCCGCGACTTCACCGACGGCGCGGTCGACCCGGGCGCGGTCCGCCGCGCGGTCGCGGCGGCGGTCACTGCCCCGGCCCCACATCACACGACGCCGTGGCGCTTCGTTCTTCTGGAGTCGCCCGAGTCCCGCACGCGTCTGCTGGACGCGATGCGCGACGCCTGGATCGCGGACCTGCGCCGCGACGGCAAGTCGGAGGACTCCATCGCCAGACGCGTCCGCCGTGGCGACGTCCTGCGCAAGGCGCCGTATCTGGTCGTGCCCTGCCTGGTGATGGACGGCTCCCACTCGTACGGCGACGCCCGGCGTGACACCGCGGAGCGCGAGATGTTCGTGGTCGCCATGGGCGCGGGCGTCCAGAACTTCCTGGTGGCGCTGGCGGGCGAGCGGCTCGGCTCCGCGTGGGTCTCGTCGACGATGTTCTGCCGGGAGGTCGTCCGCGAGGTGCTGGACCTGCCGGCGGACTGGGATCCGATGGGCGCGGTGGCGGTGGGCCACGCGGCGAGCCCCCCGAAGGACCGGCCGGCCCGGGAAGGGTCGATGTTCATCGAGGTGCGCTGAGAGCCTGTCGGGCGGCCTTCGACCGGAGAGCGGACGCTACAGCTGGGCGATGTTCCTGATCGCCATACGCGGTGCGCGGCGGGCCGGTGTGTGCCCGCTGAGGAGGATCAGCCGGGTCGCGCGATGGCGCTGGCCGGCGTACGGGGCGAGGAGTTCCAGCATCGCCGCGTCGTCCGCGTCCCGGTCGCCCGCGAGTGCGTGGCCGACGATGCCGGGAAGGTGGTAATCGCCGACGGTGACGGCGTCGGGGGCGCCGTTCGAGCGCTGGACGACCTCCGCCGAGGTCCACGGTCCGATGCCCGGGATCAGCTCCAGCCGGGCGGCGGCCTGTTCCGGGTCCATGGCGGCGGCCTCCTCCAGCCTGCGGGCCACCCGGACGGCGCGCAGGATCGTCGAGGACCGCTTGGCGTCGACGCCGGCCTTGTGCCACTCCCAGGACGGGATCATCGCCCAGGTCCTGGCGTCGGGCATGACGTACAGCCGCTCGCCGGCTCCTGGACCGGGCGCGGGCTCTCCGTACGTCCGCACCAGGAGGCGCCAGGCGCGGTACGCCTCGACGGTGGTGACCTTCTGTTCCAGGATGGACGGAATGAGGGATTCCAGTACGAGTCCCGTGCGGCACAGGCGCAGCCCGGGGCGGCGGCGCTGGGCCGCGACGACGAGACGGTGGCGGGGGACGAAGGCGTCGGGGTCGTCCGACTCGCCGAGCAGGCCGGGGAGTTGTTCCAGCATCCACTCCGCGCCCGCGCCCCACGCCTCGGCCTCCACGGCGCCGCCGCGCGCCACGACCCTGAGCGTGCCGGGCCCGGCGGGGGTCAGGCTGGTCCGCCAGACCGAGCCGTCAGGGGCGGCCCGGAAGGTCGGATCGCCGGGTCCGCGCCGCAGTGGCCCGAGGACGAGCCCGAGGTCGTAAGGACCGGTCGGCGTCCACCGTCGCCGGATCCCGTCCACGGGCTGGGCGGGACGGGGCGCGGGTACGGGCACGGGCGCCGCGTGCGACGGCGGCGCGGAGCGCGGACGGGGGGCGAAGCGGCCTGCCACGGGTGGGGTCCTCGGGGGTCGGGGTCACTCACGAGGGTAGGCGGTGGCCGCGAGAGCGTGTCCGCTCAGGGCTCCGCTACTCGTCCGAGGAGAACCTCACCGACCCCGGCGGGAGCGTCGCGTCGCACCAGACGCGGATGCCCTCCCGCAGTTCGTTGTCCGCTCCCACCACCGCGCCGTCGCCGACCACCGCCCCCGACAGGACCGCACGCGCACCCACCCGCGCACCCGCGCCGATCAGCGAGTCCGTGATCATCGCGCCCGGTTCCACGACCGCGCCGTCCAGCACCGTGCTGCCCGCGATCCGCGCTCCCCCGCCGATCACCGCGCCCGCGCCCACCACCGTGCCGCCCGTGAGCTTGACGTCGGACGCCACGGACGCCGTCGGCAGGACCAGCCGCTCGCCGCAGCGGCCCGGTACCGCCGGGGACGGCGCACGGCCCAGCACCAGGTCCGCCGAGCCCCGGACGAACGCCTGGGGTGTGCCCAGGTCCAGCCAGTACGTGGAGTCGACCATGCCCTGCAGATGCGCGCCGGCGGCCAGCAGCTCCGGGAAGGTCTCCCGCTCCACCGAGACGGGGCGCCCCACCGGAATGGAGTCGATCACCGAACGGCGGAACACATACGCCCCCGCGTTGATCTGGTCCGTGACGATCTCCTCCGGCGTCTGCGGCTTCTCCAGGAACGCCGTCACCCGCCCGCTCTCGTCCGTCGGGACAAGGCCGAAGGCCCGGGGGTCCTCGACCCGCGTCAGATGCAGCGAGACATCCGCCCCGGACGAGGCGTGCGTCCCGACGAGCGCCCGTATGTCGAGGCCGGTGAGGATGTCGCCGTTGAAGATCAGCACCGGTTCGTCGGGCCCGGAGCGCAGCAGGGAGGCGACATTGCGGATGGCACCGCCCGTCCCGAGCGGCTCCCGCTCGGTGACGTACTCCAGACTCAGCCCGAGTGACGAGCCGTCACCGAAGTGCGGCTCGAAGACCTCGGCGAGATACGACGTCGCGAGGATGACGTGCTCGACGCCCGCCGCACGGGCGCGGGCCAGCTGATGGGTGAGAAACGGGACGCCGGCCGCCGGCATCATCGGTTTCGGAGTGTGCACCGTGAGAGGCCGCAGCCTGGTGCCCTTGCCGCCGACCAGGAGGATCGCTTCTGTCACCGTGTCGTCTCTGCTTCCTGCTGGGGCCGGCGCTTCCGTACATCTGACGAACAGCCGTACACCTGACGGACATCCGTACATCCGTACGTGCGACCGGCCAGTCTATGCAACCTTTTCGGTACCTCCCCGGTCATACGCCCTGCGAGCCGTACATTCCCCTAGTCCTGCTGCCGATCAGCGGCCCTGGTAGGTGGCCGAGGACGTCCGGATGGGGCCGAGCCTCTCGTAGAGGCGGCTTCCTGGGCAGTCGGTGGCGAATCCGTCCCGATGCCCCGAGATGGCGTTGAGCCGGACCTCCGTGCCCTTCTGGTACTTGTTGCTCCCCCCGGACGTCAGCGCGACCTTCCCACGCGGGTCGATTCCGTAGAGCCCGAGCTTCCACGCGGTGAGCTTGGCGATGGCGGTCGTGACGGCCGCCGGCGGATCCGTGCTGCTGTACGTTCCGAGGACGGCGATGCCCACGCTGTTCACGTTGAAACCGAGCGTGTGGGCGCCCATGACGGGCTCGGCCACACCACCCGCCCTTCCCTCGTAGATGTTTCCGCACGTGTCGATGGCGAAGTTGTAGCCGAGGTCGCGCCAGCCACTGCTCTCTACGTGGTAGCGATAGATACCGCGCAGGACGGAGGGCGCCTCCTCGCAGCTGTAGTTGTTTCCCGTCGCGCTGTGGTGGACGAAGGCCGCCCTGACGGTCGCGGTGTAGCCGAACTCCGTCTCGCGGAGCGTCTCGTCCGCCCCCCAGCCCTTGCGCGTGACGATGCGCGGGCGCCCTCCGATGTACGGCTTCGCGGAGCCGGTGAGACCGGCCTCCGTCTCCTTCTTCGACAGGGCAGGGATCTCGGTGGCGCCCATCTTCACGAGATCCGCGTTCACCGCCCAGCTGGCGGTCTCCTCCAGAGTCAGCGGGACAGGAGGGTCGTCATCGCCTCCGCCCGCCGGTCCCTGCCCCGGATCCACCAGATCCAGGCGCAGCCCCTGGGGAAGCCCCTGAGGCAGTGGCGCGCGGGAGCGCCCGGCCGTGGCCGCCTCGCCGGTGCCCCGTACCCGGATCGCGACGCCGTCCGAGTCGCCGACCCAGAGCGGGGCGGTGGCGCCGCGCACGGTCACCGAGCCGTGCTCCTCGCTACGGGGGTCGGCGCCGTGCTCCTGAGGGCGCGTCTCCAGATCCCGCCAGCCGGACCAGGTGTGCGTCCCGGTCGCGCGGGTGCGGACCTGGACCGTTCCGCGCAGCTCGGCGGCGGCGTCGTCCCACACGGCACCGAGCAGCGAGAAGGGGCTGACATCACGCTGGGCCGACCCCTGTTCCGTGGTGACACCGCCCGTCCGGTCCGCGCCGCCGCCGGTCAGCGGAAGCGACTGGGTGGAGCCGGGCACGGCGGCCCCGTCGCGTGGGGCGCCCGGCCGCGGCTCCGCGTGCCGGGACGCGGCCTGCGAAGGCGACGCCTGTGCGGCGGCCACGCCCGACGGCAGCGCCAGCGGAAGGACCAGGGCGGCGGTGCACGCGACGCCGATCGAGGGTGCAAGGGAGGCACGCATGTGCCGATCCTGTGGGCGCCAGGCCGCCGCCGCCCGTGGGACGGCTGACGGCCCGCCGGTCCAACCGGTGTACCCCGTCACCGGTACGGCGGCGGCCGCGCGGGCCCGCCGCGTACCCTTTCCCGGATGAACGCCAGCGACCGCACCCCCGCCGACCTGCTGCGATCCGCTCTCACCGCGGACCCGGCCCGCCCTTTGGTCACCTTCTACGACGATGCCACCGGCGAGCGCGTCGAATTGTCCGTGGCCACCTTCGCCAATTGGGTGTCCAAGACCGCGAATCTGCTCCAGGGCGATCTGGCCGCGGCGCCGGGCGACCGGCTCGCGCTGCTGCTGCCCGCGCACTGGCAGAGCGCGGTGTGGCTGCTCGCCTGCTCCTCGGTCGGCGTGACGGTCGAGATCGGCGGCGACCCGGCCGACGCCGATCTCGTGGTCAGCGGCCCCGACACGCTGGACGCGGCGCGCGCCTGCGGCGGCGAGCGGGTGGGGCTCGCGCTGCGGCCGCTCGGCGGCCGCTTTCCGCAGCCCCCGCAGGGCTTCGCCGATTACGCGGTCGAGGTGCCGGGCCAGGGCGACCGCTTCGCCCCGTACGCCCCGGTGGACCCGGACGCGCCCGCGCTCAGCGTCGGCGGTACGGAACTGACCTCGGCCCAGCTCGTCGAACGGGCCCGCGCGGACGCCGGGGAGCGCGGCCTCGCCCCCGGCTCCCGGCTGCTGTCCGGGCTGGCGTACGACAGCTGGGAGGGGCTCTCGGCCGGACTGTTCGCGCCGCTCGTGGCGGGCGGGTCCGTAGTGCTCTGCCGCAACCTCGCCGAACTGTCGCCGGAAGGGCTCACCAAGCGTGCCGAGAGCGAACGCGTGACCCATAACGCGGTTTGACGAGCCGCTGGCAGGCAACACGACCATCCGCCGAGACGCAGGTGTCCGGCGCACGGCGGGCAGGGCTCGCGGGGCCGGACGACAACCGCCCGCATGATCGGCGATAGGTGCCGTCCGGAGCACAACCAAGCACGGGGTTCGTCCGTCTACCCCAGCAACCGGCGGCCCAGTGCGCCGCCGACGCCTTGAAGGATGGACGCAGACGTGACCGACAGTGCTGGCACGCCGGCCGAGCAGGACAACCCGTCCGAGAACGAGCGGCCGGCCGACGCGCCCGGGGCTGACGACGACGGTGCGGCGGACGCCCAGTCCGCGGGCTCGGACGAGCCCGCGGACGAACCGGCGAAGCCGGATGCCGAGCGGAACGGATCCGGGGAGATAACACCCGGGTCCGAGGAGATACCGGACCCGCCCGAGACAACAGCGGCCGGGCCCGAGGGGATACCGGACCCGCCCGAAACGACCGCAGCCGGGTCCGAGGAGACAGCCGACCCGCCCGGGACAACAGCGGCCGACGGCCCGGAGGCCGCCGCCTCGGTCACGGCCCACACGGACGCCGCCGCGGACGGCGTCGCCCCGCGCCCCCGCCACAAGCGCCGCTGGCTGCGGTGGACCGCCCTCGGCACCTCCGTCGTCGTGCTCGCCGCCGCCGGAGCCGGCTGGTGGTTCTACAAGAAGCTCGACGGCAACATCACCACCGACACCACCGCCGCCGCCGAGCTGCGGACGTACGAGAAGGAACGCCCCACCCCCATCGCGCTCGACGCGAAGAACATCCTGCTGCTCGGCTCCGACAGCCGCTCCGGCGACAACGGCAAGTACGGCCGCGACGACGGCGGATCGCAGCGCTCCGACACCACGATCCTGCTGCATCTCGCGGCCGACCGGCAGAGCGCGACGGCCATCTCCATCCCCCGTGACCTGATGGTGGACATCCCCAGCTGTCTCAAGTCGGACGGCACCCGCAGCGGGGCACAGTTCGCGCAGTTCAACTGGGCCTTCGAGTTCGGCGGCGCCGCCTGCACGATCCGTACGATCGAGAAGCTCACCGGGATCCGGGTCGACCACCACATGGTGATCGACTTCAGCGGGTTCAAGGACATGGTGAACGCGGTGGACGGCGTCGAGGTCTGCCTCAAGGAGCCGGTCGACGACGAGCAGGCGCATCTCGAGCTGCCCGCCGGACGCACGAACCTCAACGGTGAGCAGGCCCTCGGGTTCGTACGCGCCCGCCACGGCATCGGTGACGGCAGCGACACCCAGCGCATGGACCGGCAGCAACGTTTCCTCGGCGCCCTGTTCAAGAAGGTGCAGAGCGACGGGGTGCTGCTCAACCCGACCCGGCTCTATCCGGTGCTGGACGCGGCGACGAAGTCCCTCACCACCGACCCGGGGCTGAGCTCCCTCAAAGATCTTTACGATCTGGCGCGTTCTATGCGGAGCGTACCGATAGAAAAGGTGCAATTCCTCACTGTGCCCCGGCAGCCGTACACCGCGGACCCGAATCGCGATGAACTCGTGCAGCCCGCGGCGAAGAACCTCTTCAAGAGGCTGAGCGAAGATGATCCCGTCACGGTCTCGCCGTCCGGTAAGTCCGAAAAGAGCGCGGACTCCGGGAAAAGTTCTGGCGACAAGGCCGGGGACGACAGCTCTTCGACCGAAGAGAAGTCGGGCGATTCGGACCAGAAGGGCCCCAGCCCGACCCCCACATTCACGGGCTCGAATGCCGCGGCGGGCATGTGCGAGTAAAGCAATACCCAAAGAGAACCCGGCAGTCTATGAAGATTGGGCGGATTGCCCGCTTGTAAGGAACGTGGAATGTGTCACGCGCGTCGCTAGACGCTGAACTGGGCGGATAGTGTGACGCGATCCGGTGCGTCCGGCCGCGAGGTCGCGCACTGCTGGATCGAAAGACCGAGCGCCTTCGGGGGAAGGCGCCTCGCGTGGCACCCGACGGAGGATTCAGGCAACCGTGGATGCGCATAGCCGTAAGGCGGACGAAATCGACCCCGCCGACCAGTGGGTCCTCAACCCGCAGACCGGTAATTACGAACTGCGACTGGACCACTCCGCAGGGCAGCCGCCCTCCCCCCGCCCGCGTGGCGCAGGCGCCGGAAGAGGCGCTCCGAGAAGTGACGCCCAAAGAGCGGATACGCCGCGAAACAGCGCTCCGCAAAAGGGTTCCCCGCGACCTTCCGGCGAAGCGGGAGCGGAAATCGGATCACGGTCGGGATCCGGCCCCCGCCGCGGCGGCGCCGCCGGGGTGCCGGGCACCGACGTACCGGTGCAGCGGGGCAGCCGCCGGGCCGGGAAGGGCGCGGCCGAGGCGCCGCCCGCCGCCGCGGGCCGCCGCAAGCGCAAGCCGAAGAAGTCGGGCAAGAAGAAGGCGCTGCTGTGGACCGGCGGTGTGTCGGCGTTCGTACTCGTCGGCGCCTCCGTCGGCGGGTATCTCGTCTATGACCACTTCAACGGCAACATCGCCACGATCGACGTCCAGGGCGCGGGCAGCGGCGGCTTCAAGAAGGACCAGCCCGTCAACATATTGGTGATCGGTACGGACAAGCGGACCGGTTCCGGCAACGAGGGCTACGGCGACAAGAACAGCGTCGGCCATGCCGACACGACGTTCCTGTTCCATGTCTCCAAGGACCGTACGAACGCGACGGCGCTGTCCATCCCGCGCGACCTGATCACCGACATCCCCGACTGCGAGACCAAGACGTCGGAGGGCGACAAGGTCATCCCGGGGACGCGGGAGACGCGGTTCAACGAGAGCCTCGGCCAGTCCGAGCGCGACCCGGGCTGCACCATGCGTACGGTCAAGGAGCTCACCGGGCTCACGGTCGACCACTTCATGATGGCCGACTTCAACGCGGTCAAGACGATGTCCACGGCGGTCGGCGGGGTCGAGGTCTGTCTCGCCAAGGACATAGATGACAAGGACTCGCACCTCAAGCTCTCCAAGGGCATCCACACCGTCCAGGGCGAACAGGCGCTGGCGTTCGTCCGTACCCGGCACTCGGTGGGCTTCGGCGGTGACCTGAGCCGGATCGAGATCCAGCAGCAGTTCCTCGGCTCGATGATCCGGAAGATGAAGTCGAGCGACACCCTCACCAGCCCCAGCAAGCTCTGGAAGCTGGCGGAGGCCGCGACCAACGCGCTCACGGTCGACTCCCAGATCGGGACCATAGAGAAGCTCCGCGACCTCGGTACGGAGCTCGCCAAGGTGGACCCGAAGAACATCACCTTCGCGACCGTGCCGGTGGTCGACAACACGGACGGCGCGACCGTGCTGCTCAACGAGGCCAAGGCCAAGCCGTTGTTCGCGATGATGCGGAGCGACACCTCGCTCACCGAGGTGAAGCAGAAGGAGGCGGCCGCCAAGAGCGAGCAGGCGGCGCTCCTCAAGGGCCCCAAGGCGGACCCGGCCGATGTACGGGTCGACGTGTACAACGGCGGCGGTCCGCAGGGCTCCGCGCAGGAGACCCTGGCCTGGCTGCAGAACGACGAGGGCGTGCCGAAGTCCACCAACAAGGGCAATGCCCCGGCGGACGTGGCCAAGACGACCTTGGAATACGCGCCGAACCAGGCCGATCAGGCGCGCGCCCTCGCGGCCATGATGGGCCTGCCCGCGGAAGCGATGAAGCAGGGTACGGAGGACGCCGAGGGGCTTCAGGCCATGTCGCTGACCCTCGGGGCGGACTTCAAGGGCGCGGGAGTGCCCATCACCGGACCGGCGAAGGCGCCGGAAGGTGTGCAGAAGGTGGAAGCGGACAAGCAGGTCTGCGCCAAGTGACGCCGGAGCGCCGGCTCATACGGACGGCCTGACGAGGGGGGTCTGGTGGGTCAGAGCGGTGTGAGACGGGAGGGGGCGCGGCAACGCGCCCCACAGGCCCGGGAGCTGGGCTGGGACGACAGCCTGTACGAGGGTGAGGGCGCGCGGCCGGAGGGCTCGGGCGACAGCCGGAGCGCGGGCGGCGAGGACGGTCACGACAGGAGTGGGCGCGGCGGCGGCGCCGGCCGGCGGCGCGGCAGGCGCGGCGCCGGGCGAATACTCCGCTGGGCCGCCGCCGTGCTGTCCCTGCTGATACTCGGGACGGCCGGTGCCGGTTATCTGTACTACCGCCATCTCAACAGCAATATCCGCAGCGGCGAGCGCAGCAACGGCGCCGGCGGCCTCGACAAGCCCCAGGCCAACGCGGCCGGCCAGACCCCGCTGAACATTCTGCTGATCGGCTCCGACAGCCGTAACAAGCCGGAGAACGTCAAGCTCGGCGGCAGCAAGGACACCGTGGGCAACAAGCCGCTCGCGGATGTGCAGATGCTGCTCCACGTCTCCGCCGACCGGAAGAACGCCTCGGTCGTGAGCATCCCCCGTGACACCCGGGTCGACATCCCGGAGTGCAAGGACGCCAAGACCGGCGAGGTCTACCAGAAGACCAACGCGATCATCAACAAAACGCTGGGGCGCGGCGGCCCCGGCTGCACCCTGAGCACCTGGGAGAGCCTGACCGGGGTCTACATCGACCACTGGATGACGATCGACTTCTCCGGTGTGGTGCGGATGGCCGACGCGATCGGCGGCGTCGACGTGTGTGTGGAGAACAACATCTGGGACCGGGGAACGCCCCTCGCCCCCGGCGGCTCCGGTCTCAAGCTGACCGAGGGCACCCACCAGATCCAGGGCAAGCAGGCGCTCCAGTGGCTGCGCACCCGGCACGCGTTCGGAAGCGACCTCGGCCGGGCCAAGGCCCAGCACATGTACATGAACTCGATGATCCGCGAGCTCAAGTCGCAGAGCGCGTTCACCGACACCGGGCGGCTGACCGATCTGGCGGAGGCCGCGACCAAGTCGCTGGAGGTCTCCAAGGAGGTCGGTACGGTCAAGAAGCTGTTCGACCTGGCCATGCAGCTGAAGGACGTGCCGACGAACCGCATCACCATGACGACGATGCCGACGGTGCAGGACCCGCAGGACCAGAACCATCTGGTCGCCCAGGAGGCGGACGCCGACAAGCTGTGGGCGATGGTCCGCGACGATGTGGCCTTCGATTCGAACGGCGACAAGTCCACCGGCAAGAAGAAGCCGGCCGAGCGCGTCTCCAAGGACCCGGCCGCGGCGCCCGCCGAGACCGGTGTGATCGTGCGCAACGGCACCGGTGGCGAGCAGAGCCCGGTGCAGCGCCGCGCCGCTGACATCGCCGAGCAGCTCAACGGCAAGGGCTACGCGCTGGCCAAGGCCGACTCCCTGCCCAGTCCGCAGGAGAAGACCACGGTCAGCTTCCCCAGCGCGGATCTGGAGGGGGACGCGCAGGGCGTGGCCAAGGCTCTCGGGATTCCGCTGAGTTCGGTCAAGCTGTCGACGGACGTCTCGGGGGTCACGCTGGTCGTGGGCGCGGACTGGCGCACCGGCCCGTCGTACCCGAAGGAGGCCGCGCCCGAGGCCGGCTCCATCCCGGACACGGCGGACGCCCTCAACGGGGCGGAGAAGGACTGCATGCCCGTGTACGCGCCGTACCGCTTCTGAGTCCGGTTTCCTTACCTAAAAACGCCGTGCAGAAAGACGGGAGCGCCGTCCGGTGAACCACCGGACGGCGCTCCCGTTTCGCGTGATCCCTACGCCTCGACCGGCGCCGCGGCGGGGCGGCGGCTCGCGATGACCTTCTTCGCGAGCGAGCGCGGACTCGTCAGGAAGCCGTACCCCCACGACATGTGCATCGTGGCCAGCGCCACCGGGATCTGGAGCCGCGCCGTGAGCGGCAGGCCCTTGCCCGCCGGGACCGACCCCGCGGCAATCGCCGCGAGATAGCCCGCGGGGACGAGGAAGCCCCAGGGCGTGAGCACCGCGCCGACGACGAGGCCCGCGGCTATGGCGCAGACGGCCGTCGGCGGGGCGAGGTAGCGCAGGTTGATCGAGCCGGAGTGGTAGCGGGCGACGACATGACGCCAGCGGCCGTAGTCCTTGTACTGCTTGGCGAGCGCCCTGACCGAGGGCCGCGGCCGGTACTGGACACGCAGCTCGGGGGAGAACCAGATCGCGCCGCCCGCCTCGCGGATACGGAAGTTCAGCTCCCAGTCCTGGGCGCGGATGAACTCCTCGTTGTAACCGCCCTGCTGTTCCAGCGCCTCGCGCCGGAAGACACCCAGATACACGGTTTCGGCGGGCCCGGCCTGGCCTCCGGTGTGGAAGGCCGCGTTGCCGACGCCGATCTTCGAGGTCATGGCGGCGGCGACCGCGTTCTCCCAGTCGTTCTCGCCCTCGGCGTGCATGACGCCGCCGACGTTCTGCGCGCCGGTCTCCTCCAGGAGTCCGACGGCGGTCGCGATGTAGTTCGGCGAGAGCATGCCGTGGCCGTCGACGCGCACCACGATGGGGTGCTTGGACGCCTTGATCGCGGCGTTCAGCGCGGCCGGGGTGCGGCCGGTCGGGTTGGGGACGGTGTGGACGCGGGCGCGGCTGTCGGACGCGGTCTCCCGTACCAGCTCTGCGGCGATCTCGTCCGTACGGTCCGTCGAAGGCCCGAGCGCGATCACCACCTCCATCTCGCCCTCGTACTCCTGCTCCAGGATGTGCCGGACGGAGTTCCTCAGATGGCGTTCCTCATTGAGCACCGGCATGATCACGGAGACCGCGGGCGGCAGGGCAGGCATGTGGTCCTTCGGGGTCCTTCGGGGCCCGGGGACCGGCCTCGGCCAGGGCTTCACACGGACCATGGCCGGCCTTCGGGAGATGGCGGTTTGACCGCCACGTTACCGCGAACGGGGGACAGCGACGCGCGCCGCCCGGTTGCCGACCGGTGTCACTGATCGTATGGGCTTACTGCTCCTACGATCCCCCTGCCACCGTGGAGGTGTTCCCCGTGCCCACGCCGCCCCGCTCAGCCCGCCGCCCCTCCCGCCCCTCCCGCTATGCCCGTCCCTCCGGCTCCTCCCCCCTCTCCTCCCCGCCTCGCCGGCCGCCCGCCCGTACCGGGAAGCGCGCCGGACGGCGGGCGGCGGGGAACAGCCGGCCGCGCTGGGGGATGCGGATGGCGACGACCTTCTCCGTACTCGTCCTGGGGGCGGGCGGGATCGGCCACGCGGTGGTGACCAGCCTCAACACGGGGATCGGCCGGGTCGACGCGTTCAAGGACATGAAGAACCGACCCGGCGCGGGCCATGGCCTGAACTTCCTGCTCGTCGGCACGGACGGCCGCGACAAGATCACGGATGACGAGCGGCAGAAGTACCGGCTCGGTGGCGCGCCCTGCCACTGCACCGACACGATCATGCTCGTCCATCTCTCGGAGGACGGGGACCGCGCCAGCGTCGTGAGCGTGCCGCGTGACAGCTACGCCGAGCTTCCCGAACACACCGACGGAACCACGGGCGAACACCACAAGCCCCACCCGGTGAAGCTCAACGCGGCATACGCGGAGGGCGGGCCGAATCTGACGGTCAGGACCGTGGAGCAGATGACCGGCGTGAAGATCAGCCACTATCTGGAGGTCGACTTCGCCAGCTTCATGAAGACGGTGGACGCGCTGGGCGGGGTGGAGATCTGTACGCCCCGGGTGCTGCGGGACTCGTACACCGGCCTCGATCTGACGGCCGGCACCCACCAGCTGAACGGCGGCCAGGCGCTCCAGTACGTACGGTCCCGGCATCTCGACGGCGGCGCCGACCTCGGCAGGATGCAGCGCCAGCAGCGCTTCCTGGCCGCCCTGATCAGCCGGGCCACCAGCAGCGGAGTCCTGCTGAACCCGGTGAAGGTCAGGGACGTCGCCTCGACCATGCTCAAGTCGGTCCGGGCCGACGCGGGCTTCGGTACGGAGCAGATGCTCGCCATGAACGAGGCGATGCGCGACTTCTCCCCCTCCTCATCGGAGTTCACGTCGGTGCCGGTCTCCGGTTCCGACAGGCAGGTCGACGGAATCGGTGCCACGGTGAGCTGGGATCCGGTGAAGTCGAAGAAGCTCTTCCAGGCGCTGCGCGAGGACAAGCCGCTGACACCGGAGCGGCCGGCCGGCGCCCGGCCACCGCAGCAGCCGCAGAACGCGCGGGGCCCGGAACCGGAGACGCGGAAGAAGGCCACACTGGTCGAGGTGAAGCCGCAGCAGATCCGAGTGCAGGTCTTCAACGGGACGCGTACGGACGGGCTCGGCAAGCGGGTCGACGACGCGCTGCGCGGCACCGGCTTCGTGACGACCCGCGCGCCTCTCAACTCCGACGGGGGCGAGGTGCGGCGCACGGTCGTGATGTACGACCCGCGCTGGGACCGCTCGGCGAAGTCCCTGGCGGCCGCGCTGCCCGGCAGCGAGCTGCGCCCGGTGGAGCAGCAGGGTCCGACGCTCAAGGTGGTGGCGGGGACGGACTACAGGGCGGTGACGCCGGTACGGGCCGAGGAGGCCCCCAAGGGCCCGTTCGCCACGGTGACCGGCGACCAGGTCGTCTGTCCCTGAGCGGGGGCGGCCGGCCTAGTCGTCGATGCCGTCGGCCGCGCGCTTCTCCCGTAGCTCCTTGATCGCGCGCCGCCGGGCGAGCCGGTGCGTACGCCGGATCTGCGCCTCCTGGTAGCGCCGCCGGTCCGGTTCCGTCTCCGGGACGACCGGCGGGACGGCGCGCGGCTTGCCGTCCGCGTCGACGGCCGCGAAGACCAGATACGCGCTGCCGACCTGGGTCGCCGGGGTGGACTCGTTCCAGCGCTCGGCCAGCACCCGTACGCCGACCTCCATCGAGGACCGGCCCGTCCAGTTCACCTGCGCCTTCACATGCACCAGGTCGCCGACGCGCACCGGCTCCAGGAAGACCATCTCGTCCATGGAGGCGGTGACCGCGGGCCCACCGGAGTGCCGGCCCGCGACGGCCCCGGCCGCGTCGTCGACCAACTTCATGATCACGCCGCCGTGCACCGTACCGAGAAGGTTGGTGTCACTGCCGGTCATGATGTGGCTGAGCGTGGTCCTGGACGCGGAGGTGGGCTTGCCCGGAATCTCGGTCTCCGGACGGTGGGCCTGGTCTGTCATGCCGTCCACCTTATGCGGGGGTCCGGCACGCTTGTGCGAGGGTCCGGCACGGTCCGCATTGCATCAGGTTGGCAACAGGCCCGACCCGATTTCCCACCTGCCCTGTATGGCGCACCGGCGTGCCCTGCACACTGGTTCGTATGAATGACTGGCCCGATGGGCGGAACGGCGGCCGCGGCGAGAGCGGCGACCACTACGGGCGTGGCAGCGCGGGCTCGCAGCCCGAGGGCGCGCGCGTGATGCCGCATGTGCAGCCGCGCGGCGTCCCTCAGCAGTCGCGGGGGTACGACCAGGGCTACGAGCCCGGGTACGACAGCGGCTACAACACGGGCCAGGTCTACGGCGGCCCGCCCGGCGGCGGCGGCCACAACGGCGGCCCCCCGCCCCCGCCGGGCGGCGCCCCCGGCCCCCGGTACGCCCCCGACTGGCGCCGCCGTATCAAGCTCGGCGCCCTCACGCTGGTCGTGGTGATCCTCGGGGTGTCCATAGGCACGTACTTCTGGGCCGACGGCAAGCTGCAGCGCGAGGTCGACCTCTCCAAGGTCATCGAGCGCCCGAAGACGGGCGACGGCACGAATTACCTGATCGTGGGCTCCGACAGCCGCGAGGGCATGTCCGCCGAGGAGAAGAAGCAGCTCCACACGGGCTCGGCCAAGGGCAAGCGCACCGACTCGATGATGATCCTGCACGACGGCTCCAACGGCCCGACGCTGATATCCCTGCCGCGCGACTCGAATGTGACGATCCCCTCGTTCCGCGGCTCGCAGTCCGGCAAGCTCTTCCCGAACACGGGCCGCCAGACGAAGCTCAACGCGGCTTACGCGGAGGACGGCCCCGAGCTGCTCGTCCGTACCGTCGAGTACAACACCGGGCTGCACATCGACCACTACGTCGAGATCGGCTTCGCCGGCTTCGCCAATATCGTGGACGCGATCGGCGGGGTGGAGATCGACATCCCGAAGGCGTTCAAGGACAAGAACTCCGGCGCCGACTTCCAGGCGGGCAAGCAGACCCTGAACGGCGAGGAGTCCCTCGCCTTCGTACGGACCCGGTATGCCTTCGCCAACAGCGACCTGGACCGTACGAAGAACCAGCAGAAGTTCCTCGCGGCCCTGGCCTCCCAGACGGCCACCCCCGGCACGATCCTCAACCCCTTCAAGCTCTACCCGACCATGGGCGCGGGCCTGGACACCCTGATCGTGGACAAGGACATGTCCCTGTGGTCCCTGGGCCAGATGTTCTTCGCGATGAAGGGCGTCACGGGCGGCGACGGCAAGTCCATGAACATGCCGATCTCGGGCAGCGTGGGCGGCAACCTCGTCTGGGACAAGGCGAAGGTCAAGGAGCTGGTGAACCAGCTCAACAACGACGAAAAGGTAACGGTCTCCGACACCCGCTGACCGAGCGCCCGGGCGGACACATCAGGCGGGCACCCCAACGGGTGCCCGCCTGACCTGCACGAGCGCCTGTCCAGACTTCTCGCGACCTGAGCCCCGCTCTGCGGGGCTCAGACCAGCCACTTTCCTGCGCGCATCAGCGTTCGCCCGGGCATTTCGGGAACCGTTCCCCATGCCTGCAGGAATTCCGGAACGACCCGGAACCAGACATATGAGGGGTGGTCCTCCCGCGGATCCCAGCCGCCTTTCGCGGCAAAGGCGTCGCCCACCTCGGCCGGAAGTTCCTCTCGGGTCAGCATGCGCGCGATGCCGTGGACCAGGACCACGTCCCTGGTGTGGCCGAAGGAGAGGCGGACCCTCCCCGAGGCAGCCAGGTTGTGCCCGGTCGGGTTGGTATCGCGGGTGGAGAGCCATACAGCCTCGCCATCCCACCAGAAGGCAAGGGGAACGAGGCACGGCTCGCCGGTGTCGTCGGCGGTGGCGACCCACACATCGTCGTCCCGGGCGAGCCGTTCCAGCGCCTCGCGCTTGCGCTGCTCCGGGCTGCGGGGACCGCTGAGACGAGAATCAACTGACGTCATGGAACGAGGCTATGGCTTGATCCTTAACGCCACATCCGTCAGCGGAACTAGGACGCAGGGATTAAGTCTCGTGGGGCATGGCCAGTTGGGGACCAGGCTCACGACCCACGATCGTCGCAACACACAGCGTGTTGCGACGATCGCTGGAATACGCCCAGTGCCGGGGGCCATGGTGTCGCTCAGGGAAGGTTTCGGGCCATCACTATGCGCTGGACCTGGTTCGTGCCTTCGTAGATCTGGGTGATCTTGGCGTCGCGCATCATGCGCTCCACCGGGTAGTCGCGGGTGTAGCCGTAGCCGCCGAGCAGCTGGACCGCGTCCGTGGTGATGTCCATGGCGGCGTCGGAGGCGAAGCACTTCGCCGCGGCGCCGAAGAAGGTCAGGTCCTCCTTGGCGCTGCCCGCGGAGACGCGCTCCGACCTGGCGGCCGCCGCGTAGGTGAGCTGGCGGGCGGCCTCCAGCTTCATCGCCATGTCGGCCAGCATGAACTGCACGCCCTGGAAGTCCGCGATCGGCTTGCCGAACTGCTTGCGCTCCTGGACATAGCCCTTGGCGTAGTCGAGCGCGCCCTGCGCGATGCCGAGCGCCTGGGCCGCGATCGTGATGCGGGTGTGGTCCAGGGTCTTCATCGCCGTGGCGAAGCCGGTGCCCTCCGCGCCGATCAGCCGGCCGGCGGGGATACGGACGTTGTCGAGGTAGACCTCGCGCGTCGGGGAGCCCTTGATGCCGAGCTTCTTCTCCGGGGCGCCGAAGGAGACGCCCTCGTCGCCCTTCTCGACGACGAACGCCGAGATGCCCTTGGTGCGCTTGTCGGGATCGGTGACGGCCATCACCGTGTAGTAGTCGGAGACGCCGGCGTTGGTGATCCAGCGCTTCACGCCGTTGAGGACGTAGTGGTCGCCGTCCCGTACCGCCTTGGTCTTCATACCGCCCGCGTCCGAGCCGGCGTCCGGCTCGGAGAGGCAGTACGAGAACATCGCGTCGCCCTTGGCCAGCGGGCCGAGGTACGCCTTCTTCAGGTCCTCGGAGCCGGCGAGGATCACGGGCAGCGAGCCGAGCTTGTTCACGGCCGGGATCAGGGAGGAGGAGGCGCAGACCCGCGCGACCTCTTCGATGACGATCACGGTGGCGAGGGCGTCGGCCCCGGCGCCGCCGTACTCCTCGGGGACATGGACGGCGTGCAGGTCGGAGGCGACCAGCGCGTCCAGGGCCTCCTGCGGGAAGCGTGCCTCTTCGTCCACCGCGGCGGCGAACGGTGCGATCTTCGCCTCGGCGAGCGCTCGCACGGTCTCGCGGAGCATGTCGTGCTCTTCGGACGGGCGGTACAGGTCGAAATCAGCCGATCCGGCCACGGTCTTTCACTCCCCAAGATGCTAACTACCGTTAAGTAACACAATTTTAGGGGGCAGAGCCGCCGCAGGCATAGGTGAGTTTGCCGACAGCGGCCCGGACACAGGGAGATGTGCCCCTGCGGAGCCCCCGTGACGCGCGGCTATGCTCGGGCCCGCACCCGCCCGCATCTCTCTGGAGCACCTCATGGCCCTCAAGATCACCGTGATCGGCACCGGCTACCTCGGCGCCACGCATGCCGCGGCCATGGCGGAGCTGGGCTTCGAGGTCCTCGGTCTCGATGTGGTCCCGGAGAAGATCGAGATGCTGTCCGCGGGCCGCGTCCCGATGTACGAACCCGGCCTGGAAGAACTGCTGCGCAAGCATGTCGCCGGGATCGAGGGGTCGAGCGGGCGGCTGCGGTTCACCATGGACTGGGCGGAGATCGCGGAGTTCGGCGATGTGCACTTCGTCTGCGTGAACACCCCGCAGAAGCACGGCGAGTACGCCTGCGACATGTCGTACGTCGACTCCGCGGTCGAGAGCCTCGCCAAGCATCTGGCCAGGCCCGCGCTGGTCGTCGGCAAGTCCACGGTGCCGGTGGGCAGCGCGGAGCGGCTCGCGGCCCGCATCGTCGAACTGGCCCCGGCGGGCGGCGAGGTGGAGCTCGCCTGGAACCCGGAGTTCCTGCGCGAGGGCTTCGCCGTACAGGACACGCTGCACCCGGACCGGATCGTGGTGGGCGTACGCAGCGAGCACGCCGAGCGGGTGCTGCGCGAGGTGTACGCGACACCGGTCGGCGAGGGCTCGCCGTTCGTGGTCACGGACTTCCCGACCGCCGAGCTGGTGAAGACGTCCGCGAATTCCTTCCTGGCCACGAAGATCTCGTTCATCAACGCGATGGCGGAGGTCTGCGAGGCGGCCGGCGGCGATGTCGCCAAGCTGGCCGAGGCGTTGGGGCACGACGAGCGGATCGGCAAGAAGTTCCTGCGCGCGGGCATCGGCTTCGGCGGCGGCTGTCTGCCGAAGGACATCCGGGCGTTCATGGCGCGCGCCGGCGAACTGGGCGCGGACCAGGCACTGACGTTCCTGCGCGAGGTCGACTCGATCAATATGCGGCGCCGCGGCCACATGGTAGAGCTGGCCCGCGAGGCCGTGGGCGGTGACTCGTCCTTCCTCGGGAAGCGGGTCGCGGTGCTGGGCGCGACCTTCAAGCCGGACTCCGACGACGTACGGGACTCCCCCGCGCTCAATGTCGCCGGGCAGATCCATCTCCAGGGCGGCCAGGTGACGGTGTACGACCCCAAGGGCATGGAGAACGCCAAGCGGCTCTTCCCGACCCTGGGTTACGCGGACTCCGCGGTGGCGGCGGTGCGCGGCGCGGACGTCGTCCTGCACCTGACGGAGTGGAGCGAGTTCCGCGAGCTGGACCCGGCGGTCCTGGGCGAGGCGGTGTCACGCCGGCTGATCCTGGACGGCCGCAACGCGCTGGACCCGGAGCTGTGGCGCGCGGCGGGCTGGACGTACCGCGCGATGGGGCGCCCGCGGGCCTGACACCCCTGGCCGCCGCTACTCCGCGGTCGTGCGGCGGGCGCGGTAGGTGCGCATTTTGGCGCGGGCGCCGCAGACCGACATCGAGCACCAGCGGCTCCGGCAGGCCGGGCTGCGGTCGTAGTACGCCCACTGGCAGTCCTCCGCCTCGCACGCCTTGAGACGTGACCAGGTGCCGTCGGCGGCAGCGGCCGCGATGGCCGCGGCGATACGGGACGTCAGCGCGTCCGGGTCGCCGGCGGGGCGGAGCGCGGCCGCGCCCCCGGCGTCGACCGTGACCCGGAGCGGGGCGTCGGCGAGCAGCCGGTCGAGATCGGCCGTCGAGCGGCCCGGCGGGCGATGGCCCGCGTGGACGAGGCACACCGTGCGCAGCGCCTCGCGGAGCTCACGGGCCGCCGGAGTGTCCCCTTCGGTGAGACCGAAGGCGGCGCGGCCGTCCGCCGTATCGAGGGTGTCGGCGCCCGTCTCGATGTCGAGCGTGTTCACCAGGGCCTCGATCAGGGCGAGCCCTCCCGGTGCGGGCGGCCTGTCATTCATGGTTGCGACGTTACCTCTTGTGCTGGAGCATGCAGTAACCGTTACCCCTTGAAGGGGTTTAGCAGTAACAGCCGAAGCGAGGAGAGAACGCCATGGCCATCGCCACTCTGGGCACCGTCGTCCTGGACTGTCCCGACCCGGTCGCGCTCGCGGGTTTCTACGCTCAGGTGCTGGGCGGTGAGGTCGAGGACGACGGCGACGGCTGGGTCGAGCTGACCGGCGCGCCCGGCACCACGCTCGCCTTCCAGGTCGCGCCCGGCTTCGTACCGCCGTCCTGGCCCGCGCCGGAAGGCTCGCAGCAGTTCCATCTGGACCTGAAGGTCGAGGACCTGGACGCGGCGGAGAAGCAGGTGCTCGCACTGGGCGCGGCGGCCCTGGACACGGCGGACGCGTCCCGCACGTGGCGCGTCTACGCGGACCCGGCGGGCCACCCGTTCTGCCTCTGCGCCTGCTGATTCGCCGTCCGGCGGGGGGTGCGGGTGCGGGTTGTCTTGGGCGGGGGCCGGTTCTCGGGTGCGGGTTGTCGCCGGTGGCCGGGCAGGGGTGGTGTCCTGGACTGCATGATTTACGGCGCGTGCGGACCGGATCCCGGGTGACCGGTTGTCGAGCGCCACAAATCACGCTCTACGTCCTGGACACCACCCCTACCCGTCCCCCTCCACCGCCCGCCACAGACCCCCGGCCCCAGACCCACGAGCCGCCTGGCGCGGGCCCACCGGCGGGAGGGGGTCGGGGGTGCAGGAGGTGTGTGTCCGGACGTAAAGCGTGATTTGTGGCGCGCGACGAGCCGCACCCGACAACGCACCCGCAGGGCGCCGTAAATCATGCAGTCCGGACACGCACCTCCGGAACCCCCGACCCCCGCACCACGACAAACGACCCCGCACCCGCACCCCCCGCCGGAGGCGCCCCGCACACACAGCGCGCTACGCGCGCACCCCGTCCAGGTCCGTGATCCGTGCCTGCGAAGGACCCCGCTCGTCCCGCAGCCCCCGCGCCACCTCCTCCGCCGCACGCAGCACACGCACCGCGTTCTGCCACGTCAGCTTCGCCAGGTCCGACGTGGACCACTTGCGGGACAGGAGTTCCGCGATCAGGTTCGGGTAGCCCGCGACATCCTCCAGCCCCGTCGGCGTGAAGGCCGTGCCGTCGAAGTCGCCGCCGATGCCGATGTGGTCGACCCCGGCGATCTCGCGCATGTGGTCCAGATGGTCGGCCACCGTCGCCGCCGTCGCCATCGGGCGCGGGTTCGACGCCTCGAAGGCCTGGTGGATCTTCATCGCCTCGGCCGTGGTGTCGAGGGCGTGCAGGCCGTGCGCCCGCATGTTGTCGTCCGCCCTCGCCGTCCAGGCCACCGCCGCCGGGAGGATGAACTTCGGTACGAACGTGGCCATCGCGACCCCGCCGTTGTCGCGCAGCAGCGCCAGCACATCGTCCGGGATGTTGCGCGGGTGGTCGCAGATCGCCCGCGCCGACGAGTGCGAGAAGATCACCGGCGCCTCGGTCACGGCGAGCGCGTCGTGCATCGTCGAGACGGCCACGTGCGAGAGGTCGACCAGCATGCCGGTCCGGTTCATCTCGCGGACCACCTCGTGGCCGAAGGCCGAGAGGCCCCCGACGCCCGGGACGTCCGTCGCCGAGTCCGCCCACGCGATGTTGTCGTTATGGGTCAGCGTCATATAGCGGACGCCCAGAGTATGGAGCGCCCGCAGCGTGGCGAGGGAGTTGTTGATGGAGTGGCCGCCCTCGGCCCCCATCAGCGAGGCGATCCTGCCCTGGCGGCGCGCGGTCTCCATGTCGTCCGCCGTGCTCGCTCGGGCCAGGTCCTGCGGGTAGCGGGCGAGCAGCCGGCCGACCACGTCGATCTGTTCCAACGTCGCGCTCACCGCGTCGTCGCCGGCCATGTCGGACCGTACGAACACCGACCAGAACTGTCCGCCGACCCCGCCGCGCCGTAGCCGGGGGAGGTCCGTGTGCAGATGCGCCGACTGGTCGTCGGCGATGTCGAGCCGGTCCAGGTCGTAGCGGACCTGCTCGCGCAGCGCCCACGGCAGGTCGTTGTGACCGTCGACCACGGGGAAGGTGGCCAGCAGCTCCCGCGCCTCGTCGAGGAAGTCCGTGGAGCCCACGGCCGTCACTTCCCGAACCCGAAGTGCTCCGAGCCTTCGACCTTCGCGCGCAGCCGCTTGCCCTTCGCCGTGGCCTGGTCGTTCAGCTCCTGCTGGAATTCGCGGATCCGGGTCTGGAGGTCCGGGTCGTGGGCCGCGAGGATACGCGCCGCCAGCAGGCCCGCGTTCCGGGCGCCGCCGACCGAGACGGTGGCGACCGGCACCCCGGCCGGCATCTGGACGATGGACAGCAGCGAGTCCATGCCGTCGAGGTACTTCAGGGGTACGGGAACACCGATCACCGGCAGCGGCGTCACCGAGGCGAGCATGCCCGGCAGATGCGCCGCGCCGCCCGCGCCCGCGATGATCGCCTTGAGCCCGCGCCCGGCCGCCTCCTCGCCGTACGCGATCATCTCGCGCGGCATCCGGTGCGCGGAGACGACGTCGACCTCGTACGGGATCTCGAACTCGTGGAGGGCCTGCGCGGCGGCCTCCATGACGGGCCAGTCGGAGTCCGAGCCCATCACGACGCCAACTACGGGGGAAGTCATTCGGTGATCGTTCCTCGGAGGTAGCCAGCGGCGTGACGGGCGCGCTCCAGCACGTCGTCCAGGTCGTCGCCGTAGGTGTTGACATGACCCACCTTGCGGCCGGGCTTCACGTCCTTGCCATACATATGGATCTTCAGCTGGGGATCCCGGGCCATGCAGTGCAGATAGGCCGCATACATATCGGGATAGTCACCGCCGAGGACGTTGCACATGACCGTCCAGGTCGCGCGCGGGCGCGGATCGCCGAGCGGCAGATCGAGCACGGCGCGCACATGGTTGGCGAACTGCGAGGTGATCGCGCCGTCCTGGGTCCAGTGCCCGGAGTTGTGCGGACGCATCGCCAGTTCGTTCACGAGTATCCGGCCGTCGCGGGTCTCGAAGAGCTCCACCGCGAGATGGCCGACGACGCCCAGCTCGGCGGCGATACGGAGCGCGAGCTGCTGGGCCTCGCCCGCCACCTCCGGCGAGAGGCCGGGCGCGGGTGCGATGACCGTGTCGCAGACGCCGTCGACCTGCTGCGACTCGACGACGGGATAGGCGACGGCCTGGCCGTGCGGGGAGCGGACGATATTGGCCGCCAGCTCCCGTACGAAGTCGACCTTCTCCTCGGCGAGGACGGGGACACCGGCCCGGAACGGCTGCTCGGCGTCCTCCTCGGACCGTACGAACCAGACGCCCTTGCCGTCGTAGCCGCCGCGCACCGTCTTGAGGATGACCGGGAACCCGCCCACCTCGGCCGCGAAGGCCACGGCGTCGGCCGGGTCGGCCACGATGCGGTGGCGCGGGCAGGGGGCGCCCAGCTCGGTGAGCCTGGCGCGCATCACCCCCTTGTCCTGGGCGTGCACCAGCGCGTCCGGGCCCGGCCTGACGGGGATGCCGTCCGCCTCCAGGGCGCGCAGATGCTCGATCGGCACATGTTCGTGATCGAACGTGATCACATCGCAGCCGCGCGCGAAGTCACGCAGCGTGTCCAGATCGCGATAGTCGCCGATGACGACATCGTTCACCACCTGGGCCGCCGAGTCCTGCGGGGTGTCACTGAGGAGCTTGAATCTGAGGCCGAGGGGGATGCCCGCCTCGTGGGTCATACGGGCGAGCTGACCGCCGCCGACCATGCCGACTACCGGGAACGTCACGCTCCCAGGGTATCCGCCGCCCGGCGGGGCCCGGTCCGCCGCGCCCTGCCCCGTACAGCCGTCGCCCGGTGTCGCGGACCGTTACACGCAGTCGCCCGGTCGGCCTCATGAGCCGGTCGTTAGCATGGCCCGGGTACTGACAACCGAGCGGACGGGGCTGAGCGGGCAGATGAGCGAACGGGGCGCACTCCGCGTGCGACTGGACCGGCTCGTGCGCGAGGCGGCCAAGTTCGGCGCGGTGGGCGGCGCGGGGCTGCTGGTCAATCTCCTGGTCTTCAATGTCGTACGGCACACCACCGAGATTCCCGTGGTGCGGGCCAGCATCCTGGCCACCGTCGTCGCCATCGCCTTCAACTACGTGGGCTTCCGCTACTTCACCTACCGGGACCGCGACAAGAGCCGCCGCACCAAGGAGCTGACGCTCTTCCTGCTGTTCAGCGTGGTCGGCCTGGTGATCGAGAACGGGGTGCTCTACGCCGCGACCTACGGCTTCGGCTGGGACACCCGGCTGCAGAGCAATGTGTTCAAGTTCCTCGGCATCGGGATCGCGACGCTCTTCCGCTTCTGGTCCTACCGCACCTGGGTGTTCCGGGCGCTGCCCATCGGCGGCGCGGAGCCGTCGGACGCGTCGTTCCTGGAGCGGCGGCGGTCCAAGGACGACGTCATCCGCTGACGCGTACGCCGTGCTCCCGCGGCTCAGCGGACCGGCCGCTCCGGTTCCTTCGCCGGCGCCGTGCGGGTACGGGCCTCCCGGCTGAGGAAGAGGGCGAAGACCGCCGGCTGCTGCTGGAGCAGCTCCAGCCGGCCGCCGTCCGCCTCCGCCAGATCGCGGGCCACGGCAAGGCCGATCCCGGTGGAGTTGCGGCCGCTGATGCTCCGCTCGAAGATCCGCGCCCCGAGGTCCGCCGGTACGCCGGGGCCCTCGTCGGTCACCTCGATGACGGCCTGATTGCCCGTGACCCGGGTGCGCAGGGCGACCGTACCGCCGCCGTGCATCAGCGAGTTCTCGATCAGGGCGGCGAGTACCTGGGCGACCGCGCCCGGGGTGGCGACCGCCCGCATGCCGTGCCGTCCCGAGCAGACGATGGCCCGTCCCGCGCTGCGGTAGGCGGGGCGCCACTCCTCGATCTGCTGCTGGACGACCTCGTCCAGGTCGAAGGCGACGGCCGAGCCCGTGCGCGGGTCGCGGGCGTTGGTGAGCAGCCGCTCCACCACGTCGGTCAGCCGCTCCACCTGCGTCAGCGCGAACGTCGCCTCTTCCCTCACGGTGTCCAGATCGTCGGTGGCGGAGATCTCCTCCAGCCGCATCGACAGCGCGGTGAGCGGGGTACGGAGCTGGTGCGAGGCGTCCGCGGCGAGCCGCCGCTCGGCGGTGAGCATCCGCGCGATCCGCTCGGCGCTGGCGTCGAGGACATCCGCGACCCGGTCCAGCTCGGGCACCGCGTACCGCTTGTGCCGGGGGCGCGGGTCACCGGAGCCGAGGCGCTCCGCGGCCTCCGCGAGATCGGTGAGCGGTGAGGCCAGCTTGTTGGCCTGACGCACCGCCAGCAGTACGGCGGCGATGACGGCGAGCAGCGCCACCATGCCGATGATCAGCAGGGTGCGGCCGACCTCACGGGTGACCGAGGAGCGGGCCTCCTCGACGGTGACGTTCTCGCCCTCCTCGCCTCTTTTGACGGCCCGGATGACGCTGCCGCTGGGGCGCTCACCGATCTCGATCGGGGACCGGCCCGGGATGTCGATCCGGGCGTACCGTTCGACGTCGACCTGCTTGGCCAGGACCTCGGAGGTGATGTTCTCGCCGCCGAGCAGGCGGCTGTCGACGATGCCCACCAGGCGCAGCGCCTCGGAGTCGACGCTCTCCTGCGCGCTGCTGCTGATGGTGCGGGTCTCGACGATGACGAGCGACACCCCGAACACGGCGATGACGACGAGCACCACGGCGAGCGTGGAGTTGATCAGGCGACGGCGCAAGGTGCCCTCCGGGCGGGATGACGCGACGTAGGCACGCTTGGCGGTCGCGGGGGCGTCAGCTCTTCTCGAAGCGGAAGCCGACACCCCGGACCGTGGCGATGTAGCGCGGGTTTGCGGCGTCGTCGCCGAGCTTCTTGCGCAGCCAGGAGATATGCATGTCGAGGGTCTTGGTGGACGACCACCAGGTGGTGTCCCAGACCTCGCGCATCAGCTGGTCGCGGGTGACGACGCGGCCCGCGTCGCGGACGAGGACCCGCAGCAGGTCGAACTCCTTGGCCGTGAGCTGGAGTTCCTCGTCGCCCATCCAGGCGCGGTGCGACTCGACGTCGATCCGCACGCCATGGGTGGCGGGGGCCGGGGAGGGGTCGGAGGCGCCGCGCCGCAGCAGCGCCCGTACCCGCGCCAGCAGTTCGGCGAGCCGGAACGGCTTGGTCACGTAGTCGTCGGCGCCGGCGTCCAGGCCGACCACGGTGTCCACCTCGTCGGCGCGGGCGGTCAGCACCAGGATCGGTACGGCGTGGCCCTCGGCGCGCAGCCGGCGGGCGACTTCGAGGCCGTCCATTCCCGGCAGGCCCAGGTCGAGTACGACCAGATCGACACCGCCCTGAAGTCCGGCGTCCAGCGCGGTCGGACCGTCTTGGCGGACTTCGACCTCGTAACCCTCCCGCCGCAGGGCGCGAGCCAGCGGCTCCGAGATGGAAGCGTCGTCCTCGGCGAGCAGTACACGGGTCATGGGGTGATGGTAGACCGCACGGGGCAGGCCTCGGGCAGGTCTCGGCGAGGCCATGGCATCTGGGGCGTGATCCGCTGAACTACCTTCGAATGCAGGCGTTCACTTCCAGATCTACCTGCGATTCGCCTCTCATGCTCTTCCATATCCCACTGTGTCATGTTGTAGGGCGTCGAGACGCCTGTAGTACTAATCGGGGATCTTTGGTCTGCTGAGCCCCGAAGGTCCCTTTTCCGCGCCGGTACGGACCCCCCTCTATCTGCCGGCCATGCCGGGCGGCCGGCCGGGGGACGGGGGGAACGCCCTACGCGGGCGCCGCCAGCTCCGCCCAGACCGTCTTGCCCGCCGCGCCCGGCGTCCTGACGACGCCCCAGTCGAGACAGAGCCGCTGCACGATGAACATGCCGTGGCCGCCGGGCCGGCCCGCGCGGTGCGGGGTGCGGGGCGCCGGCTGCCCGGAACCGCGGTCCGTGACCTCCAGCCGCAGCACTTTGGAGCTGCACGAGACGCGCAGCCCTTCGGGGCCCTCGGCGTGCAGACAGGCGTTGGTGACCAGCTCGGAGACGACCAGCAGCACATCCTCCGCCGCCGCCCGCCGGTCCGCGGTCTCGGCGGGGAGCCATCCCCAGTCGTGGAGCGCCTGGCGGGTGAAGTCGCGCGCCAGCGGGACGACACCGCTCGCGCCGGACAGCGCGAGCGTCCGTACCCGCCCGTCGGACGTCGCGGAAGGTGGTACCGCATCGTCCGGCTCGGGGCCGATGTCGCCCGGCTGAGGCTGCCGGGTGGTGCTCATCAGCGCTTCACCTCACCGATTCCCGATTCACCGATTTGCGATTTCATCAATACAGAGAGTGCGGGGTGCTGTGCGCCCTGCCGGGGGTCTTCTGCCCCTACGAATCGTGACAACACCCACCTCCCGGTACGGAAGTGCGGACGCGCGTAGCGAACGGAGCGCACGGGCCGGAAACCGGGGCCGCGGGCTCAGTCGGCGAGGGCGTCGTGGAGTGAGTCATGAACGGTGAAAACGGCGTCCGCCCCGGTGATCTCGAAGACTCTCGCCACGACGGGCAGCATGCCTGCCAAGTGGACCCCTCCCCCGGCGGCGTCCGCCTTGAGGCGGGCGCCGAGCAGCACATTGAGCCCGGTGGAATCACAGAACTCGAGCTCGGAGCAGTCGACCACCAGCCGTGCCCTGCCCTGTTCGAGCGCGTCGTCCAGAGGTACGCGCAACAGCTCGGCCGTGTGGTGATCCAACTCACCGGCCACTGTCACGACCTCGCTCCGGCCCTCGGTCCGAACCTCGACCTGAAGCCGGCCCCGGTTCGCGCTGCCGACCGTCTGGCGGTCCATGCCCGTCCCTCTTCGCCGTGTCGTACGCCGTTGTCAGATGGTGTGTCCCGAATGGCGTGTCTCGGCGTCATCACAGGTCGATGACGCCGGTCGAACATTACGCCTTTCACACGCTGACCGGTAGCCGAACTCCCCAATAATATGGACATACCGAACAATTAACACTTGCAACTGTCCATGCCGACCGGGTAGGGCTAGTAAAGACACAACCGACTCGGACGGCTTTGGAGGCGCCGCACACCGTAGAAACGCGTATTGGCTTCGGCAGCCATATGCCGAGAACGATGGAGGAGACCCATGTCACCCCGGCTCGACGAAACGCGTGCCCCGTACGCGCCGTCGACAATCCCGCCCACACCTTCCGAGACCGACGTCACGCCGACGACCGGCATGGAGGGCCTGGAGGACCTGCCCGAGATCCCGCCCTTCGACGAGGTGGGCGCGCTGGATGCCCGGGCCTTGTCGAAGACGCTCTTCGCGCGACTGGAATCCCTCGAAGAGGGCACGCACGAGCACGCATACGTCCGCAACACCCTGGTCGAGCTGAATCTCGCCCTGGTGAAGTTCGCGGCCTCCCGGTTCCGCACCCGCAGCGAACCGATGGAGGACATCGTCCAGGTCGGCACGATCGGCCTGATCAAGGCCATCGACCGCTTCGAGCTGAGCCGCGGCGTCGAGTTCCCCACCTTCGCGATGCCGACCATCGTCGGCGAGATCAAGCGCTTCTTCCGCGACACGTCGTGGTCGGTGCGCGTCCCGCGCAGGCTCCAGGAGCTCCGCCTCGACCTCGCCAAGGCGGGCGACGAACTGTCCCAGCAGCTCGACCGCGCCCCCACCGTCGGCGAACTCGCCCACCGTCTCGGCCTCACCAACGACGAGGTCGTCGAGGGCATGGCCGCGAGCAACGCGTACACCGCCAGCTCGCTGGACGCGCAGCCCGAGGACGACGACAACGAGGGCGCGCTCTCGGACCGGATCGGCTACGAGGACCACGGACTCGAAGGCATCGAGTACGTCGAGTCGCTGAAGCCGCTGATCGCGTGCCTTCCGCAGCGGGACCGTAAAATTCTCTCCCTGCGCTTCGTCGCCAATATGACGCAGTCGGAGATCGGCGAGGAGCTCGGCATCTCGCAGATGCATGTGTCGCGGCTGCTCTCGCGCACCCTCACCAAGCTCAGGAAGGGTCTGACGCTGGAGGAGTGACCTCCCGGCGGCCGGTGGTGCCGCTGACGGACCGTCGTCGTAAGGGCCTGCCCCCCAAGGGGCGGGCCCTTACGCGTTATTGACGGAGCCGTCCGGTAGGGACACATTGCCGTCACGCTCGCGGGTGACGACGACGGCGGTGGTACGGGGCGGAGCCAGAAGCCGCCGGTCAAGGGCTGAACAACTACTGTCCGAAGCCGCCCGGTCGCTTATAGGATCACAAAGTTCATCGGAGGGCCCGTGACGAACGCGGGCGTCGGCCGCGCCGGAAGGAGAGTCCCTTGACCGCGTCACACCGGATGGATCCGACGGGTGGCTGTCCGCACGCCGCCAACGCCGCGCTGCTCGCGAAGGGGGCCGTGGCGGAGGTCCTGCTCCCCGGTGACGTACCGGCCGCTGTCGTGCTCGGGCACGAGGCGCTGAAGGAGTTCATCGGCCATCCGGATGTCGCCAAGAACGCGCGGCACTTCACCGCGCTCCAGGAGGGGCGAATTCCGGACGGCTGGCCGCTGAAGACCTTCGCCACCGTCCAGGGCATGGTCACCGCGGACGGCGACGACCACCGGCGGCTGCGCTCACTGGTGAGCAAGGCGTTCACGGTCCGCCGGGTGGAGGCGCTGCGGCCGGGGGTCGAGCGGCTCACCGCAGAGCTGCTGGACGGCCTGGCGGCGGCCGCGGCGGAGAACGGCGGCGTCGTCGACCTGCGGGAGCATTTCGCGCTGCCGCTGCCGATGAGCGTCATCAGCGAACTGCTGGGCGTGAAGAAGGAGTTCAGGGACCGGCTGCATGTGCTGTCGACGCTGGTGGTGAGCACGGACATCGGCCCCGAGGAGGCGATGGCCGCGAACCGCGAGATGGTGGCGGTGCTGGGCGCGGTCGCGGCCTCCTGCAAGGAACATCCGGGCGAGGACCTCACCAGCGCGCTGATCGCCGCGCGCGAGGAGGACGGCGACCGGCTCAGCGAGGCCGAGCTCATCGGCACGATGCTCGTGATGATCATCGCGGGCCATGAGACCACCCTGAACCTGATCACCAACGCGGTCCGCGCGCTGTGCGCCCACCGCGGCCAGCTGGACCTGCTCCGGGCGGGCGGGGCCGACTGGGCGGACGCGGTCGAGGAGACCCTGCGCTGGG
Source organism: Streptomyces sp. NPDC042201 (assembly GCF_055582185.1). Classification (NCBI taxonomy): domain Bacteria; kingdom Bacillati; phylum Actinomycetota; class Actinomycetes; order Kitasatosporales; family Streptomycetaceae; genus Streptomyces; species Streptomyces sp. NPDC042201. The sequence continues at coordinate 464,264 of NZ_JBVJDS010000005.1, read as the reverse complement.
ACAGCCCGGTCAGCTACTTCCCGTTCCGGTACCCGACGCGTGATCTGACCGTGGACGGCACGGTGATCCCACAGGGCACCCCGGTCCTGGCGGGCTTCTCGGCGGCGGGCCGCGATCCCGCGGCCCACGGTCCTGACGCGGACCGCTTCGACCTCACCCGGCGCTCCGCCACCCGCCATCTCTCCCTGGGCCACGGCGCGCACTACTGCCTGGGCGCGCCGCTGGCCAGGATGGAGACGGCGATTGCGCTGAAGCAGCTGTTCGCCCGCTTCCCGGAGCTGACGCTCGCGGCGCCGGAGGCGGAACTCCCCCGCCAGCGAAGCTTTGTGGGCAACAGCTTGCAGAGACTGCCGGTACGGCTGGGGCAGCCGGCCGCCGGCCGGGCCTAGCGTGCGGACCGCGCTTGGGGTGCAGGCCGCGCGTCGTCTTGTACGCGCCGCGCGTCGGGTGCCGGTGGCTCTTCGGGCGCCGGGGTCACAGGCGCAGTCCGACGACCAGGGCGAGGGTCACGCCCAGCGTGCAGACCGCGACGACGAACCAGGCCTGCTGCTTCGCTTCCGGGGTCACCGGTCACTCTCCGGTCGGGTCGGCAGGACGATCATCGGCGGAAGTCCATGGCGGGCGACGAACAGCCGGGAGGGCGGGGCCGCGGGCATAGGGCACTGAGGTCGCTCGGGCACCGTCGTGCAGGTCGGGTCGTTCATGGTCGGTGTCGTCCTTCGCGTTCGTGCAAGTAGTCCATGAAGGTGCGGCACATACGCGCCAGAGCGCGCATGTGGACCCAGTGCGCCATGGCCCCGTCCCCGGGTCCGCAGTAGCTCAGGTCGTACCAGTCCTTCAGCGCGCCCTTGGCCCGTACGGTGTGCTCGGCCTCGGGAACCCGTTCGACGCTCGCGACCAGGCGCGCGCCGTGCGCGACGAGCCGGGCGGTGAGATCGGCGATCTCCTCCGGGGGCGGCATCATGCGGTGCGGCGCCAGTGCGCGGTCGGCGTCGAAAGCGACGGCATCATGGTCGAGGGCTTTGGTGTGCGCGTTTTCGCCTGTGCCACCGGCTCTGTGGTCTGTCACTGTGTTCACCCTGGCCCCCGTCTTCGTGCGATTCAGCGTCCTCGAAGAGATAACCGCGTAATAGCTCTCCCCGAGTACCGTGGGGAGCAGGTCTGATGATGAAAGCCATGAACGCATGGGGGAGTTGAAGACATGGCGAGTAACTCACGCATACCCAATTCCGGACTGGCCGGCCTGCTCGAACAGGCGAAGTGGTCCCGTTCGCAGTTCGCCCAGATCATCAATCGCATGGGTGCCGAGGCCGGTCTCGAGCTTCGTTACGACCAGTCCGCGGTGTCCCACTGGGTCGCGGGCACCACACCGAAGGAGCAGGTCAGAGCGCTGATCCTGGAGGCGTTCGCACGCAAGCTCAAGCGCCCGGTGACCCATGCGGAAGCCGGCCTCCCGGTCGCGTCCGCCGCCCGTGGCGCCGCCGCCTCCGCCACCTCTTCGGGGGGCGACACGTTCGAAGAGCTGGTCGAGATGGGGCGGGCCGACATGGACCCGTCACGGCGTGGCCTGATCGCGGCGGGTCTGTTCTCGGCCGCCGTGGTGGTGCCCCTGTTCCCCGATCTGGCGCAGGCCGCCACCGCGCCGGCCGTCCCCCCGGGGAAGAGGACGGTCAGGATCGGAGCCGCGCAGGTCCAGGCGGTGCGCACGATGACGGACCGCATCGCGAACATCCTGGACGAACTCGGCGGCGGTCACGCGCGTCCGATGGCCGCCGCGTTCCTGGTGAACACGGTCATGCCCTGGCTGAAAGCGGAGGCTGCCGAGGGCATACGGAACGACATGCTGGCCGCCGCGTCCGATCTGGTCTATCTGACCGGGTGGATGGCGATGTACGAGCGCGCCCACGGGCTCGGCCAGCGCTACTACCTCAGGGCCCTGGAGCTGGCCGGCGCCGCCGAGGACCACGTCACGTACTGCCGCACGCTGCGTGGTATGTCCCTCCAGGCGTCGAATCTCGGTTACGGAAAGCGGGCGCTGGAGCTCGCCGACTCGGCCGCCGAGGCGTCTCCGAAGGCGGAGCCGCGCCTTCAAGCCTTCCTGTCGGGGCAGCAGGCCCACGCCGCCGCGATGGTCGGGGACAAGCGCCAGGCGTTCACCCGGCTGCGGGAGACCGAGGCCGCGCTGACGAAGGCGGACAACCGGCGGGACTCCATCGGCGGCTACGACCGGACCGCGTATCTCTTCCATGTGTCGCATGTGCTGTACGAGTTCAAGGACCTGCCGGGGTCGATCGCGGCGCTCCAGCAGTCCCTGAGGGCGCAGCAGAAGAACGAACGCCAGGGCCGGGTCCACTTCCTGGGCGTGCTGGCCCAGAGACAGCTGGAAATCGGCCATCTGGAGGCCGCCTGCGGGAGCTGGTGGCAGTTCCTCGACGTCTACGAGCATGTCTCATCGGCGCGCGGTGACGAGCACTTCGAGACGATGCGGCGCCGGCTGAAGCCGTATCTGAAGAGCCTGGCGGTACGGCGGCTGGGGCCGAGGATCGACGAGGTCGCGGCGCTGAAGGGCTGAGAGCCGCGGGCTGTAGGGGCTGAGCGCCGGGGCCCGGGTGGGGAAGTTTTTCAGTGGACGCGCGGAAGCCTCTCAGTGGACGCGCTTGCCGCGTTGCCAGACCGAGGAGACGAGGGGAACTCCCGGGCGGTAGGCCAGATGGACATGGCTCGGGGCGTCGAGGAGGGTGAGGTCGGCGCGGGCGCCGGGGGTGAGGCGGCCGATGTCCGTGCGGCGCAGGGCCGCCGCGCCACCCGCCGTCGCCGACCAGATCGCCTCGTCCGGGGTCATGCCCATGTCCCGTACGGAGAGGGCGATACAGAACGGCATCGACGAGGTGAAGGACGAGCCGGGGTTGCAGTCCGTCGAGAGCGCGACCGTGGCGCCCGCGTCGAGCAGGCGGCGGGCGTCCGGCCACTCGGCGCGGGTGGAGAACTCCGCGCCGGGCAGCAGCGTGGCCACCGTGCCGCCGTGGGCGAGGGCGTCGACGTCCGCGTCGGTCAGATGGGTGCAGTGGTCGGCGGAGGCGGCGTCGAGTTCGACGGCGAGCTGGACGCCTGGGCCGTACGACAACTGGTTGGCGTGCACGCGCGGGTGCAGGCCCTTCGCCCGGCCGGCGGTGAGGATCGCGCGGGCCTGGTCACCGTCGAAGGCGCCCTTCTCGCAGAAGACGTCGATCCAACGGGCGTACGGGGCGCAGGCGTCGAGCATGTCGCCGGTGACGAGTGCGACATAGGCGGCGGGGTCGTCGGCGTAGTCGGGCGGGACGATGTGGGCGCCGAGGTAGGTGACCTCGTCGGTGTGTTCCCGTGCGATGCGCAGGGCGCGGGCCTCGTCCTCGACGGTCAGGCCGTAGCCCGACTTGGTCTCCAGGGTGGTCGTGCCCTGGCGGAGCGCCTCGGCCAGATAGCGCGCGACATTGGCGCTCAGCTCGGCGTCGGTCGCGGCGCGGGTCGCGGCGACGGTGGTGCGGATGCCGCCGGCGGAGTAGGCGCGGCCGGACATCCGGGCGTTGAACTCCCGGGTGCGGTCGCCCGCGAAGACGAGGTGGGAGTGGGAGTCCACGAAGCCAGGGATCGCGGCCCGGCCGCCGGCGTCGACCGCGTTGTCAGTGGCGGGTGCTTTGCTTGATTCACCGACCCAGACGATGCGGTCGCCGTCGATGACGACGGCCGCGTCCTGGATCAGACCGATGGGGGTTCCGTCACCGAGGGAGGGGTCGTTGGTGACCAGACTGGCGATGTGGGTGATGGCCGTGGTGGCGGCGGTGTTCGTGGTCGTGCTGCTGGTCGTCATCGCGGGGGTGTTCTCCTTCAGCGGCTCCGGCCGCGTCGGCGGGGTCAGCCGCGCAGGGCTGCGATGGACTCGGCCAGGGCCGCGGGGACGTCGGGGACCAGGGCGTGGATTCCGTCCCGCACGATATGGCGGCCGCCCACGATCGTGTGGCGTACATCCGCCGCTGAGGCGGCGAATACGGCGGTCTCCGCGCCGAGCCGTGGCGGCGGGCCCGCTGTTCTGACCGAGTCGAGCGCGATCGTCATGAGGTCGGCGAGCGCGCCGCGCTCGATCCGGCCGGCCTCGGGCCATCCGATCGCCGCGTGGCCGTCGGCGGAGGCGGCGTGGAGCAGGGCGGCCGCCGTCCAGTGGCCGCGGCTGCGGGAGCGCAGCCGTTCGTCGAGTTCCATGGCGCGGGCCTCTTCGAGGAGGTCGATCACGGCGTGGCTGTCGCTGCCGAGCGACAGCGGCGAGCCCGCGCGCTGCAGCCGGGCCGCGGGGCCGATGCCGTCGGCCAGATCGCGTTCCGTGGTGGGGCACATACAGGTGCCGGTGCGGGAGGAGCCCAGCAGGGCGATGTCCTCGTCGGTGAGGTGGGTGTTGTGGACGCCGGTGGTGCGGGCGCCCAGGACACCGTGGTCGGCGAGGAGCCGGGTGGGGGTGCGGCCGTGGACAGCGAGGCAGGCGTCGTTCTCCGCGGTCTGTTCGGAGAGATGGACATGGAGCGGGGCGCCGCGGGCCGCGGCCCATTCGGCGACGGTGGCGAGCTGTTCCGCCGGTACGGCGCGTACGGAATGGATCGCCGCGCCGATCCGGGCATGGCCGCTGTCCTTGAGGGCCGACACGCGCTCGGCCCAGGTGTCGGCGGTGCCGTCGGAGAAACGGAGCTGGTGGCGGTCGGGGGGCGCCCCGCCGCGCCGCTTCGTGAGGCCGGAGGAGAGATAGGCGGTGTCGAGGAGGGTCATCCGGATCCCGGCCTCGCCGGCCGCCGCGATCAGGGCCTCGCCCATCGCGTTGGGATCGTCGTAGGGCGTGCCGCCCGGCGCGTGATGGAGGTAGTGGAACTCACCGACGGAGGTGATGCCGGCCAGCGCCATCTCGGCGTACACGGCGCGGGCGAGTGCGTGGTACGAGTCCGGGGTGAGCCGGGCGGCGACCCCGTACATGACCTCGCGCCAGGTCCAGAAGGTGCCGGAGCCGACCTGGACCGTGGAGCGCAGGGCGCGGTGGAAGGCGTGGGAGTGGGCGTTGGCCAGGCCGGGGAGGGTCAGCCCGCGCAGCACGGTGGCGCCGGGCGGCGGGGTCTCGGTCCTGGTCCTGACCTCGCTGATCAGGCCGTCCGCGGTCTCGATGACCACGCCTGGCTCGACGTGCGTGCCGAGCCAGGCGTGTTCCAGCCAGTACGTGGCGTCCGGGGGCCGCTGTGGCTCCTGGGTCGCCGGGGCCCCCTGCGGGGCCGCTGTCGGCCGCGTCATGCGCACGCGAGTCCTTCCAGTACGTCGGCGAGGGCCAGGATCCCGGCCACGCAGTCGTCCTCGGCGGCGGCCTCGGCCGGGGAGTGCGAGACCCCGGTCGGGTTCCGTACGAACAGCATGGCGGTGGGGATGGAGCCGGAGAGGATCCCCGCGTCGTGTCCCGCGCCGGTGCCGAGGACGGGGGGCCGGTCGCCGAGGATCTTGCCGAGCTGGTCGCGCAGGGCGTGCTCGAACTCGACGACGGGGGTGAAGGATTCCCGTACGACCCGCAGCTCGATACCGGCGCGGTCGGCGCTCTCGCGGGCGGCGGCCTCGATCCCGGCGACGACGGTGTCCAGGGCGCTCTGGTCGGCGGCGCGGGAGTCCAGCCAGCCACGGACGAGGGAGGGGATGGCGTTGACGCCGTTGGGCTCGACGGAGATCTTGCCGAAGGTGGCGAGGGCGCCGGCGAGTTCCGCCTCGCGGCGGGCGGCGAGGACGGTCTCGGCGTAGGTCAGCATCGGGTCGCGGCGGTCGGCGAGGCGCGTGGTGCCCGCGTGGTTGGCCTCGCCCCGGAAGTCGAACCGCCAGCGGCCGTGCGGCCAGATCGCGGACGCGATGCCGACGGGGTCGCCGGACAGGTCGAGGGCGCGGCCCTGCTCGACGTGCAGCTCGATGAACGCGCCGATCCGCGCGAGCCGTTCGGGGTCGGGCCCGAGGGTGGACGGGTCGTATCCCGCGGCCTCCATCGCCCGGGGCAGCGGGACGCCGTCCCCGTCGCGCAGCTCGTGGGCCTTCTCGACGGTGAGCTGTCCTGCGGTGAGCCGGGAGCCGACGCAGGCGAGCCCGAAGCGGGCGCCTTCCTCGTCGCCGAAGTTGGTGACGGCCAGGGGCCTGCTGAACCGCGCTCCCCTGCGGCGGAGTTCATCGAGAGCGGCGAAGGAGGACACGACACCGAGCGGCCCGTCGAAGGCGCCGCCGTCGGGCACGGAGTCCAGATGTGACCCGGTGACGACGGCGTCCCCGGCGAGCGGGTCGCCGAGCCAGGCCCACTGGTTGCCGTTGCGGTCGAGTTCGTAGGCCAGCCCGCGGCTCTCGGCCTGCGCCCGGAACCAGGCCCGGCAGTCGGCGTCCGCGGCGGTCCAGGCGTACCGGCGGTAGCCGCCGCTGCCGGAGTCACGCCCGAGGGGGGCGAGATCGCGCCACATCTCCTGGAAGGAGGCGGGCCTGGCGGAAGGACCGCCCGCGGACGCGTCGTCGTGCGTCACGCGTCCTCCCGCATGGGGACGCGGACGGCGCGCTCGTCGGCGACCGTTTCCGCGAGGTCGTAGCCCGCGTCGACATGGCGGATGACGCCCATGCCCGGGTCGTTCGTGAGCACGCGGCGGATCTTCTCGCCGGCGAGCTTCGTGCCGTCGGCGACCGAGACCTGCCCGGCGTGGATGGAGCGGCCCATGCCGACGCCGCCGCCGTGGTGGATGGAGACCCAGGAGGCGCCCGAGGCGACATTGACCATGGCGTTGAGGAGGGGCCAGTCGGCGATGGCGTCGGAGCCGTCGAGCATGGCCTCGGTCTCGCGGTACGGGGAGGCTACCGAGCCGCAGTCCAGGTGGTCGCGGCCGATGACCAGCGGGGCGGCCAGCTCACCGGAGGCGACCATGTCGTTGAAGCGCTCGCCCGCCTTGTCGCGCTCGCCGTAGCCGAGCCAGCAGATCCGGGCCGGCAGGCCCTGGAAGTGGACGCGCTCGCCCGCCATCTTGATCCAGCGGTGCAGGGACTCGTTCTCCGGGAAGAGGTCGAGGATCGCCTTGTCGGTCTTGTGGATGTCCGAGGCCTCACCGGACAGCGCCGCCCAGCGGAACGGTCCCTTGCCCTCGCAGAAGAGCGGCCTGATGTAGGCGGGCACGAAGCCGGGGAAGGCGAAGGCGCGGTCGTAGCCGGCCAGCTGGGCTTCGCCGCGGATGGAGTTGCCGTAGTCGAAGACCTCGGCGCCCGCGTCCATGAAGCCGACCATCGCCTCGACGTGCGTGGCCATCGACTCACGGGCCCGCAAGGTGAAGTCGGCGGGCTTCTCGGCGGCGTACGCGGCCATGTCGTCGAAGTCGACGCCGAGCGGCAGATACGCCAGCGGGTCGTGCGCGGAGGTCTGGTCCGTGACGATGTCGATGGGGGCGCCCTCGGCGAGCATGCGCGGCAGCAGCTCCGCCGCGTTGCCGAGGAGGCCGATGGAGAGCGGACGGCGGGCGTCCCTGGCCTCGGTCGCCAGCTGGAGCGCGTGCTCCAGGCTGTCGGCCCGCACATCGAGGTAGCGGTGCTCGATCCGGCGCTCGATGGCGCGCGGGTCGCAGTCGATACAGATCGCGACGCCGTCGTTCATGGTCACGGCCAGCGGCTGGGCGCCGCCCATGCCGCCCAGACCCGCGGTGAGGGTGATCGTCCCCGCGAGCGTTCCGTTGAACTTCTTCTCGGCGACGGCGGCGAACGTCTCGTAGGTCCCCTGGAGGATGCCCTGCGTGCCGATATAGATCCACGAACCGGCCGTCATCTGCCCGTACATGGTGAGCCCGAGGGACTCGAGCCGCCGGAACTCCTCCCAGTTCGCCCAGTCGCCGACCAGGTTGGAGTTGGCGAGCAGCACGCGCGGCGCCCACTCGTGGGTCTGCATCACGCCCACCGGACGGCCGGACTGGACGAGCATCGTCTCGTCCTGCTTGAGCGTCCGCAGCGTGCGCACCATGGCGTCGAAGGAGCGCCAGTCGCGGGCGGCCTTGCCGGTGCCGCCGTAGACGACGAGCTTGTCGGGGTGCTCGGCGACCTCGGGGTCCAGGTTGTTCTGCAGCATGCGGAGGGCGGCTTCCTGCTGCCATCCCAGGGCGCTCAGTTCCGTACCGCGCGGTGCCCGTACGGGGCGGGGTCCTGACATGGCGATGCCTCCTCCAAGGTGGATCTGTCACGGTGGATCTGTTGGCCCATCTATTCACATCCTGACTGGATGAATACTTGTAGTCAACAGCTGCGTGCCCGACCTGCGGATGATTGGCTGACGCCCATGGCTTCGGTTCAGCACAACAGTCAGAGCCCGGATCACGGCACGCGACACGGCGCCGACGGGCACACAGCCGCGGACACCGGCGCGGCGGCCCGCCGCGACCGGGCCGTCAAGGCCGCCGTGGAGCAGGGATTGATCACCGCTACGGAGCCGGTCGTCGCCCTGCTCGACGTGGCCGGAATCCGGTCCTCGGCCGCCGCGCTCCACAGGGCCTTCGAAGAGGTCACCGCGCCCGGCACCCCCGTCCTGCACGCCTTCGCCGTGAAGGCCGCGCCCCTCGTGCCCCTCCTGCGGCTGCTCTCCGAGCACGGCATAGGCGCCGAGGTCGCGAGCCCGGGCGAGCTGGCCCTCGCCCGCGCCGCGGGCATCGGGGCCGGCCGCACCGTCCTCGACTCCCCCGCCAAGACCCCCGCCGAGCTGCGCGAGGCCGTCGCCCTCGGCATCGCCGTCAACGCCGACAACCCGCAGGAGCTGGAGCGCATCGACGCCCTGGTCCGCTCGGGCCCGGCCTCCTCCCCGTTCGGGCTGCGGGTCAATCCGCAGATCGGCGCCGGCTCGATCGGCGCCCTGTCCACCGCGACCGCCACCTCCAAGTTCGGCGTCGCGCTGCGCGACGAAGGCGCCCGCGCCTGGGTCGTCCAGGCGTATCTGGACCGCCCCTGGCTGACCCGGCTGCACACCCACTCCGGCTCGCAGGGCGTCCCGCTGGAGCTCATGGCCCAAGGCGTACGGACGGTGTACGAGCTGGCCGAGGAGATCAACGCGGCGGCCGGCCGGGCGCAGATCGACACCCTCGACATCGGCGGCGGCCTCCCGGTCAACTTCGCCTCCGACGAGGAGACCCCGACCTACGCCACGTACGCCCGGCTGCTGAAGGACACCGTCCCCGGGCTGCTGGACGGCCGCTACGGACTGGTGACCGAGTTCGGCCGTTCGCTGGTCGCCAAGCACGGCACGGTCCTCGCCCGCGTCGAGTACGCCAAGACCTCGGGCGGCCGCCCCATCGCGGTGACCCACGCGGGCGCGCAGATCGCCACCCGTACCGTCTACGACCCGGTCTCCTGGCCGCTGCGCGTCGCCGCGTACGACGCCGAGGGGCGTCCCAAGACCGGCCCCGCCGTGGCCCAGGATGTCGCGGGCCCGGCCTGCTTCGCGGGTGACCTGCTCGCCGAGAACCGGTCGCTGCCGCTGCTGGAGCAGGACGATCTCGTCGCGGCCCTCGACACCGGCGCGTACTACTTCACCAACCACTACGCCTACAACAGCCTGGTCAGGCCCGGCGTCCACGGCTTCAATGCGGCGCCCGACGGGGTGCGCTTCGCGCTGCTACGGGCACCGCAGACGGTCGAGGAGATCGTCACGGAGTCGGGCGGGGCGTACGTGGACGCGCTGCTGGACGACTGAGGCGGGACGGCCGAGGCCCTGAGCGCGGCCACGGCGCACGCCCGCTCCTTTCCCGCAGGCATCAGTCGCCCCGCACCGGGCAGAAGCCTCCCCACCTGATCCGGGGGAGGTTTCCCATGGCCGTATCCGATCCGTCCGGCGCCGTCGGCGCTGCCAGTACCGGCAGCGCCGACGGCAAGGGCAGCGCAGGCGGAAACGCCGAAGAACCGGGGCTCAAACGGGCCATCGGGCCCAAGCTGCTGATCCTCTTCGTCATCGGCGACATCCTGGGCACCGGCATCTACGCCACCACCGGCAACGTCGCGGGCAAGGTGGGCGGCGCGCTCTGGCTGCCGTTCGTGATCGGTTTCGTCGTCGCGATCCTGACGGCGGCCTCGTACGTCGAGCTCGTCGGCAAGTACCCCAAGGCCGCCGGAGCCGCGCTCTACACCCAGAAGGCCTTCAAGGTCCCCTTCCTCACCTTCATCGTCGCCTTCATGGTGATGTGCTCGGGCCTGTCGTCCGCGAGCGCCGCCGCCCGCGCGTTCAGCGGTGACTATCTGGCCGAGTTCACCCACGCCGTACCGCCCACCCTGGTCGCGATCCTCTTCATCCTCGCGCTCGCCGCACTCAATCTGCGGGGCGTCTCGGAGTCCGTGAAGACCAATGTCGTCCTGACCGTCGTCGAGCTGACCGGGCTGGCGATCATCCTCGCGATCGGCGGGTACGCCGTGCTCTCGGGCGACGGAGAGGCCTCCCGGCTCACCGAGTTCGAGGCGAGCGGTACCGGATTCGCCCTGATCACCGGCGTGCTGGGAGCCACCGCGCTCAGCTTTTTCGCGTTCGTCGGCTTCGAGGACTCGGTCAATATGGCCGAGGAGACCCAGGATCCGGGCAGGACCTTCCCGCGCGCGATCTTCATCGGGGTGGCGGTCACCGGCACGATCTACGTACTGGTCGCGCTGGTGTCGTCGCTGCTCGTGGACTACCGCACCCTGGAGGGGTCCAGCGGCCCGCTGCTGGAGGTTGTGAAGGCCGGCGGACTCGACTTCCCGCCGAAGCTCTTCGCCCTGATCGCGCTGTTCGCGGTCACCAACTCCGCGTTGATCAACATCATGATGGCCTCGCGGCTCTGTTACGGCATGGCCAACGAACGCATCCTGCCCCGGGCCATGGGCCGGGTGCTGCCCAAGCGCCGTACGCCGGTCGTCGGCATCGTCTTCGTCTCGCTGCTCGCCGTCGGGCTGGTGTCGACCGGCGAGATCGAAGGGCTCGGGGACACGACCTCGTTCCTGCTGCTCTGTGTGTTCGCGGTGGTCAATATCGCCGTGCTCGTACTGCGCCGCGACCCGGTCGGCCATGACCACTTCCGGGCGCCGACGGTCCTGCCGGTGCTCGGAGCGGTCACGGCACTGGTCCTGGCCAGCCCGTTCGCGGACCGCGCCGCCGAGGTCTATGTCCGGGCCGGGGTGCTGGTGGCGATCGGCATCGGGCTGTGGGCGGTCAACAAGGCGGTGCTCAAGGTACGCGGCGAGGAGTAGCGGCCCTGTCGGCGCCCGGCATGTTCCGATGGAAAATGCCAGAACTCCTCCCCATCGAACGAACGTTGCGTAACCTCACGGTCACTGCCGCAGGACAGTACGTCCGCACGCCCGGCTGTGAGGGGAGTCCGCGTGCCCGGAATCGACGCATGCTTACAGGAGGCCATGGGCCTGCCAGGAGCGCGCGGAGCGGCCATAGTCGACTGGACGAGCGGGCTCGCGCTCGGCACGGCGGGCGAGTCGCCCAACGGTGACCATGAGGCCACCGCGGCCGAGACGGCCGAACTGGCCAGGGCCGCGGCGGAGTACACGGCGTTCGCCCCGGACGCACCTGGCCCGGAGGCACCCGGCGAGGAAGCCGCCGGCCAGGGCCCGCCGGATCACGCAGCTCCCGGCCACGGAGCGCCCGGTCATGGAGCGCCCGGCCGGGACGCGGCCGACAAGAGACCGCCCGTCGAGGACCTCATCGTCACCACCCGCGTCGGCTATCACGTCCTCTGCTTCGTCGAGACAACGTTCGACAGCAGCGTCTTCCTCCATCTGTGGCTCGACCGCGACACCGGCAATCTCGCCCTGGCCCGGCTGCGGCTGCGCCAGCTCGCCGAACGGCTGGTGCTGGCATGACGACCGAGGCCACCACGAAGACTCCCCTGCCGTCCGCCGTCTCCCCGATGCTCGTCCGGCTGGCCGGCGAACGCGCCACCGGCGCCCTGCTGCGCGACCACGGCACGCTCTATCTCGCCGACGGCCGCGTCGTGCACGCGGAGAGCCCCGCCGCCCCCGGAATCGACGTCCTGCTGACGGCGAGCGGCCGGCTGCCGCGCGCGGGCTGGGAGGAGGCGGTCGACCGGGCGGGCACCCGCCGCGAGGTCGGCCGGTTCCTGGTCGACAGCGGCCGGCTCGGCGACGGCGAGCTGGAGATCTGCCATCTGGGCGCGCTGTTCGACGCCGCCTTCTTCGCTCTCGCCCCGGGCAGCGGACCCACCCGCTTCCGCTCCGGAGTCGCGCACTGGATCGGCCCCGTACGGCCCGTCGCCGCGGCCGCCGTCGAGCGCGAGACCGCGCGCCGACGCGAACTCCTCGACCAGGTCTGGCCGTACGCGGCTGTCGACACCGCCCCCGTGGTGGCCCGCAGGCCCGCGCCGGGACAGGCCGTGACCCGCCGCCAGCGCGCCCTGCTGGCGCTGGCCGACGGCGTGCGGACCCCGGTGGCCATCGCCTGGGCCCTGGGCCGGCCCGCGTTCCACACACTGCTCGACATCCGGCGGCTGGCCGCGGCCGGACTGGTCGAGACACCCGACGAACCGGCGGCGGTCACCCCCGCCGCGGTTCCCTCCTGGGTCGCGACCGTCTCGGCCGACCCGGACATCGCCCTGTTACGCCGGCTCCGCGACGCTCTGGAGGCAAGTCTGTGACTTCTCGCTCCGTCCACCGGGCCCTCGCCGCGCCGTCATGAGGCGCGCTCTGCGGCAGCGCGCCGAGAGGAGACAGCTGATGACGGCGGAAGCCGATGTGCTCGGCGAACTCAGACGCCTGCGGGCCCGGCTCCCCCAGCTCACCGGGGCGCTGGCGGCCAGCACCGACGGTCTGGTGCTGGCGCAGGACACGGCCGGCGTGGAGGCGGAGGGGGTGGCCGCGCTGACCGCCGCCGCGCTGGGCGTCGCGCTGCGGCTGACGGACACCACCGGCCAGGGCGGTTTCAAGGAGCTGCTGATCCGGGGCGAGCTGGGCTATGTCGCGACGTACGCCGCGGGCTCCTCGGCCGTTCTGACCCTCCTGGCGGAGCCCCGGATCAATGTGGGCCGGCTCCATCTGGAGGCCCGCCGGTCCAGCGCCCGTATCGGCGAACTGGTCGACGGCGCCCTCGACCGGCTGGAGAACACCTGATCCCCGGCTCACCCCAATACCCGCGACACCCGCGACACCCGTGACACCCCGAACGACCCGGGCGTCCGGAACTCCCCGGACCCCATCAGACGGAAAGGAAGTGCGACATCCATGGCCAAGACCGAAGCCGCCCTCAAGGAAGCCACGACCGTCATCGAAGGCGCCCTGGGGGCCGCCCTCGTGGACTACTCCAGCGGCATGGCCCTCGGCACCGTCGGCGGCGGCAAGGATCTCGATCTGACGGTCGCGGCGGCCGGCAACACCGATGTGGTCCGGGCCAAGGTCCGCGCCATGGAGCTGCTCGGTCTCCAGGACGAGATCGAGGACATCCTGATCACGCTGGGCAGCCAGTACCACCTGATCCGGCTGCTCAAGGGGCGGGGCAACAACGGCCTGTTCCTCTACCTGGCGCTGGACAAGTCCCGCGCCAATCTGGCGATGGCCCGCCATCAGCTCGGGAAGATAGAAGCCGAACTGGAGGTCTGAGCGCCCCTTGGGCCCTGTCCGGCGGACAGGCCCCAGGCGGGCTCCCCTCAGCGGCGCCGTGCCCCACCGGGCACGGCGTCACCTGCCCCGGTGCCCGTGGTCCGGTAGCCCTTCACCTTCTTGCCGACGGGCTGCCCGGACCCGGCCCAGTCCGTACGTACCCACAGCAGCGCCTCGTCCCGGCGCTCACGCCGCCCCAGCCAGGCCGCCTTGAGCCACAGCCCGGCGCCCGCGCCCGCCAGCGCGAGGCCCCCGGCGGCGGGCAGCGCGAGGGAACTTCCCACGGCGACGAGAAAGGCGAGCAGCAGCCACCAGCGGTGCGCCCGCCGCCAGTTCCGCAGCGTCACGGCGCGGTCCTGGAGGTAGTCGAACTTCCCGGCTCGTGAGGCGCGTTCCGCCCACTCCGTATATCCGCGCCGGCGTACGAGCGCGACGGCCGCGCCGCACCCGACGAAGAGCGCCGCGCCTACGAAAACGCCGATCCTGCGCCCGGTCAGGCCGGGGAGGACGACCCCGATACCGGCGGCGAGCACCCCCAGCCACCACAGCGGAACCGCGCCGGCCCGCACAATCACGGCCACCCGCGCCAGAGACTGCCCACCACGCCCCACGATCTGCCTCCTCATGCCTGTGTGCGGCATTCCACCTGCGTGGCGGGCAGATTAATGACGTTCTCTGAGCATTTCCTGAGAACGGCGGAACCCGGCGGCTACTCGACAAAAAGCCCGCGCGCCGCGGCCCGCGCGTCGAACTCCTCCAGCCTCGCCTGGGCATCCGGGAGGTCGTCGCACATCGCCTCCAGCAGCACCCGGCCCAGCAGCATCGGCGCGCAGGCCGTATCGAAGGCGAGGCCGGTGCCGACGGCCGCCGGGATCAGCAGGTCGCTGTGTTTGGCGACCGGTGCGAAGGCGGAGTCGGCGACCGTCACCACCGTCAGCCCGGCCGCGCGCGCGTACGCGAGATTGTCCACGACCTCCTTCGGATGGCGCGGCAGCGCGAAGCAGAGCAGCGCGCTCGCGCCCGCGGTGCGCGCCGCGTCGATCCGGTCGGGGAGCATCGTGCCGCCCTCGTCCAGCAGCCGTACGTCCGGATGGACCTTGGCCGCGAAGTAGGCGAAGCCGCGCGCCTGCGAGGAGGCGGCGCGCAGGCCGAGCACCGGCAGCGGACGGGACGCGGCGAGCAGCCGTCCCGCCCGTTCGACCGGTTCGGGGTCGGCGAGCAGCTCGGCCAGATGCCGCAGGTTCTCGATCTCGCCCTGGACGGCCTGCTGGTACTCGTTGTACGCGGACGCGCCCTCGTCGGGCTCGGCCGGCGCGACCTCCCGCAGATGCCTGCGCAGCGCCGGATAGCCGTCGAAGCCGAGCGCGACCGCGAAGCGGGTCACGGACGGCTGGCTGACCCCGGCCAGCTCCGCCAGCTCGACGCTCGACAGGAACGGCGCGTCCGCCGGCCTGCGCACCATGCTGTGCGCGATGCGCCGCTGGGTGGGGGTCAGCCGGTGGCCCTCGAAGAGCTGCTGAAGTCGGGCGGCAGGGCTGTCGCTCATGCGATCCCCCTCGTCAAGTCGTTGGTCGGGCCAATGGTCTGACCGGTCGTCAGCTCACTCGTCAGGTCGGTGAACCGGTCGAGCAGCGCGGCGGCCGCCGTCACATCATCGGTCAATGGCCGGTCGGTGACCGCCTCGTCGAGTACGGTCTCGGCCAGTTCGAAGGCGCGGCCGACCGGGAGACCGGGCTCGGGCCGCAGTCCGCGCTGGCGAAGGGCCCGTACGGCGGCGACGAGTTCACAGCCGACGACCAGGCGGTACGCGCTCCCCGCGCGCAGCGTCTGGCGTGCGGCCAGCGAGGCGAAGCTGGCCTGCTCCTCCACGCCACGGGACAGTACCGCGTGGCCGAGCGAGGCGGGCGCGGAGAAGGCCCGCAGATCGCCGAGGGCGGCCCCGGCCGCGTACTCCAGGATCATCACGCCGGAGCTGGCGGCCTCGGCGTCGGCGAGGAAGGGCCGCAGCCGGGTGAAGGCGGGCTCGTTCAGGGCGGAGAGCCGGGAGCTGGACAGCCGCGCGGTCTGTACGAGGGAGAGCCTGAAGTGGTCGAGCGCCAGGGCGATCTGGGCCAGGTAGAAGCCGCCGTGGTGGTAGGCGGCGGGGATCGGTTCCGCCTCCGTACCCGGGCAGATCAGCGGGTTCTCGGCAGCGGCGTTGATCTCGACGGCGAGGGCGTTCTCCAGCGCGTCGGCGGCGTCGCGCGCCGGGCCGTGGATCTGCGGGACGCAGCGGAAGCCGTACGGGTCCTGGATGCGGCCGAGCGGTGGCCCCGGCCGTTCGGGGGCGCCGAGGATCCGCCGCATGCGGGCGGCGACGGCGTACGAGCCGGGGTGCGGGCGGGCGGCGTGGACGGGCTCCGCGTACGCCTCGTACGAGCCGTCGACGGCCAGCAGGGAGAGCGCGGCGACCAGTTCGGTGGCGGCGACGAGCCCGCGCAGCTCGTACAGGGCGAGCGCGGACTGTCCCAGGGTCAGGGCGTTGCTGCTGATCAGGGCGAGCGCGTCGTTGTTGTCGAGCAGCTGCGGCGCGGGAGCCCCGCCGCCCTGCCAGGGGTGTTCGCCGGCGAGGGCGAGGCCCATCTGCGCGAGGGCCGCGATGTCGCCCGTACCGACCGAGCCGAATTCGTTGACGACCGGGTACGCGCCGGACTCCAGCGCCTCGCAGAGGGCGGTGACGACGGTCGGCCGCAGTCCCGCGCCGCCGGCGAGCAGCTGGTTGGCGCGGACGGCGAGCATGGCGCGGACCTCGCGGGCCGGCAGGGGTTCGCCGATGGCCCCGGCGTGGCTGCGCAGCAGGCGCAGGCCGTGGTCGGCGGCGGCCTCGGTGGGCACGGCCTCAGTGCGGTTGGCGCCGACGCCGGTGGAGCGCCCGTACACCCGGCCGGAGGCGGCCAGCTCGCGCGCGACGTGCCAGGTCCGCTCGACGCGCTTCATCGCCTCGGTCCCGGGTACGGGACGGGCGGCGCCGTCGGCCAGCCGTACGACATCGGCGACCGGGAGGCTCTGTCCGTCCAGAACGACGATGGCCGGGCTCGCATACGGCGAGTCCACCATGTGGGACGACATCATGCGTAAACGCCTCCTTATCGGACGCTCCGTCTTGCCCTGCGGCCATCCGTAACCAGCGATTTACCTCGGGGCATTGACAATCTATTCAGCCACCAAGAACTCTGCATGACTATATGCAAGCCGGGCAAGGGACGACTGATGATCAAATTTGACGCGGTGAACAAACGCTTCCCCAACGGCACCACGGCGGTTCACGACCTCACCCTGGAGATGCCGGAGGGCGGTATCACCGTCCTGGTCGGGTCCTCCGGATGCGGTAAGACCACCACCCTCCGCATGATCAACCGGATGGTCGAGCCGACCTCGGGCATCATCCGGCTGGCCGGCAAGAACGTGCTGGAGCAGGACGCGGCCCAGCTGCGGCGTGGCATCGGCTACGTGATCCAGCAGTCCGGCCTCTTTCCGCACCGCACGGTCCTCGACAACATCGCGACCGTTCCGCTGCTGCTGGGCTGGGGCCGCAGGAAGGCCCGCGCGCGAGCGGCGGAGCTGCTGGAGACGGTGGGGCTGACGGCCGAGTCGGGCAAGCGCTACCCGCACCAGCTGTCCGGCGGGCAGCAGCAGCGCGTCGGCGTGGCCAGAGCGCTCGCCGCCGATCCGCCGGTGCTGCTGATGGACGAGCCGTTCGGCGCGGTCGATCCGGTCGTGCGGACCCAGCTCCAGGACGAGCTGCTGCGGCTCCAGCAGGAGCTGAACAAGACCATCGCCTTCGTCACCCACGACATCGACGAGGCCGTACGGCTCGGCGACCGGATCGCCGTCTTCCGCACGGGCGGCCATCTGGTGCAGTGCGCGGCGCCCGCCGAGCTGCTGGCCCGCCCGGCGGACGACTTCGTCGCGGACTTCCTCGGCGCGGAGCGCGAACTGAAGCTGCTGTCGCTGACGACACTCGCGGATGTGCCGCAGCAGCGCGCCACGACCGTACGGGCGGACGAGCCCGTCCCTCGCACGGGCACAGGACCGCATCTGGTGACATCGGCCCGGGACGAGCCCCTCGGCTGGCTCGACCCCGACCCCGCGAGCGGCGCCGGCCGGTCGGGCGACGCCCCGCTGCTGCCGGTACGCCCGCTGCGCGACACGGACTCCCTGCTCGCGGCGCTGAACGAGTCGATCGCCTCCCCGACGGGTCTGGTGGCCCGCGTCGACGCCGACGGCGTCCTGACGGGCGTCACGTCACGCGAGACGATCCACGAGCACGCGGGCCGTCGCCATCACGAGGCCGCGCGGCCGGCCGTGGGCCTGTCGAAGGCCGGGAGCGGGACCGTATGACCATCGAGTGGGCGTGGATATCCGACCACGCGGGCGATCTCACCACCCTCACCCTCTCCCACCTCCAGGCCGCCCTGACCGCCGTACTCCTCGGGCTGCTGATCTCCCTGCCGCTGGCCGTCGTCGCGCACCGGGTCCGCCCGCTGCGCGGCTTCCTCCTCGGGCTCTCCAACGTCCTGTTCACGATCCCGTCCATCGCGGTCTTCGTCCTGCTGCTCCCCGTCTCGGGGCTGACCAGGACCACCACCGTCATCGGGCTGACGATCTACACGCTCGTCGTCCTGCTGCGGAACACCGTCGAAGGACTCGACTCCGTGCCGGCCAGGGCCCGTGAGGCGGCCGTGGCCATGGGCACGCGCCCGCTGCGCACGCTCCTCACCGTCGAGCTGCCCCTCGCGCTGCCCGTGATCATGGCGGGCGTACGGATCGCCACCGTCATGTCGATCTCGCTCGTCAGCGTCGCCACGTACATCGGTGACGGCGGCCTCGGCCAGCTCTTCACCGACGGCTTCCAGCGCAACTTCCCCACCCCGGTGATGGCCGGCGTCGTGCTGACCCTGCTGCTCGCGCTGGTCGCGGACGCGCTGCTGGTGGCCGTGCAGTACGTCCTCACCCCCTGGACCAGGAAGCCGGGACGGCAGCCGGCACCGCGTGGGAGGGCCTGACCCGACATGTACGAACTCTTCAAGAACCTCGGCTCCTGGCTGGTGTCCGGCGAGCAGTGGACGGGGCCGGACGGCATCGGCCACCGGCTCGCCGAGCACCTCCAGTACTCACTGCTCGCGACCCTGATCGCCGCCGTGCTCGCGCTGCCCCTCGGGCTGCTCATCGGGCACACCGGCCGGGGCGCGTTCCTCGCCATCAACCTCGCCTCGTTCGGCCGGGCGCTGCCCACCGTCGGCCTCGTCGTGCTGGTCTTCCTGGCCAGCGGGCTGTCCATGACCCCGGTGTACGTCGCGCTGGTCGCCCTCGCCGTGCCGTCCATCGTGACCAATACGTACGCCGGGATGACCGCCGTCGACCCGGAGGTGAAGGACGCGGCGCGCGGCCAGGGCATGCGCGGCCGTCAGGTGCTGCTCCAGGTCGAGATACCGCTCGCGCTGCCGCTGATCATGACCGGGCTGCGGCTCGCGCTGATCCAGGTGGTGGCGACGGCGACCATCGCCGCGTACGTCAGCTTCGGCGGGCTCGGACGGTACGTCTTCGACGGCCTGGCCCAGCGCGATCTCGTCCAGGTACTGGGCGGAGCGGTGCTGGTCGCGGCCGTCGCCGTCGTCCTCGATCTGGCGCTGTCCGCGATCCAGCGCGTCCTCTTCCGCCACCGCTCCGCCTGACCGCCCGAGGAGAACACTCCGATGCCGCCTCAGACGACCCCTCAGACGACCTCTCAGACGACCTCTCAGACGATCCCCCGGATGACCCCTCAGATGACCCCTGCCAAGAACTCACGGATGAGCTCACGCATGAACCGCAGGACCCTGCTCGGCGGCCTGTTCGCTGCGGCCTCCGTACCCGCGCTCGCCGCGTGCAGCAGCGGTATCACCTCCCTCGACAGCCAGGGCGGCGGTGGAGGAGGCGGCTCCAGCGCGGGCGGCATCACCATCGGCACCGCCAACTTCACCGAGAACCAGATCCTCGGCTTCCTCTACGCGGCCGTGCTCGGAGCCGCCGGCGTGAAGACGACCGTCCGCCCCAACCTGGGCACCCGCGAGATCCTTATCCCCGCGCTCAAGGGCGGCGACATCGATCTGCTCCCCGAGTACCAGGGCGCGCTGCTCCACTACCTCTCCCCGAAGGCGACCGCCACCGAGGAGGGCGAGATGCAGAACGCCCTCGCCGTCGCGCTCCCCCCGGGCCTGCAGGTCCTCCCGTACGGCAAGGCCGAGGACTCCGACGCGTTCGCCGTCACCCGTGAGACCTCCGAGAAGTACGGCCTCAGGACGCTCGCCGATCTGGCGAAGCAGAACGGCAGGCTGGTCATCGGCGCCGCGCCCGAGGTGAAGAAGCGGGTCGTGGGCGTCATCGGGCTCAAGGACGTGTACGGCGTGGAGTTCAAGGAGTTCAAGTCGCTGGACTCCTCGGGGCCGCTGGTGAAGGGCGCGCTGAAGAAGGGCGATGTGGATGTCGCCAACCTCTTCACCACGGACACGGACATCGCCGCCGAGGGCTGGGTCGTCCTCACCGACCCCAAGAACCTCGTCCCCGGCCAGCACATCGTCCCCCTGATAGCCGACCGCAAGGCCGACTCCACCGTGCGCAGGGCGCTGGCCCGGCTGGGCAACGCCCTGACGACGGAGGACCTGACCGAGCTGAACCGCCAGGTCGACAAGGACAAGAAGGACCCGGAGGACGTCGCGGACGCCTGGGCCGCCGACCACGGCCTGACGAAGAAGTAGCGGGCCGGGTACGCCTCGGGGCCCGGGCTCCCCGGCGCCCTGAGGCGTACCGCAGGTGAAGACGGGGGCTAGCCCCAATGCCCGGGCCGGTCCGGCTTCGTACCGTATGGGTCATGGAAGCCCGTGACCCTGAGCTCAAGAAGGAGCTCGACGCCACCCTTCAGGCCCGCAGCGAACTGGGGGCGGAGTACGAGTCCGCGCTCATCGAATCCTTCCTGGAGAAGGTCGAACAGCGTCTGGACGGCACGATCGACCGCCGTGTCCGGCGCCGGCTCGCCGAGCAGCAGATCTCCGTCGCCCGTGGCTCCCGCTCGCCGGGCCCCGCCGAGGGGTTCGGCGAGCGCTTCGGGTTCGGCGTCATCTCGCTGATCCTCGCCATCCCGCTGTCCGCCATCGCGGCGGTCCAGACAGGCTTCAAGGGCCTGTTCGTCTGCTGGCTGGGCATTGTCGCCGTCAACACGGTGCACGCCGCGCGCGGCCGGCCCTGGATGTCACGGAAGAACCGCGAGTCGTCCGACTGGGAGGACTGACCGAGCGGGTGGTCTCGCCGAACGGGTGGTCTCGCCGAACGAGTAGTCGCGGGGAAACGGGTAGTCGCGCTGAAACGAGTAGTCGCGGGGACCGCCGCACCCCCGTTACCGGGGGGCGGGACGACGGCGGTCCCCGCGAGGGACACGGTCCGGGTCAGGGCCGGCTTACGTGTCCTGGCGTCCATGGAGGTCCGGGAGCCGCTCCGGAGGTCCGTGACGCCGACAACCACCAATGTGCCTGACGCGTGTTAAGCGGGTGCTGCGCGGACGTGTCGCGCTCGTACCACTTTCACGAATCCGCGTCTCCGGTGGCTGCCGGGGACGCTACTTCGCGTCCTTGGAGAGGTACGCCAGCAGATCCTGCCTGCTCACGACCCCTGTCGGCTTGCCCTCCACCAGCACGATCGCCGCGTCGGCGCCGTTGGAACCGCTCAGCGCCGCCATCAGATCGGCCACCGGTTCGCCCGAGCCGACCTGCGGCAGCGGGGAGGACATGTGCTTCTCCAGCGGGTCGCCGAGCGAGGCGCGCTGGGTGAAGAGCGCGTCCAGCAGCTCCCGCTCCACGACCGAGCCGATGACCTCCGCGGCCATGACGTCCGGGTGTCCCGCGCCCGGCTTCACGATCGGCATCTGCGAGACGCCGTACTCCCGCAGGACCTCGATGGCCTCGCCGACCGTCTCCTCCGGGTGCATGTGCACGAGGGTCGGGATAGGCCCCTCCTTGTGCCGCAGGACATCGCCGACGCTCGCCGAGTCGCCGCCGTGGTCGAGGAAGCCGTAGTCGTTCATCCACTCGTCGTTGAAGATCTTGCTGAGGTAGCCACGGCCGCTGTCCGGCAGCAGGACGACCACGACATCGTCCGGGCCGAGCCCCTCTGCGACCTTCAGCGCGGCCACGACCGCCATGCCGCAGGAGCCGCCGACGAGCAGGCCCTCCTCCTTGGCGAGGCGCCGGGTCATCTGGAAGGAGTCCTTGTCGGACACGGCGACGATCTCGTCCGTCACCGTACGGTCGTACGCGGTCGGCCAGAAATCCTCACCGACGCCCTCGACCAGGTAGGGCCGCCCGGAACCGCCGGAGTAGACGGACCCCTCGGGGTCGGCGCCCACGATCCGTACCCGCCCCTCGCTGGCCTCCTTGAGATAGCGGCCGGTGCCCGTGATGGTGCCGCCGGTGCCGACGCCCGCGACGAAATGGGTGATTTTCCCGTCCGTCTGGTCCCACAGCTCGGGACCGGTCGTCTCGTAGTGCGAGCGCGGGTTGTTCGGGTTGCTGTACTGGTCCGGCTTCCAGGCGCCCGGCGTCTCACGCACCAGCCGGTCGGAGACGTTGTAGTACGAGTCGGGGTGCTCGGGGTCGACCGCCGTCGGGCAGACGACGACCTCGGCGCCGTACGCCCGCAGCACATTGATCTTGTCCGTGGAGACCTTGTCAGGGCACACGAAAACGCACTTGTAGCCCTTCTGCTGGGCCACGATGGCGAGACCGACGCCGGTGTTGCCGCTCGTCGGTTCGACGATCGTGCCACCGGGCTCGAGCTCACCGCTCTGCTCCGCCGCCTCGATCATGCGCAGGGCGATCCGGTCCTTCACCGAACCGCCGGGGTTGAAGTATTCGACCTTGGCCAGGACTGTCGCCTGAATGCCTGCGGTCACGCTGTTCAGCTTCAGCAGCGGGGTATTGCCAACCAGACTGATCATCGAGTCGTGGAATTGCACCGTAGTCTCCGGGGTCTCCGTGATGGTCCGGCCAGCGTATGCGTACGCGCGCGAGATTGGGCGACAGTCCCTACGGGGCAGTTAGCTGAGGTACGTACTCGTGCGTACGGCGAGGAGGAGGTGGCTCGGACTGTGTCAAGGGCGAGAGTGGCGCGGCGCATCGCCGCCGGCGCGGCCTACGGCGGCGGGAGCATCGGCCTGCTCGGAGCGGCGGGCATCGGGGTGCTGCTGGCGGAGGTACAGCTGGCGAAGCGGTCGGTGGGCGGCGGGGTGGCGCCCCTGCCGCCCAGCGGGGACGGCTGGTACGGACTCGCCTTCGGGCACACCGCACCCCTGCGGATGGGGATGCTCGGCGACTCCACGGCGGCCGGCCAGGGCGTACGCCGGGCCGGGCAGACACCGGGGGCGCTGCTCGCCTCGGGGCTCGCGGCGGTCGCAGAGCGGCCCGTGGACCTGTGGAACGTGGCCCTGCCGGGGGCCAGGTCGGACGATCTGGACCGCCAGGTGACGCTGCTGCTGTCGGACACGGCCCGTGTCCCCGACGTCTGCGTGATCATGATCGGCGCGAACGACGTCACGCACCGGATGCCGGCGACGCGCTCCGTGCGCTATCTCTCCGCGGCGGTACGGCGGCTGCGCACGGCGGGGACGGAGGTGGTGGTCGGCACCTGCCCGGATCTGGGCACGATCGAGCCGGTCTACCAGCCGCTGCGCTGGCTGGCCCGCCGGGTGAGCCGCCAGCTGGCGGCGGCCCAGACGATCGTGGCGGTCGAGCAGGGCGGCCGTACGGTCTCGCTGGGTGATCTGCTCGGCCCGGAGTTCGCCGCGAATCCGCGGGAGTTGTTCGGTCCCGACAACTACCACCCCTCGGCGGAGGGGTACGCGACCGCGGCGATGGCGCTCCTGCCGACGCTGTGCGCGGTGCTCGGCCTGTGGCCGGAGACGGATCACCTGGACGCGTCGCGCGACGAGGGCATGCTCCCCGTGGCGAAGGCGGCGTCGGCGGCGGCGGCCCAGGCAGGCACCGAAGTCACCGGAGTCCGCGCGCCGTGGGCGCTCCTGAAACACCGCAGGCGCCGTCACCTCCCCACCGCGGAGGAGGCGACCCCGACGGAGGCCCACCGGATCTGATCCGACGCGCGCGGCACACCGGACGGGCAGCGCGGCACACTGGACGGGCTGGTGGAAGCGGAATCAGACTCTCCGACCCGCTTCTGCCCGCCCCGCACCCCTCCGGCCGGGCGCGCGACTGAGCAAGCGCTTAGAAAAGAGGCCCGCATCACACGTCCGGCCCGGTGACCCCCGGACTACGTACGGGTAACTTCCCAGGAAGCCTGCCTTCTCTCCTCTGGAGCCGTGATGCCCGAAGCCGTGATCGTCTCTGCCGCCCGCTCCCCCATCGGCCGGGCCTTCAAGGGCTCGCTCAAGGAACTGCGGCCCGACGATCTGACCGCCACGATCATTCAGGCCGCGCTCGCGAAGATCCCCGAGCTCGACCCCCGCGACATCGACGACCTGATGCTGGGCTGCGGGCTGCCCGGCGGCGAGCAGGGACACAACCTCGGCCGGATCGTCGCCGTCCAGATGGGGATGGACCACCTCCCCGGCTGCACCATCACCCGGTACTGCTCCTCCTCCCTCCAGACCTCCCGGATGGCGCTGCACGCCATCAAGGCGGGCGAGGGCGATGTCTTCATCTCCGCCGGTGTCGAGATGGTGTCGCGGCAGGTCAACGGCTCCTCGGACGGCATGCCGGGCACCCACAACCCACTCTTCGCCGACGCCGAGGCCCGTACCGCCGCCGTCGCGCAGAGCGAGGGCGCGCAGTGGCACGACTCGCGCCAGGACGGCCTGGTCCCTGACGCGTACATCGCGATGGGGCAGACCGCCGAGAACCTGGCCCGCCTCAAGGGCGTCACCCGCCAGGACATGGACGAGTTCGGCGTACGGTCGCAGAACCTCGCCGAGGAAGCCATCAAGAACGGCTTCTGGGAGCGCGAGATCACGCCCGTGACCACCCCGGACGGCACGGTCGTCGGCAAGGACGACGGCCCGCGCGCCGGCGTCACCATGGAGGGTGTCCAGGGCCTCAAGCCCGTCTTCCGCCCCGACGGCCTGATCACGGCCGGCAACTGCTGTCCGCTCAACGACGGCGCGGCCGCGCTCGTGATCATGTCCGACACCAAGGCGCGCGAGCTGGGCCTGACCCCGCTGGCCAGGATCGTCTCCACCGGTGTCACCGGCCTGTCGCCGGAGATCATGGGATACGGGCCGGTCGAGGCGTCCCGGCAGGCGCTCTCCCGCGCCGGGCTGACCATCGACGACATCGACCTCGTCGAGATCAATGAGGCCTTCGCCGCCCAGGTCATCCCGTCCTACCGCGACCTGGGCATCCCGCTGGAAAAGCTGAACGTGAACGGCGGCGCCATCGCCGTCGGCCACCCCTTCGGCATGACCGGCGCCCGGATCACCGGCACCCTGATCAACAGCCTCCAGTTCCACGACAAGCAGTTCGGCCTGGAGACCATGTGCGTCGGCGGCGGCCAGGGCATGGCCATGGTCATCGAGCGGCTGAGCTGACCCGGACCGAACCGGGCCGCATCCGGCCCGGTTCGGTCCGAAATATGACGGAGGGTAGTCGGGCGAGCCGGAAAGACGCTCATCAACCCCACCGAGCCCCAGTCGTGACTGAATCTCCCCCAGGATGTGACCTAACCCTGGGGGAGATTCGTTTGCCCAGGTCAGAGATGCATTCAGACTAAACCTAAGGCCCAAAGACCTGTCCAATTCGTGACGTAATGCACTGACAGCGGGCATCCGCCCCCTACAAGCTGAGGTAGGAAGTCGGGGGTATCGATTGGAATCGGGAGTAGTCAGTGAGCGCCATGTCTCTTGCCTTGCTGCTGACCACAGCTGCCGCCACGGCGGTGGGCGTCGCCGCCCTGCACGCCGCTCACGGGCTGCGCAGGCAGGTCACCGCGCTGCGCAGTGAACTGGCCGCGGCGAACCCGAGCGGCCTCGTCGCCACTGTTCCGCAGGCCAGAAGCGCCAACCACACCGACGACATACGCACCGCCGTCGCCGAGGCGCTCGCCGAGGAACGCGAGCGCGAGCTCGCCGAGGCGCGCGCCTTCTGGGCCGCGCAGGAGGCCCGGGACGCCACCGACGCCCCGTCCCTGCTGGGCGGGCTGGCCGGCCTCGGCTCCGAGGACGGCCCGTTCTACGTGCCCCGCCAGGCGGACTTCGCCGGGCTGGAGGCGCTGGATCTCGACGCCGCCGAAGGGCTCGACGACTTCTCCGACTACCCGGACCTCACCGAGGTCGGCGGGGCCGGTGAGTTCGCCGAGGACTCACCCGAGCTGGCCGCCGCCCGCCGCAGGCACCCCTCGCACCCCGATTTCGTGCCCGTACAGACACCCGTTGTCAACGACCATGAGCGTACCGTAGCGCGGCTCGACGAGCTCGCCGAGACCCGTACGGCGCTCGCCGACGTCCGTCCGGGGCCGCTGGGCACGCTCGATGTGTACGTCTTCGCCGACGGCACGACGCTCTGCATGACCCCGGGCCACCGCGAAACCGCCGAGCGGCTCGCCGAGGCACTGCGCGAGGGCCACGCCCCGTTCCTGCTGGGCGGCTCCGGTGTCTCCGGCGCGTACGCCCTGACGTTCTCGTGCGGCGGTGGCAGGAGCGGCGACGACGCCGATGCCGGTGCCGATGCCGATGCCGCTCCGGGGCCCGATACCGGCGCCGGCGCCGAGGGTGCGGAGCACATCTACATTCTCGCGGACCGCGTCATAGCGTCGCTGTAGTCACCACCCGCTCGACCGACCTCACGGCCTCGTCCAGCTCGACCGCGGACGGGGCCGCTCGCAGCGCCTCGGCCAAGTCCGCCGCCGCGACCGTGAGTTGGTCCGCGACCACGAAGACACCCGCGTCCGGCATGATCCGCGGTTCCGCACCGGGGTCGTCGAGCCGCTGGGCCCGTACGGACAGCTCCCTGGCGAGCGCGAGCGCCTGCGCGGCGGCGCCCCGCTGCAGCCGGCTCTGCGGGGCCGACCGCAGCCGGTCGGCGAATCGGTCCACGGCGGCCGTCAGCGGCGTTGTATCGAGCACGCGGGCGACCCTACGCCTGTCCGGGCCCGGCACTGTTGCCAACAGGCCCACGCTCAGGCACGGTGGCGTGAAGGACCAGTACGCGCACAGCGTCCGGAGGCGCCGATGTCACTTGTCTTCTCCGAAGAGACCCATCGCAATCTGCTCTCCCGTATCCCGCAATGCACCGGTCGTGAGGTCTCCGACTGGCTCCGCACCGTCGAGGACGGCCCCGCTCTCTTCCGTTTCGAGGAGAAGGTCAGCTGGCTGCGGGGCGAATACGGACTCGCGTACGGACACGCGAAAGCGCTCGTCCACGAGTACGACCTGAGGCGGGCGGCCCGCCGCCTGCTCTAGTTCCTGTCCGACCTAACTCAAGCGACTCAAGCGGAAGGGGTCCGCGGGCATCAGCCCGCGGACCCCTTCGCACTGCGTGAGGCGTCAGTCGTTGCCCTGCAGGATGGAGAGCAGACGCAGCATCTCCAGGTAGATCCACACCAGGGTCAGCGTGAGGCCGAAGGCCGCGAGCCAGGACTCCTCGCGCGGAGCGCCGTACGCGACGCCGTCCTCGACCTGCTTGAAGTCGAGCGCCAGGAAGCACGCGCCGAGGATGATCCCGACGACGCCGAAGATGATGCCGAGGGCGCCGCTGCGGAAGCCGAGGCCGTCACCGCCGCCGAAGACGCTGAAGAGCATGTTGGCGACCATCAGGAACACGAAGCCCATGGCCGCGGCCATCACGAAGCCGTAGAAGCGGCGGGTGACGCGGATCCAGCGCATCTTGTAGGCGAAGAGCACACCGGCGAAGACCGCCATCGTGCCCAGCACCGCCTGCATCACCACGCCCGGCGCGATGTAGGTGCTGACCGCGCTGCTGATCACGCCGAGGAAGACACCCTCGAAGGCGGCGTACGCCAGGATCAGCGCCGGGGTCGGCTTGCGCTTGAAGGACTGGATCAGAGAGAGGACCAGCGCCACCAGCGCGGCGCCGATCGCGATGCCGTACGACTTGCCGAGGTTGGCCTCGTCCACCGGCAGCAGGACCCACGAGAGGACCGCGGTGAGCACGACCGTGCCCAGCGTCATGCCGGTACGGGTCACGACGTCGTCGATCGTCATGACGTCGGTACGCGCGGGCGCCTGCGGGCCCGCTCCGTACTGGGTGCCCTGCTGCGGCGCGTAGGGGTTGGTCGCGTACGGGTTGGTTCCAACAGCGGGGCCCCCGGCCTGCGGCGCCGCGTTGAAGCCCGCGTGGCCGTTGTCGCGGCTGAAGCCCCGTCGCGAGAAGACCGGGTTACTGCTCCTCATCTCACTCCTCCATGGCCACCCTGCGCGGCCTTGCGTCAAGAGTAATGGCCGGGCAAAGCGAACACTCTAGTGCTCGGGGAGGATCTTTCCAGGATCGTGACGTCACCAGTGTGCCGCACATCACACCCCCACCCCCGAACCCCGCTCCGCCAGGGCCCCTTGACACCACGTGCCCGGCCCCGCCTCTCCCAACCCCCCGTACGACCGGTCGAGTGACCCCGGTACGGGCCGAGCCGCCCCGCGCCCCACAGACACCACCGAGCAGGCCACACGCGGCCCACTACCCAAGAGGCAGCGGTTCCGTCATGTTCGGGAGGTTGGGCTACCCACCGCTGCTCATGCCCTCCACCGCCGCCAACGCCGTATCCCACGGGTAGGGCTTCTTCTCGCCCGGCTGGTTCGGGACGAACCCGGCGTCTCCGTACAGCACCGTCACGCCCATTTCACGCAGCTCCTCGACGCTCAGGTCCAACCGGCGATGCTGCGCATAAGCGGCGTTCACGCACGGCATCGTCACGATGGGGATGCCCTTGCCAATGCCCTCCGCGACGACTCCGACGACGAACGACGAAGTGATGCCGAGTGCCCACCGGTTGATGGTGTTGAACGTCGCCGGCGCCACCAGGATCGCGTCCGCCTCGGGCCAGACATCCGGCTCCCCGGGCATCTTGTACTCGGAGCGGACCGGGCCGCCCGTCAGCCGCTCCAACTCGACGCGCTGCGGCTCCAGCCAACGCCCCGCCGTGGGCGTCAACCCGAGCCGTACGTCCCACCCTCGGCTCTGGGCGGCCTCGATCACCTGCGCCACGTCGAAGACAGGCGGCGCCGCACTGCCGAACAGATACAAGACCCGTGAAGTCATAGGCCCATCGGACCACACGCGTACGCCCCCGAACCGGACCGATGCTGGGCAAGGCCGTGTACGGACACACGTCCGCCGGCTGACGCTTCGTCATCGGGGGTTTCCGGCTGACGGGCACCGTCGCGGTTACGCTGTCGCGACGGTGCCGGTGTGCCCGTGGTGCTCCCGCAGGGGATGTCGGGCCGGCCGAGGAGCCGCCATTCGACCAGGTCAGTCCTGGTGCGCTGCGTTGTGCCCGGAGCCGGACTTGAACCGGCACGCCCGCGAGGGCAGCGAGGTTTAAGCTCGCCGTGTCTGCATTCCACCATCCGGGCAGGGCGCGCGGCTCCGCGTTGGCACAGGAGCCTATCGGGGCGCGCGCCCCGAATTCGCGGGCGGCTACCCGATGTTGTCTTATTTTATTGACGTCTGAGGGTGCGTCAGGGCACCTGACGGGCCATCGGCACATGCCGGGCGCGGGTGGTCATCTCATATCGAGGCGTGCGGGAATGACGAAAAGTCGCCGCCCGGTCACTCATTCGGCACCATCAACCGGCGGCGAAGCGTCTCAGGGGTGGCGTCATACCCGAGGAGGAGAGCGTGCCCCGGCGGTCCGACCCGAGAGGGCCCCGTGAACGGGCACCGGGAGGGACGACCGGGGGGACCTGCGGGCGTGACGATGGAGTGGTCCCCGCAGCACGTCCGACAGGAGAGTTCTCCCGTGACCACCACCCAGATCGCCCACCGCGCAACCGCCGTGGCCGCCCGTGCCTCCGAGCTGTCGAAGGTCTACGGCCTGGGCGAGACCCAGGTGGTCGCCCTCGACCACGTCACTGTGGACTTCCGACAGGGCGAGTTCACCGCGATCATGGGCCCCTCCGGCTCCGGCAAGTCCACGCTGATGCACTGTGTGGCCGGCCTGGACAGCTTCAGCAGCGGGTCCGTACGGCTCGGTGAGACCGAACTCGGCACGCTCAAGGACAAACAGCTCACCCAGTTGCGCCGGGACAAGATCGGCTTCATCTTCCAGGCCTTCAATCTGCTGCCGACCCTGACGGCCCTGGAGAACATCACCCTTCCGATGGACATCGCGGGCCGCAAGCCCGACCAGCAGTGGCTGGACAAGGTCATCACCATGATCGGGCTGTCCGACCGGCTCAGCCACCGGCCGACCCAGCTCTCCGGCGGCCAGCAGCAGCGGGTCGCCGTCGCCCGCGCCCTGGCCTCGCAGCCGGAGATCATCTTCGGTGATGAGCCGACCGGGAACCTGGACTCGCGCTCGGGCGCCGAGGTGCTGGGCTTCCTGCGCAACTCCGTACGGGAACTGGGGCAGACCGTCGTCATGGTGACGCACGACCCGGTGGCCGCCTCCTACGCGGACCGGGTGATCTTCCTCGCCGACGGCAGGATCGTCGACGAGATGGAACACCCCACCGCCGACGGGGTGCTCGACCGGATGAAGGCCTTCGACTCCAAGGGCCGTACGAGCTGAGGCGGTTGGACCCGAGGCCGCACGCGCTTGAGCCGTCCGCGGCCGAGCCGTCCGCGCCGGCGCTCCCGCCGCCCGCCCCTTCCGCCCGCCCGGCACCTCTCACCAGGACTTCCACCATGTTCCGTACCGCCCTGCGCAATGTGCTCGCGCACAAGGCCAGGCTGCTGATGACCGTGCTCGCCGTGATGCTCGGCGTGGCCTTCGTCTCCGGCACCCTGGTCTTCACCGACACCCTCGGCAACGCCTTCCAGAACCAGTCGGCCAAGAGCTACAAGGACGTCGCCGTCGGCGTCACCTCGTACGACCCCCGCGACAGCGGCGACGCCGCCGACCGGAAGCTCGACCCCGGCATCAGCACGCGGACCGTCGACACGATCCGGGCCGTCGACGGCGTCGCCTCCGTCACCAGCCGTGTCGACGGCTTCGCCGGCGTCGCCGACCCGGACGGCAAGCTGATCGGCAACGGCTGGTCCAACACCGGTTCCAACTTCGTGCCCGGCAAGGACGGCAAGGACCCCTCCTACACCTTCACCGACGGCTCGGGGCCCACCAGGGACAGTCAGATCGCGCTCGACAAGGACTCCGCCGCCAAGGGGAAGTACCGGGTCGGCGACCAGGTGCGTGTCGCCACCAACGGACCGGTGAAGGAGTACACCCTCACCGGTGTCTTCACCACCGAGGACGGCGCGGTCAACGCGGGCGGCAGCCTGGTCCTGTTCACCACGGACATCGCCCAGAAGCTCTATCTGGAGCCCGGCTTCTTCAAGGACCTCACGATCACCGCGGCGCCCGGCGCCTCCGACACGGAGATCCTCAGCGAGGTCAAAAGCCTGCTGCCGGAGAACGCCGAGGCGCAGACCGGGGCGCGGCTCGCCGCCGACCAGGCGACGCAGACCGAGCAGGGCCTCGAGAATCTCAACCAGATGCTGCTCGCCTTCGCGGCCATCGCGCTGTTCGTCGGAGTC
The DNA here is from genome assembly GCF_055582185.1 of Streptomyces sp. NPDC042201. Classification (NCBI taxonomy): domain Bacteria; kingdom Bacillati; phylum Actinomycetota; class Actinomycetes; order Kitasatosporales; family Streptomycetaceae; genus Streptomyces; species Streptomyces sp. NPDC042201. Next base: position 432,915 of record NZ_JBVJDS010000005.1, on the reverse strand, counting down.
TTCCTGATCTCCAACACCTTCACCATGCTGGTCGCCCAGCGCACCAGGGAGCTGGCGCTGCTGCGCGCCGTCGGCGCCTCCCGCCGCCAGGTCAAGCGCTCGGTGCTGGTCGAGGCCGGGCTGGTCGGGCTGATCGCCTCGGTGATCGGTTTCGTGCTCGGCGTCGGGCTGGCGATCGGACTGCGGTCCGCGATGGGCCAGTTCGGCGCGAAGGTGCCCGCGGGGCCGCTGGTGATCTCGCCGACCGCGATCGGCGCCGCTCTCGGCGTCGGTGTGCTGATCACCCTGCTCGCCGCCTGGCTGCCGGCCCGCCGGGCCGCGAAGATCCCGCCGGTGGCGGCGATGGGCAGCGCGCACGCCGTGCCCACCACCAAGTCGCTCGTCGTACGCAACTCCATCGGCGGCGGGCTGACCCTGATCGGCGCCGCCGTGATCTTCGCGGGCGCGGCGGCGGGATCCGACGGCCGGCTGCTCATCGGCGTCGGCGCGTTCCTGGCGATGATCGGCATCATCGTGCTGATCCCGCTGCTGTCGCGTCCGGTCATCGCGCTGGTACGGCCGCTGCTGCACCGGGTCTTCGGGGTGTCCGGCAAGCTGGCGGGCCAGAACGCCGTGCGCAATCCGCGCCGTACGGGAGCCACCGCCTCGGCGCTGGCCATCGGCCTCACCCTGGTCACCGGGCTCTCGGTGCTCGGCGTCACGGTCGGTCAGGCCGTGGACAAGATGACCACGGACAACATCAGGGCCGACTACATGGTGACGATGGCGAGCAGCGGCGGGCTCGACCCGTCGGCGCTGACCGCGCTGGGCGAGGCGCCCGGTGTGAGCGCCCTCTCCGCGCAGCAGGCCACCGGCCTGAAGGTCAAGAACGAGTTCCACTCCGCCTCCGGGGTCACCCCCGGGGACATCGAGAAGGTCATCAGCCTCAGCACGGTCTCCGGTTCGATGGACACGCTCGGCGAGGGCGGCATCGCGGTCGACGAGAAGACCGCGGAGTCCAACGGCTGGAAGGCCGGGGACACCCTGTCGGTGACGTACCTGGACGGCAAGGCGGCCCGGCTGAAGGTCGGCGCCACCTACAAGGAGAACGAGTTCCTCTCGCCGGTGCTGATCTCGAAGGACCTGCTCGCCGCGCACGACTCCAAGCCGTACATCCGCGAGGTGTACGTGAAGACGGCCGGCGGCGCGAGCAAGGCCAATGAACAGGCCCTGGTGAACGCGCTGGGCAAGAACCCGGCAATCAGCGTCATGGACCACCAGGACATCAGGAACACGTACAGCGGCTTCATCAACACCGCGCTGAACATCATGTACGGCCTGCTGGCGATGGCCCTGCTCATCGCGGTCCTCGGGGTCGTCAACACCCTGGCGATGTCCGTCTTCGAGCGGCAGCAGGAGATCGGCATGCTGCGCGCGATCGGCCTGGACCGCCGCAAGGTCAAGCGGATGATCCGGCTGGAGGCCGTGGTGATCTCGGTCTTCGGCGCGGTGATCGGTGTCGCCCTCGGATCCTTCCTGGCCTGGGCGATCGGCCAGACGATCAAGTCCGGGATCCCGGGCTACGCGCTGGTCGTCCCGTGGGAGCGGATCGGGCTCTTCCTGGTGCTGGCCGGCCTGGTGGGAGTGCTGGCCGCCCTGTGGCCGGCGCGCAGCGCCGCGAAGCTGAACATGCTGACGGCGATCAAGACCGAGTAGCCGCACCGCGATACGGACCGGCGCGATACGCACCGTACGGACGAGAAGGGCCGTCCGTACGGGAAAGGGCCGGACCCCGCCGCGGGGTCCGGCCCTCCGTCTGTCACGCGCCGTACGTCAGCGGCCCCAGACGCGCGCTCGCGGCGGCATTCCCGACGCGCCGCTCTCCGGGGTCCGCACGGCCAGGACCTGATTGACACCGATCTTGTTGTGCTCGAAGGACAGCGCCGAGGCCGCCATGTAGAGACGCCAGACGCGGGCGCGTCCGGCGGAGGTGCTGCGTACCGCCTCGGCCCAGTGCTCCTCCAGGTTGGTCACCCAGCGGCGCAGGGTCAGGGCGTAGTGCTCCCGGATCGACTCGACGTCACGGACTTCGAAGCCCGCCTCCTCCAGGGTCGCGACGGTCCTGCCGAGCGGCGCCAGCTCGCCGTCCGGGAAGACGTACGCGTCGATGAACTCGTCGATGCGGTATTCGCCCTCGTCCTTCTCGGGGCGCCGGGCGATCTGGTGGTTGAGCAGCCGCCCGCCCGGCCTGAGAAGGGCGTAGAGGTCGTCGGCGTACTGCCGGTACTGGACCGAGCCGACGTGCTCGGCCATCCCGATGGAGGAAATCGCGTCGTACGGGCCGTCCCTGACGTCCCGGTAGTCCTGGACACGGATCTCGATCCGGTCGGTGAGCCCCTCCTCCGCGATGCGCTTACGGGCGTACGCGGCCTGCTCCCTGGAGAGCGTGATCCCGGTGACCCGGGCGCCGTACTCGCGGGCGGCGTGGATGGCCATCGAGCCCCAGCCGCAGCCGACGTCCAGGAGCCGTACCCCCTCCTTCAGAGCGAGCTTGCGGCAGATCAGGTCGAGCTTGTCGCGCTGTGCGTCTTCGAGACTGAATCCGGGACCGGAGTCCCAGTAGGCGCACGAGTAGACCATGGAAGGCCCGAGCACCAGCTCGTAGAAGTCATTGCCCACGTCGTAGTGGTGGCTGATCGCCGCCTTGTCGCGGCGCTTGGTGTGCAGCGCGCCCTGCCGCCGCCGGATCTCCTCGGGGGGCGGGGCGGGCGGGGGCCAGGGGCCCGCGATCTGGATCAGGCCGCGGGCGGCGGCCCGCATGAGGGGGTCGCGTACGGGATGGACCGCGTCCTTGGCGTCCGCGCCGCGCTCCCAGATGAGTCCGGCGAGCCGGTCGAGCAGCTCGTACAGATCGCCGTCCACATCCATCTCACCGGCCACCCAGGCGCGCGCCAGGCCCAGTTCACCGGGCTTCCACAGGAGGCGGCGCAGTGCGCGGCGGTTGCGGATGATCAAGGTCGGGGCGTCCGGGGGGCCCGATTCACTGCCGTCCCAGGCACGGATACGGACCGGGAGCGGGGCTCCCAGCAACTCTTCGGCAAGAGTGGTCAGCCGCAGCGCGGCGTCGGCCATGGCGTACACCTCCGTGATGGTGGATTCCGGGCATGCTCAACACCACGTAAACACCGGACGCCTACCGATGCAGTCCCGGCGGTTCGCAATGGGACGGCAAAATACCTGCACTCACCACACACTTCTGTGGGGTGAGGGACCTCTGTGCCGGGGCCGCTCCCGGGGCGCCGCGCCGCGCGGGAGACCGGGTCCGGGGTCCGGACGGGGCGTCAGGGCCGTGCAGCGGGCGCCGGCCTGCTGGGCCGTCGGAGTCACCGGGCTACGGCCGTCGGAGTCACCCGGGCATACGAGAGGGCCGCCCGCACCACGGATGGCGGGCGGCCCTCTCGGGGACAGCGGGCGGGGTCAGGAAGCCTTGGCCTTCTCCTGCGCCGGCCGGGCGGCGGCCGCCACCGGGGCGGGCTTGGCGGCCTCGTAGAACTCCTCACGCGGCGTCTGCATGGCGCCGAGCGAGACGACCTCGCGCTTGAGGAACATCGCGAGCGTCCAGTCGGCGAAGACACGGATCTTGCGGTTCCAGGTCGGCATGGCCATGCCGTGGTAGCCACGGTGCATGTACCAGGCCAGCCGGCCCTTGAGCTTGATCCGCACCTTGCCCATGACGATCATCGCGACGCCCTTGTGCAGGCCGAGACCGGCGACCGCACCCTTGTTGGCGTGGCTGTACTCCTTCTGCGGGAAGCCCCGCATGCCGGAGATCACGTTGTCGCCGAGCAGCCGCGCCTGGCGCAGCGCGTGCTGGGCGTTCGGCGGGCACCAGGCGTTCTCGACACCGGCCCGGCGGGACGCCATGTCCGGGACCTGGGCGTTGTCGCCGGCGGCCCAGATGTAGTCGGTGCCCTGCACCTGGAGCTTCTCGCTGGTGTCCACGTGGCCACGGGGGCCGAGCGGCAGACCGTAGCGGGCGAGCGCCGGGTTCGGCTTGACGCCGGCCGTCCACACGATGGTGTTGGAGTCGACCTGGAGGCCGTTGTTGAGCATCACGTGGCCGTCCACGCAGGAGTCCATACCGGTCTTCAGGTAGATCTCGACACCGCGGCCCTCGAGGTGCTCCTTGCCCCAGCTGCCCAGCTTCGGGCCGACCTCGGGAAGGATCTTGTCGGCGACATCCACGAGGATGAAGCGCATGTCCTCGCGCTTCACGTTCGTGTAGTACTTCGCGGCGTCGCGGGCCAGGTCCTCGACCTCACCGATGGTCTCCGCGCCGGCGAAGCCGCCGCCCACGAAGACGAAGGTCAGCGCCTTGCGGCGGACCTCCTCGTCGGTCGTCGAGTCGGCCTTGTCCAGCTGCTCCAGAACGTGGTTGCGCAGGCCGATGGCCTCCTCGATCCCCTTCATGCCGATGCCCTGCTCGGCGAGGCCGGGGATCGGGAAGGTACGGGAGACGGCGCCGAGCGCGACGATCAGGTAGTCGAAGGGCAGCTCGTAGGCCTCGCCGACGAGCGGCGCGACCGTGGCGACCTTGCGGTCCTGGTCAATGGTAGTGACCCGGCCGGTGAGCACCTCAGCCTTGGGCAGCACGCGTCGCAGCGGGACGACGACATGCCGAGGCGAGATGCTGCCGGCGGCAGCTTCGGGGAGGAAGGGCTGGTACGTCATGTACGAGCGAGGGTCGACGACCGTGACGGTCGCCTCCCCGTAGCGCATCTTCTTCAGAATGCGACGAGCTGCGTACAGGCCTACGTACCCACCGCCTACAACGAGGATCCTGGGACGCTCCGTGGTGCTCATGCCATCGAGTATCCACCCCGTTTGGAGGGGGTGCTCGTGAGCCCCTTCACAAGGTATTGGCCCCCTGGTGCTACACTGCGCGGCTCGCATGATCGAGATCACCTGCCCGCGGGGGAACCAGAGGGCACCCCGGGTCGTTGCTCACCCCTCGTGAGCTGGCCCTCCGCCCCTTCCGGCGAGTGGACCAGACCCCCGTTTCATACGGTCGTAACGCGCCCGGAACCACCCGTTATAAAGGCGCCGTCACCCTGCGAGGCCCCTGGACGGCCCCCGGGAACCGGAAGAGCGGCCAAGAGGGGTCTTTTCCTTGTGAAGAACTTCACGAAGTTTCTCGCGGAGGCTGCGCCGGTCGGCAACGCGTCGAGTTTTCGTGTCACTTCCGAGCAGTCGTGTGCACAGTTGCGCGTACACACTTCCTGTCGCGTACACACTTCCTGTATGGACGAGAACACGGTGACCGTGCGGGAAGCCCGTGCGCACCTGGCCGACCACATCAATCGCGCCGAGCAGGGCACACCCACGGTGATCACCCGCAACGGTGCGCCGATGGCGGCCCTGGTGCCCATCGCGGAATTCGAGGCGTTGGAAGAAGCGGCCGATGTACTGCTGACCCGAGAGGCAGAGGCGGTCCTGGCCGAAGGCGGCCCCACCGTGACGATGACCGAGCTGCTGGCAGACCTGTTCGCCGAGCCCACCCGGGACGAGGCGTGACGTACGCGTTCCGGTTCACCGCGGTGGCCCAGCGGCAGCTCCGGGCCCCCGGCCGGCCTGTCGCCATGCGCGTCCTGCCAGCGCTGACCGCGCTCGGCGACGATCCGTACCGTGATGACGCCGACATCAAGAAGCTCACGGGCCCGTCGGGTCTCTATCGCCTCAGGGTCGGCAACTACCGGGTCGCCTACCAGGTCGAGGACGGCGAGCTCATCATCCTCGTGGTCAAAGTGGGCGACCGGCGCGACGTCTACCGCGGCGTCTGAGGTAGGGGCCACCCGGAACCCTGAGCTCCGGGCAGCCTCCGAACCTGGGAAGTCACTAGGCCCTGTCCGGTCGATCTTCGCGGGCCCGCGACGCCCGGCACGGCACCTCGCCGCGTTGTCGGAGTCGTCCAAGTACGTCCAGTACGAGGACGATCCTCCGCCTTGCGATGCACCGCACCGGACGCCGCGGGCTGATCCACGAAGATCGACCGGACAGGACCTAGGCGTCCTCTGCTGTTTTCCAGGCGATCCCGTCGAGGATGTCGTGCTCGCTGACGACGACCTCCCGGGCCCCGGTCCGTTCCATGATCGCGAGCAGTACGAGCGCCCCCGCGCCGATGACGTCCACGCGTCCCGGATGCAGGACGGGGATCGCGGACCGCTCGTCGTGGGTGGCCGTGAGCAGCCGGCCGGTGATCTCCTCGACCTGCTCGAAGGAGATCCGGGAGTGGTGGATCGCGGCGGAGTCGTACGCGTCCAGTCCGAGCACGATCCCGGCCACCGTGGTCACGGAACCGGCCAGCCCGACCAGGGTGCGCGGCTCGCGCAGCGGGACGGTCTCCTCGGCGAGGTCGAGGGCCGCCTCGATGTCGGCGCGTATCGCGGCGATCTGCGCGGGCGTGGGCGGGTCGCTGACGACCCCGTCCCGTACGAGATGCCGCTCGGTCAGCCGTACGCAGCCGATGTCCACGGACCGCGCGGCCCGCACCTGGTCCTCACCGACGACGAACTCGGTCGAGCCGCCGCCGATGTCCACGACCAGATAGCTGTCCTCGCCCGGCAGTTCCTTGGTGGCGCCGGTGAAGGAGAAGGCCGCCTCCTGGTCGCCGGTGATCACCTCGGGCTCCACACCCAGGATGTCCAGGACCCCGCGCACGAACTCGTCGCGGTTCTCCGCGTCGCGCGAGGCGGAGGTGGCCACGAAACGGATCCGCTCGGCGCCGAGCCACTTGATGACGGCGGCGTACTCACGGCAGGCGGCGAAGGTGCGCTCCAGCGCCTCGGGGGCGAGCCGGCCCGTCCTGTCCACGCCCTGACCGAGCCGGACGATCGTCATCCGCCGGTCGAGGTCGGTCAGTTCGCCCGTGTCGGGGTGCGCGTCGGCGACGAGCAGCCGGATGGAATTCGTCCCGCAGTCGATGGCGGCGACCCTGGTCATCCGGCGTCCCCCGCCCTGTCTGCTTCCTGGCCGTCTTCTTCCTGGCCGTTCTCTTGCCGACCGTCCGCTTCCTTGGCGTCCGCTTCCTTGCAGGGCGTCACGCACGGGCCCTTGCTCCACCATTCGGGCAGCATCGCCAGCGCCTCGTCGCCCAGCGGGTTCACCCCGGGGCCTGCCGCCAGCGAGTGGCCGACCAGGACATGCAGGCACTTCACCCGGTCCGGCATGCCGCCCGCGCTGGGGAAGCCCTCCAGCACCTCGATGGCGTCCCGGCGCGCGAGGTAGTCCTCATGGGCCGCGCGGTACGCGGCGGCCAGCTCGGGGTCGGTCGCGAGGCGCTCGGTCATCTCCTTCATGACGCCGTTCGCCTCCAGCGTGCCGATGGCCGAGGCCGCGCGCGGGCAGGTCAGGTAGTACGTCGTCGGGAAGGGGGTGCCGTCAGGAAGCCGCGGGGCGGTCTCGACCACGTCCGGCTGTCCGCAGGGGCAGCGGTGCGCGATGGCGCGCAATCCGCGCGGCGGGCGGCCGAGCTGTTCCTTGAACGCCGCGACATCCGCCTCGGTGGGCTCGGTGCGTTCGGTCTGCGGAGGGGGCGTGTGCATGCCTGCCTTGGTTCTACAGAGTTCTACGGTCGGGTGGTTCTACGGTCGGGTGCTATCTGCCGGGGCGGTCGGCGTTGTCGACGCCGTCCAGAACGTTCGAGTACCAGGGACGGCCGGCCGTCCCCTGCTCCTCGCGCTCCTGCTTCACCGCTTCCGGGTCGATCATGGTGTAGCCGGTCTCGCCCGGCAGCTGATAGTGGAGATGCTCGCGGGCCAGCCGCTGGATGTACGCGTCGTCCTGGAGCCGCGCCTTCTCGTCGCGCAACTCCTCGACCCGCTGCTTCGCCTCGCGCGTCAGCCGCTGCTGGTCGGCGATCTCGTTGCGCTGCGACACGTACTGCCGCATCGGATACGCGAGCGCCACCACCAGGGTGCAGAGGATCAGGGCGAGGAAGGCCGCCCGGCCGGTGAGCCGGGAGCGGCGGTCCTGCCGGCGGTTCTGCGAGCGGTAGACGCGGGCGGCGGTCTGCTCGCCGAGCAGCCGCAGCCTGGTCGCGGTGGAGAACCGGTCCCGGTTCCCGGCCATGGCTCGCCTCCCCTGTCACGTGCGTACGTCCCCGACACGGTACGGGACCGCGGCCGGGGACGCTTCGCTACGCTCCGCCTTCGCGCCCTGTCACCTGTTCCGCGGGCGCGAGGCGGAGCTTCCTCACTACGCGGAGCGGAAGCGCGGGAACGCGCTGCGGCCGGCGTACACCGCGGCGTCGTCGAGGATCTCCTCGATGCGCAGCAGCTGGTTGTACTTGGCGACGCGCTCGGAGCGGGCCGGGGCGCCGGTCTTGATCTGGCCGCAGTTGGTGGCGACGGCGAGGTCGGCGATGGTGACGTCCTCGGTCTCACCGGAGCGGTGGGACATCATGCACTTGAAGCCGCTGCGCTGGGCCAGCTCGACGGCGTCCAGGGTCTCGGTCAGCGAACCGATCTGGTTGACCTTCACGAGCAGGGCGTTGGCGGAGCCCTCCTCGATACCGCGCGCCAGCCGCTCCGGGTTGGTGACGAACAGGTCGTCGCCGACGATCTGGACCTTGGCGCCGAGCTTGTCCGTGAGGACCTTCCAGCCGGCCCAGTCGTCCTCGAAGAGCGGGTCCTCGATGGAGACCAGCGGGTACGAGGCGACGAGCTCCTCGTAGTACTCGGTCATCTCGGCGGCCGAGCGGGACTTGCCCTCGAACGCGTACGAGCCGTCCTTGTAGAACTCGGACGCGGCGACGTCGAGCGCGAGCGCGATGTCCTTGCCGGGGGCGTAACCGGCTTCCTTGATGGCTTCGAGGATCAGGTCCAGCGCGGCGCGGTTGGAGTCCAGGTTCGGCGCGAAGCCGCCCTCGTCGCCGAGGCCGGTGGAGAGCCCCTTCTCCTTCAGGACCTTCTTGAGCGTGTGGTAGACCTCGGCGCCCCAGCGCAGCGCCTCGGAGAAGGACTCCGCGCCGATCGGGGCGATCATGAACTCCTGGATGTCCACGTTGGAGTCGGCGTGCGAGCCGCCGTTCAGGATGTTCATCATCGGAACGGGCAGCAGGTGCGCGTTCGGGCCGCCCAGGTAGCGGAAGAGCGGGAGGTCGGAGGCCTCGGAGGCGGCGTGCGCGACGGCGAGGGAGACGCCGAGGATGGCGTTGGCGCCGAGCGACGACTTGTCCGGGGTGGCGTCCAGGTCGAACATCGCCTGGTCGATCAGGCGCTGCTCGGTGGCGTCGTACCCGACCAGCTCCGGGCCGATCTGCTCGATGACGGCGAGGACGGCCTTCTCGACACCCTTGCCCTGGTAGCGGTTCTTGTCACCGTCGCGGAGCTCAAGGGCCTCGAACGCACCGGTGGAGGCACCGGAGGGGACAGCAGCACGACCCGTGCTGCCGTCGTCGAGGCCGACCTCGACCTCGACCGTGGGGTTGCCTCGGGAGTCAAGGATTTCCCGGGCTACGACGACGTCGATGGACGGCACGAGCATCTCCTTCTGGGATGTGACGCTTGAGTGCAGGGTCTTCTTGGCCTTGCGGCAAGAGCCTAACCGCTCGGGATCGTCGGCAGGCCGGTGCCCGCCCGCTGAGACCGTCCGGCCCTCGGAGGGCGGGGCGGACAGCGGAAACCCCGGCCCGGCGCGTACGGGGGAGAACGCGCCGGACCGGGGTGGCCGGGGCCGGCCGGCCGGGCCGCCGGACCGGGGTGGTCGGGGCCGGCCGGGGCGGGTCAGCTCAGGTGGAGCAGCTGGCCCGGGTGGATGACGTCGGCGTCCTTGACGATGTCCTTGTTCAGCTCGAACAGCTTCTTCCAGCCACCCTTGACGTGGTGGGCACCGGCGATCTTGGAGAGGGTGTCGCCGGACTTGACCTTGTACTCGCCGTCGCCCTTCTCGACCGGGGCGGGACGGCTCTCGCCGCGCGAGGCGGCCTGCGCGTCACTACGGACGGGCTGCTCCGGCTGGGGGGCGGGCTGGGCCTGCTCCTTCTGCTGGGGAACGGGCTGCGCTGCGGAGTCGGCCGAGCCGCCGTCGTACGCGGCGTTGGACAGGTTCACGCCGCAGCTGGGCCAGGCACCCTTGCCCTGGCCGGCCAGGACCTTCTCGGCGACGGCTATCTGCTGGGACTTGGAGGCCTGGTCGGCCCTGGCGGCGTAGGCGCTGCCGCCGTACGCGGCCCAGGTGGAGGTGGTGAACTGGAGGCCACCGTAGAAGCCGTTGCCGGTGTTGATGGACCAGTTGCCGCCGGACTCGCACTGGGCGACCTGGTCCCACTCGGACGGGGTCGCGGCGGAGGCGGACGTGGCACCGATCAGCGGCGCCGCGACGACGGCACCGGTCATGCCGGCGAGAGTGGCGTAGCGAACAGCCCTGGACGAGGACGGGCGACGGTGCTTGGCCTTGCTGGAACGCAGCATGGAGCTTCTCCTCACCGACGCCTACGAGGTCAGCTGTCGGGTTCGGGCCAAGTGAGTTGCCCGGCCGCGCGCTCTCGCACACGACTTCACCCCAAGCCGGTCGTCGGCCGTCTCTCGACGGCCGGGCCGGCACGAACCTTTGGGTCCCCCGCTCCTGCCTTCGGCGCTTGACGCGACGATTACTCCCCCCGACCGACGGCAGGATTCGGCGTGACGGTCGACGAGGCCCGCGGTGCGAGCGGTTCAGACCGTAATCACAGGTCTGCCGGATATCCAAAGGGGCGCATAGGTGAGAAAACGCCCTTATCCCCCGGCGGATCGTGGGTGTTTACGCAGGTGAGGGATCCAGCGGGTCAACGGACGGAGCAAAAAGCCCGAGTTGCGGCAAAGAGACCCTTGTCTCACTTGCACAGAAGCGGACATAGGGCCTCTAACTTCCCCTACTTCACGCCGAGATCAAGGCTCTGGCCAGGAAGGATGAGGTCGGGGTCGGAGCCGACGGTGTCCTTGTTCGCCTCGTAGAGCGCGGTCCAGCCGCCGGGCACCTCCTGCTCGTCGGCGATGAGCCAGAGGCAGTCGCCGGACTGGACGGTGTACGCACCATCCGCGCCCTCCGCCCCACCGTCGACGCCGTCCGCGTCGCGTGTCGATCCGTCACCTCGCGAGGCATGACGTCCAGATTCGCGGTCTTCGCCCGAATTGCCCGAAGCAGATTCTTCCGGGGCGGCGTCGCCGCGGTGCTTGCCGGTGGCCGGATCCGTACCGTCCGCGCCCTCCGCGTCGGAGCCGTCCGAGGCGTCGGAGCCGTCCGAGCCGGAGCCGCCCGCGGACCCGGAGGGGGCCGGCTTGTCCGTCTGCTTCTCCGCGCCGTCCGGAGTCGACGGGGACTTTGACGGCGACTTGGACGGAGACTTTGACGGGGCCGTGTCCGCCGGATCGGCGCTCCCTCTGTCCTTCGGGGTTCCGGACGCGTCGGGGGCGGCCCCCGGGTCGACGCCGGGCAGGGCGCCGTCGTCCGTCAGCCCCGAGATCGCCGCACAGCTGAGCCAGGCCGTCGGCCCCTGCGCGGCGAGCACCTTCTCGGCTATCGCGATCTGCTGGGAGCGGCTCGCGAGGTCGGCGCGGGCCGCGTAGTCCCCGCCGCCGAAGTCGTCCCAGGTCTCCTGCGAGATCTGCAGTCCGCCGTAGTAGCCGTTACCGAGGTCCGCGCTCCACATTCCGCCGCTCTCGCACTCGGCGACGTGATCCCAGGTGGTGGCGTCGGCCGCGACGGCGCCGGTGGCACCGAGCAGCGGGATCGCGAGCGCCGATCCGGTCACCCCTGCCGCGACGATCAGGGCGGGGGCCTGGCGAGGTCGACGGTGCCGGCCGTTCGCGGAGCGCATGCGGTTGCCTTCCGTGAGACTGTCAATTCGACTACGGCGTGTTGCTGCTGAGTCGTCGGTGAACGTAGCGGTACTCGAACGCTTGTCACAAGTCGATGCAGCAGAGATCACGCGAAAGTCACAGTCCTGACGTTCCGTCAGCCGGACAATGGCGTGAACTGCACCGGAAGCGTGCGCAATCCACGCATGATGAGCCCTCCGCGCCATCGCAAATCAGCAGGATCCTGGGCAAGCCGCACATCGGGCAGCCGGGTCAGCAACGTGGCGAGCGCGGCCTGTCCCTCCAGCCGGGCGAGCGGGGCGCCGAGGCAGTAGTGGATGCCGTGCCCGTAGCCGAGATGCTGATTGTCACGGCGAGCGAGATCGAGCGTGTCCGGATCGGCGAACCGCTCCGGGTCACGGTCGGCGGCGGCGAGTACGACCAGGACGGGATCGCCCGCCGCGATCCGCTGTCCGCCGAGCGTCAGCGGCTCGGTGGCGTAGCGCCAGGTCGCCATCTCCACGGGCCCGTCGTACCGCAGCAGCTCCTCGACCCCCGACGCGAGCAGCCCCGTCTCCCCCGCGTCGAGCGAGCGCTGTAGCCGCGCGCGCTGCTCGGGGTGGCGCAGCAGGGCGTACATCCCGTTGCCGATGAGGTTGACCGTGGTCTCGAACCCCGCGAAGAGCAGGATGAAGGCCATCGCCGCGGCTTCGTTCTCGGTGAGGTGCTCGCCGTGGTCGCTGGAGCGGATCAGGCCGGAGATCAGGTCCTCGCCGGGGTTCTCCCTCTTACGGTGGATGAGCTCGGCGAGATATCCGCGCATCTTCTTGACCGAGCGCGCGACCCCGCCGCGCGGCCCGCCGCCGTGCCGGATCATCATGCCCGCCCAGTCCCGGAAGTCGTCCTGGTCCTCGCGCGGCACCCCCAGCAGATCGCAGATCGCGTAGATGGGCAGCGGGAAGGCGAAGTCATGGATCAGGTCCGCCTCCCCGTCGGCCGCGAAGCCGTCGATGAGCCGGTCCGTCAGCTCCTGTACGCGCGGGGCGAACTCGGCGACCGTACGGGGCGTGAACGCCTTGGACACCAGCCGCCGCAGCCGGGTGTGGTCGGGCGGGTCGATATTCAGCAGGTGCGTCATCAGCTCCGCCTTGCGCTCCCCGGGGATCCCCGTCTTCCCCTTGGCGTGCGCCGGTCCCGCGTGATGCGTGGGGTTCTTGGAGAGCCGCGGGTCGGCGAGCGCCTGCCTGGCGTCGCCGTACCGCGTCACGAGCCAGGCCTCGACCCCGCTGGGCAGCGCGGTCCTGTGCACGGGCGCGTGCTCGCGCAGCCAGGCGTAGGCGGGGTAGGGATCGGTGGCGAACTCCCAGGTGAAGAGCGCGGGCACCTCATCGGGTCCGTCGTGCGCGGGGGCCGGGGCGGCGGCAGGCTGATCGGGCATGCCCCGACAGTAACGGCCTGATCAGGCGCGGATCAGCGGTGGATCGGCCGCGGATCAGCCGCGGATCAGCCGCGGTCGGGGTGGCCCTCGGCGGCGCGGATCGCGTCCCGGTAGGTACGGGCGGCGACGCGCAGGGCGGTTTCCGGGTCGACGCCGGTCTCCTCCGCGCGTACGGCCAGGGCGAGCAGCTCGTACCCGATGCCCTCGCCGCGCGGGACCGGGACCTCCAGGGCGGCGGTGCGGGCGCGGCCCGCGAGCTTGGAGGCGAGAGCCAGTCCTGGCTGGCCCAGCGGTACGCCGTCGGTGACCGAGTCGCGCTGCTTCTCGACCGCTTTCATCCGGAGCCAGTGCTCCTTGACCTCCGCCGGGGTCTCGGCCGTCTCGTCACCGAAGACATGGGGATGGCGGTGGATGAGCTTGTCCACGATCGTGCCGGCGACATCGTCGATGGAGAACGGCTCGATCTCCTCGTCCAGGCCGTCCTGGGCGATCCGGGCGTGGAAGACGACCTGGAGGAGTACGTCCCCGAGCTCCTCGCGCAGTTCGTCGCCGTCGCCGTCCTCGATCGCCTCGACGAGTTCGTACGCCTCCTCGATGCCGTACTTGGCGAGGCCCTGGTGCGTCTGCGTCGACGACCACGGGCACTCGACGCGGATCCGGTCCATGACCTGGACGAGATCGAGGAGCCGGGCGCCCGGCAGGTCGTACGAGCCGGGGAGCAGCTCCAGGTCGGGCATCTGGACGCGGCCGGAGCCGGCCAGCCGGGCGAGGCCGTCGGTGAGCGGCCCGTCGGTCCCGTCGCCCTGGCTGGAGGGGACGACCACGACCGTACGGCCGCCGGCGCAGGCGTCGACCAGCTCTTCCGCGCTGGGCGCGGTGTGCTCGACGGTGATGCCGGCCTCGCGCAGATACGGCAGCTGCGGATGGCCGGCGTCGGCGCACAGCACCCGGTCCGCGGCGTGCAGCGTCTGCCAGGCGGGCCAGGACAGCAGGCCGGGAGCGACCCGGTGGCTGGCGGTCAGCAGGACGATACGGCCGGGGGCGGCGGGAGCTTCGTCTGTCACCTCTCGAACCTACCTCCGGCCGCCGGCCGCGCCGACCTCAGGCTCCGGTCGGCTCCTGCTCCGGCGTCTGGCGGGTGACCTGGGTGATCCAGGGGGTCTTCGCCGCGCCCAGCTGGACCTGCTTGACGTCCCAGCTGCCGTAGCGCGGATTGACGTCGATCCCGAGCTTCTCGGACGTCTTGGTCAGCTCGGCGAGGACCGTCTGCTGGCCCTGCGGTGTCGTGGTGTTGGCGCCGATCGCCTGGGCCAGCTTGGTCAGCAGGACCTCACGGCGGATCGCGGCGTCGATCTGGCCCTCGGAGAGCGCACCCTGCTGGAGCAGCATCGCGGCGAACTGCTTCTCGCCGCCCGACTGCGCGGCGGCCTGCTGCCGGGTGCCCTGGATCTCCTTGCGGCTGATCTTCACCCCGGCGTCGGCCGCCGCCCGGTCCAGGATCCGGTCGAAGATCATGCTGTTCAGCTTGGCCTGGCTGAGCTGCCCGGTGTTCTTGATGAGCTGCGCGGCCTCCGGCGAGGCGTCCTGCGCGTCCCGGACCTCGCGTACCTCGGCCTGGAGTGCGGACACCTCGATCCGCTCCCCGCCGACGACGGCCGCCGCTCCCGGGTGCGCGTCATTGCCGCAGGCGGTGAGCAGTGGGGCCGCGGCGAGAAGCGCGACGGAGATGGAGAGCGCGGTGCGACGGCGGCGGTGCAAAGGGGCCTCCCGGCGTGATTGTGCGGCGATGCACAAGGCCTAGCAGTGACCGATGGTAGGCAGTCCGCGTGGTCCGGGCCACTGGTTCGGCCAACGAACCACGGGAAGATTGGCGCAGGTGGTGCGGTTCGGGCCCCGACGCGGCCGGTAACCCGCCGCGGAACCCTCGCCACGGCCCTACCGGCAGTTCACCCCGCGGTCACCTGTACCGAGGTTCTGTTCATTCTGCCGATGTCGCCCCGTTCACCGGACGCCGCCTACTGTCCTGCTGCCGGCGCGCTGCCGCCGTGCCTTTCTTCACAGACCCTTCGAGTCCCGCCCCGGCGCCGGGCCGGATGCCCGCCACCGGTGCCGGGGCCTTCCGTCGCACCGCCGCATCCGGCCCCGCCGGGCGTACTCACGCGCCTCTCGCGCACTGGCGCCGACGGACGGAACGAAACGGAATGACTCACGCGACACTGGCTCGGGTACCGGATCCGGCACCCGAGCCGGAGAGCCCGTCGGTGCCCCCGGCGGCCGCCGCCCCGAAGCACGACCGTATGCGCGCCCTGGACGGGCTGCGCATCCTGGCGGCGCTCATGGTCTGCGTCTACCACTACGCGGGCAGGGGCGGCCAGATCAGCGACGTGTGGAGCCAGTCGCCCAAGGAGCTGTTCCCCGATCTGTCCGCGGCCGCCGCCTACGGCTGTCTCGGCGTGCAGATCTTCTTCGTCATCAGCGGCTTCGTCATCTGTATGAGCAGCTGGGGACGGTCGCTCGGGGACTTCTTCCGCTCACGCGTCTCCCGGCTCTACCCGGCGTACTGGGCGGCCATCGTCCTGGTCACCGCCGCGTGCGTCGTGCTCCCCTCGGTCAGCGAGCCGCTGCGCCTCAACGAGGTGCTGGTCAACCTGACCATGCTCCAGCAGCCGATGGGCGTGGACCGGGTGCTGGGAGTGTGCTGGACCCTGTGGGTCGAGGCGCGCTTCTATCTGCTCTTCGCGCTCTTCGTGGTGTGGAAGGGCGTCACCTACCGCCGGGTCGTGATCTTCTGCTGTCTGTGGACCGTGGCCGGCGCGCTGGCCGCCGTCGCAGACCAGCCGCTCGTCGACGAGATCGTGATGCGGGAACACGCGCCGTTCTTCATCGGTGGTCTCGCGCTCTATCTGATCCACCGGTACGGCAGCGATCTGCTGCTCTGGGGCATCGTCGGCACCAGCTGGCTGCTCGGCCAGCGCTACTCGACCGTCGCGCTGTGGAACCCGGACGCGACCAATGTCTTCCAGGAGCGCTCCCCGTACGTGATCCTGCTGATCGTCACCTTCGCCTTCGCGTCGGTGGCCGCGGTCGCCCTGGGGTGGCTGCGCTGGGCGAACTGGCGCTGGCTGACGCTCGCCGGGGTGCTCACGTACCCCTTCTACCTGGTCCACGAGCATCTCGGCTGGTTCGCGATCACCATTCTGCACCGGCACTTCGGCCTGGACGCGAGACTGACCCTGGTCGCCACGATCGCCTCGATGCTCGTGCTGGCGTGGCTCATCCACCGGCTGGTGGAGAAGCCGTTCGGGCCGCGCCTCAAGCGCGCGATGAAGCTACAGGCTGGACGGATGCGGGCGTAGGTCCCCGTCCGGGTCGCGTCCCTGGTCCTGATCGCGCTCCGGATCGAACTCCGGCGCGCGGTCCCGGACGCGGTCCGGGCGCAGCAGGATCGTGCGCGAGACCACGAAGGTGATCGGCACGGCCGCTGCCGCCGCGATGAGCGGCGCGTAGCGGCTGCCGAAGTGCGCCACGTCCACCAGCAGATAGACACCGCTCGTGGTGATCACGAAGTTCGCGGCGTTGGTGAGCGGGAAGAGCAGGAACTTCCGCCAGGTCGGGCGGGTGCGGTAGGTGAACCGGCTGTGCAGGAAGAACGAGCCCGTCATGCTCAGCAGAAAGGCGAGCACGTGCGAGACGACGTACGGCAGCCGGTTCAGCAGGAACAGATAACACGCGTAATACGTGCCGGTGTTGACCACGCCGACCAAGGCGAACCTGACCATCTGCAGCCGGACCGTCATCTGCGTACGAGCTCTCCCTGAGTCTGCCCGGCCCTGCCCCCGGAGCGCGGTGTGGCCACCAGGAAGTGTGACATGGTCCCCGGCGGCCGCCACGGGGGCCGTCCGGGCCGGGGCGGCCCGGACGGGCTCCGATTATTTGACGATTTCCAGAGTGGCCATCATTCCCTCGTCCTCGTGATTGAGGATGTGGCAGTGGAAGACGGTTTTCCCGGTGTAGTCGCTGAACTTGTTCCTGATGACGATCTGCCCCCTGGCGGGGACGTTCGCGGTGTCCTGCATGCTGCGCGCGTCATAGGGGCGGCCGTTGACGCTCATCAGCTGGAAGTGGTTGGTGTGCACGTGGAAGGAGTGTTCCTCGTCGCTGTCGTTGCGGACGGTCCACTCCTCCACCGTGTTCAGCCGGGACCGGACGTCGATGCGGTCCATGTCGAACTGCTTGCCGTTGATGTAGAACTTGTCCCCCGCCGCGTTCTCGGAGAAGACGAGGGTGCGCCGGGCGGCGAGCGTCGCGTTGTCCAGGTCCTCCCTGGGCGCGAAGGTGGGGGGCAGCTCCACCGGTGGCACCGCGGCTCCTTCCGAGACCACGGTGGCCAGTTGCTCCTTCGGGAACTGGTTGCCCGCGGACCCGGTGCTGTACGCGAGCGTCTGCAACTGGGTACGGCCGGCCGGACCGCCCCGTACGAGTACGTCGTACCGCGCGCCGGCCGCGATGAGGAGCGAATCCGCCGACCAGATCCGGTCGACGGGGCTGGCGTCCTGGGCGATCACCTGGAACTTCTGCCCCTCCAAATGGAGTTTGTAGTAAATATTGGCGCTGATGTTGGCCAGCCGCCAGAGCTGATATTCCCCCGGCCGGATACGGATGACCGGTTTCAGCTGGCCGTTGATCGTGCGCGTGGTGGCCGAGCCGATGTGCAGATCCTTGGTCTTGATGCTGTCGCCCTGGACCTGGAAGTCCTTCAGACCGATGACATGCTCGGTGATGTTCCGCAGGGACGGCGGCAGATACTGCTTCAGACCGTCGACGATGATGGCGCCGGACATTCCCCCGGCGACCTGCGCCGCGGACATCGGGTGCGCGTGCGAGTGGTACCAGTAGGTGCCGGGCTCAATGGTTTTCAGGAACTGGTACGAGTAGTGGAATGTCTCGCCCGGATGAATATGGACGAAGACATTGTCGGCGTTGCCCGACGGCGATACGTGCAATCCGTGCACATGCACGTTCGTGTACTTGTCCAGCCGGTTCCTCACCTCCAGTTCCAGCTTGTCGCCGGGCCGGATGCGCAGGGTGGGTGGCATGTAGCGGCCGTTGTAGGTGAGCGCCCAGAGCTTGCGGCCGGCCACATCGACCTGACGCCTGCTCACATCGAGGCGCGCGCGCAGCAGCCCGTTGCGGCTCACCCACTCCTCCGGGTCCTGCAGCGGGGCGCCCGGGGTCTGTGCCTGCGCCGCCGCCGACCGGCCGCCGCCACCGCCGCTGCCACCGCCGCTGCCGATATCCGTACCGTCGCGGCTGGCGCAGCCGCTCACCGCGACGGCGCAGGCCAGAACCAGCGTCGCGGCGAGGCGGGTCAGGGTGAATCTGGACCGCATCACACCTCCAGGGGTGGGTGCCGCACGTCACGGACACACGTGGCCGGTGTGTCATCCACGGTCCGTGGGGTGCGAGTAAGGGAGTTGAACACCGAGAGCAGACCCCGATGTGCCCTCAGGTGTGTGGCATTAGCCCAGGAGAGGGCGCCGTCAAATCCCCCTGGATCCCGGCGAGAACAGCCTCTCTAGAGGCCCCGGAACTGCTGCTGGTGGTCGAGCGAGCGGCGGAGCTCGGCCGGGAGCGGGTGGTACGGGCCGTAGACCCGCTCCACGTCCCACAGCAGGTTCTGCAACTGCTGCCGCGCCGCCGGGTGATCGCCCACCGCGAGCAGCAGATGCCCGACGCGGTGCCGGATGTCGAAGGCGCGGCCGGGATCGGTGCCGGCCGGCTGCCCGTTCTCGTAGTACGGGAGGACCGCGCGGTATTCGGCCAGCGCGGCGGCCGCCTCGCCGAGCTGTTCCAGGCACTGCGCGGCGTCGTAACGGAACTGGAGCGTCTGCGGATCGCCTGGCCCGGCCTCCGCGGCCCGGTCGTCGGCGAGCCGGCGCAGCTCCGGGAGCGCGCGGCGGTACTGGCCGTCGTCCATCAACGTCGACGCGTACTGCTTGCGCAGGATGCGGACGACCGGGGAGTGCTCGCCGTGCTCGGCGGCGGCCGCCGGGAGGATGCCCCCGAGGATGTCCACGGCCCGGGTGATGCTGCCCTCGCCGAGCAGGCGTTTGACCTCGTCGACGGCGGCCGCGACATCCGGTCGCTCCGCCGGGACCGGCGGCTGCTGCGGCGCGGGCACGGACGGCGGGGTGGTGGCCCGGTCGGGCCAGGGGGCGTGCGGGCGCAGGAAGGGGCGGGTCGGGTCGAGCGGCCCGGCCGCGGGGCCGCCCCGGGAGGGCAGCAGCGGGGCGAGCTGCTCGTACACCTCCTGGGCTCCGGCCGGGCGGTGCTGCGGGTCCTTGGCGAGCAGCCGGAGGACGAGCTCTTCGAGCCGGTCGGGGACCTCGGGTCTGAGCCGGCGGACGGGCACCGGTGGCTCGTACAGATGGCGGTGGAGCACACCGAGGACGGTGGAGCCCGCGAACGGCACATTGCCGCTGAGGAGTTCGTGCAGGAGCACACCGAGGGCGTAGAGATCGGTGTACGGGCCGACCGCTCCGCCCATCGCCTGCTCGGGGGCCATGTAGGCGGGGCTGCCGATGGGTGATCCGGTGTGGGTGAGGCGGGTGGTGTCGGTGTCGATGACGGACGCGACGCCGAGGTCGAGGACGGTGATCGCGCCGTCGGGCCTGACCATCACATTCCGCGGTTTGAGGTCGCGGTGGACGATGGGCACGGCGTGCACGGCGGCGAGTACGGCGCACAGCTGAGCGGCGACCGAGACGGCCCACGGCCAGGGGTACGGATCGTGTTCGGCGAGATGGTCGGCGAGGTCGGCGCCCTCGACGTACTGCATGACGAGATAGAGGTCGTCGCTGTCGCTGCCCGCGTCATGGACGGTGACAAGGCCGGGGTGGTCGACCTGGGCGGTGACCCGGCACTCGCGGACGAAGCGGCGGCGCATCTCGTCGGCGCCGGTGGCGGCCGCCATCCGGTCGGGACGGAGGAGTTTCACCGCCACGCGGCGGTCGAGCCGCTGGTCGTACGCCGTCCAGACCTGGCCCATACCGCCCTGGCCGATGACGGTGGACAGCTCGTAACGGCCGGCGATGACCCGTCCGTTCACCGGCCTTCCTGGCCCTTGCGCAGGATGTCACTGAGCTCGTCCAGCTCGGCGCGGACCTGGTCGATACGGGGAGGCGTGTGCGACGGCTGGGACTGGACGGACGGCGGCTGGACGGAGGGCGGCTGCACGGGCGGCGGCGGCTGCACGGAGGGCGGCTGCACCGGCGGAGGCAGGACCGGGCGCGGGCGGACCGGCTCGGGCGGCACCGGCTGCGGCTGCGGCTGGGGCCGCGTCTGGGCGGTGGCGGAGAACGGCGGGTAGCCGTAGCCGTACTGCTGCCGCGGTGCGTACGGACCCGGCGGGGTCCTGCCGTGCACGGCGAAGTGCTTGATGTCGGCGACCAGATAGTGCGTCGTGATCGCGATCGACATCAGGAAGAGCAGACCGATGAGGGCCATGTCGATGTCCCGCGGCTCCTCCGTCTCGCTCCCGCCGATGAATATCAGGGCGCCGAAGGCCAGGATGACGGTGACGCAGAACAGCACCCAGTCGAGCGCGCGGCTGCGCATGATCGCGATCCGCAGCATCGCCACCCAGCCGAGGAACCCGACGCTGAGCATCGTGATGGCCACGAGCAGCACCCTGAGCGTGACGAGCACGGCGGGGTGCGGTCGCCGCCGGGGCGTCGGCGTGAAGCCGGGGCCGGGGCCGTACATGACTGCTCCTGGATGCCTGGTCGAGGTGGGCACGGGATACGAACGCGGATCCGGATCCGGGATCCATGTCGGAATCCGGGACGGTACGGGACGAGCGTATACACCGACACGGACACCCGGCCCGGAGTTGTACGTAACCGATGTCGAGCTGATCACATCGTGACGGTGCCGTCCGTCAGTCCGTCGTACAGCCCTTGCGTCAGCTGCTCCCCCAGCCGTCCCGTGAGCCTCAGCGCGTCCTCGAACGCGGCGAGCGCGCGGAAGCGTTCCCCGTACCGCTGCTGGTCCGCGAGCGGCAGCCTCGGCAGCTGGAGACGGCGTACATCGAGCCGGGTCGCGCTGGACGCGTAGCTGCTGGCCTGCCGGTTGTTGGCGGTGCCGCGCAGGAAGCCGGCGAGGAACCACGGGTCGAGGGTGGCCGGATCGGGGCGCAGCAGATGCAGGTTGCGGCCGAGCGCCGCGCCTGCCGTGGCGGCGTCGACGACCCGGGCGACCGCGCCGCCGCCGAGGACGGGCACGACGACATCGCCCTCCTCGGTCCGTACGGGCTCCTCGGCCGCACCCTCGGGGAGCGTGCCCGAGGGGGCGCGTCCTGCGAGCACGTCCTGCTCGGTGAGGACGGGCACGGGGGTGGCGGCGGCGGTGGTTCCCGTACCGCCCGTGTGCAGGACCAGCGCGCCGGCGCGGGCGAGTTCACCGACGGTGGTGGCGAGCCGGTGGGCCGGCTGCGCCGCTCCCGCAGGACCGGCGGGCCCGGTGGTCTGCGGGGTGAGCTCGACCGTCAGCCGCAGGGTGTCGGCCAGCCGCTCCCGTACGCGCGCCAGTTCGGCCGCCCCGCCGCCGCCGGCCGGGGGCGGGAGATGCCGGGCGGGGGCCAGGTCCACGTCGTCGTCGAGGAGTTCGAGGACGGGCACCGCACGGCTGACGCCCGGCTGCTCCTCGACCGTGCCCTGCCGGTCGAAGGGCTGCCAGGCGTCGAGGACGGCGGCGTGGACCGTCCCCCAGTCGACGTTGTCGCGGCCGCCGCCCGCCGAGAGTTCGGCGGTGTCGACGAGCAGCAGCTCGGGCGCGGGCCGGCCGCCGGCGACGGGCTTGCGCAGCACCCAGAGGTGGAGCGGGATGCCGTACGGGGGCGCGGCTCCGGCGGGCAGGGCGACGACGGCGCGCAGGGCGCCGCGGCGCAGCAGATCGGCGCGGATCCGGCGGCCCGAGCGGCGGGACGCGGCGGCGGGCGGCATCAGCAGTACGGCGGCGCCGCCGGGCCGCAGTCTGGCCAGCGCGTGCTGGACCCAGGCGAGTTCGGACTCCGTACGGGCCGGGAATCCGTACTCCCAGCGCGGATCGTAGGCCAGCTCGTCATGGCCCCAGTTGCGCTCGTTGAACGGCGGATGGCAGAGCACGGTGTCGACGGTGAGCCGGGGGAAGGCGTCGGCGCGCAAGGTGTCCCCGGCCCGCACCCTGACATCGGCGTCCGTGTGCAGGGCGAGGCGCAGGGCGGTGAGCGCGGCCGGCTCCGGGGCGGCCTCCTGGGCGTACAGGGCGGCGGGATGCGGGACGGCGCGCAGCAGGGTGCCGGTGCCCGCGGCGGGGTCGAGGACGGTGACGCCCTTGGTGGTGGCGCCGGCCAGCGCCGTCATCAGCGCGGCCGCCTCGGGCGGGGTGGGCGTGTACTGACGGGGGTTGGCGTCCAGATGCCGGCTGAGCAGGAACTCGTACGTCTGACGGGCGCCGCGCTCCGCCGCCAGTTCGGCGACGCCGCGCAGCAGCGGGACGGCGGGCAGCAGTTCCCGGGGCGCCGGGGTGTGAACAGCCCGGTCCGTGGGGGATCCGAAGCGCGGGGTGAGCACCTCTTCGAGGGCCGCGGGCAGCAGCTCGGCGAGGCGCGCGTCGGAGGCGGCGGCCAGCTCCAGCCACTCCATCGGCCGTTCCCGTACGAGGAGCAGGACGCAGCCCGCGCGGACCAGGGCGGTGGCGGCGCCCGCAGGATCGCCCGAGAGCTCCTGCCAGACGCGTTCACGCAGCGGAACCTCGGCGAGTTTTCCCTGCTCACGAAGCCACTGCTCGACCTCGCCGAGCGCGAAGGCGGGGCTGGTCTCGGTGCCGCCGACGGGGAGCGGGAAGTCGGCGTGCCGACGCCGCCAGTTGGAGACGGCGGCCCGTCCCACCCCGGCGAGCCGGGCGATTCCGGCAGCCGTCACCTCTGCTGCGTTCTCCGGCACCTGGCTGCCTCCTTCACCGCACGACCTGTGGTGGCGCCGAGCATAGCGGCGCGGGCGGCCAAGAGGGATTCACAGCGTGGACTCATTCAAATCCCGCGAACCGTGTTGACTCGGTTCACAGCATCTGTTGTTATTGACGTATCGCTACACGGGACGGCCTCGAAGGCCCACCTCCCGCTGTGCCGTCCGCTTCTCGCTCATTGCTTGCGCTTCTCCTCTCCTCTCTTCTCCTCTTCCTTTCCGCCCGTTCCAGACGTCTCCTGGAGATCCGTCATGTCTGTCACCGCCGCTTCCCGTCCCCGTCGTATCCGTCGCGCCGTCCTCGGCACCCTCTGCGTGGCCGCCGTCCTCACCCTCCCGGCCTGCGGCCCGCTCGGCCAGGACAGCAAGGACCCCAAGACCACCGGCAAGACCACGGGCAAGGGCGGCGAGGAGAAGAAGGCCGCGCCCTTCGCGGACCTGTCGGGCCCCGAGATCGCCGAGAAGGCGTCCAAGGCCACCCGCGGCGCCTCCTCGCTGACCCTCAAGGCCGATTTGCAGGACACCGAAGAGGGGCACATCGTCTTCGACATGGCCCTCAGCACCAAGGGCGACTGCACGGGCACCATGTCGATGAACGACGAGGGCAACGTGATCATCACGAAGGTCGGCAAGACCGTCTACATGCAGTACGACGAGGAGTTCCTGCGGGCCCAGGCCAAGGGGGAGCCCAAGGCCGAGACCGACGCGGTGGTCAAGATGCTCGCCGGCCGCTGGGTGAAGACCGACGCCACGTCCCCGGACGCCAAGGACTTCGTCACCTTCTGCGACCTGGACGAGCTGCTGTCCGCGTACGAGGGCGGCTCGGTGGCCCGCAAGGGACCGCTCGGCACGGTGAACAACCAGCCGACGATCGCCCTCACCGAGACCGACGGCAAGGACAGCTACACCATGCATGTCGCCACGGAGGGCGAGCCCTACCTGCTGAAGGTCGTCTCCACCGGTACCGACCCCGGCACGATGATCTTCAGCGACTTCAACAAGCCGGTCCCCGCCAAGGTCCCCGCCGACAAGGACATCCTGGACCTGGACAACCTCAACGGCTGACCCCCGAAGGCTGACCCCCGAAGCGCCTCCGGCCCGGGAAAGGGCCGGCGCGTAAGGTGCCCGGATGATTGCGGTACCGGAGGCTTTCGTACGGAGCACCGTCGAGCGCGAAGGAGCGCCCGGAGCGGCGTGGCTCGCCGAACTGCCCGGGATCGTGGCCGATCTGCTGGAGGGCTGGGAATGCGCACCGGACGGCGAGGTCATGCACGGGGGCGTCGGGGTGATCGTCCCGGTGCGGCGGCGGGCCGGAGGGACCGCCGTGCTGAAAGTGTCATTTCCGCATCCCGGCAACGTCCATGAGCCTGACGCGTTCGCGGCATGGCGCGGGCGCGGCGCTGTCCTGCTGCACGAGCGCGACGACGAACGGTTCGCGATGCTGCTCGAACGGGCCCGGACGTCGACCCTGGCGGAGGTCGAAGACAGCGACGAGGTGGCGACGGCCGCAGGGCGGATCAATCGCCGACTGGCCA
The DNA here is from genome assembly GCF_055582185.1 of Streptomyces sp. NPDC042201. Lineage (NCBI taxonomy): Bacteria > Bacillati > Actinomycetota > Actinomycetes > Kitasatosporales > Streptomycetaceae > Streptomyces > Streptomyces sp. NPDC042201. The sequence goes on along the minus strand of NZ_JBVJDS010000005.1, from coordinate 408,125 downwards.
TCCCCGCGCCACCCGGCCTGCCCCGGCTGCGGGAGCGGGCCGCCACCTGGGAGGAGCAGCTCCGTAAGGACGCCAAGGAGCTGACGCACGCCCTGCCGGGCCACGTGGTGCACGCCGCCGCCGCGACCGTCCGCGAACTGGGGCGCGTCCAGCCGGACACCCTCATCCACGGCGACCTGCACGCCCGCAACATCCTGCGCGCCGACCGCGAGCCGTGGCTGGCCGTCGACCCCAAGGGGTACGTGGGAGACCCCGCCTACGACGGCGGCACCCTGCTCAAGACGCGCGCGCTCACACTCCTCGCGGCGGACGACCTGCGCACAGCTGTCCACCGCCTCCTGGACATCTTCGCCGAGGCCGCGGAACTCGATCGCGAACGCGTCCAGCGGTGGGCCCAGCTCCACGCCGTCCAGGCGGCGTTCTGGGGCCGCCGCCACGGATTCCGTATCGCCCGCAACGGACCACGGCTGGACCTGCTCACCCAATTCGTCGACCACCTGGCGGAGTTGCTCACGGAAGCGCGCTGAGATCCGCACCGCTGAACCATCGCCCCCGAGTTGCCGAATTCATGGGCAGCATCCCGCCGAGGGCGGATGCCCCCCAGAACCTTCGCTGGCTGCTGGCCACCGTCGGACCGGTGAGCATCTCCGAGTTCGGCCGCAACGTCGGCATCTCGGCCGCTCCGGTCCACCGCCGCGGCGGTTTCCACGACGCGACGCAGGCCCTGTTCCCGCACCTGGAAGTACTCATCGCCCAACGGCTGTTGTTCGGCATCTGCTCCGGCATTGTGCCGGACGGCATCGAGGACCTGCTCACGCAGGACGTCGACTGAGCCGGGGACTCCACGATCCTGCTCTCCTACGTCAAGATCAGACGATGATGGCGACGCGTCGGATCGCGGCCTGGGGAGGCGAAGGCGATGTCAGTGCTCCGCGAAACAGTCGGACCCCAACCAGGGACCGAGGAAGGGGAGGAGTCCGTGAACGTGTTGCCCGAGATTGCCGGACGTGATGAATTCGCTGCTCTGATCATCAGAACCGACTACAACGACGAGGCGACATGGCCGGCGGTGGTGGCGGAGGCGACTCAGCCGTGGGGAAACAACGGCGAGTTTGAGGCCCATGTCCACCTGGTCGACGATCCCGTCTGGGCTGGGGCCACACCCGACGCCGTCCTCACCGCGGTGAGACGGGACGAGGACCTCAGCGTGGTCTTCATCGCCGATCGCGCCACGACGCAGTCTGCCCACCGCGCTCTTCTCGCCCTCACCACCTCGACCGAGGACGAGGATCTCGACCCGATGTACTACCAAGAGCTCATCGACTCCCCGCCGCCCCGCGAGTTCCGTACTACTCCGGCCGCCGTCCATGACGTGCACGCGAATCTGTCGATCGCGAACCTGGATTTCGAAGACTTTGCCGAGGCGGCACTCGCCGATCCCGAAGGCATCCTGCGGCCCTTCTGAGGAGCCGCCGGCTACACACCGATCCAGCTCCTCGACGAGTTTCTCGAGAGCCCGGAGCACAATGGCGAGGAGAGCCAGGACGGTGTGATCAGGCAACTTGAGCGCCGACGCGAACCTGCTCCGTCGTCTCCGCCGGTTCATACGTGACGCGTCGATAATCTGTCGGCTGACTATCAGCCCTTCGGCTCTTCCACTGGCCGCTTGCTCAAGAACTGCTCCGCGGCCTCGACCGCTTCCCTGTTGAGCTCCTCAATGGAGACGCCCCAGCTCTCCTCCCAGCCGTCCAAATTGTGCGCACAGTGGACGAGTGGTTCAAGGTCTTCGGGATAGTCGAGATCGTAGGCGATGTCCGCCCAGATGAGATACGTGCCGGTGGCAGGATCGATGGATCCGTCGACGATCTGACCAGCGATCCATCGGGCCATGGCCCACTTTGCGACCGTGGGGTCAGCCGGCAGGCGGAAGAGCAATCCCAGCTCCTCCAGCACGTGGTCGAAAAGCTCCGGAGCTTCGGGCTCTTCACTCCGCAGGAGGCCTGCCAACATGGCGAGCGAGGGACTCTCGATTCCAGCGACCAGTGCGTGCAACCCCGCCTGGATTAGCCGGTCAGACCCAACATGCCTACCGAACGCCCTCTCGCGCGCGATATGGCTGAGATGTCTCCGGGCATCGTCCTGGGTCATTCTTGGGCTCCGTCGATGGTCAGGGGAGCACTCTTGCACGGCCGCCGAAGCTTTCACCATTGAGTTCCAAGGCGCCCACCTGGCGATCAGGACGTCAAGATCCGCTTCCGCTGCAGACCTGAAGCCGACAAAGCCGAACATCTGGCGCCTGCGTATCTCAGGCACCGCACTGCTTGAGCATCATGCTCTTGTCCGCCGACGTCACAGAGAGCTTGTACTTCTCTGCCACCTGCGCGAACCGCACCGAGTACGAGCAGCGAATCGCCTTACTGGGTGGCAGCCAGGATGCTGGCCCTGAGTCTCGCTTGGCGGAGTTCGTCGGGCCTGAGACCGGCAGAAGATTCAGCACGTCGTTCGCCAACTGCTCCCGCTTGTCCTTGTCCCAGTGGGCGGCACCCATCTGCCAGGCGTAGGACAGTGGCACCACGTGGTCTATCTGCACCTCGGTGGCTTTCGCCTTCTTCCAGGCGATGTCCCTGCCCGTGTACGGGTCGTACAAGTCCATGGAAACGACCACGCAGTCGGAACCGGCTCGGAACTGGACGTTCCGGCCATGGAGCTTCAGCAAGTCGTTCCGCGTGTCACAACCGTTCCTCGCCAGCGGCACCCCGTCCGCCGTGTCCATCCAGGCGTAGCCGAACTCGTCCCGGTCGTAGCCGGTCTTCGGGCCCCGGCCGGCGGTGCGTACCGTGCCGATGAGCCGGCGCGCGGCCTTCTTGTCGGGCTCGGAGGTGATCGGCGCGAGCCCCGGCTTCGTACCGTCGGGGTTGCCGAGCGGACCGGCCCCGTGGCCGGTTCCCGAGCCGGTTCCCCGGTCGCCGCTCGCCGCCGACTGCCCCGGATCCGGGACGAGTTCCTCCTTGCAGCCCGCGAGCACGAGCAGGGAGAGGGCAACGGCCCCTCCGCAACGACACGTTCGCGATATCCGTACCCGAAGTCTGCGCACGTCCGCACCTTACGTCCTGTGCCGGACGGACCCGGCACAGGACGTGTGCCCCGGTTACTAGCTGAGAATCGTCGTGAGGAACTCGCCTGTCCACACCAGCAGTTCGCGTCCCACCACCGGCTTGCCGCCGATCTTGCCCGCCGTCGGGCGCGGGACCAGGATCTGGTGGGCGCCCGGCTTGATGACCGTACGGGGATGGAGCCGCTTCAGCCGCAGCTCCTGGGACTCCCTCAACTCCACCGGCGCGAAGCGGATGTTCGGGCCCTGGAGCACGATCTCGCCGACGCCGCACGCCCGCGCGAGCATCCGCAGGCCCGCCACCAGCAGCAGGTTCTCCACCGGCTCCGGGAGCTTGCCGTAGCGGTCGGTGAGCTCCTCGCGGACCGCGGTGATGTCCTCCTCCGTATTGGCGGAGGCAATCGCGCGGTACGCCTGCAGACGCAGCCGCTCGCCCGGCGCGTACTCGTGCGGGACATGCGCGTCGACCGGAAGCTCGATCTTGACCTCCAGCGGCGGTTCCTCCTCCACCCCGCCTTCGAGGGAGGCGCGGTAGTCGGCGACCGCCTCGCCCACCATGCGCACATACAGATCGAAGCCGACGCCCGCGATGTGACCCGACTGCTCGCCGCCCAGCAGATTGCCCGCGCCGCGGATCTCCAGGTCCTTCATGGCGACATACATGCCCGCGCCCATCTCGGTGTGCTGGGCGATCGTCGCGAGCCGCTCGTGGGCGGTCTCGGTCAGCGGCTTCTCCGGCGGGTAGAGGAAGTACGAGTAGCCGCGCTCCCGCCCCCGCCCGACACGGCCGCGCAGCTGATGCAGCTGCGAGAGACCGAAGTTGTCGCCGCGCTCCACGATCAGGGTGTTGGCGTTCGAGATGTCGATCCCGGACTCGACGATCGTCGTGGAGACCAGCACATCGAACTTGTTCTCCCAGAAATCCACCACGACCTGCTCCAGCGCCTGTTCCGACATCTGGCCGTGCGCCGTGGCGATCCGCGCCTCGGGGACGATCTCGCGCAGCCGGGCGGCGGCACGGTCGATCGACTCGACGCGGTTGTGGATGTAGAAGACCTGGCCCTCGCGCAGCAGTTCACGCCGGATGGCCGCGCCGATCTGCTTCTGCTCGTACGGCCCGACGAAGGTCAGCACCGGATGCCGCTCCTCCGGCGGGGTGGTGATCGTCGACATCTCGCGGATGCCGGTGACGGCCATTTCGAGCGTACGGGGGATGGGCGTCGCGGACATCGTCAGGACGTCGACATTGGCGCGCAGCTTCTTCAGCTGCTCCTTGTGCTCCACGCCGAAGCGCTGCTCCTCGTCGACGATGACCAGGCCCAGGTCCTTGAACTTGGTCTCGGCGGAGAACAGCCGGTGCGTCCCGATGACGAGATCGACCGAGCCCTCCCTGAGCCCCTGGAGGGTCGCCTTCGCCTCCGCGTCCGACTGGAAGCGGGACAGCGCCTTCACGACGACCGGGAACTGCGCGTACCGCTCGGAGAACGTGCCGAAGTGCTGCTGCACCAGCAGCGTCGTCGGGACCAGGACCGCGACCTGCTTGCCGTCCTGGACCGCCTTGAAGGCCGCCCGTACGGCGATCTCCGTCTTGCCGTAACCGACATCGCCGCAGACCAGCCGGTCCATCGGGACCGTCTTCTCCATGTCCTCCTTGACCTCGGCGATCGTGGAGAGCTGGTCGGGCGTCTCCACGTACGGGAAGGCGTCCTCCAGCTCCCGCTGCCAGGGGGTGTCGGGGCCGAACGCGTGACCAGGGGCCGCCATCCGCGCCGAGTAGAGCTTGATCAGGTCGGCGGCGATCTCCTTGACGGCCTTCTTGGCGCGCTGCTTGGTCTTCGTCCAGTCCGCGCCGCCGAGGCGGTGCAGCGTCGGGGCCTCGCCGCCGACGTACTTGGTGACCTGCTCCAGCTGGTCGGTGGGGATGTACAGCCGGTCCCCGGGCTGGCCGCGCTTGGCGGGGGCGTACTCGACGAGCAGATACTCACGGGTCGCGCCCTGCACGGTGCGCTGCACCATCTCGACATAGCGGCCCACACCGTGCTGCTCGTGGACGATGTAGTCGCCCGCCTCCAGCGTGAGCGGATCGATGGTCTTGCGGCGCTTGGCGGGCATCCGCGCGCCGTCCTTGCCGGCCGCCTTCTGGCCCGACAGGTCGGTCTCCGTGAGCACGGCCAGTCCGAGGGCCGGGTCCACGAAGCCGTAGTCGATCGAGCCGCAGGCGACATGCACGACGGCCGGGGCGATCTCGGCGAGGCCGCCCGCGGTCCGCGCGCCGGGGGTGTCGAGCCGGGCCGGGATGCCCTCGCCGCGCAGGACCTCGACGGTACGGGACGCCGTGCCGTGGCCCTCCGTGACGAACACCGTCCGCCAGCCGTCCGCGAGCCAGCCCTTCGTGTCGGCGAGCGCGCGGGCGGTGTCGCCCCGGTACGACTCCGGGGCGTGCATCCCCAGCGTGATGGACTCTTCGGAGAGCTCCTCGTCCACGGCGAACGGGGACACCGACCACCACATCATGCCCAGCTCACGCGCCCGGTCCCGGACGTCCGCGATGCCCCACAGCGAGGCCGCGCCCACATCGATCGGGGCCTCGCCGCCGCCCGCGGTCGCCGCCCACGACGCCTGCAGGAACTCCTGGCTGGTGGCCACCAGGTCCGCCGCGCGGGTCCTGACCCGCTCCGGGTCGCAGACCAGCGTCATCGAGCCCTTGGGCAGGACGTCGAGCAGCAGCTCCATGTCGTCGACGAGGACCGGCGCGAGGGACTCCATGCCCTCGACCGCGATCCCCTCGGCGATCTTGCCGAGCAGCTCGCCCAGCTCCGGATGGAGCTCGGCGAGGGCGGCGGCCCGCTCCCGTACCTCGGGCGTCAGCAGCAGCTCCCGGCACGGCGGCGCCCACAGACCGTGCTCGGCGACCTCCAGGGAGCGCTGGTCGGCCACCTTGAAGTAGCGGATCTCCTCGACGTCGTCGCCCCAGAACTCCACCCGCAGGGGGTGCTCCTCGGTGGGCGGGAAGACATCCAGGATGCCGCCGCGGACGGCGAACTCGCCGCGCTTCTCGACCAGCTCGACCCGCGCGTACGCGGCGGCCGCCAGCGCCTCCGTGACCTCGTTCAGATCGGCGCTCTCGCCGGTGCGCAGCGCGACGGGCTCCAGCTCGCCGAGGCCCTTGACCTGCGGCTGGAGTACGGACCGCACCGGCGAGACCACGACGCTGACCGGCCCGGCCGACGGGTCGTCCTGCACCGGGTGCGCGAGCCGACGCAGCACGGCGAGCCGGCGTCCCACGGTGTCGGAGCGTGGCGAGAGCCGCTCGTGCGGCAGCGTCTCCCACGACGGGTACTCGACGACGGTGTCCGGGTCCAGCAGGGACCGCAGGGCCGCCGCCAGGTCCTCGGCCTCCCGGCCCGTGGCGGTCACGGCCAGCACCGGCCGACCGGCCTCACGCGCCAGCGCGGCCACCGCGAAGGGCCGCGCGGCGGGCGGTCCCACCAGGTCGACATGCATGCGGTGACCGTCGGTGGCGGCCTTCACCGCTTCGGCGAGCGCCGGGTCCTTGGTGACGGCGTCGAGCAGACCGTGCAGGCTCATGAAGGGGGTTTCCGTCCGGGTCCGAAAAGCGAGGGGCAACGCGAAGGGCCCGACACGTCTCACGGGCCGGGGTTCTCCAGCGTACGACGCCGGTGTGACACCGGGGACCGGAGCGCGGTCCCGGGGCGAGGCCGCACGGTCACTGTCCGGGCGAAACCGGGAATGATCTCACCAGCTCCGGTCATTGAGCGAAGGAAAAGACGCGAAAAGACGCGGCCGTGACCGGCGCGGCGTGAGATTCCGTAGATTCCGACGCGAGATTCCGCAGATAGGGATGGTCAGCATGCCTCTTGAGGGTGAGTACGAGCCCAGTTCGTTGGCGATGGCACGCGAGCAGGTCGAGGTGTACGAAGGCTCGGGCGGTACGGAAGGGACGACGCTGGGCGGCCGCCCCGTCATCGTCCTCACGACCCGGGGCGCGAAGAGCGGCAAGATCCGCAAGAGCCCGCTGATGCGGGTGGAGCACGAGGGCGCGTACGCCGCCGTGGCCAGTCTGGGCGGCGCCCCCAAGCACCCGGTCTGGTACCACAACGTCGTGGCCGACCCCCGGGTGGAACTCCGGGACGGCACCGAGCGCTGGGACATGATCGCCCGCGAGGCCACCGGGGAGGAGAAGGCCGTGTGGTGGGAGCGCGCGGTCGCGGCCTTCCCCCCGTACGCCGAATACCAGGAGAAGACGGACCGCCGGATCCCGCTCTTCATCCTGGAGCCGTCACCGACCCCGCACTGAGCGCCGATGAGCTGACGCCGGACGGCCGCGCACACCACGCGGTCCGGCCCCGGTGGGCGTTGGAGGACGCCCACCGGGGCCGGAAGCCCCCACCGTATCGCTCCGCTCCCCCGCTCCCTGTTACTCCGTGGCTATCGCGGTTACTCCGTGGCTATCGCGTTGAGCACGTTCATCCGGCCCGCCCGGAAGGCCGGGATCAGGGCGGCGAACAGGCCGACGAAGGCCGAGGCCACGAAGACCGTCAGGATCGTCGGCCACGGGATCTCCAGGACGCCGAGGCCCTCCAGAGCCAGCAGCTTCTGGGCCGCCGTGCCCCAGCCCATGCCCAGGCCGAGGCCGAGCAGGGCGCCGAAGAGGGCGATGACGACCGACTCCAGGCGGATCATGCGCCGCAGCTGGCGGCGGGAGAGACCGATCGCCCGCAGCAGACCGATCTCGCGGGTCCGCTCCACCACCGACAGGGCCAGGGTGTTCACCACGCCCAGCACCGCGACGATGATCGCGAGGGCCAGCAGGCCGTAGACGATATTGAGCAGCTGGCCGATCTGGTCCTTGAGCTGCTGCTTGAAGTCGGTCTGGTCCTGCACCGTGTACTGCGGGTAGGCGGCGAGCGAGTCCTTGAGGGCCGCGTACGCCTGCTTCTCCTTGCCGTCCTCGGCCGCCGCGAACATGATCATGTTCTTGGGCATCTTGTCGGCGGGCACGTACCGCTCGGCGGTCGAGATGTTCGTGTACATCGCGCCCTTGTCGACGCTCGTGTCGTCCGAGGTGATCGCCGCGATCGTCAGCCGGGCGGTCTTTCCGCCCGGGAAGACGACCGACATCGTGTCGCCGACCTTGACGCCGTGCTTCGTGGCGTACGTGTCGCCGACCGACATCGCGTCCTTCCCGTACGCCGCGGACAGCTCGCCCCCGACGGTCTCGCGGCGCAGGTCCTGCGCGTACGTCGGGTCGGCGGCGACCACTCCGACGCTGTCGGTCTTGCCCGCGGGGTCGGTCAGCTCGACGTCGACCCACTTGTACTCGGTGACGTACGCGATGTCCGGCGCCTTCTCCAGCGCCGCCTGGGCCTGCGGCATGATCGGCTGGCCGTTGCCCGACTGGATGATGAAGTCCGCGCCGACCGACTTGTCCAGCTCTTCGGTCGCCGAGGCGACCATCGAGGAGCCGACGACCGAGAGACAGGCCACCAGCGCGAGCCCGATCATCAGGGCGGCGCCGGTCGCTCCCGTACGCCGCGGGTTGCGCAGCGCGTTGCGCTCGGCCATCCGGCCGACCGGGCCGAACATCCGCAGCACGACCGCGCTGAGCACCCGGACCAGACCGCCCGCGAGCAGCGGGCCGATGACGACGAAACCGATGAGCGTGAGGACCACGCCGAGGCCGAGGAAGAGCGAGCCTTCGCCGGCCTTGTCGGCCTGCGTGGAGACGAGCAGCGCGGCGGCGCCGCCGCCCGTGAGAACCAGTCCGATGCCCGCCCTGATCCAGCCGGCCCGGCCGTCGGCCGGCGTACCGGCGTCGCGCAGCGCGGCCATCGGGGAGATCTTCCCGGCCCGCCGGGCGGGGATGTACGCGGCGAGGACGGTGACCACGACGCCGAGCACCAGCCCGATCGCCGGAGTCGTCCACTTCACCGTCAGATCCTGCGTGGACAGCTCCATGCCCATGGTGGCCATGAGCTTCATCAGCCCGACGGCGAGCCCCACCCCGGCGGCGACACCGGCCAGGGAACCGAAGATCCCGAGCAGCACCGCCTCCAGCAGCACCGAGCGGTTGACCTGCTTACGGCTGGAGCCGAGGGCCCGCATCAGGCCGATTTCCCGGGTCCGCTGGGCGACCAGCATCGAGAAGGTGTTGACGATCAGGAAGATGCCGACGAGGAAGGCGATCCCGGCGAAGCCGAGCATGGCGTACTTGATCACGTCGAGGAAGGAGCCCATGTCCGAGCGGTTCGCGTCCGCGGCTTCCTGCTGCGTCTGCAGCTTGTACGGGCCGTCGCCGATCGCGGCCGCCACGTCCTGCTTGAGCCGGGTGTCGCTGACGCCGTCGGCGGCGGTGACGTTGATGTGGGTGAACCGGCCGGTGTCCCCCAGCAGGGCGCGCTGGGCGGTGGCGGTGTCGAGGAAGACGATGGCCGCACCGGGGTTGGTCACGGTGAACGAGGCGATACCGGAGATCTTCGCCGTGAGGTCGCCGGTGACCGCGATGGTGCGCAGCTCGTCACCGATCGCGAGGTGGTGCTTGTCCGCGGTGTCGGCGTCGACCATCACCTCGGTGGGGCCGCGCGGGGCGTGGCCGGAGGTGATCTCCATCGAACGGAGGTCGTTGCGCGTCCAGTTGCCGGCGATCGTCGGGGCGCCGCTGGTCGCGCCCACGTTCTCGTTGTCGGCGTCGACGACGGTCACGCTCATGCTGCTGACCGCGCCCTCGGCGGACTTCACTCCGTCCGCCTTCTCGACCGCCGCCACGGCCGAGGCCGGCAGCGACTCGGGCTTGCCGGTCTGCGAGACCTCGTCCGCGCCCTTGGCGGCCTTGGGGCTGACCGTGACATCCGAGGAGGTCGCGGCGAAGAGCTTGTCGAACGTGGTGTTCATGGTGTCGGTGAAGACGAGCGTGCCGCACACGAACGCCACCGACAGGAGGACCGCGACGGCAGAGAGCGCCATCCGTCCCTTGTGCGCGAAGAAGTTGCGCATCGAGGTCTTGAACACGGTCACGACGTCCGCCCCCGCGCGTCGAAGTCCTTCATACGGTCGAGCACGGCGTCGGCCGTCGGCCGGAACATCTCGTCCACGATGCGGCCGTCGGCCAGATACAGCACGCGGTCCGCGTAGGAGGCGGCGACCGGGTCGTGCGTGACCATCACGATCGTCTGGCCCAGCTCGTCGACGGACCGGCGCAGGAAGCCCAGCACCTCGGCGCCCGCCCGCGAGTCCAGGTTCCCGGTCGGCTCGTCACCGAAGATGATCTCGGGGCGGGCGGCGAGCGCCCTGGCCACCGCGACGCGCTGCTGCTGGCCGCCCGAGAGCTGGGTCGGCCGGTGCTTGAGCCGGTCGGCGAGCCCTACGGTCTCCACGACCTTCTCCAGCCACGGGCCGTCCGGCTTGCGGCCGGCGATGTCCATGGGCAGCGTGATGTTCTCCAGGGCGTTGAGCGTCGGCAGCAGGTTGAACGCCTGGAAGATGAAGCCGATCCGGTCTCTGCGCAGCTGCGTGAGCCGCTTGTCCTTGAGCTTCGTGATCTCCGTCTCGTCGAGGTGGATCTCCCCCGACGTCACGGTGTCCAGACCGGCGAGGCAGTGCATCAGCGTCGACTTGCCGGAGCCGGACGGGCCCATGATCGCGGTGAACTGCCCGCGGTCGATGTCCACATCGACATGGTCGAGCGCGACGACCCGGGTCTCCCCCGAGCCGTACGCCTTGACGACCTGCCGCGCTCGCGCCGCGACGGCCGTACGCCCTCCAGTACCCCCGTGCCTGGGAATGGTCACAGCCGTTGTCACGGTAAGTCTCCTATATCGCTTGATACTTCGATGAGGCCGGTAGACCGGTGAGGATCGATTCACCGGTGCCGTCGTCGGGTGTGTGATGAGTCTGCTGTCTTCAGGGGCCCCGGCGCGCTGGTGCGCAGCGCAGTCTTCGCCTGGGGTTTTCCCCACCCCCCTGCTGCGGTGAGCCCCCGTCGAGGGCCGTCCGCAGCCGTAAGAACAAGGTAAAGAACGGGCGCCCGTCTCCTCGTCCTCCAGCGGGACGAACGGTCCCTGGCCAGAAGTAAGGACAACCCCCTAGGGGTCTCCCCCTTCAGGTGGAGCTGATGGGTGGAGCTGATGGGGGAGTTCCTGGGGGAACTCGTCGGGGGAACCCGCGCCCTCCCGCCGTACGAGGTGCGGGTGAGAGGGTGTCCCCCAGGAGATACGTGCACAGGGAAGGGATCTTGTGAGCGGCGGCGGAAGTGGCGGCGGAAGTACCGAGGACTCCGGACGGACGGAGGCGATACCCGAGGCCCCCGCGCCGGCTTCCGCATCGGGCCCCGCGCCGGCTTCCGCGCCTGGCTCCGCACCGGCGTCCGCACCGGGCCCCGCACCGGGCCCCGCACCGGCTTCCGCGCCTGGCTCCGCATCGGGCCCTGCGCCGACCTCTCCACCGGGCCCCGCATCGCCGCCCGCACCGCGCGAGCGTGAGCGCGGCCGCGGCCCGGTCGTCGCCGCGCTGATGCTCGGCATGGCGCTCGCCGCCCTGGACGGCACCGTCGTCTCCACGGCCGTCCCGCAGATCGTCGGCGACCTCGGCGGATTCGCCGTCTTCTCCTGGCTGTTCTCCGGCTACCTGCTCGCCGTGACCGTCACCCTGCCGGTGTACGGAAAGCTCTCCGACACCCTCGGCCGCAAGCCCGTCCTCATCGCCGGCATCATCCTCTTCCTCGTCGGCTCACTGCTCTGCGCCACCGCCTGGAACATGGCCTCCCTGATCGCCTTCCGCGTCGTCCAGGGCCTCGGCGGCGGCGCGCTCCAGGGCACGGTGCAGGTCATCGCCGCCGACCTCTACCCCCTCAAGGAACGCCCCAAGATCCAGGCCAAACTGTCGAGCGTCTGGGCCACGTCGTCCGTGGCGGGTCCTGCCCTCGGCGGACTGCTCGCGGGCTACGCGGACTGGCGCTGGATCTTCCTGATCAACCTTCCGGTGGGCGCGGTCGCGCTCTGGCTGGTGGTCAAATACCTGCACGAGCCGCGCCGTACGCCGCCGACTCCCGACGGCGCCCGTACCGCACCGGCACCCCGGCGCCGTATCGACTGGGCGGGCGCGCTCGCCGTCTTCGCCACCGGCGCGCTCCTGCTCACCGCCCTCGTCCAGGGCGGCGTCGCCTGGCCCTGGCTCTCCGCGCCCTCGTTCGCCTTCCTCGGCGGCAGCGCGGTCCTCGCCGCCGCCACCGTCGTCATCGAGCGCCGGGCCGCGGAGCCGATCATTCCGGGCTGGGTCTGGCGCCGCCGTACCATCGCCGCCGTCAATCTCTCGCTCGGCGCGCTCGGCCTGCTGATGGTCGCCCCGACCGTCTTCCTCCCGACGTACGCCCAGTCCGTGCTGGGCCTCGGACCGATAGCCGCCGGCTTCGTCCTCTCCGCCATGACGCTGAGCTGGCCGGTCAGCGCGGCCCTGTCCAACCGCGTCTACAACCGCATCGGCTTCCGGCAGACCGCCCTCATCGGCATCTTCCTCGCCATGCTGATCCTGCTCGCCTTCCCCCTCCTGCCGTTCCCCGGGCAGGCCTGGCAGCCGGCACTGATCATGCTGCTCCTCGGCGGCGCGCTCGGACTCTTCCAACTCCCCCTGATCATCGGGGTCCAGGCGACGGTCGGCTGGTCGGAGCGGGGCACCGCCACCGCGTCCATACTCTTCTGCCGCCAGGTCGGACAGAGCGTCGGCGCCGCCCTGTTCGGCGCCGTCGCCAACGGAATCCTCGCCTCCCGGCTCGCCCACCCGCCCACCCCAGGGCTCCCCGACGACCTCGACTCGGTCTCCCACGCCCTGGAAAACCCGGCCGCCCTCACCACCGAGGCCGCGGACTACCTGCGCCGCGCGGTGGACGCGGCAGTGGACCACGTCTACCTGGGCGCGGCCGGAGCGGCCGCCATCGCCCTACTGACACTCCTCTTCGTAGCCCCCCGCCGCTTCCCGGTCCTCCCGGACAAGGACGGCGCCTGACCGCACGATGACGTCCGAGGATGGTAATCATGAGAAGGGCTCTCGCCCTCCCCCTGCTGGTGGCCCTGCTGCTCGGCGCAAGCGCCTGTAGTGACGAGGGCGGGGACTCCGCGCCCGAGGATTCCGCCGCTGCCCAGGGCTCCGCCTGCGAGGAACTCCTGGGCGACGCCGGCCTGAAGTGGCTCGAAAGCCGCACAGGAGGGCCCGGGAAGGCACACATGAGGAGCAACGACGGCCTGGAGGAGGCGCGGACGCTGTTCTACGACCAGGTGCTGGGCTGGGATCCGGACAGCGACGGTGTGCCCTCGTTCGTGACGGCCGAGGTGTGCAAGGCGAGGACGGACGTCGCGGATCCCCGGAAACAGCTCGCCCTCCAATTCGGCGCCTCCCTCTTCCCTTTCGACTCTCCTTTCGACGCGGAGTCCGACATCCAGGCCGAGCCGGCCGTGACTCCGGTCGGCCCCGATGTGAAGCTGGTCCACGGGAAGGACCGCGACGGAACGGTTCGCTATCGCGTGTACGTCAAGTGCCGGATCGCCGGGGCACCCGCGGAGCAGGAGAACGAGATACCGGTCGAAGGGCAGCTGGCCGACACTCTCACCGGCGAAACCAGCGCCCGCGTCCACCTCACCCGTCTGCTGCACTCCGCCGGGGTCATGACGAAGAACCTCGGCTGCGAGAACAAGCCCGTCGTCCCGGCCGAACCGCCCGCCTCCGTGAAGTAACCGGCCGCTCGTGGTGGAGGGGTGTGGTCAGCCCTCTACCGGGGCGCGGCCGGTGAGGGCTGCCAGGCTGTTGCGGACGTGGGCCATGTGCGCCTGTGTTTCCTCGCGGCTCTCCTTGTGCTCCCGGAGCACCCGCTCCGTGTCCCGTGCCACGCGTTCCGCGCGTGCCCGGGCCTGGGCGATCAGTTCCGCGGCCCGGGCCTGGGCGTCCTCCTGGCCGTGCCGTGCCTGCTCGCCCGCCTCGGCGAAGGCACGCTGCGCCTCCGCGAGACCCGCCTGCGCGTACGCGGCGAGTTCGGCGCGCTGGACCTCCACCGCGGCCTCGCGCTCGGCGAACTCACGCTCCATCACCGCCAGCCGCTCGGACTGCTTCCGCTCCAGATCGTCGATCACGCCCTGAGCGCGCCGGCGCATCGCCTCGAACGCCGCGAGCGTCTCCCCGCGCCGCGCCTTCACCTCGCGCCGCGCGTCGGCCCGCTCCGCGTCGGCCACGTTCTGCGCGGCCCGCAGGACCTGTTCCGCGAATGCCTCCGCGTCCGCCCGTACCGTGTCCGCCTGTTCGCGGGCCGCCGCCAGCACCCGCCGGGCCTCGGCCGCTTCGAGCAGCGCCCGGGCCTCCTCGCGCGCCCCGGCCCGTACCGCCTCGTCCGCCTCTGCCGCGAGCACCAGGATCTGCTGGGCGCGCCGGCCGAGCGTCTCGTACGTCTGCGGTGCGAGCGCCGCCGCCCGGCGGCTGAGCCGGTCCGCGTCGCCCTCCATCCGTTTGGCGAGAACGGTGAGCCGTGCCGCGCGCTCCCAGGCGTCGTCGCGGTCCCGGAACAGCGCCACGACGCGCTGGTCGACCTGCTCGGGGTGGTAGCCGCGGCCCCGCACGGACACAAAGCCATGAGCCGACAACGGTGCAGCACTCATCCTTGAAACCCCTCTCCGACAACAACGCCATCCGGCGCAATCCTGCTGGATCCAAACGAAGTGCCCATAACGCGACACTCTGCCTGCTCAACCCGGCCTAGGATGCGGCATGAGGGGGGAAAAGCCGGAATTTCCCGCCGGAGGGAGGCCCCTTCCGAGAGCACGTCCGAGAGCGCGGCCAGCACCACAGCCGTCAGCACAGCCGTCAGCGCGCCCGGAAACGGCCGAGGCGCCCACCGCGTCTCGCGGGGGCGCCTCGGTCCATCCGTACCCGGTACGTTCACCGGGCCGCGCTCACATCACAGCAGGCCGTCCCACATCTGCTCCAGCAGCACCGACCACCAGCTCTCCGGCGACGACAGCGCCGCCGGGTCGAGCGCGGCGAGCTGCGCCTGGAAGTCGACGGTCCAGCGGCCCGCCTGCTCCGGAGTGAGCCCGAAACGCAGCCGCCACATCCGGCCGAGCAATGCCAACGACCGTGTGAATTCCGGCAGTCCCGTGTTGACGAACTGCGGCGGCACCGACTGCCCGCCGGGGCCCGCCTCGACCGGCACCGCCATGATGTGCGCCGTGCCGTACTGGACACAGATCGCCCGGCCGAAGTCGCTGCCCATCACCAGATACGAGCCCGCGTCCGGGGCGGCCTGCACCTGCCGCTGCGCGGCCAGTTCGGCCAGCGTGGGCACCACCGGCTGGGCGGGCTGCGCCCAGAAGAACGGGCCGAAATCGGCCGGCAGACCCGCCCACACCAGGGTGCGCGCCACGATCTCCGGCACCCCCTGGCGGGACACGCCCCGCTGGTCGAACCGGCAGATGCCCTGCGGGCCGAACGCCCCCATCAGCTCCTGCGCGATCCCCTCCGGCGGAAGCGGCGGCGCGGGCGGCATCTGCGGCAGCGGCGCGCGCACCGGCGCGGGCCGCGCGGGGCCGTCCGCGACCTGATGCAACTCACCCTGGTGGGTGAGCAGATGCTGCACGCCCTGCTGACGACTGGCGTGATCCTGCCCGTACGGGGCGACGCTGGTGATCCGCACCTGCGGCCAGGTCTCCCGGATCATCCGCGCGCAGTAACCACCCGGGAGCTCGCACGACTCCAGCTCCGTGTGCAGTTCGAGCACCTGCTGCGGCGGCACGTTCATGCCGCGCAGCTCATGCAGGATCTGCCACTCGGGATGCGGGGTGCCGGGCGCGGAGCGGCGGATGAGCTGCGCCTCGGAGCCGTCGGGCGCGCGGTAGCGCAGCACGGCCTGGTAGCCGGGGCCGACGGTCGGCAGACCGGGCGGCTGCTGCGGATAGCCGTACGCCGGGGGCTGCGGTGCCTGCGGCGACTGCGGTACGGGGCCGGGGCCGGGGGCGCCCGGCGGCATACCGGGAGGACCCGGCGGGCCGGGAGGTCGCGGTGCGGCCGGCGGCGGGCCGACCGGGCCGGGCCCCGCGAGCATGGTCGCCGCGTGGTGCACCCCGCCCGGAGGCGTACCCGACACACCGGGAGGACCAGGCGGACCAGGAGGCTGCGGAGCACCGTGGGCACCCGGCGCACCAGGAAGGCCGGGCGGCTGAGGCGGACCCGGCGGCGGGGACTGACCGCCCAGGCTCGGGTTCGCGAACATCGTCGCCGCGTGGTGCACCCCGCCCGGAGGCGTACCCGGCACACCGGGAGGACCGGGCGGACCGGGAGGCTGCGGAGCACCGGGCGGCTGCGGCCCCTCGGGGCCAAGGTTCGGGGCCAGTTGCGTCGGCAGATATCCGCCTGCCGGGGCACCGGGCGCACCCGGACCCGACGCGGGCGGGGTGGCGCCCGGCGGCCGCGCGCCCGGGATACCGGGAGCGCTGGGCGGCGGCGGAGTCGTCGGACCGCTGCCGCGCGCACCACGCCGCGGGACGGTTGCCTTGCTGGTCGCGGCGTCGGCGATATCACCGGCGCCGGAACCGGGAGCAGGACCGGAGCCAGGACCCGAGCCGGGACCGGCGGGCCCTCCGCCGGGGCCGGACGGCTGCCCGCCCGGCCCGGGAGCGAACGTCGTACGCGGCAGTTGACTGCCGCCCGACATCAGCGCGGTCGGCGCCTCGGCGCCCACCACCGGCGGCGGGGTGTCATCGTCGTCCGACCCGGAGAGCGGCGGCGCGAAGACCGTCACCGGCAGCGGTACGGAACCGTCCTGCGGCGACGCGGACCCGCCATTGGTGTCGGTCCCGGCCCACGGGGTGGCGCCGGCGGGCACACCCGGCGACGAGGCCGGCACACCCTCGTTGGCGGTGGGCTCGTACACGGCGCCACCACTACTGCCGCCCGGGCCCGCCCAGCCGGAGCTGCTCTGCGAGGCGTTGGCCCCGGAGACCCCGGCCGCGCCAGCGCCGTAACCACCCCCCAGGGACGGCGAACTCGCGCCGCCCTGAGGCCCGGACGAAGCCGACGAAGCCGACGCCGAAGAAGCCGGCGAGGCTCCCTCCGGCGTCCGCCGGTCCGGAATCCCCAGCTTGTCCGCCGCCTCCTGGAGCCACTCAGGCGGGCTCAACAGGAACGACGTCTGATTCAGATCGATCCGCTGCGGCGGCTCCGGCGCGGGCACCGCCTCGGCCGGTGTCCCGTACTCCTCCTCGTACCGCCGGATCACCTCACCCACCGGCAGCCCCGGCCACAGCGTGGCCTCACCGCTGTCCCGGGCGATCACCAGCCGCTGTCTGCCGCCGTCCGACGTCGGACCGTCCTCACGGTCCTCCGCCCACACGACGAAACCCAGCTCGAACTCCCGTACCCGCACCTCGCGATGCTGATAGCCGGGCAGATCGCCGTTGACCCACTCTTCCGCGCGCTCCTGCGCCTGCGCGAAGGTCACCATCGCGCTCATCCCTCCACCGGGACGGCGCGCGCGAAGCCGCCGTCCACCATCAGGTTCGCCACGGTCTCCAGCTCCGCCGGACTGCCCGCCAGCCGCTGCAGAAAGGCGTCGAAGTCGTCGCCACAGGGCAACAGCAGGCGCTCCACGCGCTCCTGCACACTCCAGCCGTCCTGGTCCCTGGCGTCGTCGTACGCGCAGAACCAGACCGAACCGGTCCGCTCGCCCTTGACCTTGACCGCGAGAATGCCGCCCTGGACGAAACCGACGCCCAGATAGTCCTTGGTCAGATGGTCCCGCAGACACTTGTTGACGTACACCAGGTCATTGACCGCGGCCTCGTCCCGCACCGTGAAGAACGGCTGGTCCACCAGCAGACCCAGCTCCGGATCGAGCGCCGCGCCCACCGGCGCGCAGCCGCCCGCCGCCTTCAGGAACGTACGGTAGGCACCCGGCAGCCGGTAGCCGAGATCCTCCTCCACGCCCAGCAGTTGCTGCTCGCTGACCGCCACCGCGCCCTTCGGCAGCCCGAAGTGCACCGGGCGGGTCGCCTGCAACGGACGCGTGCCCCGCTTGCCGTGGTCCACGAGCGCCGTCGCCAGACCGCCGTGATGCCGCAGCAGCGCCTTCACCTCGACCGGCACCAGCACCAGCCGGCGCGAGGCCGGCACATGGTGCCAGGTCAGACCGTGCGGGGTGGCCACCGAGGGAATCGTGCCCCACAACTCGTGGCCCGCGGCGTGCAGCGCGGCATTCGCCGACACATAGTCCGTGAGCCGCAGCTCGTCCACACCGAACCCCTCGGGGGGCTCGGCTATCTCCGCGGCGGCGCGCGCGTACGGCGAGAAGTCCGGATAGCCGTTGTCATCCACCCGCACACCCCTGGGGTGACGGGAGGCCCGGACCGGATCCGGGAAATGCACGACCTGCCCGGCATAGGCCGCGTTTGGCGCGGCGTGCTGCCCGAGCCGACCTGTCGTCATGGCGGTTGCCCCCTGCTGCTTCCGGCTGGTTCACCACAGCCCTGGTTCACGACAGCCTATGCGGTGAGGCAAGGGGGAGATCCGACGCTCCTCGCCCCTGCCGGTCCCGCTTCGGTCCCACCCGGAGCCGACACCGGCCCGGCACTGATCCACCCACCGGCCCGGCACCGATCTACCCCCTCCCGCGCGGTGACCAACGGTCACGCGGGAGTGACCCAGCGCCGACGCCACGCCACAATCCCCGCCCCAGCTTTCCCACAGCCCTTCACATTTGGCAGGCTGTCCCCGCAACTCGGGGGCGTGACACCAGCGGCCACCGGCCGCGGCACAGGGGAGGGGACAGCACTTTGCACACAGCAGCAACCGACGCATCCGGCGACCCACGCCTCAGCTGGAGCAGTACGGAGCCCCACCGCGCACCCGCGCTCCACCGGCGGCGCGACGGCATCCTGCCCGCCGTCGCAGCGGCACTCTCCGTCCGCGGCGAGACGCTCACCAGCACCGCGGGCAAGGGCGACCGGCCCCCCACCCTCCACCCCCTCGTACAGGACTTCCTCGACGCCCTCACCAGCAGCCAGCGAGAACGGTTCACCGGCCGCTGCCCCGAAGCCATACTGCTCTCCCGCCACCTCACCGCCGCCGAGGAAGCCCGCTCCAAACGAGCCCGGCGCAAACCCCTCACCCACAGCGAGGCGCGCCGCTCCCTCAAACACTCCAAGCTGACCGCGCGCCGCATCCGCGAGGACGGCGACCCGCTGCACGGCAGCTACGCCCCGCCGTGCCGTTCCTGTACGGCCCTGCTCGCCCACTTCGGCGTACGGCCCGTCGACCCCACCGAGAACGGCTGAGCATGCCCGACCTCAACACCACCCGCTTCCCCGTGCCCGTCGACGCCGCGCTGCGCGAGGCCGGCTGGCAGCCGGGACGCTGGGACATCAGACAGGCCGAGGAGTGGGCCGACGCCCTGAGCGCCCACACCACCCCGGCCGGCCACCGGCTCAACGTCTTCCCCACCGCCGTCGAGGCCTGGGCGGAATTCGGCGGACTGCGCGTCACCGCGCCGGGGCCTGGCCGGCAGGTGGCCCCCTCGTCCGTACGCATCGACCCGATGGCGGGCATCCACCTCGCCCGCACGCTCGCCGACCTCGGCCGGTCCCTCGACACGGAGATCAGCCCGCTCGGCGAGGAAGGCGAAGGACAGGCCGTCCTCGCGATCGACATCACCGGCCGCGTCTTCAGCATCGACCACACCGGCGACTGGTACCTGGGACCGGACATCGACCAGGCGCTCGCCACCCTGATCACCGGCATGGAACCGGCCCGGCTGATCTCGGACTGACGGACCGGGGCCGGGCGGCCCGAAGCGGGGCCGGGCGACCCGAAGCGGTCGTACGCAAGCCTCCCGCGGCCCGGTCACGCAGCCCCGGTAGGTCAGCCACGGTCAAACAGCGGCGGTCACGCAGCGGCGGTCACGCAGCGGCACGCGGCGCCGGCAGCACCGCCGACACCCGGAAACCCCCCGCGTCCGTCTCACCCGAGACGAACACGCCCCCCAGAGCCGTCACCCGCTCCCGCATCCCCACCAGTCCGTTCCCCCCGCTCGGCAGCCCCGCGTCCTGCGCGCCACCGTCCGAAGGCCCGTTCTCCACCTGCATCGCGACCTCCGCGTCACGGTGCGCCAACCGCACCATCACCTTCGCCCCGGCCGCATGCTTGAGGACGTTCGTCAGCGCCTCCTGCACCACGCGGTACGCCGTCTGCTCCACCACCGGCGCGTACGAACGCCACTCCCCCTGCACCGACAGCTCCACCACCATCCCCGTCTCCCGGGACTGGCCCACCAGCACCTCGATGTCCTCCAGACCGGGACCGGCCTCCGCCGCCGCGGCTGCGGCCGCCGCGGCCGCAAGACCCACCGACGCCAGCGGCACGGCCACGGGCACCGCCGCATCCGCCGCCTTACGCGCGGCCACCTGCTCGCCGGCCCGCAGCACCCCGAGCATCTCCCGCAACTCGGTCAGCGCCTGCCGGCCCATGTCCCCCACCAGCGCCGCGTTCTTCACCGCCTTCGACGGATCCTTCAACGCCACCGCCTGCAACGCCGCCGCGTGCACCACCATCAGACTCACCCGGTGCGCCACCACGTCATGCATCTCCCGGGCGATCCGCGTCCGCTCCTCCGTGCGCGCCCACTCCGCACGCTGCTCCGCGCGGTCGGCGAGCAGCGACAGCTCCTGCTCCAGACTGTCCGCCCGTTCCCGCAGGCTCTCCATCAGCCGCCGTCTGGCCCCCACATACAGGCCGAACAGCACCGGCGGCGCGGTCAGCCCCACCGACATCAGCACCGCGACCGTGGGTACGTACCACCGCCCCGAGTCGAACCCCGTGTCGGTCACGTTCTGCCGGGTCCGTACGAACGTCACGATCAACGTCCCCACCAGCGACATCCCCGCCAGCGAGACGATGATCCTGCGCGGCGTCTCCGAGGCGGCGAGCGTGTACAGCCCGACCAGCCCCATCAGATAGCCCATCTCCGCGGGCGTGATGGCGATCGAGACGAGGACCACGGCGAACGGCCACCGCCGCCGCACCAGCAGCACCGAACCGGCCAGCAGCCCGAACACCACCCCCACCGGCACGAGCAGCCCGGCGGAATCCGAGAACCGGACCCCCTCAAGACCGCACTCCAGAGCCGACACGAGTGCCAGCCCCACATCCAGTACGGCACTGCGCCGCCGCCCCCACCACCACACACCGCGGGCGGTCGTGCCCGCAGCGTCCTGGTGTGCCCCCGTTGTGGTCATGTCTCCCAGCCTACGGGCGCCCGCGACCCAATTTCCGGCGACCGCGACAGCACAGAACGCAACGACGCACGCCCAGAACAAGCGTCGATCCCTCGAACTGGCGAACCGCCCGCGTATTCGATCCGGGCGTCCGCATTCCGGACGACGATCTCCCCTATGACAGCAATCACCAGCACATACGCGGACTTCGAACGCCTCCGCGAAGAGGCGGTCGCCCTGCGCCGCGAAGGTCTCAGCCGCCGCCAGATCCGCGACCGCCTCCACGTCGACAACAACGACATCCTCAACCGCCTCCTGGAGGGCGAGCCGCCCCCGGACTGGACAAAGCGCCCCAACGCGAAGGACGACCTGCGCGAAAAGGCACGCGAGCTGCGCCTGAAGGGACTCACGTACGACCAGATACAGCTGGAGCTGGGCTGCTCGAAGAGTTCGATCTCCCTGTGGGTACGGGACCTGCCGAAACCGCCGAAGCGCACCCGCGAGCAGGCTTCACTGATCGCCAAGCGCGGCTGGGAAGCGACGATGCAGCGCCGTGAAGTCGAGCGGCAGCGCACCCGGCACACCGCCACACAGGAGATCGGCGCGATGTCCGACCGCGAGCTGTTTCTGCTCGGCGTCGGTCTCTACTGGTCCGAGGGGTCCAAAGCCAAGCCACACCGACCACAGGAAAGGATGACCTTCATCAACAGCGACCCGCACATGCTCAAGGTCTTCCTTGCCTGGCTCAAGCTGCTGGGCGTCGGTCGAGACCGGCTTCGGTACGCCGTACACATCCACGAGACCGCCAACGTGTCGGCGGCCGAGCGCTTCTGGGCGGACGTGGCGGGCGTCGACGTGGCGGACCTGAGCAAGACAACCCTGAAGAAGCACAACCCGAAGACCAACCGCAAAAACGTCGGCGACGGCTACCACGGATGCCTCACCGTTCGCATCCTGCAGAGCGCCGAGTTGTACCGTCGCGTCGAGGGCTGGTGGTACGGCATAGTAGGGGCTGCGCTCAAGTCCGACGCCCAAAATCGGACATAGACGGCAAACCATCCCGGGTCGTCTAAAGGCAGGACAAATGGTTTTGGTCCATTGAATGAGGGTTCGATTCCTTCCCCGGGAGCCACGCAGTTCGGGTCCTGACCTCACCGGTCAGGACCCGCATTCGTTTCCGCCCCGATACCCCCCGGTATCCTGCGGTTGTCCACCACCCGAAGCCGAAGGGCATTCCCGTGAGCGCCAACCGCCCGGCAGCCGTCGTCGTCCTCGCAGCGGGTGAAGGTACCCGCATGAAGTCGAAGACCCCCAAGGTCCTGCATGAGGTCTGCGGGCGCTCGCTCGTCGGACATGTCGTGTCCGCGGCCCGCGAGCTCGGTCCCGAGTATCTCGTCGTCGTCGTCGGACACGCCCGTGAGCAGGTCGAAGGCCATCTCGCCGACTCCTTCCCCGGCGTACGCACCGCCTTCCAGGCCGAGCAGAAGGGCACCGGCCACGCCGTCCGGACGGCGCTCCAGGAGCTGGGGAACACGCCCGACGGAATCGTGGTCGTCGTCTGCGGGGACACCCCCCTGCTCTCCGGCGAGACCCTGAACGCGCTCGCCGCGACGCATGCCGCCGACGGCAACGCGGTGACCGTGCTGACCGCCGAGGTCCCCGACTCGACCGGGTACGGGCGGATCGTCCGGGACGGCGCGAGCGGCGCGGTCACGGCGATCGTGGAGCACAAGGACGCCACCGACGCGCAGCGCGCGATCCGGGAGATCAACTCGGGTGTGTTCGCGTTCGACGGGCAGCTGCTCGCGGACGCGCTGGGCAAGGTGCGTACGGACAACAGTCAGGGCGAGGAGTATCTGCCCGACGTGCTGGGCATTCTGCGGGAGGCCGGGCACCGGGTAGGGGCGTCCGTGGCCGTTGATCACCGGGAGATCCTGGGGATCAACAACCGGGTGCAGCTGGCGCAGGCGCGGCGGCTGCTGAATGAGCGGCTGTTGGAGCGGGCGATGCTGGCGGGTGTGACGGTCGTTGATCCGCTGTCCGTGTTCGTAGATGTCACGGTGACGTTCGAGCAGGACGCGGTGGTGCATCCGAGTACGCAGCTGCTGGGGGCCACGCATCTCGGTGAGGGCGCCGAGGTGGGGCCGAATTCGCGGCTGAAGGACACGACGGTCGGCGCGGGTGCCCGGGTGGACAATACGGTCGCCGACGGCGCGGTGGTGGGTGAGGCCGCGTCGGTGGGTCCGTACGCGTATCTGCGGCCGGGTACCCGGCTGGGTGCGAAGGCGAAGGCCGGCACGTATGTGGAGATGAAGAACGCGACGGTCGGCGAGGGCACGAAGGTGCCGCATTTGTCGTATGTCGGGGACGCGACGATCGGCGAGTACACGAATATCGGCGCCGCGAGTGTCTTTGTGAATTACGACGGCGAGGCGAAGCATCACACGACGGTCGGCTCCCACTGCAAGACGGGCTCGGACAACATGTTTGTGGCGCCCGTCACGGTCGGGGACGGTGCCTATACGGCGGCCGGGTCGGTGATCACGAAGGATGTTCCGGCGGGTTCGCTGGCGGTGGCCCGGGGCCAGCAGCGGAATATCGAGGGTTGGGTGGCCCGGAAGCGTCCGGGCAGCGCTTCGGCGCTGGCGGCTCAGGCAGCTCAGTCGGCGCCGGGGAGCGCCGGGAACGAAAGCTGACCGGAAACAGGTGCTCCGATCTGGGCGTACCGTGATATCTGCACGATTCGGCTGGCTCGCAGGGACGCGCGGGTGCAGCGGCCGTCAACACGTCTGAGGAGACAGTGCTGTGACCGGGATCAAGACGACCGGCGAGAAGAAGCTGATGCTCTTTTCCGGCCGCGCCCACCCCGAGCTGGCCGAGGAGGTCGCGCAACAGCTGGGTGTCGGCATCGTGCCGACCAAGGCTTTCGATTTCGCCAATGGTGAGATCTATGTCCGTTATCAGGAGTCGGCGCGCGGTGCGGACTGTTTCCTGATCCAGAGCCATACCGCTCCGATCAATAAATGGATCATGGAGCAGCTGATCATGATCGATGCTCTGAAGCGGGCTTCGGCCCGGAGCATCACGGTGATCGTTCCGTTCTACGGTTATGCCCGGCAGGACAAGAAGCACCGTGGGCGTGAGCCGATTTCGGCCCGCCTGGTGGCGGATCTGATGAAGACGGCGGGCGCTGACCGGATTCTGACGGTGGATCTGCACACGGATCAGATCCAGGGCTTCTTCGACGGTCCGGTGGATCATCTTTTCGCGCTGCCGGTGCTCGCGGACTATGTGGCGGGGAAGGTGGACCGGTCGAAGCTGACGGTCGTCTCCCCGGACGCGGGCCGGGTGCGGGTCGCGGACCGCTGGTGCGACCGGCTGGGTGCGCCGCTGGCGATCGTGCACAAGCGGCGTGACAAGGATGTCGCGAATCAGGTGACGGTCCATGAGGTCGTGGGCAATGTGTCGGGCCGGGTGTGTGTGCTGGTCGACGACATGATCGACACCGGTGGCACGATCTGCGCCGCGGCGGACGCGCTGTTCGCGCACGGCGCGGAGGATGTCATCGTGACGGCGACGCACGGGGTGCTGTCCGGTCCGGCGGCGGACCGGCTGAAGAATTCGAAGGTCAGTGAGTTCGTCTTCACGAATTCGCTGCCGGATCCGGGCAATCTGGAGCTGGACAAGATCACGGTGCTGTCGATCGCGCCGACGATCGCGCGCGCGGTGCGTGAGGTCTTCGAGGACGGTTCCGTGACCAGCCTCTTCGAGGAGCAGGCGTAGTCGTACGGCCTGGTGTCCGCCCCGGTTCCCGGGTGCGGGTGATCGATTTCTGAGGCGGCCTCCCCGCCGGGTAGACTCACGGAGTTGCTCGGCGAGGGAGGCCGCACTCATGTGCGGCGGTCCGTTATCGACGCGCTCTTCGTAGCAGGCCTCGTGGCCGGGTGACGGCCGATTTCCTGTCATCTACGAGGAGTGCAGCCATGGCTGAAGTGAAGATCAGCGCCGAGATCCGTACCGAGTTCGGCAAGGGCGCCGCCCGCCGTACCCGTCGCGCCAACAAGGTCCCCGCGGTCATCTACGGCCACGGCGCCGACACCGTCCACGTGACCCTGCCGGGCCATGACCTGATGATGGCGCTCAAGACCGCGAACGCGCTGATCGGCCTCGACATCGAGGGCCGCAGCGAGCTGGTCATCCCGAAGGCCGTCGTGCGTAACCCGATCAAGGGCTTCATCGAGCACGTCGACCTGCTCGCGGTGAAGCGCGGCGAGAAGGTCACCGTCGAGGTCGCGGTGCACACCGAGGGCGAGCTGGCGCCGGGCGCCAACCTGCTGGAGAACGTGCTCAACACGCTGACCGTCGAGGCCGAGGCCACGCACATCCCGGACTCGGTGACGGTCTCCGTCGCGGGTCTGGACGCCGGTGCGTCGATCCTCGCGAAGGATGTCCCGCTGCCGTCCGGCACCACGCTGGTCACGGACGAGGACGCGGTGGTCATCCAGATCCTGTCGGCGCAGGCCGAGGAGCCGGCGGCTGAGGGCGCCGAGGGCGCGACTGAGGGCGCCGAGGCCTGATCCTCGGGCTGTTCCCTGCGGGGTGGCGGGCCGCGGCCCGCCACCCCGTTCGCCTGTGAAGAACCCGACCTGACGAACGCCGGTACGCGAGGAGACGCAGCGCGCGATGACGACGGATGCCAACGCCCCCTGGCTGATCGTGGGCCTGGGGAACCCCGGTCCTGGCTACGCGGCCAACCGGCACAATGTCGGGTTCATGGTGGCCGACCTGCTGGCGGAGCGCATCGGCGGCTCGTTCAAGCGGGCGCAGAAGGCGCAGGCCCAGGTGATCGAGGGCCGGATCGGTGCGCCTGGTCCGAGCAATCGCCGGGTGGTGCTGGCGAAGCCCGGCTCGTACATGAACCTGTCCGGTGGTCCTGTGGTGGGGCTGCGTGATTTCTACAAGGTGCCGACGGCGAACATCGTCGCGATCCACGACGAGCTGGACATCGACTACGGCGTGCTGCGGCTGAAGCTGGGCGGCGGGGACAACGGGCACAACGGTCTGAAGTCGATGACGAAGGCGATGGGTCCTGACTACCACCGGGTGCGGTTCGGGATCGGCCGTCCGCCGGGCCGGATGCAGGTGGCGGATTTCGTGCTGAAGGATTTCTCGCCGGCGGAGCGCAAGGAGCTGGGGTACTTCGTCGACCGTGCGGCCGATGCGGTGGAGGCTCTGGTGATCGAGGGCCTGGAGCGGGCGCAGAGCACGTACAACTCCTGACAAGAGCCCGCATTCCGCGGTCGTGGGTTGACCGGGCGCGGTCGCATGGCCAAGGATCCGGCCCCATGTTCAGCCGTTCCGGGGGACGCCCCCAGACCTCCAGGGCCTCGTCGGCTCCCAGAACCTCGTCGCACCTCATGCTGTCGTTCGGCCGCCGTGCCGCGATGGGCTGTGTGGCCCTTCTGCTGCTCGTGGCGGGCGTCTGGTCGTCCTGGGGCGACGCGCAGCATGTGATGCTCGCCCAGGGCCGTGAGCACGGCACCCTCGCGGTCTCGGGCTGCGAGGACGGGGTGTGTACCGGGGCGTACGACCCCGAGGGGCCCGCAGGACCGCGTGGCGGGATGACGATCGAGCAGTCGGCGGCCGTCAAGAAGGGCGAGCGGTTCGCGGTGGTGGTGCGGCCGGACAGCGATGAGCTGGTCCGTACCGGCACGACGGGTCTGCTGTACGCCTGGGTGCCGCTCGGCGGTGCGCTGCTGCTGGCGTCGCTGGTCATCGGCGGCGGGCTGCGTCTGACCCGGGTGGCCTGGGGTACGGCGCTGGCGGGCGCGGCGCTGCTGCTGGCCGCGTTCTTCGCTCTCTGACCGGGGAGCCCCCGTACGAGACTGCCCCCGCCCCGGAATCCCGGAGCGGGGGCAGTCGTCGGTCGGACAGCGGTCGTCGGACGAACGGCGGTCGTCGGACGAACGGCGGTCGTCGGACGAACGGCGGTCGTCGGTCGGACAGCGGTCGTCGCACGAACGGCGTCAGCCGGTGTTGCGCAGTCCCGCCGCGACTCCGTTGACCGTCAGCAGCAGCGCCCGCGCGAGCAGCGGGTCCGGTGCCTCGTCCCGCGCCGCCGCCTCGCGCTGGCGGGCCAGCAGCGAGACCTGGAGGTAGGAGATCGGGTCCAGGTAGGCGTCGCGGATGGAGAAGGTCTGCTGGAGGACCGGGTTGGAGTCGAGGAGCTTCTCTCCGCCGGTGATCCGGAGGACTTCCTGCACGGTGAGGGCGTGTTCGGCCTCGATGTCCGTGAAGACGTGCTTCAGGTCGTCGGACACCAGGGTGTCGACGTAGTGGCGGGCGATCCTGAGGTCGGTCTTGGCGAGCGTCATCTCGACGTTCGAGAGGAAGTTCTGGAAGAAGTGCCACTGCTCGTACATCTCGTCGAGCACCGTGTCGAGTCCGGCCTCGCGCAGCGCCTTCAGGCCGGAGCCGACTCCGAACCAGCCGGGCACGATCTGCCGCGACTGCGTCCAGCCGAAGACCCAGGGGATGGCCCGCAGCCCGTCCAGGCCCGCGCCCGAGTCGGGCCGCCGTGAGGGCCGGGAGCCGAGGTGCAGGTCGGCGAGCTGGCCGACGGGCGTGGAGGCGAAGAAGTACGCGGGCAGGTCCGGGTCCTCGACCAGCCCGCGGTACGCGGCGTGCGCGGCGTCCGAGACGGTGTCCATCGCCGCGTCCCAGCGGGCCAGGGCTTCGTCGGACTGGCGGGGTGCGGTGTGCAGCGCCGAGGCCTGGAGGGTGGCGGCGACCGTCAGCTCCAGGTTCTCCCTGGCCAGGGACGGGATCAGATACTTGTCGGAGATGACCTCGCCCTGCTCGGTCACCTTGATCTCGCCTTCGAGGGTGCCCCACGGCTGCGCGAGGATCGCGTCGTGCGAGGGGCCGCCGCCGCGGCCGACGGTGCCGCCGCGGCCGTGGAAGAGCCGCAGCCGTACGCCGTGGCGGTGGGCGACGTCACGCAGCCGGCGCTGGGCCCGGTGGATCTCCCACTGGGAGGTGGTGATGCCGCCGAACTTGGAGGAGTCGGAGTAGCCGAGCATGACCTCCTGGACGTCGCCGCGCAGGGAGACGAGCCGGCGGTAGGAGGGGTCGACGAGCATCTCGTCGAGGATGACGTCGGCGGCGCGCAGCTCGTCGGTGGTCTCCAGCAGCGGCACGATGCCGATCTTCGCCCAGCCGCCGTGCAGGTCGAGGAGGCCGGCTTCGCGGGCCAGGACGGCCGCGGCGAAGACGTCGTCGGCGCCCTGGCACATGGAGATGATGTACGACTCGATGACCTCGGGGCCGAACCGTTCGAAGGCCTGCCGGACGGTGTGGAAGACACCGAGAGTCTTCTCGCCCGCGGCGTCGAGCGGTGCCGGGGTGGGGGCGAGCGGGCGGCGGGAGCGCAGTTCCTTGGCGAGGAGCTTCTGCCGGTAGTCGCGCGGCATGTCGCTGTAGCGCCAGGACTCTTCGCCGAGCCGGTCGAAGAGCTGTCCGAGCGCGTGGTGGTGGGCGTCCGCGTGTTCGCGTACGTCCATGGTGGCGAGCTGGAGTCCGAAGGCGGCGAGGGTGCGGATCGTGCGGTCCATGCGGCCGTCGGCGAAGAGCCCGCCGCGGTGCTCGCGCAGCGAGGTCTGGATCAGGGTGAGGTCGTCGAGCAGTTCGGCGGTGCCGAGGTAGTCGCGGCCGTCGGTGTGCGGGGTGCCCTGGGCGAGGCGCTCGCGGGTGTTGACGAGCTTCTGGCGGATGCAGGTCGCCTTGAGGCGGTACGGCTCTTCGGCGTTGAGCCGCTTGTAGCGGGGGCTGATCTCGGGGAGCCGTTCCAGGTCGTCCTGGAGCGAGGTGAGCAGCTCTTCGGTGGCGCCGGTGTAGCGGATGGAGTTGGAGAGCTGGCCGCGCAGCTGGTCGACGAGTTCGAGGGCGTCGGTGATGCCGTGCTCGTGCTGGAGGATCAGCACCTCGCGGGTGACCTCGGGGGTCACGTTGGGGTTGCCGTCGCGGTCGCCGCCGATCCAGGTGCCGAAGGTCAGCGGGCGGGTGCCGGGGGGCAGTTCGACGCCGACGCGTTCCAGTTCGCCGACGAGGTCCTCCAGGACGTCGCCGACGGCGCCGGCGTGGAGTTCGTCGAGGTAGTAGATGGCGTTGCGGGCTTCGTCGGCCGGCTCGGGCCGTACGACGCGCAGTTCGTCGGTCTGCCAGATGAGGTCGATGGACTCGGCGAGCCGCAGGTCGTGGCGGCGCCGGTCGGCGGAGATGACGGGTACTTCGAGCAGCTCGGCGATGCGGCGGAGCTTGTTCAGTACGGAGCGGCGGGCGGCTTCCGTGGGGTGCGCGGTGAAGACGGGCCGTACGTTGAGGTTCTTCACGGTCTCGCGCAGATGGTCCGGGTCGGCGTCCTTGAGCCGGTCGGCGGTGCGGGCCAGCAGCCCGCCCTCGGCGGCGCGCCGGTCGCGCATTTCACGGCCTCGGTGGACCTGTTCGGTGACGTTGGCCAGGTGGAAGTAGGTGGAGAAGGCGCGTACCAGCTTGGCCGCGGTTTCCAGGTCGGTGTCCCCGAGCAGCTCGGCGGCGGCTTCGCCGTCCTCGCGGGTCAGCGCGCGGACGCGCTCGACGAGTTCGAGGAGCTCCGGGCCTTCTTGCCGTACGAGGGTCTCGCCCAGCAGGTCACCGAGACGGCGGATGTCGGAGCGCAGCTCCGCGCTGGCGGAAGGGGTCTGGTCGGCACTGCTCACAGGTGCGGCTCCTTGCAGTGTTTGAGCACGTCTGGAGGTTTTCTGGAGACTTCAGGCCGTCCGGTATTGGAGGGGCGGCGTCGGACGGCCTGGCGGACCGCGCTGTCCGACGACACCAGGATAGGTGGCCTTCCCCTGGCGTTATCCACAGGACCTCTTGTCGCGGCGTTCGGCGCTGCCATACTTACGATGCCGTAGGTTACGCACCCGTATCCGGGCATCTGCCGTATCCCTCATCCCCAGGGGCCCCCATGACCGCAACCCCCGACGACGTGATCGAAGACCCCTCCACACCTCCCCCCTCCGCTGATGGCTCCCCGCTTCCCTCCGCCACGCTCGGCGGGGACAGCAAGCGGTCCATCGAGCAGATCGCTCTGCTGCTCTTCATCGCCGTGCCCTTCGTCGCCCTGCTCGCGGCGGTGCCGCTGGCCTGGCGCTGGGGCGGCGTGAGCTGGCTCGATCTGGGCCTGATGGTGGCGATGTACTACATCGGCTGCCATGGCATCACGATCGGCTTCCACCGCTATTTCACCCATGGCTCGTTCAAGGCGAAGCGTCCGCTGCGGATCGCGCTCGCCGTGGCCGGTTCGCTCGCCGTGGAAGGTCCGCTGGTCCGCTGGGTGGCGGACCACCGCAAGCACCACAAGTTCTCGGACGCGGAGGGTGACCCGCACTCCCCGTGGCGGTTCGGCGAGTCGCTCCCCGCCCTGATGAAGGGGTTGTGGTGGGCGCACATCGGCTGGCTGTTCGACGAGGAGCAGACGCCGCAGCAGAAGTACGCCCCTGATCTGATCAGGGATCCGGCCATCCGGGCGGTCTCCCGGCAGTTCGCGCTGTGGACGGTCGTGTCGCTGGCGATCCCGCCGCTGGTGGGCGGGCTGGTGACGATGTCCTGGTGGGGCGCTTTCACGGCGTTCTTCTGGGGGTCACTGGTTCGGGTGGCGCTGCTGCACCATGTGACCTGGTCGATCAATTCGATCTGTCACGCGGTCGGCAAGCGTCCGTTCAAGTCGCGTGACCGCTCGGGCAATGTGTGGTGGCTGGCCGTGCTGTCCTGCGGCGAGTCGTGGCACAACCTGCACCACGCGGACCCGACCAGCGCGCGGCACGGCGTGCTGCGGGGCCAGGTCGATTCCAGCGCCCGGCTCATCCGCTGGTTCGAGCAGTTCGGCTGGGCGTCCGACGTCCGCTGGCCGAGCGCTTCCCGGCTGGACTCCCGGCGCAAGGGCGCACCCTCCAACGCGGCATGATGGGCATTGTGGCGACCGACGGCAGTACCAGCAGCGCGGGCAGCACCGACAAGGGCCGGGCCCCGGCGGGCCGGCGGGCGCGCCGGGTCCGTATGACCGGTGCGGAACGGCGCGAACAGCTGCTGGACATCGGCCGCAAGGTCTTCGCCGAGAAGGGTTTCGAGGCGACATCGGTCGAGGAGATCGCGGCGAAGGCCGGGGTCTCCAAGCCCGTCGTCTATGAGCATTTCGGCGGCAAGGAGGGGCTGTACGCGGTGGTGGTCGACCGCGAGATGCGCCAGCTGATGGACATGGTGACCAGCGCGCTGACCGCCGGCCACCCCCGTGAGCTGCTGGAGCAGGCCGCGTTCGCGCTCCTCGACTACATCGAGACGTATACGGACGGCTTCCGCATCCTGGTGCGTGACTCGCCGGTCGCGCAGTCCACGGGCACGTTCGCCTCGCTGATCAGCGATATCGCCACGCAGGTCGAGGACATTCTCGGCATGGAGTTCAAGGCCCGCGGCTTCGATCCGAAGCTGGCTCCGCTGTACGCGCAGGCCCTGGTGGGCATGGTGGCGCTGACCGGCCAGTGGTGGGTGGACGCCCGCCGCCCGAAGAAGTCGGAGGTGGCCGCGCATCTGGTGAATCTCGCCTGGCACGGCCTGGAGGGCCTGGAACCCAAACCCCGCCTCATCGGCCACCGCAAGAACTAGCGCCCCTCCCGGCACTGGCCCTCACGCCCGGGTGATCGCCTCGCCGATGACGAAGCCCTTGGCGGGGCCGTCCGGGATGATCGCGTCGCTGCCGTAGGGGACGCGGTGCTCGTCGGCGTAGGTCGCCTTCTTGGTGTCGGGAGCGGTCAGCACGACGACGGTTCCCTCGCCGTCGTGGTCGTCGATGAGCACGTACAGCGGAATGCCGGCGCGGGCGTACTCGCGACGCTTGCGGACCCGGTCGCGCTCGGTGTTCCGATGGCCGGGCGAGACGACTTCGATGACCAGGGGGACTCCGTCGGAGTCGACGCCGAGATCCTCTTCGTCGGGAATTTCGTCCAGGTCCAGCGGCGCGACGAAGAGGTCGGGGATCCAGGACTTCCGGCGGTGGATGACGTTGACATCCTGGTACGGCGCGAAGTCGCTGCCTTCCAGATGGCTCTCCAGCGCGCGCCGGAGACGGTTGATGAGCACGCCATGACGACGGCGACCGGTCGGCGACACTTCGATGGCTCCCTCGATGATCTCGGCCCGGTAGCCCTCGGGGAGTTCCATGGCCTTCCACGTCTGCCACAGGAACTCGTCCAGGTCGGAGACCGGCAACTCGTTCGTCACCGGCATCACCTCGTGTGCGAGAGCGGTCATCGTGAAGCACCTCCTCCATCAGTGTGGGCGCAGGCACCACTACGGCACAAGCGACACCAGGACGCTACGACCCGCCTCGCCCCCCGTGCGAGGCAGTGCGTGTCGATCATCAGAAAGAGTGACGTCGGGCCGTCGGGTCAGGCGGGGGTGTGGGCTGTGGCGAAGATGCGGCGGAAGGGGAACACCGTGCCGTGCGGTCCCGGTGGGTAGGCATCGCGGAGCAGTGCGCGGTACTGGCCGGTGAACTCCTCCGTGGCCTCGTCGTCGCCGGCGAGCGCCGTCAGGACGGGGCGCAGGGCGGTGCCCTTGACCCAGTCGAGTACCGGGTCCTCGCCGGTGAGGAGCTGGAGGTAGGTGGTCTCCCAGACGTCCGTCGCGCAGCCGAGGTCCGTGAGGCGCGTGAGGTAGTCCGCGGGCTCCAGGACCCTCATGACACGCCCGCCCGGGTGGTCGAGCCGCTCGCGCCAGCGCGGGCTGTCGCAGAGCTCGGCGAGCAGGGTGTGGCTGGGCGAGGAGAAGTTGCCGGGGACCTGGAAGGCGAAGGTGCCGCCGGGGGCGAGGGCGGCGATCCAGCGGGCGAAGGAGTCGGGGTGGTTCGGCACCCATTGCAGGGCCGCGTTGGAGACGATCAGGTCGTACGGCTCCTCGGGCGTCCAGTGCGCGGCGTCGGCGGTGCGGAAGTCCATGGTCCCGCCGCCCGCGGTGGGGCCTGCGTACTCCCGCTGGGCCCGGTCGAGCATCTCCGGCGAGTTGTCGAGGCCGGTGATGCGGGCGGCCGGCCAGCGGTCGGCGAGGAGCGCGGTGACATTGCCGGGTCCGCAGCCGAGGTCGGCGATCCTGGCGGGTCCGCCGCCGGCCGGCGGTTCGGGGATCCGGGCGAGCAGGTCCAGGAACGGGCGGGTGCGGTGCCCGGAGTGCCTGAGGTACTGCGCCGGATCCCAGGTCGGTGCGGAACGCATGGTCGAGCCCCTTCGCATGGTCGAGCGCCTTCGCGGCGACGGAACGACCGGGCGGAACGCCCCGCTCGCCCGGTGGGGCAAGCCTGCACCCCCATGTATCTTGACGTCAAGAGACTTCATGTCGAGGCACCCTCTACACTGATCGTCATGGAGGACGAGGTCGACCGACTGGTCGCAGCATGGCGCCGAGAACGCCCCGACCTCGACGTGGAACCGCTCGAGGTGCTCAGCCGCGTCAGCAGGCTGGCCCGACATCTCGACCGCGCGCGTCGGATCGCCTTCTCCGAGCACAGCCTGGAGCCCTGGGAGTTCGACGTACTGACGTCGCTGCGCCGTGCCGGAGCGCCGTACCAGCTCTCCCCCGGCCAGCTGCTGACCCAGACCCTGGTCACCTCGGGCACGATGACGAACCGCATCGACCGGCTGGCGAAGAAGGGCCTGGTCGAGCGGCTGCCGGACCCCAGCGACCGGCGCGGGGTGCTGGTCAGGCTCACGCCCGAGGGACAGGACCGCGCGGACCAGGCGCTCGCCGGGCTGCTCGCCCAGGAGCGCGCGATCCTCGCGGAGCTGTCCCGGGCGCAGCGAGGCGAACTGGCCGGGCTGCTACGCCAGTTGACCGCCCCGTTCGACAACGTCCCCGGCTAGCGGATCGGCCGCCAGGTCGGCGGGTCCTACGCCGGCCCGGCGGGCCAGGGCGACGGCGGCCAGCGTGGAGTGCACGCCCAGCTTCCCCAGCACGTTCTGCATATGGGTGCGGACGGTGTGCGGGGAGAGGAAGAGGCGCTCGGCGACCGCCTTGCGCCCCAGCCCCGCCACCATGCAGCGCAGCACCTCGCACTCGCGCGGGGTCAGCGACTCGACCAGCCGTTCGCTCTCCGTGCGGTGCTTGCGCGCGGCCGTCAGCTCCCGCAGGACGCCCGTGAGCAGGGCGGGCGGCAGATGTGTCTCGTCGCGCAGGACGCCCCGTATCACCGCGAGCAGCCGTTGCAGCGAGCAGTCCTTCGCGACCCAGCCGGAGGCGCCCGCCTGGAGCGCCAGCGCGGCGCGGCGCGGGTCGTCCCTCTCGGCGAGTACGACGATACGGACGGACGGCTGCCCCGAGCGGACCCCGGCGACCAGCGAGATGCCGTCGACCAGCGCCACGTCCCCGTTGTCGGGCACGGCGCGGGCGACGGGCACCTGGACGGCTCCCGCGACCGTGCCCAGATCGGCGTCGACGAGCATCACGTCGAAAGTGCGGCCCTCGGCCGCCGCCCGGTCCAGACAGCGCAGCGCGGCGGGGCCGCTGCCGGCCGCCGAGACGTCCACGTCGGGCTCGGCCGCGAGCGCGGCGGCGAGCGATTCGGCGAAGATACGGTGGTCGTCCACGACCAGAACCCGGATACGTACCAATGGACACCCCCTGAAGGTGGGGAGCGGACCGCGCGGAAACGGCGCCCGGTGCGTGGCGGTACGTCAGCGGCACGGCCCCCGCCGTGCGATGACCGCTACCCCGCTCCGAGCGTCGTACCCGACGTGTCTCCACCCCTGATCAGCACCGGCCCCCACCGGTGCTGTGCATCAGCGTACGGGCGCGGGCCCGGGGCGGAAGCACATTCGCAGAACTGATGGGCCTCGATGCTTGGACCGTCCGGTGATTGGGGGGTGGGTGAAGGAGCGGGTCGAGGGCGGAGTCCGGCAAGGCGGAGGAGGGAGCCCACGCGGAGCGTAGGCGACCGACGACAACGCCACCGGGCGACAGCCATCGGCACGCGACGCCGCCCCCCAATCACCGGACGGTCTTAGGCTGGGGCCCATGTTTCGTATGGAGACAGAAGTCGACAAGGAACGGCGTGCTGTGCTCGGCGAACGGCTGGGCGCGGCCAATTCTGACCGCTCGCCAGTGATGCGCGCGCTGCGGGACAGTCCGATGGGCGAGGAAGTCCCGCTCCATGTCTGGCTGTTCGAGGAGTCCGGGGGCGAGCTGGCCGGCGGGCTCACCGGCCGCACCTGGGCGCGCTGGCTCCACGTCGATCTGCTCTGGGTCGACGACCGGCACCGGGGCGCCCGCCTGGGCAGCCGCCTGCTGGCGGAGGCGGAGCGCCTGGCGCTGAAGGAGCGCGGCTGTGCCCGCTCGCGGCTGGAGACCTGGGACTTCCAGGCGCCGGGCTTCTACCAGAAGCAGGGGTACGAGATCGCGGGCCAGGTCGCGGACTATCCGCCGGGCGTGACCGAGTACATCCTGATCAAGTCCCTGGCCTGAGCCCGCAGACCTGGACGCGAGCGAGCGGGCAGGTCAGCTCAGGCGGTGCGCCCCCCTCGACGGGATCGCCGGGAAGATCCGGGGGGACATGTGCCCCGCCGTCGCGAACGCCTCCGTGACCGCCTTCGCTGTCGCGTCCGCGTCGGCCTCCTCCACCAGGACGATCGCCGAGCCGCCGAAGCCGCCGCCCGTCATCCGGGCTCCCAGCGCGCCGGCCGCCATGGCCGCGGTGACGACCAGGTCGAGTTCCGGGCAGGAGACCCGCAGGTCGTCGCGGAGCGAGGCGTGGCCCTCGACCAGCACCGGGCCGACGGCGCGGACGTCACCCGCGTCGAGGAGCGCGATGACCTGTTCGACCCGGTGGTCGTCGCTCACCACATGGCGGACGTAGCGGCGGACGTTCTCGCCCTCCCCCGCCAGCCGGCCGAGCGCCGCGCCCAGCTCCTCGTACGGGACGTCACGCAGCGCGGCGACCCCGAGCGCCCGCGCGCCCGCCTCGCACCCGGCGCGCCGCTCGGCGTACGCGCCGTCGCCGAGCGCGTGCTTGACCCGGGTGTCGACGACCAGCAGCTGGAGCCCCTGGGCCGCCAGGTCGAACGGCACCTGGCGCTGTGAGAGGTCGCGGGTGTCCAGGTAGAGCGCGTGCCCGTCGGTGCAGCACGCGGAGGCCATCTGGTCCATGACCCCGCAGGGCACACCGACGAAGTCGTTCTCGGCGCGCTGGGCGAGCACCGCCAGTTCGGCGCCGGACAGGCCGAGGCCGTACAGCTCGTTCAGGGCGAGGGCGGTGACGACCTCCAGCGCCGCGGAGGACGACAGGCCCGCGCCGGTCGGGACGGTCGACGCCAGATGGATGTCGGCGCCGCCGACCGGGTGGCCCGCCTCGCGCAGCGCCCAGACGACGCCCGCCGGATACCCCGCCCAGCCGCTGTCGGAGCGCGGGGCGAGTCCGGCGGCGTCGAGCTGGACCACGCCCTGGGGGACGTCCGCGGAGTGCAGCCGCAGGACCGTGTCGCTCCGGCGGGACACCGCGGCGACCGTGGTGTGCGGCAGCGCCAGCGGCATCACGAAGCCGTCGTTGAAGTCGGTGTACTCGCCGATCAGGTTCACCCGGCCGGGGGCCGCCCAGACTCCTTCGGGTCCGGCCCCGTACAGCTGGCGGAACTCCCGCGCGACACGGTCCGCGGCCACACTCTCACTCACCCTTGGGTCTCCTTCCGGCGTGCGAACGCCCACGCGTCCGCCACGATGCCCGACAGATCGGCGCGGCTCGGGGTCCAGCCGAGGCGGCGGTGCGCCGCGTCGGCGGAGGCGACCAGGACGGCGGGGTCGCCGTCGCGGCGCCCGGCCATCACCTCGGGCACGGGGTGCCCGGTGACCTCGCGTACGGTCTCGATGACCTCGCGGACCGAGAATCCGTTGCCGTTGCCGAGGTTGCAGATCAGGTGTTCGCCCTCCGCGGCCGCGTCCAGTGCGCGCAGATGGGCCTCGGCGAGGTCCGCGACATGGATGTAGTCACGGACGCAGGTGCCGTCCGGCGTCGGGTAGTCCTCGCCGTAGACGGAGATCGACTCGCGCCGGCCGAGGGCGACCTGCAGGACCAGCGGGATGAGATGCGACTCGGGGTCGTGCCGCTCGCCGACGACGGTGTCCGACAGCGTGCGGTACGCGCCCGCGACGTTGAAGTAGCGCAGGGAGACCGCCGCGAGGCCGTGCGCCGCGCACTCGCCGCTGATCATGTGGTCGACGGCGAGCTTCGTCGCGCCGTACGGACTGGTCGGCGCGGTCGGGTCGCTCTCCGTGATGGGCGTGGACTCGGGCTCGCCGTAGGTGGCGGCGGTGGAGGAGAAGACCAGCTTGCGCACTCCGGCGGAGCGCATCGCGGCCAGCAGCGCCATGGAGCCGCCGACGTTGTTCTCCCAGTACTTCTCGGGCTTGGCGACGGACTCGCCGACCTGCGAGAACGCGGCGAAGTGCAGCACCGCGTCGTACGAGGGGTCCAGCCACTTGGCCGCGTCCTGGATCCGGCCCTCGATGAATTCGGCGCCCGCGGGGACGCTCTCCCGGAAGCCGGTGGAGAGGTCGTCGAGCACGGTCACCTCGTGCCCTGCCTCCAGCAGATGCGCGGCCACCACGCTGCCGACATATCCCGCGCCACCCGTTACCAGGTACTTGTCGCTCACTCGCTCGCTACCTCTCGCAGTCGCTCTGCCGCGGCCTCCGGCGGCACATCGTTGATGAACACACTCATGCCGGATTCGGAACCCGCGAGAAACTTCAGCTTGCCGGAAGTGCGGCGCACGGTGAAAAGCTCGAGGTGAAGGGCGAAATCGAGCCGCCCGGCGGCCCGGAAGGGCGCCTGGTGCCAGGCCGCGACGTACGGCGTCGGCGGTTCGCCTTCGCCGAACAGCCGGTCGAAGCGCTTCAAGAGTTCCAGATACATCTGTGGGAACTCTGTGCGCGCCGCGTCGTCGAGGTCCCGCAGATCGGGCACCCGGCGCTTGGGGTAGAGGTGCGTCTCGTACGGCCAGTGCGCCGCGTACGGCACGAACGCCACCCAGTGCTCGCCCTCCAGCACCACCCGGGTGCCCTCGGCCCTCTCGCGCCCGACGATCTCGTCGAAGAGGTTGCCGCCGGTGCTGGCCCGGTGCTCCTCGACCGAGCGGAGCATCAGCGCGGTGCGCGGGGTGACGAAGGGATAGGCGTAGATCTGCCCGTGCGGATGGCCGAGGGTCACACCGATCTCGGCGCCGCGGTTCTCGAACGGGAAGACCTGCTCGACCTGCGGCAGCCCGGCCAGTTCCGCGGTGCGGTCGGTCCAGGCCGCCAGCACCAGAGCGGCCCGCTCCTCGGTGAGGTCGGCGAACGAGGCGTCGTGGTCGGAGGTGAAGCAGACGACCTCGCAGCGGCCGGCGTCCCCGGCGAGGGAGGGGAAGCGGTTCTCGAAGACGGCGACCTCGTACCCGTCGGCCGGAATCTCGCTGAGCCGGCCGTCGCCGGAGGGGCAGAGCGGGCACTCGTCGGCGGGCGGGTGGTACGTACGGCCCTGGCGGTGCGAGGCGATGGCGACCGCGTCGCCGAGCAGCGGGTCGCGGCGGATCTCCGAGGTGGTGGCGACGGGGCCGAGGGGCCGGTGGTCGACGGCGTCGCGCACGGCGTCGTCCCGGGAGTCGTAGTAGATCAGTTCGCGGCCGTCGGCGAGCCTCGTCACCGTCTTCTTCATCGATTGCCTCCCGGCCCACACTCAAACAGAACCGAACATAATTAATCACAAGCCAACAGCTGCGTCAACGGGCGCACGGTGGGCACACGAGCAGACGCCAACGACCGCCCAGCATCCGACCGCGACTTCTCTTGCGACGAAGCGAGTACCCCCATGCGATACCTGGCCGAAGGGCTCCGGCTCCCCACGAACGGGCTCGACTACACCATCCTGGCGATCTACTTCGTCGTGGTCCTCGGCATCGGGTTCGCCGCCCGGGCCAGCGTGAAGACCAGCCTCGACTTCTTTCTCTCCGGGCGCTCACTGCCGGCCTGGGTGACGGGGCTCGCCTTCGTCGCCGCCAACCTCGGCGCCACCGAGATCCTCGGCATGGCGGCGAACGGCGCGCAGTACGGCGTCTACACCGTGCACTGGTACTGGATCGGCGCCATCCCCGCCATGGTCTTCCTCGGCCTGGTGATGATGCCGTTCTACTACGGCTCGAAAGTGCGGTCCGTCCCCGAGTTCCTGCTGCACCGCTTCGGGCCCTCGTCCCACCTGCTCTCCTCGATCATCTTCGCGGTGTCGTCCGTACTGATCGCGGGCGTCAACCTCTACGCGATGGCGATCGTGCTGGAGGCGCTGCTCGGCTGGCCGGAGTGGGTCGCGATCGTCGTCGCGGGCTTCTTCGTCCTCGCGTACATCACCATCGGCGGCCTCTCCTCGGCGATCTACAACGAGGTGCTGCAGTTCTTCGTGATCCTCGCCGCGCTGATACCGCTGACCATCGTCGGCCTCAGAGCCTGTCGGGTGACCTTCGATCGGAGAGCGGACGCGGTCTGGTGCGTGTGATTCCAAGGCGCCGGGATGTCCTCGTAGCGGAGCTACTAGGATATTTCGGCAACGCGGGAAGCGCGCGTGCCAGGGCGTGGCCGCCCGATCAGAGGTCATCCGACAGGCTCTCAAGCGCGTCGGCGGCTGGGACGGTCTGACCGACTCCCTCACCGGCTCGCACGGCGGCGCGTTCCTCACCGCCTGGGAGGGCACCGGCATCGGCTCGCCGAACCCGCTCGGCGCGAACTGGCTGACCATCGTCCTCGGCCTCGGGTTCGTGATGAGCTTCGGCTACTGGACCACCAACTTCGCCGAGGTGCAGCGCGCGCTGTCCGCGAAGAACCTCTCCGCGGCCAGGCGCACCCCGCTGATCGCGGCCTTCCCCAAGATCCTCATACCCATGGTCGTGATCATTCCCGGCCTGATCGCGCTCGTCATGGAACCGACCCTGGGCAAGGCGGGCAGCGGTCTCCAGTACAACGACGCGATCCCGGTCCTCATGCGCGACCTGCTGCCGAACGGTGTGCTGGGCATCGCCGTGACCGGTCTGCTCGCCGCGTTCATGGCCGGTATGGCGGCCAACGTCTCCTCGTTCAACACCGTGTTCACGAACGACATCTGGGGCGCGTACCTCAAGAAGGACCGTCCGGACGCCTACTACCTCAAGACCGGACGCGTCGTCACGGCGGTCGGTGTGCTGATCGGCATGGGCACCGCGTTCATCGCGTCCAGCTTCAGCAACATCATGAACTACCTGCAGACGCTGTTCTCGTTCTTCAACGTCCCGCTGTTCGTGGTCTTCATCATCGGCATGTTCTGGAAGCGGACGACCCCGGCCGCCGGGTTCTGGGGCCTGCTCTCCGGCACGGTCGCCGCGATGGTGAACTACTTCTGGCTGTACAAGGGCGGGATCGTCGACATCCCCAGCGACCAGGGCGCGAACTTCGTCTCCTCCATCGTCGCGTTCGTCGTCGGCGCCGTGGTGATGGTCGTGGTCTCGTACGTGACGAAGCCCAAGCCGGTCGAGAAGCTGGCCGGCCTGGTGTACGGCAGCCGCTCGCCCGGGATGGACGAAGTCCCCGCCGAGGGCGACGACGCGTGGTACCGCAAGCCGGCCCTGCTGGGCTGGGGCGCGATCGTCCTCGCCGCCCTCTGCTACATCCCCTTCTCCTTCTGACCTTCTCCGTCTGACCGGCTTCCGACCGAGGCTGAGAGGAACG
The DNA here is from genome assembly GCF_055582185.1 of Streptomyces sp. NPDC042201. Classification (NCBI taxonomy): domain Bacteria; kingdom Bacillati; phylum Actinomycetota; class Actinomycetes; order Kitasatosporales; family Streptomycetaceae; genus Streptomyces; species Streptomyces sp. NPDC042201. Next base: position 366,953 of record NZ_JBVJDS010000005.1, on the reverse strand, counting down.
CATCACCATGAGCGACTACCAGAACGACGTCGAGGAACTGGAGGCCAAGTCCGCGACGGCGGCACGGCTCTTCGACATCCGCCGCATCATCGGCGGGCTCTTCGTCCTCTACGGGATCATCGTCACGATCGCCGGGATCACCGCGTCCGACGCCGATCTGAAGAAGGCGCAGGACATCAACATCAATCTCTGGACGGGCCTGGGCATGCTGGCCCTCGGCCTCTTCTTCCTGGTCTGGCTGAAGCTGCGCCCGACGGCGCCGCCCACCCCGCCGGCCGCTTCGGCCTCATCCCAGGACCAACCGGCCGAGTAACGGCCAGGTCGCAGGCACGGTCCGGGGCCGGACCTCACTCGCGCTGATCGCGAGGGTCCGGCCCCGTCGCCGTACCGCCCGGCGGCCGGGCCGGGCCCGCCCGGTCCAGCAGCCCCGTACGCGCGGCCAGCGCCGCCGCCTCCAGCCGGGAACCCACCCCCAGCTTCATCAGCACCCGCTGCACATGCGTCCTGGCGGTGCTGGGCGCGATGCCCATCCCGGCGGCGATCAGCCGGGTGTCCTCGCCCTCGGCGACCCGTACCAGCACCTCGATCTCGCGCGGCGTGAGCATCCCCAGCAGCCGCTGCCCCTCGTCGTCCGGCTGGGCCGCCGGGTTGAGCAGCTCGGCGAAAGCGCTCTGGAGCAGTTGCGGCGACACCGCGCTCTCCCCCGCCCGCGCCTTGACCATGGCCCGTTCGACGCCTTCGATGCGCTCGTCGTGGCGTACGTAGCCGGAGGCGCCGGCCGCGAAGGCCGCGGCGATCCCGCGCGGGCTGGGCACGGGCCCGAGCACCACCACGGCCACCTGCGGGCGGTCCCGCTTGATCCGTACGATCGGGTCGAAGACCCCCGGCTCGGCCGGTGTCGACGTGCCCAGCAGACACACCTCGGGCGCCCTGCTCACCACCAGCTCGGCCACGCCCGCCGTGGGCGCGGCCGCCGCGAGCACCCGGTGCCCGCGCAGTTTCAGAGCCGAGGCGAGCGCCTCGGCGAGCAGTCGGTGATCGTCGACCACCATGAGCCGCACGCCCATCGAGCACTCCCCCGTCCCCGCTCAACCCTGGCCCCCGGCCTCCTGACCCGGCAAGCTACACGCTTGTTCGACGTCGTGCGCCGCTTACCGGCGAGAAGCCCCCCGGATTGCCGAATTCGCCGCTATTCGGGACTAGTCGACGGGGAGTGCAGGTACGGGGGCAGTACGGCGCCGGTGTGGCGCGGGGCCCCGGCCGTGGTGTCGTCCACGGGCCGGGGCCCCGCGCCGCCGGGTGTGGGCCGGCTGCCGGTACGCCCTGCCGGCGCGCTACTTGGTGCGGAACGCGACAGCGAGGTACGACCGGTCGTCCGCGGACGAGGGCTTGCTCACCATCACCTCGGAGACGAACATCCGGCCGTCCGCGTAGCGGATCTCCGAGTAGTCCGGGGTGAAGCTGGTCTCCGCGCCACGGACGGCTTCGTCGCCCGGGTTCTCCATCAGCACCGTCTCCTTGAAGGTGCCACCGTCGATGGAGACGATCTGGCCGCCCTTGTCGTACGGAGGCCACTTGTAGGCGATGATGTTGCCGCCATCCATGCGCACCGGGAACATCGTGTAGCGGTCACCCGCGTCGGCGCGGTCCGAGGTGGTCTTGCCGGTGGTGAGGTCGAAGGAAACGATCTCGTTGGTGTTGCCGTACTCGCCGGTGCCCTGGTGTTCCTCGGTCGGCAGATAGATCCGGCCGTTGCCCACCGCGAGCTGCTGGCAGGACTCGACCTCGGTGGAGCGGCAGTCCGCCGCGTACTTGTCCGCGTCGGCCGCGATCTTGACGAGCAGCTTGCCGGTCTTCTCGTCGATCGAGAAGAAGTCCGAGATACCGCTGCCGTCGCCCGCGGTGTCACCGACGTCGGCCGCGACGACCAGCGGCTTGGTGGAGACGACGCTCGCGTACTCGACACCGGACGGCATCTTGTACGTGGAGAGCGGGGTGCCGTCGCGCGGGTTCAGGTTCTGGATGCTGACCTGCGGGTCGTCGTACGTACCGCACTTGCGGACCGCCACGAGTCCTTCGCCGCCGCCGTAGCCCATGTCGTAGCAGCCCTGGGCGTCGATCTCGGGCTTCCAGCGGACCGCGCCGGTGGCGATGTCGAAGGCCGCGCCGCCGTCCGTACCGCCGGCCGCGACGGTCGCGCCGCTGAGCGTGATCTCGCTGAAACGGACCTTCGAGTCACCCGCGTTGGAGCCCGTGACGGACTTGCTCCACAGCAGCTTGCCGGACTCCAGGTCGAGCGCGCCGATCTCCGTGCACGCCTGGTAGTCCTTCGCGGAGGTCCGCTTGGCGGACTCGAAGGCGACCGCGGTCTTGTTGTCCTCGGTGACATGCCTCGACGCCGCGCAGACCTGGCCGGGCAGCGGGATCGTCCACAGCTGGCTGCCCTTGTCCAGGTCGTATCCGACGATCTGGTTGATGCCGGTCTTCACATACGCGGTGTCGGTGATCCAGGAGCCGTCGACGGCGGTGACGTCGGCGACCTTGGGTGTCGGCAGCTGGAAGGCCACCGCGGACCGGGTGTTGGCGGGCGCCTTCTCCTTGCCGCCGCCACCGATCCCCTTCTCGCCGCCCGTGCCGCCCTCGGTGGAGCCGGACGTGGACCCCTTGGCGTCCTTCTTCGTGCCGTCGTCACCGGAGCCGGCGAACCAGATACCGCCGCCGATGATCAGCACCACGGCGACGGCCGCGGCGATGATGATCTGCGTCTGGGTGGTCAGCTTCTTGCCGCCACCGCCCTGCGGGGGTGGCTGGTACTGCGGCTGCATGGGCTGCGTCGGGTAGCCGTAACCGGGGTACTGGCCGGGCGGGCCCGGCTGCCCCGGCTGCCCGGGGTATCCGTATCCCTGCGGCGGCGGCTGCGGATAGCCGTACTGCGGGTTCTGCGCGGGCGGCTGCGGAGCACCGTACCCACCGGGCGGCGGGTTCTGCGGGGCGCCGAAGCCACCGGGGGGAGGGTCCTGCGGGGCGCCGAAGCCGCCGGGCGGCGGGTCCTGCGGGGCGCCGAACCCTCCCTGCGGGGGCTCGTTGGGCGGCTGGGGCGGCTGCGTCATGGCGTTCGTACCTCGAAAGGGAACTCGGAAAGCGCGGGAGAAGCGCGGGAGAAGCGCGGGAGAAGCGCGGGAGAAGCGCGGGAAAGCTCGGAGAAGGGGAGCCGGGGACGGAAGGACGTCAGGCCGTGGTCACTCGCCGAAGGCCATCATGGTCTTCGCCTGCAGTTCCTCGGCGTCGTTCCCGGCGCTGACCCGGCCGCTGGTCACATAGAAACGGCCGTCCACATAGGCCAGCGTCGAGGAGTAGAAGTCGTTCTCGATCTGGGCCGTCGACGCCGGGTGCCGCTGCAGCGTCTTGGGGGCGCCGCCGCTCGGGGCCACGGTCGCGACCACGCCGCCCTTGTCGTACGTGGCCTCCATGTAGACCAGGACGTTTCCGCCCTCCATGCGCAGCGGCGTCATGACGCGTCCGGCCGGTGCCTTGGAACGCCACTTCTGCTTTCCGGTGGCCAGGTTGAACGCGACGACCTCGTTGGTGCCTGCGGTGCCGCTCTGGTCGGGCGCGGTCGACATGTAGAAGGTGGTGGCGTCGGCGGCGACCCCGACACAGCCCTCCAGGTTCTGGCCGAGGACGATGAAGCTGCCGCCGCACTCGGGCTGGAACTTGTCGTCGCCGCCCTCCATCTGCGAGCGCAGGGTGCCGTTCGCGTTGAGCGCGAGGATGCTCCAGCTCTTCTTCTCGGCGTTCTTCAGGGAGATGACCAGCGGGTCGACCGAGTAGACCTTGTCGACCTCCCAGTCCTTCTTCACCTTGTACGTCCACTTGGCCTTGCCGGTGACCGGGTCGAGCTCCTGCACCTGGTTCGGCGCCACGCTGGCGTCACCGATCGGACAGCTCTCGGCGGCGATCAGCTTGGCGCCGCCGGCGAAGGCGTACGGCTGACAGTCGCCGGGCAGCTCGCTGAAGAGTTCCTTGCCGTCGCTCATCCGGAAGGCGTTGGCGCCCCCGGTGCGGGCGGCCGTGACGGTGTCCCCGCTGATCGCCAGGGTGATGTCGGAGAGCAGGTCGAAGAGCCCCGCCTTGGGGATCTCCTTCTTCCAGCCGCCCTTGCCGGTCGTGAGGTCGACCAACTGGATCTGGTCGCAGTCGGCCGTGTCGGCGGTGCCGTTCTTGAATCCGATGACTATCTTGCCGTCGGCCGAGGGCGCGAAGGGCGCCGAGCACAGCTCCGCGGGCAGCGTAAGCGTCCACTTCTTCTTGCCGTCGGTGGCCGAATAGCCCACGACCTGCTTGTACATGGCCTTGACGACGGTGTCGCCGTGGAACCACGGCCCGAACACGTCCGAGCCGTTGCGCGGCAGGTCCACGTCGTTCGTCTGCAGCCACAGCACCTTGGACTCGCCGTCCTTGCGCCCGGCGTTGAGGTCGTCGTTCGCCTCGCGGCCACCGCCGGTGCCGTCGCCCTCGTCGACGCTGGGCGAACCGCTCGGCTTGGCGTCCTGGCTCTTGTCGGCGACCGGCTTGGTGCCGCCGTCATCACCGCTGAGGACGAACCACGTACCACCGCCGATGACCAGCAGCGCTGCGGCGGCCGCCGCGACGATGACGCCGGGCTTGCCCGAGAAGAAGTTCTTGCCGCCGCCACCGCCGGGGGGCGGGGTGGGTCCGCCGGGGAACTGCTGGGGCGGATAGCCGCCACCGTACGGATTGGGCTGCTGGCCGTAGGGGCCCGGCTGTTGGCCGTAGGGGCCGGGCTGAGCGTACGGTCCCGGCTGCTGACCGTACGGCCCCGGCTGCTGGTTGTACGGACCCGGTGCCCCGCCCGGTACCTGGCCCGGCGCCTGCGGATAGCCGTAGCCCGGCTGCGGGGGCGGCGGCATCTGCGGCGGCGGCATCTGCGGGGGCTGCGGGGGCGGTTGCGGAACCCCCTGCTGCGGGTCCTGCGGAGCGCCGAAGCCTCCCTGCGGCGGTTGCTGGCCGGGTGGCTGGGTCATCAGCGCTTTCCCCCTTCGCGTGCGGACCACCACCCGATCGGCCTCCCCCGCGATCCCGGCGGCTGACCCCCCGGAATGGAGTGATTCGAGTGTGGATTCCGCATCGTCACATCAGTCGAGCGGGGCTTCTTTGTATCACTCGGACTGGTGTACGGGACGGGCCGGTCCGCCCCTGTTCCCAAGGGAGAACCGGCCCGTGATGCGCTCGTTACGCGCCCTGCACGCCGTCTCTACGCGTCCTCCGCGAGCTCCAGCCAGCGCATCTCCAACTCTTCACGCTCACCGGTCAGCTCACGGAGCTCCGCGTCAAGTTCGGCCACTTTCTCGAAGTCTGTGGCGTTATCGGCGATCCGCTGATGCAGCGTGGTCTCACGGCCGGACATCTTGTCGAGCTGACGCTCGATCTTCTGCAGTTCCTTCTTCGCCGCGCGGCCGTCCTTGGCCGACGCGGAACCCGCCGGGCGCTCAACTCCCGTGGCCTGCGCGGGCACCGGGACGGCGGTCTCGACCATCCTGCGGCGCCGCTCCAGATACTCGTCGATGCCGCGCGGCAGCATCCGCAGCGTCATGTCGCCGAGCAGGGCCATCACCTTGTCGGTGGTCCGCTCGATGAAGAACCGGTCGTGGGAGATGACGACCATCGAGCCCGGCCAGCCGTCGAGCAGGTCCTCCAGCTGGTTGAGCGTCTCGATGTCGAGGTCGTTGGTGGGCTCGTCGAGGAAGAGGACGTTCGGCTCGTCCATCAGCAGCCGCAGCAGCTGGAGCCTGCGCCGCTCGCCACCGGACAGATCACCGACCGGCGTCCACTGCTTCTCCTTGGTGAAGCCGAACTGCTCGCACAGCTGACCCGCCGTCATCTCCCGGCCCTTGCCGAGGTCGACGCGGTCCCGCACCTGCTGGACCGCTTCGAGTACCCGCAGGGTGGGCTTGAGTTCGGTGACCTCCTGGGAGAGGTACGCCAGCTTCACGGTCCTGCCGACGATCACCTTCCCGGCGGTGGGCTGGACGTCGCCCTGCGTACGGGCGGCGTCGGCGAGCGCGCGCAGCAGCGAGGTCTTGCCCGCGCCGTTCACCCCGACCAGGCCGATCCGGTCGCCGGGGCCGAGCTGCCAGGTGAGATGGGTGAGCAGCACCTTCGGACCCGCCTGGACGGTCACGTCCTCCAGGTCGAAGACGGTCCTGCCGAGCCGGGCGTTGGCGAACTTCATCAGCTCGGAGGTGTCGCGGGGCGGCGGTACGTCCGCGATCAGCTCATTGGCCGCCTCGACCCGGAAGCGCGGCTTGGAGGTACGTGCGGGGGCGCCGCGGCGCAGCCAGGCCAGCTCCTTGCGGACCAGGTTCTGCCGCTTGACCTCCTCCGTCGCGGCGATGCGCTCGCGCTCGGCGCGGGCGAAGACGTAGTCGGAGTAGCCGCCCTCGTACTCGTGCACCGCACCGCGCTGGACGTCCCACATCCGCGTACAGACCTGGTCGAGGAACCACCGGTCGTGGGTGACGCAGACGAGCGCGGACCGCCGGGCCCGCAGATGCTCCGCCAGCCAGGCGATGCCCTCGACGTCGAGATGGTTGGTGGGCTCGTCGAGCACGATCAGATCCGGCTCGCCGATGAGCAGCTTGGCGAGCGCGATCCTGCGCCGCTCGCCACCGGAGAGCGGCGCGATGACGGTGTCGAGCCCCTGCGGGAACCCCGGCAGGTCCAGTCCGCCGAACAGCCCGGTCAGCACATCCCGGATCTTGGCGTTGCCGGCCCACTCGTGATCGGCGAGATCACCGATGACCTCGTGCCTGACGGTGGCCTCGGGATCGAGCGAATCGTGCTGCGTCAGCACCCCGAGCCGCAGCCCCCCGCTCTGGGTGACCCGCCCGGTATCGGGCTCCTCCAGCTTGCTCAGCATCCGGATGAGGGTCGTCTTGCCGTCGCCGTTACGCCCCACAACCCCGATCCGGTCCCCCTCGGAGACGCCGAGAGAGACACCGTCGAGCAGCGCACGGGTGCCGTACACCTTGGTGACTGCCTCGACATTGACCAGATTGACGGCCATTTCACTCCTGTACGGGGGGATCGATCGACGTCCCAGCGTAGTCGCCGGGAACAGTGCGACGGCCTGCCGCCCTCGCACCGTCCGGCGTACGTCAGGCGGGGCCGGCCACGATCGTGGCGCCCGGGGCTGGGGACGGGGCTACGCGGGCGGTGCGGCAGGTGGCGGAGGTCCGTAGGGCTTCGGCCACCTCGGCGGCCGCTTCCGGGCTCTTGGTGAGGAAGGCGGTGGTCGGGCCGGAGCCGGAGACCAGGGCGGCCAGGGCGCCCGCGGCGGTGCCGGCGGCGAGGGTGGCCGTCAGGGAGGGGCGCAGGGAGAGGGCCGCGGGCTGGAGGTCGTTGGCCAGGGTGCCTGCCAGGGCGACGGCGTCGCCGGTGCGCAGGGCGTCGAGCAGCGCGGGGTCGGCGGCCGGGGCCGGGACGTCCGTGCCCGCGCCGAGCCGGTCGAACTCGCGGTAGACGGCGGGCGTGGACAGGCCGCCGTCGGCGACCGCGAACACCCAGTGGAAGGCGCCGCCGGTTTCCAGGACGGTGAGCTGTTCGCCGCGTCCTGTGCCCAGCGCCGCGCCGCCGATCAGGCTGAACGGCACATCGCTGCCCAGCTCGGCGCAGAGGGCGAGGAGCTCGTCCCGCGAGGAGTTCAGCGACCAGAGCGCGTCGCAGGCCAGCAGGGCGCCCGCGCCGTCCGCGCTGCCGCCCGCCATACCGCCCGCGACCGGGATGTCCTTGGCGATGTGGATGTGGACGTGCGGGTCGATGCCGCGGCGCCGCGCCAGCGCGAGCGCGGCCCGCGCCGCGAGGTTCGTCTCGTCCAGGGGCACCTGGTGCGCGTCGGGGCCCGAGCACGTGACGCGCAGCTCGTCGGCGGGCGTGACCGTGATCTCGTCGTAGAGGCCCACGGCCAGAAAGACGTTCGCCAGGTCGTGGAAGCCGTCGGGGCGGGCCGCGCCCACCGCCAGCTGCACATTGACCTTGGCCGGTACTCGTACGGTGACGCTCACGCGCCGTCCCCCTTCGCCTGCGACTCCGCGCCCTTGGACTCCGCGTTCTTCGACTCCGCGATCCGCGCGAACTCCTCCACCGTCAGCGCTTCGCCGCGCGCCTGCGGCGAGATCCCCGCCGCGACGAGCGCCGCCTCGGCCGCCGGGGCGGATCCCGCCCATCCGGCGAGGGCCGCCCGCAGGGTTTTGCGGCGCTGCGCGAAGGCCGCGTCGACGACCGCGAAGACCTCGGCCCTGGAGGCCGTCGTCTTCACCGGCTCGGCCCTGCGCACCAGGGAGACGAGGCCGGAGTCCACATTGGGCGCGGGCCAGAAGACGGTGCGGCCGATCGATCCCGCCCGCTTGACGTCCGCGTACCAGTTGGCCTTCACGGACGGCACGCCGTACACCTTGTTCCCCGGCGCCGCGGCCAGCCGGTCGGCGACCTCGGCCTGGACCATCACCAGGGTCCGCTCGATGGTCGGGAAGTGCTCCAGCATGTGCAGCAGGACCGGCACGGCCACGTTGTACGGCAGGTTGGCGACCAGCGCGGTGGGCGCGGGGCCCGGCAGCTCCCGTACCCGCAGCGCGTCGGAGTGCACCAGCGAGAAGCGCCCGGCGCGCGCCGGCATCCGCGCCTCGATCGTCACGGGCAGCGCCCCGGCCAAGACGTCGTCGATCTCCACGGCCGTCACCCGGTCCGCCGCCTCCAGCAGCGCCAGCGTCAGCGAGCCGAGCCCGGGACCGACCTCCACGACGACGTCGTCCGGGCGCACGTCGGCGGTGCGGACGATCCGGCGGACGGTGTTGGCGTCGATGACGAAGTTCTGCCCGCGCTGTTTCGTCGGGCGTACGCCCAGCGCTGCGGCCAGCTCGCGGATGTCTGCGGGGCCCAGGAGGGCGTCGGGCTCAGTGGTGCTCACCGGGTAAGCCTACGGCCGCGCCGGAGCGCCCCCGGGCGCCGTTATGGGTCAGTAACCGAAGGCGTGCGCCGTATTGCGTGAAATCGCCTCCGCCATGGCGTCCTCACCGATCCCGCGCACTTCGGCCATCGCACGCAGCGTGACCGGAATGAGATAGGGCGCATTCGGCCGCCCCCGGTAGGGCGCCGGAGTGAGAAAAGGCGCATCCGTCTCCACAAGAACAAGCTCTATTGGCGCTACTTTGAGCGCATCACGCAACGGCTGAGCGTTTTTGAATGTCACATTGCCTGCGAAAGACATGTAGTAACCCGCCGCAGCGCAAATTTCGGCCATTTCCGCATCACCGGAATAGCAATGGAAGACCGTTTGTTCCGGGGCACCCTCGTCGGCGAGGATCCGCAGCACGTCGGCGTGCGCCTCGCGGTCATGGATGACGAGCGCCTTGCCGTGGCGTTTGGCGATCTCGATATGGGCGCGGAAGGAGCGCTCCTGGGCGGCCATGCCCTCGGGCCCGGTCCGGAAGTGGTCGAGCCCCGTCTCGCCGACGGCCCGCACCTGGACCAGGGCGGCCAGCCGGTCGATCTCCGCCAGCGCGTCGTCCAGCGCCGGGTCGCCGCCGCCCTCGCGGGCGCCCTGCCGTGACCAGCCGTCGGGGTCGCCGTGCACGATGCGGGGCGCCTCGTTCGGGTGCAGGGCGACCGCCGCGTGCACGTTCTCGTACGCCGCGGCCGTCTCGGCGGCCCAGCGCGAGCCCTTGAGGTCGCACCCCACCTGGACCACCGTCGTCACGCCGACCGAGGCGGCCTTCTCCAGGCCCTCCCCGACCGTTCCGTCCTGCATGTCCAGGTGGGTGTGCGAATCGGCGACCGGCACCCGCAGGGGCTCGGGCAGTGGCGGCGCGGCGTGCTTCGAACTCATGGGCGCGATCCTACGAGGATCGCGCCCATGGACTCACGTGCGGTGGAAGCGGCGGCTCACGTGCGGTGGTGGAAGGGGTGCAGCAGATCGGAGAGATGCCAGTGGTGCCGGCCCGCCCCGGCGGCGGAGGCGCCGGCGGGTATGCCGTCGGCCGATCCGGCGGATATCTCCTCGGCGGGCTGCGCGGACCCCTCCGCGGGCTCCGGCTTCGTCTTCGTCTTCCCGGCCCGCTTGCCCTTGGCCGGGCTCTTGGCGGGGTGGTACTGCTCCATCATCAGAGCCCGTACGGACGAGACCTGCCCGGACCGCATGATGCGGACGATGTGCCCGCCGCAGTTCTGGCAGGACGGGCTGGACAGCGGCGAAGGTACCCGCACCCCGTTGGACTTGTAAACGACGAAATTCTGCCCCGAGCCGTCGACGTGATGCTCTATGTCGTAGGCCTGCTCCCAGCCGTGCCCACAACGCATGCAACAAAAGGCATATGCCTCGTGGGCTACGGCGGTGCCCGTGATCTCACTCATGCCAGCTCCTCTCCACTGACCCAGTGGACGCCTTTAATGGCGGGAGCGCATCAGCGCCTGTCGATTAATGGAATGCTCTTGGCCTTCTCATGCCCCAAAGGCCCGGCACGCGGTCTGCGCTTTGCTTTTCACGATAGTCCTTTACCGTCCGCGGGGGACGTTCGCGCGGCATTTTTTGCCGCGACGACCGCGTCGAACACCTCGCGCTTGGGCACCCCCGCCTCGGCGGCGACGGCGGCGATGGCCTCCTTGCGCCCCTCCCCCGCCTCCTCCCTCACGCGCACCCGCTGCACCAGCTCGGCGGGATCCAGTTCCCCGGGCCCCGACTCCGGTGCGCCCTCGACGACGACGGTGATCTCGCCCCGTACGCCCTCGGCCGCCCAGGCCGCCAGGTCACCGAGGCCGCCGCGCTTCACTTCCTCGTACGTCTTGGTCAGCTCGCGGCAGACGGCGGCCCGGCGGTCGGCGCCGAAGACCTCGGCCATCGCGGCGAGGGTGTCGTCGAGCCGGTGGGGCGCCTCGAAGTACACGAGGGTGCGCCGCTCGGCCGCGGCGTCCCGCAGCCGGCTCAGCCGCTCGCCCGCCTTGCGCGGCAGGAAGCCCTCGAAGCAGAAGCGGTCCACGGGCAGCCCGGAGAGCGCCAGCGCGGTCAGCACGGCGGACGGTCCCGGCACGGCCGTGACCTTGATGTCCCGCTCCACGGCCGCCGCCACCAGCCGGTACCCCGGGTCGGAGACGGACGGCATGCCGGCATCCGTGACCAGCAGCACCCGCGCCCCGCCCACCAGCGCCTCGACCAGCTCGGGCGTCCTGGCGGATTCGTTGCCCTCGAAGTACGACACGACCCGGCCACGGGTCTGCACGCCCAGCGCCTGCGTCAGCCGGCGCAGCCGCCGGGTGTCCTCCGCGGCGACCACGTCGGCGGTCTCCAGTTCGGCGGCGAGCCGGGGCGGCGCGTCCGTCACATCACCGATGGGCGTCCCTGCGAGTACCAGCGTTCCGTTCACATCCGCCATCCTCGCAGGGCGCGACGCACCCCTCGCACAGCGGCGTTCCCTACGATGGCGCGGTGACCAGTACTGCGCCAGAAGCCCTACAGGGGCACGACGCCGGCGACAAGCCGCCCTCATGGCCTCAGCGGCTCCGCCGATTCGGCCATGCGCCCCGGCCGGTGATCGGGCTGCGCGAGCGGCTGGTGCCGCCGTACACCCGCCCCTCGGAGCGGCTGTGGGCCGTGCTCGCGGTGCCGCCCCTCCTCGCGGACCGGCTGGTCCGCTGGTCGGCCTGGGGCGGGCCGCTGCTCGTGGCCCTGGTCGCGGGGGTGCTGCGGTTCTGGCACCTGGGCAGCCCCAAGGCGGTGATATTCGACGAGACGTATTACGCGAAGGACGCCTGGGCGCTCATCAACCAGGGCTACGAGGGCAGCTGGCCCAAGGACATCGACAAGCAGATCCTGAAGGATCCGTCCCTGGTCCCGGTGCCGACCGACCCCGGGTACGTCGTCCATCCGCCGGTGGGCAAGTGGGTCATCGGCCTCGGTGAGCAGCTGTTCGGGTTCACGCCCTTCGGCTGGCGCTTCATGGTGGCGGTGCTCGGCACCCTGTCGGTGCTGATGCTGTGCCGGATCGGGCGGCGGCTGTTCCGTTCGACGTTCCTCGGATGCCTGGCGGGCGCGCTGCTGGCCGTCGACGGCCTGCACTTCGTGATGAGCCGTACCGCGCTCCTCGACCTCGTGCTGATGTTCTTCGTGCTGGCCGCCTTCGGCTGTCTGCTGATCGACCGCGACTGGTCACGGCGGCGGCTGGCGGCCGCGCTCCCGGTGGACGAGGAGGGGGTGCTCCGCCCCGACGTCGAGGTCGCGGAGTACCTGCGGCTCGGCTGGCGGCCGTGGCGGCTGACGGCCGGGCTGATGCTGGGCCTGGCTTTCGCGACGAAGTGGAACGGGCTCTACATCCTGGCCGCCTTCGGGATCATGGCCGTGCTGTGGGACGTCGGCGCGCGCCGGACGGCGGGCGCGGTGCGGCCGTACTGGGCGGTGCTCCGGCGGGACCTCGTGCCGGCCTTCTTCTCGACGGTGCCGGTGGCGATCGTCACGTACGTCGCCTCGTGGACCGGCTGGATCGTCAGTGACAAGGGCTACTTCAGGAACTGGGCCGAGACCCAGGGCAAGGGCGGCCACTGGACCTGGCTGCCGGACTGGCTGCGCAGCCTGTGGCACTACGAGAACGAGGTCTACAGCTTCCATGTGAACCTGACCTCGGGCCACACCTACCAGTCGAACCCCTGGAGCTGGATCGTCCTGGGCCGCCCCGTCTCGTACTTCTACGAGGATCCGGCGGCCGGCTCCGACGGCTGCCCGGCGTCGACGGCCGGCAAGTGCGCCCGCGAGGTGCTGGCGATCGGCACCCCGCTGCTGTGGTGGGCGGCGGGCTTCGCGCTCTGCTACGTCCTGTGGCGCTGGTTCTTCCGGCGCGACTGGCGCGCGGGCGCCATCGCCTGCGCCGTCGCGGCGGGCTGGGCGCCGTGGTTCCTGTACCAGGAGCGGACGATCTTCCTCTTCTACGCGGTCGTCTTCGTGCCGTTCCTGTGTCTCGCGGTGGCGATGCTGGTGGGCGCGCTGGTCGGCCCGGCGGGCTCGGACGAGAGACGCCGGACGATCGGCGCGGTCGGCGCGGGCGTGCTGGTCCTGCTGATCATCTGGAACTTCATCTACTTCTGGCCGCTCTACACGGGCACCTCGATCCCCGTGGACTCCTGGCGCAACCGGATGTGGTTCGACACCTGGGTCTAGGTCCTGTCCGGTCGGACAGGGCCTAGCTGCGACGACGGCGAATGCGGCGTACTCGCGCGCCGCATCCGCGGTGGTCCTTGTTGGCCCTTGCTGGTCGTGCTGGGCCGCCCCCGGACGGCCCACACACGGCCCCACTCCGGGCCACGTACGTGGGGGACACGCGTCGGTCCGACGGCGGCACCGATGCCGGCCGGCGGAGCGAACCATCAACCGCTCAAGAGCTTCCGGGCGGTGGCGGAGTCAGCTCGCGTCGCCGAGGGCGTCGGCCGCGGCGGCGCCGATCGTGGCGAGGCGGGCGAGATCGGTGCGCGGCACGGTGGCGCAGCGCTCTGCCACAGCGCAGGCGAACGCGTCGCTCATCTCCTCGCCCACCTTGCGCCCCTCGTCGGTGAGGACAACGCGGCTCACCCGGCGGTCGGCCGGGTCGGTCTCTCGGCGCACGAGGCCGCGCCGCTCCAGGCGGTCGACGAGTCCGGTGACGTTGGTCTTGTCGCAGCCGAGCAACCGGGCCAGCTGGCCGAAGGAGGGTGCGGACCGCTCGAGCTGGCAGAGCAGCTCCGCCTGTTGCAGTGTCAGCCCCGCTCGGCGGGCGACGGTTCCGTATCGCAGCGCCACCTGCCGGTGGAGTGCGGAGAGAGTCCGCGCGAGGTGGCGGTCTTCGGAGGTCGGCTCCATGGCGCGATCCTAGTCGTTGGTTGACACCCTCGACCAATTAGTCGAGGGTATCGACCAACGATCTAGTCGACCAAGGGAAGCATTGCATGAGTGACCGTGTCGCCGTCGTCACCGGTGCCTCACGTGGAATCGGCCGCGCCGTCGCCGAACGCCTGGGCGCGGACGGCGCGGCCGTCGTCGTCAACTACCGCTCGGACGCGGACTCCGCGGCAAAGGCGGTCGCCGCCGTCGAGGCGGCCGGTGGCCGGGCGACAGCCGTGCGTGGCGACGCCGCCGAGCCGGCCGAGCTGCGGAGGCTGTTCGACACCGCGGTGAAGGAGTACGGCGGCCTCGACATCGTGGTGTGCAACGTCGGCGTCGCCCGTTTCGCATCCATCGCCGAGACCACCGACGAAGACTTCGATGTGATGTTCCGGACCAACACCCGCGCCACCTTCACCGCGCTGCGCGAGGCCGCGATACGGGTGCGCGACGGCGGGCGGATCGTCGTCGTCTCCAGCGGAGCGGCTGTCACCCAGCGCCCCGGATCCGGCGTCTACGGTGCTTCCAAGGCCGCGGGCGACGTGCTCGTCCGCACCCTCGCCCACGAACTGGGCCCACGCCGCATCACCGTCAACAGCGTGCTCCCCGGCGCCACCGACACCGATGCGCTCGCCGCCCAGCTGCCGCCTCAGGCCCGCGAGCAGCTGGCGACACAGATCCCGCTCGGCCGCCTCGGCCGGCCCGACGACATCGCCGACGTCGTCGGTTTCCTTGTCTCCGACGCCGCCCGCTGGATCACCGGCCAGGCCATCCGAGCGGGTGGCGGGTTGTTCTGACGATTCGGCTCTGCACCGAAAAGCCGGCCGATGACGGCCACCAGTTGGCCCGGCGCGGCGCGAAACAGCGGCCCGTCGCAGTCCGATAACGCTCCCCCTCCTGACGCGCCTGTCCCGTAGAGTGCATCCGATACTTCCTTTGAACATGTTCAAAGGAGCTCCTGGGGAGGGGGACTGCACAGATGCGCAGTGGAGTGAAGGTCGGCGTGGTCGGCGGAGTGTTCCTCGTCGTCGCCGGCGGGGTGGGATACGGCGCGTACAACGTCTACAGCGGGATCACCGGTGGCATCTCGGACACCACCAGCACGTCCGCGACGCGCGAGATCGAGACAGGACCGCTGAGCGCCGAGGAGATCGACAAGGCGGCGAAGGCGTTCCTGACCGCCTGGGCGAGCGGGAGCGAGGCGTCCGACGTCGCCCAGCTGACCAACAACGCCACCGCCGCGTCGCCCGTCATCAGCGGCTACCGCGACGAGGCCCATGTCACCGACGCGGTGATCACACCGGGGAAAGCGGTCGGCGCGAAGGTGCCGTTCACGGTCAAGGCCACGGTGGCGCTCGACGGCAAGACCAAGCCCTGGTCGTACAGCTCGGAGCTGACGGTGGTGCGCGGGCTGACCACCGGGCGGCCGCTGGTCGACTGGGCGCCTTCGGTGATCCATCCGAAGCTCACGAAGAACACTCACCTGGCCACGACCGAGGCCGCCACCCCGCCGATCGAGGCGGTCGACCGCAACGGCAAGGTGCTGACGAAGGAGAAGTACCCCTCGCTCGCGCCCGTTCTCGACCAGCTGAGGAAACGGTACGGCGCCGACGCGGGCGGCACGCCGGGCGTCGAACTGGCGTTGAGGAGCGACGGTGACAGCACGCCTGGAGAGACGCTGCTCACGCTCGCCAAGGGCAGGACGGGCACGCTCAGGACCACGCTGGACGCGAACGTGCAGGCGGCCGCCGAGCAGGCGGTGAAGAAGTACAGCGAGGCGTCGGTCGCCGCCGTCAAGCCGAGTACGGGCGAGATCCTGGCCGTCGCCAACAACCGCACGGACGGCTTCAACGCGGCGATGCTCGGCAAGCAGGCGCCCGGCTCCACGATGAAGATCGTGACCGCCGCGATGCTGCTGGAGAAGAACCTGGTCTCCGCCCAGCGGCCGGCCGAGTGCCCGGCGACCGCGATGTACCAGGGCCGTACGTTCCAGAACCTGGACGGCTTCTCGATCCCGAACGGCACCTTCGCGCAGAGCTTCGCCCGCTCCTGCAACACCGCCTTCATCAAGCTGATCGACGACACCAAGGACGACTCCGCGCTCAAGAACGAGGCCGAGCAGGTCTTCGGTATCGGCCTCGACAACTGGCAGACCGGCGTCCCGTCCTACGACGGCAGCGTTCCGTCCGCGACCGGCGGCGAGGCGGCCGCCCAGTACATCGGGCAGGGCACGGTGCAGATGAACGTCCTCAACATGGCGTCCATCACCGCCACCGCCAAGAACGGCACGTTCAAGCAGCCCATTCTCGTGGCGCGTTCGCTGGACGACCGGCAACTGGCCACCGCCACGCGCTCGCTGCGGTACTCCGTGGCCCAGCAGCTGCGCGACATGATGCGGCTCACGGCGACGAGCGGCACGGGCGCGAACGCGATGGCGGGGCTCGGCGGCGACAAGGGCGCGAAGACCGGCTCCGCCGAGGTCGACGGCCAGACCACGTCCAACAGCTGGTTCACCGGATTCCAGGACGACCTGGCCGCGGCGGCGGTCGTCGAGGCCGGCGGTCACGGCGGCGACGCGGCGGGCCCGGTGGTGGCGGCGGTACTGGGCGCGGGATGAGGCCCAGGGTGACGGTGCGGCCCGCGGCAGGTCCCGCGTGCCTCTCTGCCACTGGCCCCGGGGACAGGTCCCGTACGCCCGTGTGCCACCGGCTCCGCGGCCGGTCCCGTACGCCTCCGTGCCACCGGCCGCTCCGGGCGGAGTCCGGAAGCCGGTCGCACGGCCCGTACCGCGACCGCTAGCGTGCGGTCCATGAGCACTCCCGAAACCGCCGCCCATCCCCGTTTCGTCGAGGCCCTGCGTGAGCTGGGCCTCGACGGTCTCACCGAACGGGTCCGCCGTTTCCCGGACGCCACCCGCACCGCCGCCGAGGCCGCCGCCGCCGTCGGCTGCGGCCTCGGCGAGATCGTCAAGTCGCTGGTCTTCGAGGCCGACGGGGTGCCGGTCCTGGTGCTGATGGACGGCGCCTCACGGGTCGATGTGGAGCGCGTACGGCAGGAGTTGGGCGCGGCCGCCGTCAAGCGGGCGAACGCCGAGCTGGTCCGGGAGACCACGGGCTACGCCATCGGCGGCGTGCCGCCCTTCGGCCACCGTACGAAGACCCGGGTGCTGGCCGATCAGGGGCTGCTCGGCCACGCGGTGGTGTGGGCGGCGGCCGGCACTCCGCACACGGTGTTCCCCATGGACCCCACGTCCCTGGTCACGCACGCCGGCGGCACCGTGGTGGACGTCCGTGAGCGCAAGGGGTGACTCCCCTCGTCGCCGCCGCGGTCCTGGTGGCCGCCCTCACCCATGCCAGCTGGAACGCCATCGCCCATACGATCAAGGACCAGTTGGTCGCCTTCACCCTGATCGCCGGGGGCGCGACGGTGATCGGCGCGGTCGTCGCCTGCTTCGCGCCACTGCCGCACGCGGCGGCCTGGCCGTATCTGATCGTCTCCGCGCTGCTGCACGTCGGCTACCAGGCGCTGCTGATGCGGTCGTTCAGCCTCGGGGACTTCGGCCAGATGTACCCGATCGCCCGCGGCACGGCCCCGCTGGTGGTCACCGTGCTGGCCGCCGTCTTCGTGGGCGAGTCCCTGGACGCCTGGCAGGGGGCGGGCGTCGCCATCGCCTCGGCGGGTCTGGTCGGCGTCGCCCTGTGGGGCATCCGGGGCTCGAAGACCGCGCCGCAGTGGCCCGCCCTGCTGGCCGCGCTGGCGACGGGCCTGTCGATCGCGGCGTACACCGTCGTGGACGGCGTCGGCGTACGCAACTCCGGCTCACCGATCAGCTATATCGCCTGGCTGATGATCCTGGAGGGCGTCCTGATCCCGGCCTACGCCCTGTACGCCCGCCGCGGCCTGCTCCTGGCCCAGCTGCGCCCGCACGCGGCCCGTGGCCTGCTCGGCGCGGTGCTCTCCCTGATCGCGTACGGCCTGGTCCTCTGGGCCCAGACCCGCGCCCCGCTCGCCCCGGTCGCCGCCCTGCGCGAATCGTCGATCATCGTCGGCGCGGCGATCGGCGCGGTCTTCTTCAAGGAACGCTTCGGCACCCCGAGAATCGCGGCGGCGGGCCTGATGGTGGTGGGCATCAGCCTGATGCTCCACACGAGTTGAGCGAGCGGACAGGACACTCCTCCCGCACCCCTCAGTCCTGGCCGCCGATCGCCCGGCGCAGGCCCACGTTGCTCGTCAGGAGGCCGCCGTCGACCGGCAGGGTCGTGCCCGTGATCCAGGAGGCGTCGGGGGACGCCAGGAAGGCGACCGCGGCGGCGATGTCGTCCGGGGTGCCGACCCTGCCCATCGGGTAGTGGGCGGCCGCGCGGCCCAATTCGGCCTCGCGGCCCGTCCAGGCGTCCGTGTGGATCGTCCCCGGCGCGACGAGGTTGACGCGGACACCACGCGGCGCCGCGTGGCCCGCGAGGGTGCGGGTGAGGCTCGTCAGGCCCGCCTTGGCCGCGCTGTAGGCGTGGTTGCCGAAGTCCTGCTCGCCGTTGACCGAGCCGATCGTGACGATCGAGCCCCGGCCCGACGCCACCAGGTGCGGAAGCGCAGCGCGGGCGCAGCGGAAGGCGCCCGTCAGGGTGATGTCGAGATCACGCGCCCAGACCTCGTCCGGCTCGTCCTCGAAGAGCGGGGCGTCGGGCGCGCACGCGTAGGCGTTGTTGACCAGGACGTCGAGGGAGCCGAAGCACTCCACGGCATACGCCACCGCCGCCTCGACCGACGACCGGTCGGCCACGTCGCAGCCGAACGCCACCGCGCCAGGGATGGTCCCGGCCGCCGTCGCGGCCCGCTTCTCGTCCAGGTCGGTGACCAGGACGCGCGCTCCTTCGGCCGCCAGCCGACGGGCGGTCGCCGCGCCGATGCCCTGGCCCGCTCCGGTGATCAGTACGCCGTATCCGTCGAATCGCTGCATCCAGCGATCATGTCGCCGAGCGCACCGCCAACGCCAGAACCCGGCAGCCTCACAACCACGCGCGCACCGCCAACACCAGAACCCGGCAGCCTCACAACCACGCGCGCACCGCCAACACCAGAGCCCGGCGGCCTCACAACGACGAGCGCACCGCCCGCACCAGGGCCTGTGCCCGCGGGTCCGCCGTCACTCCCTTCCGCATCCCGTTCGTCACATACCCGAACGCGACCCCCGACTCCGGGTCGGCGAACCCCAGCGAGCCGCCGCGCCCCGGGTGGCCGAAGGAGCCCGGACCCAGCAGCGGCGCGGCCGGGCCGTGCAGCATGAAGCCGAGGCCGAAGCGGGTGGCGACGACCAGCACCCGGTCGGGGCCCGCCGACTCCTCCGTACGCGCCAGGGTGAGGGTCGCCGGGGCGAACAGCCGGTGGCCGTCCACCGGACCGATCATCGCGGCGTAGCAGCGGGCCAGCGCCCGGGCGGTCGAGATGCCCCCGGAGGCCGGGAGTTCGGCGGCGCGGTACGCCGGGTCGTTCTCGTCGGGACGCGGCTCGATCACCGCGAACGCGCGCCGGGTGAGCGACCGCGGGTCCTGGTACGCCTCCGAGACGGACCGCTTGGGCCGCAGCCTGAGCGCGCCCCCGCCGCCCGCCGGCTCCTCGACCGGCCCGATCCGCCCCACCCGGTGCGCTTCCTCGGCCGGCAGTCCGACCCAGAAGTCCAGGCCGAGCGGCCGGGCGATCTCCTCGGCGATCCACCGGCCGATGCTCCGCCCCGTCACCCGCTTGACCAGCTCGGCGATAAGCCAGCTGTAGGTGTGCGCGTGATAGCCGTGGTCGGTGCCCGGCTCCCAGACGGGCCGCTGAGCGGCGAGGGCCAGGGCGCCCGACGTGCCGTCGACGGCCTCCGCCGGGGTCAGTGGCCGGTCGAGGACGGGCACCCCGGCGCGGTGCGAGAGCAGATGCCGTACGAGCGCCCGCTCCTTGCCCGCGGCCTTGAACTCCGGCCAGTACGTGCCGACGGGCGCGTCGAGATCGATCTGTCCGCGCTGGTGCAGCAGCAGCGGTACGGCCGCGGTCACGCCCTTCGTCGCCGAGCGGACGACCTGCGCCGTGTCCAGGGCCCATGGCTCCAGGACCGTCGTCTCGTCCGCGTTCCGCGTGCCCGCCCAGAGGTCGACGACCTTGTACCCGTCCCGGTACACGGCGACCGCCGCGCCGCGTTCACCGAGATGCTCGAAGTTCCGTACGAATGCGTCCCTGACCGGCTCGAAGCCCGCCGCCACCGTCCCCTGGACGTCCACGCCCGCACTCCCGCCCGCCGGTACCGCCCGCGTCGCACCGCCCGCGCCGTACCGCTCATCGCCCGCCACGCCCCGGCGGCGCGACCCCTCTATGGTGCAACGTGCCCCGGCGACACGGAACGCGGGTCGAAACCGAACGGCAGCTCCAGCCGGTGCGCGCCCATCAGCTCCTCGTCGCCGAGGAGTTGCGAGGTGGGCCCGTCGGCCACGATGACGCCGTCGCTGAGGATCACCGCGCGCGGGCAGAGTTCGAGAGCGTACGGCAGATCGTGCGTGACCATCAGCACCGTGATGTCCAGCGACCGCAGGATGTCGGCCAGTTCACGGCGGGAGGCCGGGTCCAGGTTGGACGAGGGTTCGTCGAGGACGAGGATCTCCGGTTCCATCGCCAGGACGGTCGCCACGGCGACCCGGCGGCGCTGCCCGAAGGAGAGGTGGTGCGGCGGCCGGTTCGCGTACTCCGCCATCCCGACCTGGGTCAGCGCGGCGACGACCCGGGCCTCCAGCGCGGCGCCGCGCAGTCCGGAGGCGGCCGGGCCGAAGGCCACGTCCTCCCGCACCGTCGGCATGAACAGCTGGTCGTCCGGGTCCTGGAAGACGATGCCGACCCGGCGCCGGATCTCGGCGAGATTCCGCTTCGCCACGGGCAGCCCGGCGACCTCCACGGAGCCGGCCCCCGCGGTGAGGATGCCGTTGAGGTGCAGGACGAGCGTGGTCTTGCCGGCGCCGTTGGGGCCGAGCAGGGCCACCCGCTCACCGCGCCCGACGGTCAGATCGACGCCGAACAGCGCCTGGTGGCCGTCGGGATACGCGTACGCGAGGCCACTGACCTGGAGCGACGCCGGTACGGGAAGAGCGTTCATAGGGTCCAGCCAAGCAGACAGACGGCGAGCGCCGACAACGGGAGGGCGGCGGCGTACGACCACTGCGCCCGGGACGCGGTCACCTCGTCGATGACCGGCATGGTGCCCGCGTACCCCCGGCTCACCATCGCCAGATGCACGCGCTCACCCCGCTCGTAGGAGCGGATGAAGAGCGCGCCGGCGGACTTGGCCAGCACGCCCCAGTGCCGTACGCCCCGCGCCTCGAAGCCGCGCGAGCGCCGGGCGATCGACATCCGGCGCATCTCGTCGGTGATGACATCGCCGTACCGGATCATGAAGGACGCGATCTGGACCAGCAGGGGCGGCAGCCTGAGCCGCTGGAGTCCGAGCAGCAGGGAGCGCAGCTCGGTCGTGGAGGCGAGGATCACGGACGCGGCGACGCCGAGCGTGCCCTTCGCAAGGACGTTCCAGGCGCCCCAGAGGCCGGGAACGCTCAGCGACAGCCCCAGGAACTGGACTTGTTCGCCGGGGACCACGAACGGCATCAGGACGGCGAAGGCCACGAACGGGATCTCGATCAGCAGCCGTCGCAGCAGGAAGCCGGCCGGCACGCGGGCCACCACCGCGGCCGCCGCCAGCAGCACCGCGTACAGGCCGAAGGCCCAGATCGCCTCGCGCGGGGTGGAGACCACCACGACGACGAAGCAGAAGACGGCGGCGAGCTTGCAGTGCGGGGGCAGCTCATGGACCGGCGAGTGCCCGTGCCGGTAGAGCTTGTGAGCGTGGCCCGCGCCCATGTCAGGCCTTCCCGCCGACAGAGCCGGCGGATCCGGCGGGACCGGCGGGACCGGCCGGCAGGGAATTCCCGGACGTACGGCGGCGGCGCACCGCCCAGAACACGCCGCTGCCCACGGCGACCGTGGCGCCCACTCCGATCACACCCGCGACACCGCCGGCGAGCCGGGCGTTCGAGACGTCCTTGACGCCGTAGTCGGCGAGCGGCGAGTCGGCGGTGTGGTGCTCCTCGGTCTTCTTGTCGATGCCCTGGTCCGCGGCGACCTTCTCCAGGCCGTCGGGGTTGGCGGAGGCGTAGAAGGAGACGAAGCCGGCCAGCACGAGGGCCGTGACCAGGCCGGTCGCCCAGACCCGCCGGGTGGAGCGGGCGGCCACGGGCGAACCGGCCACCGGAGCGGCGGAGGGCGCGGGCCTGGCGTCGACCAGCTCGCCGCCGACGCGCAGCTTCAGCGGCGCGGTCAGCCCCCGGGCGCCGTACACCAGGTCGGGGCGTACGGCGATGACGGCGCCGACCGTCAGCGCGGTGATCACGGCCTCGCCGATACCGATCAGCACATGGACACCGACCATCGCGGTCAGCACCTTGCCGATCGGGATGTCCGTGGTCCCGCCGACGGCGTACAGGGCGGTGAAGGCGGCGGCCGCGGCCGGTACGGAGACCAGCGCGGCGATGAACGCGGAGACGGTCACCGAGCGGCGTGTCCGGGGCAGGACCTTGACCAGCCCGCGGAAGAGCGCGTACGCGACGACGGTCGTCACCAGCGCCATGACGGTGATGTTCACCCCGAGCGCGGTCAGCCCGCCGTCCGCGAAGAGGATGCCCTGCATCAGCAGGACGACCGAGACACAGAGCACGCCGGTGAAGGGGCCGACGAGTATCGCCGCCAGGGCTCCGCCCAGCAGATGGCCGCTGGTCCCGGCCGCGACGGGGAAGTTCAGCATCTGTACGGCGAAGATGAAGGCGGCGACCAGTCCGGCGAGCGGGGCGGTGCGCTCGTCCAGCTCGCGGCGCGCGCCGCGCAGGCTGACCGCGACACCACCCGCGGCGACGACGCCGGCGGCGGCCGAGACCGGCAGGTTGATGAATCCGTCGGGGACATGCATGGCGGGGCTCCGCTTCCTGCGGGGGACGGGGGACGGGGCGACGAGAACCGTCTGATGATAGGTCCCTCTTGCGAACAAGTTGCAAGAGCAGGTTGTATGCGGGCTGCCGGGACGGTGTTCACCAGATGAGACATCAGTGAACACGCGACTCAAGCGGCACCCTTTGTAGAACCTTTGTAGTATTGGGTGATGAATGTCCGATAAGAGATGGTTTGTGACGCACCTCAAACGGACTCCGCGCCGCAGCAGCCGCAGAGGAGCCAGCCGATGTCACCCGTCGTCGAGCAGCCCGCCAAGGCCCGTCTCATCACGGACGCACCCCACCACAAGGCCGTCACCGTCACCCTCCGCTACGACGGCGCCGATCCGCTCGCCATGCGCATCGTGTTCCCGCCCGAGGTATCCCTCGACCAGGGTGAGGTGGTCTGGGCGTTCGCCCGCGACCTCCTCGAATCGGGCCTGCGACTGCCGTCGGGCTACGGCGACGTCCAGGTCTGGCCCTGCGGCCGCGCCCAGACCGTGCTGGAGTTCCACTCGCGTGAAGGGGTGGCGATGGTGCAGTTCGACACCGCGCCGCTGCGCCGGTTCCTGAAGAGCACGTACGCGATGGTGCCGATCGGCGAGGAGCGGCACGACATAGAGGTCGAGACCGAGCTGAGCAAGCTGCTCCACAAGACCTGAACACATACAACGGCCCGGCCCCACACCCCCTTCGGGGCGCAGGACCGGGCGCGAAGCAGCGGCGTCAGACGCGTACGAGCTCACGCTCCGCGCCGGGACCGCCGTCCGGACCCCCGGCGCTGTCCGCGAGCAGCTTGCGCAGCGCCTCGCCCTCCACATCCACGTTGGGCAGCGCCCGGTCCAGCCAGCGCGGCAGCCACCAGGCCCGGTTGCCCAGCAGGGCGAGCACCGCGGGCACGATCGCCATCCGGACCACGAACGCGTCGAAGAACACCGCGATGGCGAGCCCGAAGCCGATCATCTTGATCATCGACTCGCCGGAGCCGATGAAGCCCGCGAAGACGGCGATCATGATCACCGCCGCGGCCGAGACCACCCGCGCGCCGTGCCGGAAGCCGGTGACGATCGCCTCGCCGGGCCGCTCACCATGGACGTACGCCTCCCTCATCCGGGTGACCAGGAAGACCTCGTAGTCCATGGCGAGACCGAAGACCACACCCACCATGAAGATCGGCATCATCGACATCACAGGACCGGTCTGCTCGACGCCGAGCAGGCCCCCGAGCCAGCCCCACTGGAAGACCGCGACGACCGCGCCCAGGGCCGCGACCACCGAGAGCAGGAAGCCGAGAGCCGCCTTGAGCGGCACCAGCACGGACCGGAAGACCACCATCAGCAGGAGAAACGCCAGGCCGACGACGAGCGCGAGATAGGGCAGCAGCGCGTCGTTCATCTTCTGCGAGAAGTCGATGTTCATCGCCGTGGCACCGGTGACCAGCACCTCGGCCCCGCTGTCCGCCGTGATCTCCCCGCCCGTGTCCCGGATGGAGTGGACCAGCTCCTCGGTCTTGACCGAAGAGGGACGGTCCTTGGGGATCACCGTGATCGTCGCGGTGTCGCCCGCCTTGTTGAGGGTGGACGGAGTCACGACCGCGACGCCGTCCATCTTCCGTACGGTGTCGGAGACCCGCGTGGCCGCCGCCTTGGCGTTGTCGTTGGCCTTGCCGTCGACCACCACCACCAGCGGCCCGTTGAAGCCGGGCCCGAAACCGTCGGAGAGCAGGTCGTACGCCTTGCGCTGGCTGGTGCTGGTCGGCTGCGAGCCGTCGTCGGGCAGGCCCAGCTCCAGCGAGGCGGCCGGGATCGCGATGGCCCCGAGGCCGACGACACCCGCGATCAGCACGGCGACCGGGCGGCGCAGCACGAAGCGCGCCCAGCGGGTGCCCATGTTGGGCTTCTCCGCCGCCTCCGCGCCGGACTCCATCGCCTCACGGGCCTTGCGGCCATGCACCCGCTTGCCCGCGAAGCCCAGCATCGCCGGGATGAGGGTGAGCGCGATGAGGACGGCGATCACGACCGTACCGGCGGCGGCGAAGCCCATCTTGCTGAGCATCGGGATATTGACGACCGCCAGGCCGACCAGCGCGATCACGACGGTCAGACCGGCGAAGACCACCGCGGACCCGGCCGTTCCGACGGCCCGTCCCGCCGCCTCCTCGCGCTCCCGTCCCTCGGCCAGCTCGGCCCGGTAGCGGGAGACGATGAACAGCGCGTAGTCGATCCCGACCGCGAGGCCGATCATCATCGCCAGGATGGACGTGGTGGATCCCAGGTCCAGGACGCTGGCGAGCGCGGTGATCGTGGAGACACCGACGCCGACCCCGATGAGCGCGGTCAGCAGGGGCAGCCCCGCCGCGATCAGCGACCCGAAGGTGATGACGAGCACGACCGCCGCGACGGCCACCCCGATGATCTCGGTGGATCCCGTCTCCGGGGCGGCCTGGAGCGCGTCTCCGCCGATCTCCACCGCCAGCCCCTGGCCCCGCGCGTCGGCGCCGGTCTCCTGGAGCGCCTCACGCGTCGCCTCGGTCAGCTCCATCGAGCTGACCTTGTACGAGACCTGGATATACGCCGTCGAGCCGTTCTTCGAGACCGCCTTCGCGGTGTACGGATCGGTCACCGAGGCGACCTGGTCCGACCCGGCCGACAGCTCGTCCACGATCCCGCGGACCTCGGCCTTGTGGCCGGCGTCGGTCATCTTCTCGCCCGCGGGCGCCTTGAAGACGACCCGGGCGGTCGCTCCATCGGCACGCGCCCCGGGGAAGCGCTGTTCGAGCAGGTCGAAGGCCTTCTGGGCCTCCGTCCCCGGAATGGAGAAGGAGCTTGAGGTAGCAGTGGACGCGGAGGCCGCTCCCACCCCGGCGAGCGCCAGCAGCGCCACCCACACCAGGGCGACATAGCGGCGGCGCCGGAAGGCGAACCGTCCGAGCTTGTAGAGAAACGTGGCCACGAGGGCGTACTCCCGGTCTATGGAGGAACAGGGCATGGGGAGCCGGCCCGACGGCGAGAGCGGAACGCGTCAGGTAGTGCGGGGTGCTGCTGGGGACGGTCAGACGCCGAGGGCGGGGAGCACCACGGCGTCGAGGTACGAAACGAGGAAGCTCCGGTCGACCGGCCGGTCCTCGATCAGCTGGCGGGCGATGAACGCGCCGATCAGCATGTGCGGGACATACCCCAGCGCGGGGTTGTCCGCGGGGATCTCGCCCCGGTCCACGGCACGCCGCAGCAGTTCTCCGAGTCCGGTGAGCTCCGGCTCGACGAGCAGCTCGCGCAACGCCTGGTGGAGATCGGGGTTGTCGTGAACGGCATGGAACAGGCCCCGCATCAGCGCGGAGTCCTTCTCCATCTGACAGTCGTCGCTGCGCGCCACCATCTCGTGGAAGTCGCCACGCAGCGAACCGGTGTCGATCCGCTCGAGAGCGACCGGCTTGTTGTTACGCAGCGCACGAGCGACCAGCTCGGGCTTGCTCCCCCACTGGCGGTAGAGGGTGGCCTTGCTGGAGTGGGTACGGGCGGCGATGGCATCCATGGTCAGGGCGTCGTAACCGACCTCGCGCAGCAGATCGAGCACGGCGGCGTACAGCTCGGCTTCGCGCTCCGGCGTAAGCCTGCTGCGTGCCATGCCCAACCTCCCGAACGAAACGGTTTCGTACAGTACGAAGATAACCCGGCCCCCACCGAAACGAACCCGTTTCGCTTGTGTCCTGCGCCACTTTCGCGCGGGCCCGGTCCGCGCCGGGTGCGGGTGGGTGTGTCCGGCGCGGGTTGTCGCCGGTGGTCGTGCAGGGGGTGTGTCCTGGACTGCATGATTTACGGCGCGTGCGGACCGGATGTCGGGTGACCGGTTGTCGTGCGCCACAAATCACGCTCTACGTCCTGGACACACCCCCTACACGCCCCCCTTCACCGCCCGCCACAGACTCCACAGCCCCAGGCCCCAGCTCGTCGGGTCGGGGCCACCGGCGGGAGGGGGGTGGGGGCGCAGGAGGTGGGTGTCCGGACGTAGAGCGTGATTTGTGGCGCACCACAGGCCGCACCGTTCATCCGGCCCGCACGGCGCCGTAAATCATGCAGTCCGGACACGCACCTCCGGAGCCCCCGGCCCCCGCACCACGACGAACGGCCCCGCACCCCCACCCCCGCCGGACGGCGAACCGCACCAAAGAACCGCTCCCCCAGAGGCGCTGTCCGTTCAAAACGGGCAGCATTGTGGGGTGAGTGACGACGTTGCGTATCTCCGCTTCCCGCACCTTCACGACGACTTGCTGTGCTTCGCCGCCGAGGACGACCTCTGGGTCGCACCCCTCGTTCCGGCCGGGCACCGGCCCGGACGAGCCTGGCGGGTGACCGTCGACCGCACCCGCGTCGGCCACCCCCGCTTCTCGCCCGACGGCCGTCACATCGCCTATACGACCTGGCGCAGCCTCGACCCCGAGATCCACCTCGCCCCCGTGGACGGCGGCCCCGCCCGCCGGCTCAGCTACTGGGGCTCCACCGACACCCGCGTCTGCGGCTGGACACCCCCCGACCCCGACGGCACCGCGCAGATCCTCGCCGTCTCCTCGCACAGCCAGCCCTTCTCCTACTTCTCCTGGGCCTACACCGTCCCCACCGACGGCTCCCCCGGCGCCAAGCTGCCCTGGGGCCCGGTGACCGACCTCGCCGTCGCGGACATCGACGGCGAGCACCGCACGCTCCTGCTCACCGGCAAGCCACCGCACGAGCCCGCCGCCTGGAAGCGGTACCGGGGCGGGGCGATGGGCCGGCTGTGGCTGCACGGCGAGCGGCTGCTCGCGGACCTCGGCGGCCATCTGGACTGCCCGATGTTCGTCGACGGACGCATCGCGTTCCTCTCCGACCACGAGGGCGTCGGCAATCTCTACTCCTGCCTGCCCGACGGCACCGATCTGCGCCGCCACACCGACCACGACGCCTTCTACGCCCGCCACGCCTCCTCCGACGGGCGCCGGGTCGTCTACCAGTGCGCGGGCGATCTCTGGCTGGTCGACGCGCTGACCCCCGACTCGGTGCCGCGCAAGCTGGACGTACGGCTCGGCGGCCCCCGCACCGGACGGCGCGGCTACCAGGTCCCGGCCGCCGGCCATCTCGCCGGGATCTCGGTGGACACGACGGGCCGGGCGAGCGCCGTCTCCGTACGCGGCAGCCTGTACTGGCTCACCCACCGCGACGGCCCGGCCCGCACGATCGCGGACACCCCGGGCGTCCGGGTCCGGTCCCCCGAGATGCTCGGCAGCGGCGGCCAGGTCGCGTACGTCACCGACGCGGACGGCGAGGACGCGATCGAGATCGCGTATCTGCCCCGGGCGAGCGGCGACCGCGCGCCACGGCGGCTGGCCTCCGGACAGCTGGGCCGGGTACTGGAAATGGTCGCGGACCCGGACGGCGAGCGAATAGCCATCGCCTCGCACGACGGCAGGCTGCTGCTCATAGACGTCCCGGAGGAACCCACGGAAGAGTCCGCGGAAGAGCCCACGGACGAGACCGCAGACGGGACCACGGACGAGACCGCGAGCGAGACCACGGAGGCCGCCAAGACCGCCGCCGCCGAACCCGACCAGCCCACCGAACCCCCCGAACCCACCGAACTCATCCGGTCCATCAACGGCCCCGTGACCGACCTCGCCTTCTCCCCCGACGGCGACTGGCTCACCTGGTCCCACCCTGGCATCGGCCGCTCGCTCCGCCAGATCAAGCTGGCCAAGATCGCCGGAAGTTTCGCCCGTACGATCGTCGACGTCACCAACGGCCGCTTCGAGGACGAGAATCCGGTGTTCACCAGCGACGGCCGCTACCTCGCGTTCCTGTCCTGGCGCGGCTTCGACCCCGTGTACGACGTGCACACCGGCGACCTCTCCTTCCCCCTGGGCTGCCGCCCCTATCTCGTACCGCTGTCCTCCGCGACCCCGTCCCCCTTCGCGCTCTCCCCGGACGGCAGGCCCGCCGCCGGCGGACTCGACCCCGCCGTCAGCGACTCGGGCGACGGGACGGTCATGGTCGAGGTCGAGGGCCTGGCGGACCGGGTCACCCCGTTCCCCGTCACCGCGTCCAAGTACTCGGCGCTGCACCCGGTCAGCGGCGGCGGTCTGGTCTGGCTGCGCTGGCCGATCTCGGGCGCGCTCGGCGAGACCTTCGCCAATCCCGCGGACATGTCGGGACGGCCGACCCTCGAACACTTCGACATCACGAAGGCCCGCAAGAGTGAACTGGTCGGCCATCTGGACTGGTTCGCGCCGAGCGGTGACGGCACCAGGCTCGTGGTCGTGGACGACGGCGAGCTGCGCGCGGTGCCCGCCACCGAGTCCGGGGACAGCGACTCGACCGTCTATCTGGATCTGCGCCGGATCCTGCACGACGTCGACCCCGAGGCCGAGTGGCGTCAGGCGTACGAGGAGGCGGGCCGCATCATCCGCTCCTTCTTCTGGGAGCCGGACCTGTGCGGCATCGACTGGGACGGCGTCCTCGACCAGTACCGTCCGCTGGTCGAACGCGTCGCCTCCCCCGACGAGTTCGCGGATCTGCTGCGCGAGGTCCTCGGCGAGCTGGGCACCTCCCACGCGTATGTCACCCCGGCCCGCCGCAACGAGGGCCCGCCGCACTACCAGCGCGCGATGGGCCTGCTCGGCGCCAATCTGGTCTGCCGGGACGGCGAGTGGATGATCAAGCGGATCCTGCCCGGCGACTCCTCCGACTCCAAGGCCCGTTCCCCGCTGGCCGGTACGGGGATCCGCGCGGGCGCGGTCCTCACCCATGTCGACGGGCGGCCGGTCGATCCGGTGGCCGGCCCCTATCCGCTGCTGGCCGCCGCCGGCGGCACCACGGTCGAGCTGACCTTCCGGCCCGCCGGCCGCGAGGGCCCCTTCCGCCGCGTCGCGATCGTCCCGCTCATCGACGAACGGCCGCTGCGCTACCAGGACTGGGTGGCCAAACGCCGTGAGGTCGTACGGAAGATCAGCGGCGGCAGGTGCGGCTATCTGCACATCCCCGACCTGGGCGGCTCCGGCTGGGCCCAGTTCAACCGGGATGTGCGCCTGGAGGTCTCCCGCCCGGCGCTGATCGTGGATGTACGGGGCAACGCGGGCGGTCATATCAGCGAGCTGGTCGTGGAGAAGCTCAGCCGCCGGATCATCGGCTGGGACCTCACGCGCAACGCCCAGCCCGTCTCGTACGCCTCCAACGCGCCGCGCGGCCCGGTGGTCGCGCTCGCCGACGAGGCCACCTCCTCCGACGGCGACATGATCACCGCCGCCTTCCGGCTGCTCAAGCTGGGGCCGGTGGTCGGCCAGCGCACCTGGGGCGGCGTGGTCGGCATCACCGGACGGCACCGGCTCGGCGACGGGACGGTGATCACGGTGCCGATGAACGCGGCCTGGTTCGACGCGTACGGCTGGTCCGTCGAGAACCACGGCGTGGCACCGGACATCGAGGCCCTGCGCACTCCGCTCGACTGGGCGGAGGGCCGGCACGCCCAGCTCGACGACGCGGTGTGGGTGGCGCTGGATCTGCTGGCCGCGCACGCGGCGTCGACCCCGCCGGGGTACGGAGCGGTCCCGGACCTGCGCCGCCCCGCTCTGCCGCCCCGCACGACCGACTGAGCCCATACGGACCGACTGAGCCCATAACCGACTGAGCGCATACGGGAGGCGCACCCGGCGGACCGGGTGCGCCTCTCGCACGCGTCAGAAGCTCAGAACGCCGGGATCAGATCCCGACTCAAACGTCGAAGTGGTCGTCCATCTCGTCGTGGGCGTTCTGCGTCTTCCGCTGCGCCTGGTCGCGGCCGTCCTGCGCGCGGTCCTTGGACTGCGAGCCCGACTGTGAGCCGCGGCCGGACTGGCCGGACTGGCCCTGCCCGTGCTGTCCGGGCTGCTGGGTCCGGTCCGACTGCGGCGACTGCCCCGACTGGGGGCGCTGCGACTGACCGGAACGCTGGGCCTGCTTGGCCTGCTCGTCCTGCCTGTCCTTGTCGCTCACCTGCGACTTCGCTCGGTCTCCGAGCTGCTGTGCCTTGTCCTTGAACTGGTCGGAAATTCCCATGGAAACTCGCTCCTGAAAGGAAGGGGGTGTGGGGATGGGCCCCAATGGGTGGGGCCTCGACCAGACTTACACGCCCCGACATTCCGCGCATTTCGATCAGTTACGCTGCGTGCGCTCCTGCTCGTCAGCGGCCCCGCCCGCGCCCACAAGCCCTTTCCGCACCCCCGCCAGACGGGGTTCGAAGCGCCGCATCTCACGCTGCCCGACGGCGGCGACGATCCCCGGCAGATATCCCCGTACGGACTGCATCCCGCGCAGCCACCACTGGGCGTACACATGCGCGGAGCGCCGCTCGATCCCGGCGACGATGCGGTCCACGGCGGGGCCGAGCGGATACGTACGGTTCGACGGCCACGGCAGCCGCTGCCGCAGCTCCCGCATCACCTCGTCCTGGTCGGCGCCGCGCACCATGTCGGTGTCCGTCCAGGACAGATAGCCGACGCCCACCCGCACGCCCTGGTGGCCGACCTCGGAGCGCAGGCTGTGCGCGAAGGCCTCGACGCCGGACTTGGACGCGCAGTACGCGGTCATCATCGGCGCCGGGGTGATCGCGGCCAGCGACGCGATCTGCAGGAAGTAGCCGCGGCTCGCCGTCAGGGCGGGCAGGAACGCCCGCGCCGTCACCGCGCCACCGATCAGATTGACCTCGATGACCCGGCGCCACGCGTCGGGGTCGGAGTCCGCGAACGGCCCGCCGGACGCCACACCCGCGTTGGCGACGACGATGTCCACCCGGCCGAAGCGCTCCTTGACCTCCGCCGCCACCCGCGCCATCGCCGCGTGGTCGGTGACATCCGCGTACCAGTGGTCGCACTCGGAGTGCAGCCGGGCCGCGACCCGCTTCAGCTCCTCCGCCTCCAGGCCGACGAGCGCCACCTTGGCACCGCGCGCGGAGAGCTTGCGGGCCAGCAGTTCGCCGACGCCGCGCGCCGCGCCCGTGACGACCGCGACCTGTCCGTCCAGGCCGCGCGTTCCCTTCCCGCTCATGCCGCGTCCTCCTTCGTGCTCACGTACGTGGCGACCAGCCCGCGGATCGTCGCGGTGACGGTCTCCGGAGCCTCCACCGGTGTCATGTGCCCGATCCCGGGGAGTTCGGTGAGCCCGGTGCAGTCGGGCAGCGCGGCGGCCAGCGCCGCCGCCTGGACCGGCGGCGTCAGCCGGTCGGCGGTCCCCACGACCACGGCGGTGGGCACCC
This sequence comes from Streptomyces sp. NPDC042201, assembly GCF_055582185.1. Classification (NCBI taxonomy): domain Bacteria; kingdom Bacillati; phylum Actinomycetota; class Actinomycetes; order Kitasatosporales; family Streptomycetaceae; genus Streptomyces; species Streptomyces sp. NPDC042201. The sequence continues at coordinate 334,787 of NZ_JBVJDS010000005.1, read as the reverse complement.
TCAACTCCCTTACGCCCGGGTCGAGATCGAGCTCGCCGAGGACATGCGACCAGGCCACCCGGGAGACCCGGGGACAGGCGTGCACGATCCGGGCGCACTCCGCGACCCGCTCCGGCGCGGCGCCGGGGCCCATCGTCCCGTAGCGCAGGATCCGCTTCGACAGCCCGGTGACCGGCCCGAGCGGGGCGCGCGACCCGAGCACCAGCCTGGTCAGCCAGGTCCGTACGCGCCCGGCCCGCATCGGCAGCACCAGCGACTCGGCGACCAGCCGCGAACTGCCCGTGCTGCACAGCAGCGCGGCGGCCGTGTGCTCCCGGAAGGCGGGCCGCCGCGCGGCGGCCATGATCGTCATGCCGCCCATGGAGTGCCCGGCGAGTACGGCCCGCTCCCCCGGCTCCAGCGTCGCGGCGAGCACCGCCTCCAGGTCGTCGGCGAGGGCGTCGGTGGTGTAGCCGTCACGTGTCGGCAACGGCGAACGGCCGTGCCCCCGCTGGTCGTAGACGATCACGCGGTGGTCGGCCGCGAGGTCCTCGATCTGAGCCGCCCAGAAGCGGATCGAGCAGGTCCAGCCGTGCGCGAGGACGACTGCGGGCCGACCCTCGGAGCCGTACACCTCGATATGGATACGCGAACCGTCGGCGGAGACGGCGGTCAGCTCACGGCCCTGGGGCGCCCGGTTCATCGGACGGCCTCCTTCTCCGTGGTCTGCTCGGGCTCCGTGGTCTGCTCGGGCCCGGCGGCCGCTGTCGTCTGCTCCGGCCCGGCGGTCTCGGTCGTCCGCTCGGGCCCCGCGGCGCGGATCACCTCGTACTCCGCGAGGTCCACCTCCCGCGTGGCCCGCCGGAACTCGGTCGTCGTCCCCGGCCAGATGGTGGTGTTGCGGCCGTTGTGGTCCAGATACCAGCTGGTGCAGCCGCCGGTGTTCCACACGGTCCGCTTCATGCGCTCCTGCACCCGGTGGTTCCAGGCGCGCACGGCCGACGGGCGGGCGCCCAGCGCCGCGTGGCCCCCCAGGGCGTCCAACTGCCGCAGATAGCCGGCCATGTAGTTCAGCTGGGACTCGATCATCAGGATCATCGAGGAGTTCCCGAGACCGGTGTTGGGACCGATGATCGTCATCCAGTTGGGGAAGCCGGCCGCGGTCGCGCCGCGCAGCGACTCCATCCCGTCCTTCCACGCCTCGGCGAGCGTGATCCCGTCGGCGCCCACCACCCGCTCGGCGATCGGCATGTCCGTCACATGGAAGCCCGTCCCGAAGACGACCGCGTCGGCCTCGGTCTCCGTACCGTCCGCCGCGACCAGCGTCGAGCCGCGCACCTCCGCCAGACCCGAGGCGACCAGGTCCACATTGGGCCGCGCGAGCGCCGGGTAGTACGCGCTGGAGAGCAGGATCCGCTTGCAGCCGATGCGGTACGACGGCGTCAGCTTGGCCCGCAGCGCCGGGTCCTTGATCGCCTTCTTCATATTGGCCTTGGCGAGCGACTCCACCAGCCCGAGCTGGTTCGGCCGCTTGGTGAACGCCTGGACCTGCAACTCCCTGATGCCCCAGAGCAGTCTGCGCCGCGCGGCCCCGGTGAACGGCAGCGTCCGGTGCAGCCGCCGCTCGGCCCCCGAGATCGCCCGGTCCGCGCGCGGCATCACCCACGGCGGCGTCCGCTGGAAGACCGTCAGCCGCGCCACCTCCGGCTGGATCGCCGGCACGATCTGGATCGCGGACGCACCCGTGCCGATCATGGCGACGCGCTTGCCGCGCAGGTCGTAGTCGTGGTCCCAGCGCGCCGAGTGGAACACCTTTCCGGGGAACTCCGCGAGGCCGGGTATCTCCGGGATCCTGGGGTCCGACAGCGGCCCGGCCGCGGAGACCACCACATCGGCGCTCAGCGCGCCCTGCGAGGTCTCGATCTCCCAGCGCAGCGCGTCGCTGTCCCAGCGCATCAGCCGCACCTCGTGGTTGAGCCGCACATGCGGCCGCAGCCCGAAGGTGTCCGCGACGTGCTCCAGATACGCCCTGATGTGCGGCTGCCCGGAAAAGGTGCGCGGCCAGTCGGGGTTGGGCGCGAACGAGAACGAGTAGAGATGCGAGGGCACATCACACGCGCACCCCGGATAGCTGTTGTCCCGCCAGGTCCCGCCGACCGAGTCCGCCCGCTCCAGGACGACGAAGTCGGTGATCCCCTCGCGACGCAGCCGCACCGCCGCCCCGAGGCCACCGAATCCGGATCCGATCACCGCCACGCGTACGTGCTGGCCCATACCGCCTCCTGCCACCGGACATCCACGAACCGCGCCAGCGTTCACTGGCACAGTGGGGAGCGTAGGGCAGCGCCGTACTCATGGGTAGGGGTCGGACGCATCAAGTTACCGCCGGTACACGACATAGGCTGGCCGATATGGCAGAAGGTCGCGAACACCGCGAGTACCGCATGGAGGAGCTGGCCCGGGAGGCGGGCATCACCGTGCGCACCGTGCGTTTCTACCGCGAGCGCGGCCTGATCCCGCCACCGCGCCGCGAGGGCCGGATCGCCTGGTACGGCGACCACCACCTGGCCAGGCTCCGTACGATCGCGGCCCTGCTGGAGCGCGGTCACACGCTCAACGGCATCGCCGACCTCGCCACCGCCTTCGAGAGCGGGCGGGACGTCGGCGAGGTCCTCGGCCTGGGCGAGCCGACCGAGGAGACCCCGGTCCGGCTCTCCCCCGAGGAACTGGCCGACTACTTCGAGGGCGAGGTCACCCCGGAGAACCTCGCGGCCGCCCTCGACCTCGGCTATCTCGCGGTCGACGGCGAAGAACTCGTCCACATCAGCCGCCGCCTGCTGGACGTGTCGGCGGCCCTGGTCCGCGAGGGTGTCCCCCTCGCCGCGGTCCTCGAAACCGGCCGCCGGGTCCGCGCCCACGCGGACGCCCTGGCCGAACTCTTCGCCACGGTCCTGCACACCCACGCCGACCCGCTGGTCGAGGCGAAACTCCGCCCGCTGGCGAAGAGCGTGGTCGAAGCGGAGCTCTCCATGGCCCTGGACCGCCACCTCCGCCCCGACCAGGACTGATCAGCCGATCAGCGCCCGCTTCTCGCGGTGACGATCCAGACGGCCCCGGGAATGCGGACACCGTCCGCGGTCTCGAACTCCACGAGCGCGTCCTGCACTTCGGCACGGATACGGGCGACGGTCGCCGGCTCGACCTCGCGCAGGTTGTGGCGCGTCGGGCCCATGGAGAAGAGGAAGCCGACGGCGTCGCCCGCGTCGGCGCCCAACGTCATGGGCGCCTCCACCGGGGCTACGTCGATGTCGGTGAACCCGGCGGCGGCGAGCACCTGGCGGATGCGCGCGGGTTCCATGAGCGACCCCATACCCCTGGCGGCGGGGGACGCCTCGCGCAGGAACGGCGAGAGTGCGGCGGTCGCCCGGGCGAAGGCGCTGTCCGGACCCGCGGGCTGCGGGCCGAGGAACGCGAGCCGGCCGGCCGGCACGAGCGCGCGCCCGAGATGGGTGAAAGCCGGCGGGGCGGCGTATGCCGACGCGGTGTCGGCGTACGCCGCCCTGGGGCGGGACACGCTGCGGGAGGCGGCCCGCGCGGTCATGGCGGTTACTTCGGGTCGCGGTTGAACTGCGCCGTCGACCAGCGGTAGCCGAGCGCGGTCAGGCCCAGGCACCAGACGACCGCGAGCCACCCGTTGTGGCCGATCTCGCTGCCGAGCAACAGCCCACGCAGGGTCTCGATGGCCGGCGTGAACGGCTGGTACTCGGCGATCGGCTGGAACCAGCCCGGCATCGTCTCGACCGGGATGAAGGCGCTGGAGAGGAGCGGCAGCAGGATCATCGGCGTCGCGTTGTTGCTGGCGGCCTCGGCGTTCGGGCTGATCAGGCCCATGCCGACCGCGATCCAGGTGAGCGCCATGGCAAAGAGCACGAGCAGCCCGAACGCCGCCAGCCACTCCAGGGCGGTTGCGTCCGTGGATCTGAAGCCGATGGCCACGCCGACGGCCCCGACAAGGACCACGCTCATCACGCACTGCAACACGCTGCCGACGACATGCCCGACGAGCACCGAGCCGCGGTGGATCGCCAGCGTACGGAAGCGGGCGATGATGCCCTCGGTCATGTCCATGGAGACGGACACCGCCGTCCCGACGACGGTGCCGCCGATGGTCATCAGCAGGATGCCCGGGACGATATAGGCGATGTACGCGGAGCGGTCCGCGCCGCCGCCACCGATGCCCGCGCTCATCACATCGCCGAAGATGTAGACGAAGAGCAACAGCAGCATGATCGGGGTGAGCAGCAGATTCAGGGTCAGGGACGGGTAGCGCCGGGCGTGCAGCAGGTTGCGGCGCAGCATCGTGTTCGAGTCGCGGACGGCGAGGGAGAGCGCGCTCATCGGACAGTCTCCTTGGGCTGGTTGGGGATGTTGGAGTCGCCGGTCAGGGCGAAGAACACGTCGTCGAGGTCGGGTGTGTGCACGGTCAGCTCGTCCGCCTCGATGTCGGCGGCGTCCAGCCAGTCGAGGATGGAGCGCAGCTCGCGCTGGCTGCCACCGCTGGGAATCTGCAACGACAGCGCCTCGTCATCCCTGGTGACCTCCCGCAGGGCGACGGCGGCGGACCGGTACGCGGCCGGGTCGGCGAACCGCAGCCGTACATGCCCGCCCGGGATAAGCCGCTTGAGTTCCTCCGCGGTGCCTTCGGCGGCGATCTTGCCGTCGTTGAGGACCGCGATACGGTCGGCGAGCTCGTCGGCCTCCTCCAAGTACTGAGTGGTGAGGAAGACGGTCACGCCGTCGGAGACCAGCTCGCGGATGATGCCCCACATGTTGTGGCGGCTGCGCGGGTCCAGGCCGGTGGTCGGCTCGTCGAGGAAGATGATCCGCGGGTTGCCGACCAGCGTCATGGCGAGGTCGAGACGACGTTTCATGCCGCCCGAGTACGTGGAGGCGGGCTTCCTCGCAGCCTCCGTCAGGTCGAAGCGCTCCAGCAGCTCGGCGGCGGTACGGCGGCCCTCGCCACGCGAGAGGTGATGCAGGTCCGCCATGAGAAGCATGTTCTCCTCGCCGGTGATCAGACCGTCGACAGCGGAGAACTGCCCGGTGACACCGATCGCGGCGCGTACCGCCTGGGGGTCGGTGGCCAGGTCGTGGCCACCCACGCGGATGTCGCCGGAGCCGGGATCCGCGGTGACGAGGGTGGAGAGGATCTTCACGGCGGTGGTCTTGCCGGCGCCGTTCGGGCCGAGCAGAGCGAAGACAGTGCCTGTCGGGATGCGCAGGTCGATCCCGTCGAGGACCAGCTTGTCCCCGTAGGACTTGCGCAGGCCGACGGTGGAGACGGCAACGGACATAGGCATGGGCATGGGCATGACAGATGAAGCCATGGGGCTCTCCCGATCGAAGGCCGGAATGAAGTGAAAGCCGTAATGGACTGAAAGCCGGAATGGAGTGAAAGGCTGACTCTCAGGCGCGGGCGCGGCGGACGTCGATGTTGCCCCAGCGGGTCCGGGCGCGGACCTCGACCGTGTCCTCGGTCTTCTCCGGCGGCTCGGAGGCGTCGAGCGCGTTGCGCACCTGCCCGTGGCCGGAGCTGACGTCGAGCCAGGCGGCGGTGCCCTCGCGGATGCCGATGTCGATGGCGCCGTAGGCGGTCTCCAACTGGACGGTGCCACGGGCGACTTCGGCGACGCGCAGGGTGCCGTGGGCGGTGGTGGCGACGACCGAGCTCTCGGCGCGCTCGATGTCGATGTCGCCGTTGGCGCCACTCACCCGCAGGTCGCCGGTCGCGGCGCCGACGGTCGTGGTGCCGTGCGAGTTCTTCAGGACGGCGGGACCGTCGACGGTCCCGACGCGCAGGCTGCCGGAGCTGGTGGTGATCTCGGCCATGCCCTCGACCCGCTCGACGGTGATCGAGCCGTGGGAGGCGGTCAGCTGGAGCGGCCCGGTCGTGTCGAGGCGGACGTCGCCGGACGAGGTCTTCACGCGGACCTCGCCGAGCCGGCCCTCGCCGAGCACCTGGGCCCAGGCGCCGGTCATGTCGACGCGCGAGCCCGTGGGCAGTTCGACCGTCACGTCGACGGTGCCGGTGCGCCCGAGGGGATTGCGCTGCTTGGGCGTCCTGACATTCAGGACGCCGCTCGCGTAGGTGACCTCGGTCTGGTCGGCCGACCGTACGTCCTGGTCCCGCTTCGGGTCGCGGGGCCGCACCTCGACGACCGTGTCGAGGCGGTCGCCCGCGGTGAACTGGATGGAACCGGCGTGCACGTGGGCGTTGACCGAGATCGGCTGGGGAGTGTCGAAAGAAGGCATGGCTGTCCCGTCCTCTTGGGTGTTGGTGGCGTCTCCGCTGGTGGGACGTGGTGTGGGTGAAGTCGTTCCGAGGGGCTGGTCAGTGCACCCAGCCCGTGAAGCTCTGGCCGATGGACTTGGTCTTCTCGGGGGTACGGGGGGTGGCGGCGCCGCCCGTGTCGACCGCGGCCGACACGACGCGTACGAGCCATGCGTTGACCGACAGGCCCTCGCGGCTCGCGGCCTCCTCGGCGCGGGTCTTGAGGTGGGCGGGCAGGCGCAGATTGACGCGGGCGGTGCCGCCCTCGTCCGTGTCGGCGGGAACCGGGGCCGGTGCGGGCGCCGGTGCGTCGAGCGGTTCGGTCCGGTCCTCGTACTGCGGCAGCACCACCACGAAGTCGGGGTCGAGGCCCCGCAGTCGTACGTCGACCGAGCCGGGGGCGAGTTCACGGGTGATCTCGTCCATGGCGGCGGACAGCACATTGAGCAGGGTCAGGCGGGCGGCCGACTCCAGCGGCGCGGTCAGCCGCTCGGCGAGCGCGCGGGCTTCGTCACCCCCGGCTTCGGCGGCCACCGCCAGTTCCCTGCGGAGTGTTTCGACATACGGCGTGAGGTCCATGACGCAATAGTGGCACCACTATGGCGCCATTGGCAAGTACGAAGGCGCTATGCGTGGCGCGGGGTGGGGGTCCGGGGTGACGGATCGTCCCGTTATTGCAGGTCAGGAGCGAGCAAGGGGCGGGCGGGCGTACGGCGCCAAGGTGTCGCGGGGTGGCGTCACAATAGGGCCAGCCGGGCGCCATCTCACCCGATCGAAGGTCACCCGCGACAAGCTCTCAGGCTGCCAACGCGGCGCGGAGGAAATCGCGCAGTTCGTCGTCGCCGATGTCCGCCGCGTCCTGGGGGCGCAGCCGGATTGGTTGCCTTCCCGCTGAGAAGCTCCGGGTGGCGGGAGGAAAAACCGGCGTCCCGGTCCGCGCCCCACCCGTAGATCGAGACCCCGTGCCGCCAGACCCCGACATGCAGCTTGCGCCCGCCGACTCGATAGGTCGGCATCCCGTACGACAGCACCGGGCCCGCCTCGGGACAAGCCTCCAGAATCAGCCGCTCCACCCGGTCGAACAGCGGCCGGTGCTCGGATCCGATCCCGTCGATGTACTTCTGCACGTCAGCGTCCATACGCCCCATCCTGACCACACACCACCCCGAGCGCCCGCGAAGGAACGCCGCGCGGGCCTTACGGTTCCGATATGACGCGCGATCATTCCCCGGCGCCCCGCCCCGGCCGAGAGGGGCTGGGGCGGGTGCTTATCGAGACGTGTGCGATGTCGTCGGACTGGGCTCCGACCTTCGCGGCCGTGGACCGGGCCGCCTTCCTGCCCGGCCTCGTGTGGCCGTTCGACATGGAACGCGGTACGAGCGTCACCGTGGACCGGGCCGCCGACCCCGGCGCCTGGTATGCCGCAGCCGACAGCAACCTCCCCATCGTCACGCAGTGGGACGACGGCAAGCACAGCGGCACCGAGCCGGGGAGGGTGTCCACCAGCTCCTCGTCCATGCCCTCCGTCGTGTACGCGATGCTGCGGACCTTGGCCCTGGACGACGGAATGCGGGTGCTCGACGTCGGCACCGGCACCGGCGAGACGGCCGGGGCGCTGTTCCACCGGTGCGGACCCGGACGCGTGACCACGATCGAGGTGGACCGCTCGGTGTCGGAGCGGGCCCGCGAGCGGCTGACCACGGCCGGGCTGCACCCGCAGGTCGTGGTGGGCGACGGACGCGACGGCTATGCGGCCGCCGCACCCTACGACCGCGTCCTGGCCACCGTCGGAGTCCGGGAGATCCCGGGTACGTGGATCAGCCAGACCCGTCCCGGCGGCCTCATCGTCGCCCCGTGGGGCACGCACTACTCCCACGCCGACGCCGTGGCCCGCCTGGTCGTGGGCGACGGGGAAGCGTCAGGGCACTTCACCCGCCCCGTGGAGTTCATGAAGCTGCGCGCACAGCGGCTGTCCCTCCCCGGCCACGGGGAGTACGTCCCGCCGGAGGGGATGGCCCGCGCCGATACGTCCACCACCACCGTGACCGAAGCCGGGTTCGTCACCGGGAAGTACACCGCCGTCCCGTTCGCCCTGGGGCTCCGCGTACGGGACTGCGCCAAGGCCGACCACGTCACGCAGCTTCGACTCGAAGCTCGGGTCTGTGGACAGCTTGAAGATCTCCACCTTCCCATCGGCGGTACTCTCCCGAAATGCGACCCCTTCGGTACTCCATCAACGTCACATTGGACGGGTGCTGCGATCACCGTGCGATCCCCGCGGACGAAGACTTGCATCGTCACCACGTCGGGAACCTCGACCAGGCCGATGCGCTTCTCTTTGGCCGGGTGACCTACGAAATGATGGAGGAAGCGTGGCGGCCGCCGGCGCCGTCGGGAGCGAGACCTGACTGGATGGAACCCTTCGCCCAGACGATCAACGCGGCAAAGAAATACGTCGTGTCGAGCACCCTGGAGCGGGTCGACTGGAACGCGGAACTCGTGCGCGGGGATCTGGCCAAGGCCGTTCAGCAGCTCAAGCGGGAGCCGGGCAAGGGACTGTTCGTAGGAGGAGTGAAGCTCCCGCTGGCGTTGACGGAACTGGGATTGATCGATGAGTACGAGTTCGTGGTGCAGCCCAGGCTCGCGGGCCACGGGCCGGCGTTGTTCGCGGGGCTGTCGAAGCATGTCGACTTGAAGCCCGTGAGCCGGGTGGAGTTCGGCTCGGGGGCGGTGGCGATGCGGTACGAGCCGAGAAGGTAGCCATCGCGCTTGTCAGCCCGAGCCGACCTCCTATGCGGTGCCGGGAGCGTCGAGGAAGCGGAGCAGCACCGCGGCCTCCGCGCGAAGCCGCGCGGCTCGGTCAGCGTGCGCGGGCGCGGTCAACCGCGCCGCGACCTCCAGTCGCTCGGCGGCCTCGGCGCGCACGACATCCACCACACCGCGCTCGCTCAGCTCACGCCGCGACGCTTCGGTGACGCCGACACCAACCGGCGACTGCTCAAGAGCCACGCCGCGGAGCTCAGCTTCGCCCACGGGCACCGCCTCGGCGTTGTCCAGCGCGGCAAGTGTGGTGCGCAGGGCACTCACCGCGGCCTTGTCACGGGCGCGCATCGCTTCCGGCAGTGCTTGACGCATACGAAGACGCAAAGACATGCCGGTGACCTTATGACGGCGCCCCTGGATCCACAACGCGGTCGGACTCACTGCGCAGAACGCAGAATTCGTTGCCTTCGGGATCAGCAAGGATCGCCCAGCCCGAACCATCGGGATTCCGGTGATCGGCGACAAAGGTCGCACCGAGGCCCAGCAGCCGGTCCACCTCCTGATCGCGCGAGGTCTCAGGGCGCAGACACAGATGGATCCGGTTCTTGATCGTCTTGGCCTCGGGCACCTGGTTGAAGTGCAGCACCGGGCCCTCCGCCAGCAGCACCTGAGTCTCCGGGTCACCCGGTCCGTCCTCCGGATGCAGCGGACGGCCGGTCACACCGCTCCAGAACCGAGCCAGCTCATAGGCATCCGCACAGTCAATCGCCACGTTCTGCAATACCGAGACCATGCACGCGAGCCTCCCTGATCTCCACGCCAAACGCCACCCCGCAAGATCAAGAAGTACGACTGCCGGCCGGCAGCCAGGTGTCGACGGTTGCCGCCAGCTCGTCGAGTCCGGTGAAGACGTGGCCGTTCATGCCGATGGCTCGCGCCGCGCGTACGTTCTCCTCGCGGTCGTCGACGAAGAGGAAGTCGGCGGGGGCGGCCCGCATGGCGACGACGCAGTGGCAGAACGCCGCCGGGTCCGGCTTCGCCGCGTTGATCTTTCCGGAGAACGCGACGTGGTCCAGGTCGCCCAGCCAGGGCTGCGCGGCGCGGAAGGCGTCCGCGTGGTCAGAGGGAATGTTGGACAGCAGGGCGACCTCGGCGATGTCACGCAGGGACCGCACGTAGGCGACCATACGGCCGTCGACGCGTGACCAGCTGTCGATGTCAGTGAGCCGCATCTTCTCGATCGTGTCGGCGTCGGCGGTGCGGGAGAGCCACCGCAGTACGGCCGTCCAGTACTCGGACGCGGACCACTGCCCGGCGTCGTAGGGCCGGCGGCAGGCCCAGTAAGCCTCGGCGAAGGCGTCTGCGGGTGTGTTGCGCCGGGCGGCCATCTCCGCCAGGGCGCCGGGGCGTTGGTGGCGGGCGATGACCCCGTAGAGGTCGAACAGCACGATGCGTCGGTCGGTGGACCGTCGGTCGGTGGACATGGTGGGTCTTCCTCCGGGTCCAAGGGTTTGGGTTCAGTGGCGGGGGTTCAGTGGCGGGGGGTCAGGGCGCGGGCGAGTCCGGCGTCCGGCCGGGGTGGCCGGGGTGGGCGGGAGCCTGTGCGGCACGGTGTCAGGGGCCGTGCCGCACAGGCGGTCGGTGACTGCTCCGTGCCACCTCGCGCGCGCGGCCGGATCCGGTGCGCAGGACTCCGGCAGCCGCAGCGGTGATCGCGCACAGCAGGGTGAGCAGCAGGAAGGCGTGGTTCAGCGGTACGAGATGGGTCAGCCAGCCGATGACGGCGGGGCCGGCGAGCATGCCGAGGTAGCCGAGCCCGGCGACGCGGGAGACGTTGGCCCCGGCGGCGGCGGGGTCGACGCGCCCGCTCGCGCTGTACAGCTGAGGTACGCAGCCGGACAGTCCCAGGCCGAACAGCGCCCAGCCCGCGAACGCGGCCCAGATCCACGGTGTGACGGACACGATCGTGATCCCGACGGCGGCCGCGACCGCGCCGTAGCGCAGGACCGCCATGGGCCCGAACCGGCCGGATATGCGGTCGGCGAGCAGCCGTCCCGTGGTCATCGCCGCCGCGAAGGTGCCGTACGCGAAGGCGGCGGTGCTCGCGGGCGCGCCGAGGACGTCCTTCAGGTGCAGCGCGCTCCAGTCGTTGGCGGCTCCCTCGGCCAGCATGACCATCGCGGCCAGGACGGCGAGGATCCAGATCCGCCCGGGGGGCTTGCGCCGCTTCCCGGCGCGTGCCTGCTCGCCGTGCGCAGCGGTGGTGGCGGGGGACGGCGGCGCGGTCGGAAGCAGAGCCCGTGCCGACACCAGTGCGGTCACGATGCCGGCGGCTCCGACGGTGGCCATGCCCACGGACGGGCTCATGCCGGCGCTCGCGATGCCCGCTCCGACGAGTGCGGCGATGACACCGCCGACGGAGAACATGGCGTGGAAGGCCGACATGATCGGCCGGTTGTACGCCTTCTCCACGTGCACGGCGTGGGCGTTCATGCTCACGTCGAGGCAGCCGTTGCAGAAGCCGAAGACCAGCAGGGCACCCGCCAGCGTCCAGAGATCCGGGGACAGGCCGGGCAGCACCAGGGTCGCGCTGGACAGAACTCCGCCGACGGGGAGCACCACGCGCGCCCCGAGGCGGTCGGTCAGGCGCCCGGCCACCTGCATGCCGGCGAAGGACCCGAGCCCCAGCAGCACCAGCAGGCTCCCCAGTGTGGCGTGGCTGATGCCCACCCGTTCTTCGATGGCGGGGATGTGCACCACCCAGGCGCCGATCAGGCTGCCGCAGAGGGCGAAGTAGACGAAGTTCGCCACACGGGCGGATCGAAGCGAGCGTTCCATGCGATCCACCATAACGAACAGATTTTGTGTTTGGAAACCCCATTCATGAACAGTTTGGTTGTTCATTTCGGGGTGGTGTTCAATCGCGGTATGAGCAACGCAGACCGGCACAGGCTGATCGCCCGGGCCGTCAGGGAGTCGGGCAGTGCCACGGTCCAGGAACTCGCCGAGCTGACCGGTGCCTCGGAGATGACCATCCGGCGCGACCTCGACACACTGGCCGCACAAGGCGCCCTCGAACGCGTCCGCGGCGGAGCACGCACCCTGCTGCTCAGGGGCGAGGAGCCGCCCTTCGCGCTGCGCGCCCACGAGGCCGTCGACGCCAAACGCCGGATCGCGGCCGAGGTGTCCTCACTCATCGCCGACGGCGAGACCGTCCTCCTGGACGGCGGCACCACCTGCCTGGAGGTCGCCCGTCTCCTGCGTCAACGGCCGATCACCGTGATGCCCCTGTCCCTGCAAGCCATCCACACACTCGGCGACTCCCCGGGCCCGACCACGCTGATGGTGCCCGGCGGACGCCCCCGCGCCGCAGAAGGAGCCCTCACCGGCCCCCTCACCCTCGCCTCCCTGTCGGCACTGCGCTTCGACACCGCGATCATCAGCTGCTGCGGCCTGAGCGCAGCCGAGGGCCTGACCGCCTACGACCTCGACGACGCGGCGGTGAAGAAGGCCGGCATCGCCTCCAGCCGCCGCATCATCGTCGCCGCGGACGGCAGCAAACTCGGCCACACCGCCTACGCCTACGTCGGCCCCTCCGCACTCCTGCACACCCTCGTCACCGACGGCACGGCGCCTACCGACGAGGTGACCGCACTCGAAGCAGCCGGCACCGTCGTCAAGACCGTCTGACGAGGCCGCCGCATGCCCGCTGACCGACGCGGATCCACGACAACGCCCGCCAGGGGCCGGGGAGCCGGGGCTTCTTACGAGTCGTACGTCACCGTTACCGGGGCGTGGTCGCTCCAGCGTTCGTCGTGTGTCGCCGCGCGCTCGACCCACGCCTTTACCGCGCGGGCCGCCAGGCCCTCTGTCGCCACGTGGTAGTCGATGCGCCAACCGCTGTCGTTGTCGAAAGCACGGCCGCGGTACGACCACCACGTGTACGGGCCCTCCTGGTCGGGATGCAGGGCCCGTACGACGTCGGTGTACCCCGTCTCCTCGAAGACCCGGGTCAGCCAGGCGCGCTCCTCGGGGAGGAAACCGGACGACTTCCGGTTGGCGCGCCAGTTCTTGAGGTCGGCCTCCTGGTGCGCGATGTTCCAGTCGCCGCAGACCAGCACCTCACGGCCGTCGGCGGCGGCGCGCTTCTTCAGCCCCTCCAGGTACGTGAGGAACTCGTCCATGAACCGCAGTTTCTCGTCCTGCCGCTCGGTGCCCACCTCGCCCGAGGGCAGGTAGAGGCTGGCCACCGTGAGGCCGGGCAGGTCCATCTCGGCGTACCGCCCGCTCGCGTCGAACTCCGCACTGCCGAACCCGATCCGCGTACGGTCCGGCTCCCGCCGCGAGTACAGCGAGACACCCGCCCGCCCCTTGGCGGCCGCCGGGGCGTGCAGGGTGTGCCAGCCGACCGGCTGCCGTACGTCCTCGGGAAGCTGCTGCGGCTCGGCCCGTACCTCCTGGAGACAGACCACATCGGCGGAGGTCTCCGCCAGCCACTCCACGAACCCCTTCTTGGCGGCGGCGCGGAGGCCATTCACATTCACGGATGTCACGGTGCGCATTCCGGCCACCCTACCGACCCCGCTCCGGCGCGCGTTCACATACCCCGCAGCCGCTGCCGGTGCAGCGCGGCGAGCGCGCGCAACTGCACGCGCTCGTGCGCGGTGGCCGGCCGGACGGCGGTCGAGTGCGCCTTCCAATTGAGCCCGGTAGGTCGTATGAGGAGGACCAGGGGACCAACAAAGCCATAGATTTCCGCGGGCATTTCGTAACCGCGGTCATAGACGGCCATGCCTATTCTGAGTTCGCCGGGCGCGGGCCGCGATCTCAGGGGAATGGGAATTCTCCGGGTCCGTACCTCCCTCACACCCCGCCCCTGCTGCTCCGCTTGTTCCGCTCGGCCACGCGCGTGCCGAGTTCGCCGGCACCGGGCTCGTCCGCCGACGGTTCGGCAGCCGAACCCGGGGGCCGGTAGTCGGGGCAAACCGGCTGTCCACACCGGCACGGAGGCCAGCGGAGCCCGGAGCCGGGGACAAGGTCTCCGCCCTCGTCTCCGGGCGCGGACTTCGGAACGACGAGAACACCGTCCGTGCCGTACGCCTCCGTCAGCCGGGACAGGAACTGTCGTGCCTCACTTCTCTTCAGCGCCATGTGTTCCTTCAACTTCCGTGTCGGTGCGGAGAAATGCCGAGGCATCCAATCTGCAATTCCTCGTTTCTACACCGAGCGTGGCCTCTTCCCCCTACTCTGAACAGGTAAATCGGAGTTCCAAACCACCTGGAACATCAGGGAGTTGAACACATGAGCGAGCCCACCACCCATGAGTCGGCGGAGCCGCAGGACGGAGCGGCCTACTTCGGCCAGGAGGTCAAGTACGCACGCGAATTCGCCAAAATGACCCAGCAGCAGCTGGCTGACGCCTGCCACTACAAGCGTCCGTACGTGACCAGGATCGAGGGCGGCTCGCTCCTCGCGTCCGAGCAGTTCGCGGAAGCCTGCGACCGGGTCTTCAAGACCCCGGGCAGCTTCACGCGGCTGCGGCGCCGGGTGAGCGAGCGCGGTCATCCCGGCTGGTTCATCCCGTACGTCAAGCTGGAGCGCGAAGCGACGGGCGTGGCCGACTACTCGAACGCCTTCGTCATGGGCATGTTGCAGACGTCTGCCTACGCGGAAGCCACCTTCCGGGCGACGCATCCCCGCGAAACCGACGAACAGATCCAGGCACGGGTAGCGGCACGTCTACAACGTCACGAGGTGATGGAACGCTCGGCGCCCCCACTGCTGTGGGTCATCTTTCATGAGAGCGTGCTCCACACGGTGGTGGGCGGCAAGGACGTCATGATCGGCCAGCTCAACCACCTGGTCGCCGAAGCGGGAACGCCCCACATCACCGTCCAGGTTCTCCCCTTCAAAGCGGGTGCCCCCGCATCGAGCCTTCCGTTTATCCTGCTTACGCAGGCCGACGCAGCACCCGTCATGTACTCAGAGGCCAGGGGGCTCGGGCACGTGACCGACTCGGCAACGGCTGTGGCAAGCGCTCAGGCCACGTACGAACGGCTACGCGCCGCGGCACTGTCGCCGGACGACTCGTTGGCCTTCATCAGCAGGATCACGGAGGATCACGCCAAATGATCAACACTGAGTGGGTCAAGAGCACCTACAGCGGCGGCGAAGGCGGCAACTGCGTCGAGTGGTCGCCCAGCTACGCGGCGACCCACGACACCGTCCCCGTCCGGGACAGCAAGACCCCCACCGCCCCCACCCTGATGCTCACCCCCGCCGCCTGGACCGGCTTCCTCGCCTTCGCGACGAACGCCCCGCACCCCTCCCACTAATGGCTCGTCTCGCATCGTTGGGTGGGTAATCGACGCCCCGTCTGATGGTCAGCAGACTGTCTCCAGGACCTGATCTTGGAGGTGATCGTGGGACGTCGGCCGGGTGTGCTCGTCCGTCCGGTCAGCATGGAGGAGGGTCGCCGCTCGCCGCGGATCAGCCGGACCGCGAAGGACCCGGTCAGGTTGCGGCGGGCGATCGTGCTGCTGATGTCCGTCCAGGGCCGGACGGTCAAGGACATCACCTCGCTGATGCGGGTCGGCGAGGACTACGTCCGCGATGTCATCCACGCCTTCAACGAGCGGGGGTTGGACCCGCTTGACCCAAACCGGTACGGCGGCGTGATGCACATGCTCGCCGCCCTCGACCTGGCCACCGGCAAGATCTACTACAGGATCCGACGTCGGAGTTCGCGGCCCTGCGCCACTTTGATCGCCCCCGGCCGGGGCACCAGCGCGTAGCCCGAACGGAACGTGCTAGACACCGGAAGGGGCGAAGGACGAGCAGGGGAGGACCAGTTGGAACGGATCGGGTCGTACGCCGTGGTGCGTGAACTTGGTGCGGGCGGAATGGGCACGGTGTATCTGGCCCGGTCTCGCGGTGGGCGTCTGCTGGCGGTGAAGGTGGCCCGACCCGAGTTGGCCGCGGACGCGACTTTCCGGGCCAGGTTCCGGGCCGAGGTGGACGCCGCGCGCAAAGTCGGCGGCTTCCATACGGCACAGGTGGTGGACGCCGATCCCGACGGAGAGCCGCCCTGGCTGGCCACGGCGTATGTGCCCGGCCCCACGCTGGCTCACTTGATCAGCGCCGAAGGTCCCATGAACGAGGGGGAATTGCGACATCTGGGTGCGGCACTGGCGGAGGCGCTTCAGGCAGTGCACGAATGCGGGCTCGTGCACCGGGATCTGAAACCGGGCAACATCATCATGGCGCCGGACGGTCCAAGGGTCGTGGACTTCGGCATCGCCCGGGCCGTCGAGTCCACCCGGCTGACGATGACGGGCCACGCCTTCGGCACCCCCGGCTATCTCGCCCCCGAGCAGGCGGAGGGCCGGGAAGTGACCGGTGCCGCCGATGTGTTCGCCCTCGGTGCCGTCCTCGTGGCGGCGGCGGGCGGCAGCGCCTTCGGCGAGGGGACACCGATGATGCTGATGTACCGCTCGGTGCACGCGGAGTCCGACCTCTCAACGGTCCCGGTGAGCATGCGCGGGATCGTCGGGGCCTGCCTGGAGAAGAACCCAGCACGCCGACCCACCACGGACCAACTGCTCGACGCATTCACCGATGCGGCGGACGTCTCCCACCCGCCCACTGTCGTGGGGCCACCCGCCACTCTCGTCATGCCGACGGCCGAGGCAGCCCCCGACCTGGCCGAGGAGTTCACCGGCGAGGAAGCGTGGTACTTCCAAGCCCGGGACACCGAACGTTCCCTGTTCATCGGGGATTACGGTGTCGAGATCCGTCGTGTCCGCCGGACCGACGTGAGCATGGACTTCGAGTGGAGCGAGATCGCAAGTATCGGCCACGCCTTCGACGACGACTCCTTGCAGTGCACCCTGTACATCCAGACCGACGAGGGCATCACGTGGGACTTCACCGTGATCGCGCCCGACGAGATGGCGTACGGCAAGTGGGCGCGCCACCTGCCGTACGTTCTGGATCACTACTGCGACTAGGTCGAGGAACAACCGTGCCGGATCGTGCGGCAACGGCCGGTCGGCGCGATGCCACAGATAACGGGACCGCTTCACGTGCTCGCCGGGGCCAAGTCTCAGCAGGTGGAACCCAGCCCTACCGCAGATATCAGCGCATTATCTGCGGCAGGCCGGTCACGGACCGTACAGGCACACGATGTGACGCCGATGCTCTTCGCGTAGGAGTCCGGCCGACGCCGTACGGGCACGGCACGGGCTGCGGGCACGGCGGCGGGATCGGTTGGCGCGGGTGCGGCAACGGTCGCGGCGGCGGGAGTTCGGCCCGCGGCGGGAGTCCCGGCGGCCGGGCCTTGGCTAACCTGCACGGGTGACCACCGACCTGACCCTGCTGCCGCGTGTCACCTATCGCGGACAGGAGGTCACCGCGCCCCGGCTCCGCGGTCTTCTCGCGCTGCTCGCGGGCGACTTGCGCACGGGCCGCAGCACCGAGCGGCTGGTGGCGGGGCTGTGGCCGGACGAGTTGCCGGAGCGGCCGGGCAAGGCGGTGCAGGTCCTCGTGTCCAGGGCACGGGCGCAGCTGGGCGCCGACGTCCTCGTCAGCACGCCGACCGGATACCGGCTCACCCTCGCCGAGGACCAGGTCGACAGCTCCGCCCTGCTGCTGTACGCCGCCGCCGGCGCGGACCGGGCCAGGGCCGGGGACCACGCGGGATCACTGGCCGCGGCCGAGGCCGGGCTCGCGCTGTGGGAGGGCGCTCCTGACGGGGGCGGCGACACCGACGACCCCGTGGCCGCGTTGCGCACCGAGCGCGCCCCCGTCCGCGGCACGCTCGTACGCGCGCGGGCGCTCGCGCTCGCCCGCCTCGGGCGGCACGCGGAGGCGGCCGGGCCGCTGGCCGTGGCCGCCTCGGAGCGTCCGCGCGACGAGGAGGTGCTCGCCGAGCTGCTGCGCGGCGAGGCGGCGACGGCGGGCCCGTCCGCCGCGCTGACGCGGTACGAGGCGTACCGCCGTGAGCTGCGCGAGACGCTCGGCACGGATCCGGGCGCCGGGCTCAGGGCCGTACAGCGGGAGCTGCTGCGCGGCGAGGCGCCGGTGGTCAGGCACGGCGTGCCGCACGAGCCGAACCCGCTCCTCGGCCGGGACGAGGACATCGCGGCGGTGGGGCGGCTGCTGCGCGCCTCCCGTGCCGTCACCGTCGTCGGCCCCGGCGGCCTCGGCAAGACCCGGCTCGCGCACGCCGTCAGCCGCCGGGCCGAGCAGCGCGTGGTGTATTTCGTACCGCTCGCCGGCGTCACGGCGGACGAGGACGTGGCCGCGGAGGTGGCCTCCGCGCTCGGCGCGGGCGAGGGGCGGCCCGGAGCCGTGAGCGGCCACGCCTCGGCCGACCCGGTGTCCGGCATCCTCGGTGTGCTCGGCTCCGGGCCCGCTCTGCTGGCGCTGGACAACTGCGAGCAGGTCATACGGGGCGCCGCCGATCTCGTACAGGCCCTGGTCTCGTCCTCCAAGGACCTGCGGGTGCTCGCCACCAGCCGGTCCCCGCTGAGCCTCACCTCGGAGGCGGTGTACGCACTGCCGGAGCTCGGTCCCGACACCTCGGTCGAGCTGTTCACGCAGCGGGCCCGGGCCGCCCGGCCCGGCGTGGAGCTGCCGCCGGACGCGGTGGCCGAGCTGTGCCGCCACCTCGACGGGCTGCCGCTCGCCGTGGAGCTGGCCGCGGCGCGGGTGCGGGTCCTTTCGGTGCCGGAGATCGCCCGCCGCCTGGGCGACCGGTTCGCGCTGCTGCGCGGCGGGGCGCGGGACGCGCCGGAGCGCCACCGCACGCTGCACGCGGTCGTGGACTGGAGCTGGAACCTGCTCTCGGAGAACGCCCGAGCAGCGCTGCGCATGCTGTCCGTCTTCCCCGGCGGCTTCTCCGGCGAGGCGGGCGAGCAGGTGCTCGGCGAGGACGCGCTGCTTCTGCTTGAGCAGTTGGCCGGTCAGTCGCTGCTCACCGTCGCCGACACCCCGGCCGGCGTGCGGTTCCGGATGCTGGAGACCGTACGGGAGTTCAGCGCGGCCCGGCGCGCGGAGGCGGGCGAGGACGAGGAGGCCGTCGGCCGGTTCCTCGCCTGGGCGCGGGACTTCGGGGTCGCGTACCACGACTGGCTCTTCGGCTCGGAACCGCCGGCCGCCAGGGAGCGGATCAAGGTCGAGCAGGACAACCTCGTGCCGGCCCTGCGGCACGCGCTGGCCCGTACCGACGGCCCCACCATCGCGGCCCTCACCGCCGTCCTCGCCGCCCTGTGGTCCACCGAGTCCAACTACCTCCGCCTCGCCACCCTCGCCACCGACACCGGCCCGCCGCTGTCGCACTACTACCCCGAGCCCGAATACGTCGAAGTCGCCCGCGCCGCCGCGGTGTTGTGCACGGCGAACCTGTTCATGGGCTACGGCCCGCACGGCGTACGCCAGCTCGTCACCCTCCGCCGGCTGCCCCCGGCCCCGCCGGACACGCTGCTGCGCGCCATCGCGGCAGTGCTGAGCGCGGTCCCCGAGATGCTGCCTCCCGACTACGACGTGCTGCGGGGGCTGTGCGACAGCGAGCAGCCGCTGCTCGCCGGCATCGCCGAGTGCGTCGCCACCTTCATCTGGGAGTACGAGCACGACATCGACCGCGCGCTCGCCTCGGCGCGCCGGACCATCTCCGCACTGGCGCCGGTCGACAACCCGTTCCTCCAGGTCATGGGCCACTCCCGGCTGAGCCAGCTGTGCTTGCAGATGGAGCGGGGCGAGGACGCGTACGGGCACCTCAAGGCGGCGCTCAAGGCGCTGCGGCGGCTCGGCGACGAGCACGACACCATCGGCGTCCATTGGGGCCTCGTCCTCGCCTGCCTACAGCGCGGCGACCCCGACGAGGCCGAGTACTGGCTGCGGCGGGCGGAGGACGTCAACAACCCGCAGAAGGACGACTCCGACAGCGCCGACCTCGGCGGCCGCGCCGAGATCGCTCTCGCCCGCGGACTGACGGAGGTCGGGCTCGGCTTGTGGCGCGGCGCCGTGGAGGGGGTGGCCGAGGCCGGCTCGTTGTACAGCGGCGATCCCTTCCTCGACCGGTGGGTGCTGCAGATCCAGTCGGCGGCGGTGACGGCGCACGCGCATGCCGGCCGTCTGGAGCTGGTCGCGGAGCCGCTCGACCGGCTGCGGCAGGGGCTGCGGATCCTGCTCTCCGGTCCGTCCCACTCGCCCATGGAGCTCCCTGTGTTCGGGACGGTGCTGCACGCCCTCGGCATGGCGGGGCTCGCCGCCGGCGACGCCGCCGCCGTACGGATGATCGCGCTGGCCGAACGGCTGCGGGTGCTGCGCGATTACCAGCCGACGATGTCGGCGGCGCGGGCCCGGCGGGCGGCCGAGAACGCCGACGGGGCGGCGTACGCCGACGCGGTGTCGGAGTACGCCGCCCTGGGGCGGGACGAGTTGCGGGAGGCAGCCCGCGCTTTCATGGCGGTTACTTCGGGTCGCGGTTGAACTGCGCCGTCGACCAGCGGTAGCCGAGCGCGGTCAGGCCGACGCACCAGACGATCGCGATCCACCCGTTGTTGCCGATCTCGGTGCCGAGCAGCAGGCCGCGCAGGGTCTCGATGGCCGGGGTGAACGGCTGGTACTCGGCGATCGGCTGGAACCAGCCCGGCATCGTGTCGGCCGGAATGAAGGCGCTGGAGATGAGAGGCAGGAGGATCAGCGGCATCGCACTGTTGCCGGCCGCCTCGGGGTTCGGGCTGGCCATGCCCATGCCGACCGCGATCCAGGTGAGCGCCAGGGAGAACAGCGCGAGCAGCCCGAACGCCGCCAGCCACTCCAGGACCGTGGCGTCCGTGGACCGGAAGCCGATGGCCACGCCGACGGCGCCGACGAGGACCACGCTGGCGATGCACTGCACCACGCTGCCGACGACGTGCCCGACGATCACAGAGCCGCGGTAGACCGCCATCGTACGGAAGCGGGCGATGAGGCCCTCGGTCATGTCCATGGAGATGTACACCGCGGCCCCGACCACGGTGGAGCCGACGGTCATCATCAGGATGCCCGGGACGATATAGGCGATGTACGCGGAGCGGTCGGCGCCGCCACCGATGCCCGCGCTCATCACATCGCCGAAGATGTAGACGAAGAGCAGCAGCAGCATGATGGGCGTGAGCAGCAGGTTCAGGGTTGCGGACGGGTAGCGCCACGCGTGCAGCAGGTTACGGCGCAGCATCGTGTTCGAGTCGCGGACGGCGAGGGAGAGGGAGCTCATCGGACGTTCTCCTTGGACTGGTTGGGCACGGTGGCGGGGCCGGTGGTGGGGCCGGTCAGGGCGAAGAACACGTCGTCGAGGTCGGGGGTGTGCACGGTCAGCTCGTCCGCCTCGATGTCCGCGGAGTCCAGCCAGTCGAGGATGGAGCGCAGCTCGCGCTGGCTGCCACCGCTGGGGATCTGAAGCGACAGCGCCTCGTCGTCCCTGGTGACCTCGCGCAGGGCGACCGCGGCGGACTGGTAGGCGGCCGGGTCGGTGAAGCGGAGCCGGACGTGCCCGCCGGGGATGAGCCGCTTCAGCTCGTCGGCGCTCCCCTGGGCGGCGATCTTGCCGTCGTTGAGCACGGCGATGCGGTCGGCGAGCTCGTCGGCCTCCTCCAGATACTGGGTGGTGAGGAAGACAGTGACGCCGCCGGAGACCAGCTCGCGGATGATGCCCCACATGTTGTGGCGGGAGCGCGGGTCGAGGCCGGTGGTCGGCTCGTCGAGGAAGATGATCCGCGGGTTGCCGACCAGCGTCATGGCGAGGTCGAGCCGGCGTTTCATGCCGCCGGAGTAGGTGGAGGCGGGCTTCTTCGCGGCCTCCGTCAGGTCGAAGCGCTCAAGCAGTTCGGCGGCGGCGCGGCGGCCCTCGCTCTTGGAGAGGTGATGCAGGTCCGCCATGAGGAGCATGTTCTCCTCGCCGGTGATCAGACCGTCGACGGCGGAGAACTGCCCGGTGACACCGATCGCGGCCCGCACGGCCTGCGGGTCGGTGGCCAGGTCGTGGCCGCCGACGCGCAGATCGCCGGCGTCGGCGGTGACGAGAGTGGAGAGGATCTTCACGGCGGTGGTCTTACCGGCACCGTTCGGCCCGAGCAGGGCGAAGACGGTACCGGCCGGCACCGCCAGGTCGATGCCGTCGAGGACCGTCTTGTCCCCGTAGGCCTTGCGCAGCCCCTTGGCCACGATGGCGAGAGAGTGCGGAGTCGTTGTCGTCATGCCGCAGAGGCTGCGGCAGGGCGCATTCAGCGCACATTCACGACGGTTTCAGCACCCTGAAACCGGGCGCGTCCCTCAGCTTGATGGTGCGCCGGCGCTGTCTGGCCCTGGGGTAGCCGCGACGGTACTTTCTGCCAAGTGACCACTCCATCGAACGATGACCTGATCGCTGCCGCTCAATCCGTGCTGAACCGCCACCGAGTGGGCAACCGGCTGTTCGGCGACGTGGGGTCCACCCTGGTCAGCGATGCGGGCAACCTGTACTCGGGCGTCTGTATCGACACCGGTTCGGGCACCGGGTTCTGCGCGGAGCACGCGGCCATCGCCGCGATGGTCACCGCCGGTGAGTACCGGATCGCGAAGGTGGTCGCCGTATGGCGCAGCGACGAGGGCGTCCTGCACGTCCTGCCACCGTGCGGCCGGTGCCGGGAGTTCATCCGCCAGATCGACCCGGCGAACCTCGACACCGAAGTGGTCCTCGGCCGCGACAGATCGGCAAGCCTCCGCGACCTGCTGCCCGCCAACGAATGGCCCGCCCCGCTGGACTGACCCGCGGCTGGGAAAAATGTGGGTGCCGGTGAACAGCACGCGCCACTATGGTGGGCCGATGCCATCGGTCAAGCAGTTCCAGGTCACCTTCGATTGCGCAGATCCGGAGCGCGTCGCTCGCTTCTGGTGCGAGGTGTTGGGGTACGTCGTACCGCCGCCGCCAAAGGGGTTTGCTACGTGGGACGATTTCGATCGCTCGCTGCCGCCCGAGCGTCAGGGTTCGGCGTTCGCCTGCATTGATCCCTCGGGTGTGGGCCCGCGCCTGTTCTTCCAGCGCGTTCCCGAAGGCAAGGTCGTCAAGAATCGGGTGCATCTTGATGTGCGGGTCGGCACCGGGCTCGTGGGTGAAGAGCGCCTGGCCGCGCTTGAGGCCGAGTGCGCACGACTGATCCCGCTCGGCGCGGTACGCGGGCTACTCCTGATTGCCGATGGATTCAACGAGTCGTGCCTTGGGATGCAGGACGTCGAGGGCAACGAGTTCTGTCTCGACTAGCCGGCCGTCTCCACCTGATCGAAGAAGTCGAGAACGCGCGGAAGGACCACGTCCGGGACTTCCAGGATGGGGCTGTGACCGATCTTCTCCAGGCGCCACAGGGTGGCGTTCGGCAGGTGTTCGACCATTTCGTCCTGCCACGGGACGGGACGCGGTTTGTCCTCCTCGCCGGACACGACGAAGACGGGTGCGCTGATCTGCGGCAGCAGGTGCACGGCGGTGCCGCGCTCGATGACACCCGCCATGGCGGGGCGCAGGGTCTTGGGTACCTCGGCGATCCGCGACTCCCACAGCGTGACGATGTCCCGCTTGGCAGGGTCGTTGCGTGTGGTGACGCCGAACATGATCTCCACGGTCTCCTGGAGCACGTCACCGACGAAGCCTTGGCGGCCGACTTTGTCGACCCACTCGCGGAAGACCGCCAGTTGACCGGCGGGCTCGGAACAGGCTGACGATCCGAGGGCGACCATCGACGTGATCAGCCCGGGCCGGGCCGCCGCCACCCGGAAGCCCACGTCACCGCCCATGGACTGCGCGAGCAGGTGCACCCGCTCAAGGTGCAGGGCTTCGGCCAGCGCGATGACGTCGGCGGTGACGGTGTCCAGATGAATGAAGTCGCCTTCGGCCGCCGCGCTCCTGCCCTGACCACGGAAGTCGGGGCGGATCACCCGGTACTTTCCGGCGGCGGCGTCCTTGAAGCCCTCGAACATGCGGCCGTCGAGGAACAGCGAGTGGAGGGCCAGGACGACAGGAAGGTTCTCCTCGCCGGTGTCACGGACGAAGAGTTCCGTTCCGTTGACCTTGATCCTCTTCTCGGTTTCGGTGCTGCTCATGGGATGCCTCTCACCATGGTGGGACGGGAACGGGTACACCTCAAGGTCCACCCGTGGGGACGAGCCGGGGCGCCGCGTCAGCGCCGGGCCGAGTCGAGCAGCATGCGCCGGCTGGTGCTGCTCAAGGCGGTGGCGGCGACCAGGATTCCGCCCTGGAAGAGGAACTGGACGTAGGACTCGGCGCCCAGGAGGGACAGGCCGTTGAAGGTGACGGTGACGATGAGCACGCCCACGAGCGTGCCCACGATGTGGAAGTCACCGTCCCTGAGCACGGACGCGCCCAGGAACACCGCCGCGAAAGCGTTCAGCAGGTAGCCGTCACCGGCCGTGACCTGTCCACTGCCGATGCGCGCCGACAGCAGGATGCCCGCCAGACCCGCGCACAGGCCGCAGATCACGAACGCGATCACGGTGATGCGGGCCACCCGTACCCCGGCCATGCGAGCGGCCACCTGATTGGTGCCCACCGCCCGCGTGTGGTGCCCCAGCAGCGTGAAGTTGAGGGCGACCCACAGACCGCCGAGCACGGTCGCGGCGAGGATGACGGGCGCGGGGACGCCCAGTACCGAGCCGCGCGCGATCTCCGTGAAGGGCCCGGGGTCGAGTGTGATGGGTGTGCCGTTGGAGTACGCGTAGTTGAGGCCCAGCAGCATGGTGCTGGTGCCCAGGGTGGCGACGATCGGGTCGATGCGCAGATGCGCGACGAGCAACCCGTTGACCAGCCCGATGATGCCGGCGGCCGCCACGGCGAGCAGGATGGCGGCGAACCAGGGCAGACCGCTGCGCTCCAGGAAGCCGACCGCCAGGATGCCGGAGAGGCTCACGACGGACGCGAAGCTGAGGTCGAACTTGCCCGCCACCAACGGCAGGGTGAGGCCGCCGGCGACGATGGCCAGGGTGGCGCTCTGGTTGAGGATGTTCAGGAGGTTCTGACCGGTCAGGAACGCCGGACCGGCCACGGTGAAGCCGATCAGGAGCAGGACGAGGACGCCGGGGGTTCCGTACCTGCCCGTCAGAACCAGAACGCGCTGTGCGCTGCCCGGTGCGGCCCCCTCAGCGGCCGGCGACTTCACGGCTTGTTCGATGGTGCCTTCCATGGCGGGATTCTCCAGTTTCTGGGTGTTCTCGGTCTTTTCGGTGTTCTCGGTCTTCTCGGTTTCCTCGGTCGCGCGAGGCGGATCACGCGTAGCAGAGGTGCAGCATGTTGGGGACGGTGATCTCGTCCGACGTCAGCTCACCGACGATGTGGCCCTCAGCCATGACGAGCACGCGGTTGCACTCAAGGAGTTCTTCGAACTCCGAGGAGATGACGAGGACGGCGGAACCGGACTCGTTCGCCGCGCGGATCCGTGCGTAGATGTCGGCGCGCGCGCCCACGTCCACGCCGCGCGTGGGTTCGTCCAGGATCAGGATCTTCGGGTCGGTGGCCAGCCAGCGGCCCATGACGACCTTCTGCTGGTTGCCCCCACTGAGGCCGACGACCGGCCGGCGGGCATCGGCCGTCTTGATCCCGAGGGCGCGGCAGGTGGCGTTCGCCGCGGCCCGGGAGGCGCGGGGGCGGATGAACGGCAGCCACCTGCTGAGGCGCCAGCGGTCCCACACCGTGATGTGGAGGTTCTCCTCCACCGAATGCGTGAGGAAGAGCGCCTCGGACCGCCGTTCCTCGGGGACGTACGCGACACCCCGCTCCATGGCGTGCGTGATGGCGCGCGGCCGGTACGGCGTGCCGTCCAGCACCATGGTGCCGCTGTCGGGGCGATCCGCGCCGAAGATCAGCCGGGCCAGCTCCGTACGGCCGGAGCCGACGAGGCCGGCGATACCGACGGCCTCACCCTCATGAAGCGTGAGGGACACGTCGCGGACGGTCCGTCCACGGCTGATGCCCCGCAGGCTCAGGGCGACTTTGGTGCGCTCCGTCGGCTCGAAGGCCGTGACGCCGGCGCCGGGGGTGACCGCGTGGCCGACGATGGCACGGACGAGGGCTTCGCGGGTGATCTCCGCCCGGGGCAGTGACAGGGACACCGATCCGTCCTTGAAGGCGGTGACCCGGTCGCACACCTCCGTCACCTCGTCGAGCCGGTGGCTGATGAAGACCACGGCCACGCCGGAGGCGGCCAGTTCGCGGGCGACCCCCAGGAGCTTGGCCGCCTCCTCGGCGTCCAGGGAGGCGGTCGGCTCGTCCATGGCGATGAGGGCGCGGTCCTCGACCAGGGCTCGCGCGATGGTGACGAGCCATTGCTGATGAACAGTCAGTCCGGAGACGGGGATGTCGAGCGGGAAGTCGATCCCGACCCGGCGGGCGGCCCGGAGCACCGCGCCGGGGACACCCCCGAATCGCCGGGGTCTCAGCAGCGAGCCCTGGTGGCTGCCGAGCATGATGTTCTGCGACCCGGTGAAGGACTTCACCAGGTTCAACTCCTGGTGGATGAAGGCCAGTCCCAGGCCGGCCGCGTCGGCCGGACCGTGGAGGTGGGTGACCTCGCCGTCGATCAGGACGTCGCCCGCGTCGGGCTGCTCCAGACCGGCCAGGCAGCGGATCAGCGTGGACTTGCCGGCGCCGTTGGCTCCGACGAGCCCGTGGATCTCGCCGCGCCGGAAGGAGACGTCGACGCCGCGGAGCGCGCGGATGGCACCGTACGCCTTCGTGAGTCCCCGCACCCGGACCAGCGGGTCCGTCCGGCCGGGCGGTGCCGGCTCCCCGGCGCCGGGTGGTGCCGGCTCCCCACCGCCGGGTGGCCTCGGTGCCGAAGCCGGCGTCGGTGGCGTCGGTGGCGTTGTCATGACTACTTCCTCAGCTCGGGGTGTTCGGCCAGGAAGTCGTCCACGTTGGATTTGTCGATGATCTTGTAGTCGCCGTCGATCTCGACCGGCTCGAAGTCGTCGGGAGCGGCCCAGTACTTCTCCAGCAGCTGGGCTATCTCGCGGCCCTGGGACGGTCCGTCGATCCACTGGGTCGCGGTCAGCTTCCCGGCCTTGACCAGGGACAGCGCCTCGGCGGTGCCGTTGAGGCCGTAGGCGTTGACGTCGGTGCGGCCGAGTTGCTGAAGGGCCGCGGCGGCGCCCGTGGCCGGGTCGTCGAAACAGGACCACACGGCGAGCTTGCCGCCCTTGGGGTGGGCCTGGGCCCACGCCTGCGTCGCCTTGTCCGCCGACTCGACCTGGCCGGGGATGGTGATCTGCTGGGCGTCCACCGTGATGTCCGTCTTCGCCACGGCCTCGTCCAGTGCCTTCTCACGGCGCTGGCAGGGCAGTCCTGGACGGTAGCCGAGCGCCAGCAGCGCGCCCTTGCCCCCGAGGTCGTCCACCACCCGCTGTGCCATCGGCGCGCCGATGGACACGTCCGCGGCGATGGGCACGCCCTCGCCGAGGCCACCTCCCCAGTTGGCGACGGGAATGCCCGCGGACCGCGCCGAGGCGACGCCCGACGCGAGCGCGTCGGTGGGGAACACGGAGATGGCAATGGCGTCGACGCCCTTGGTGGCTAGGTTGGTCAGCGCGGTGTTGGCGGCGTCGACGCTGCCGTTGGCGTCCACCTCCGTCACCTTCCAGCCCTTGGTCTTGCCGGCGGCGGCAATGGCGTCAAGAGCGCTGTTGGCATAGACGTCCGACCCGGAGAACCGGATCAGTCCGATGGTCTTGGCTGCTCCCTCACCGGTGCCGGTCGAATCGGCACTACAGCCGGCGAGGACAGCGGTCAGGGTGCTGGAAATCGCGAGGGTCATGGCGACAGTTGTGCGGCGTTTCACGGCGCGCTCCTTCGGAAAAGCGAAAGTCCGGGTGGGGTGCGTTCTCGTCGCCGTGGTGGGCCGGGTGGGCCATGAGCGACAACGCGGGTGACGGGGATCCTCTGCTGAGCGAGGCATCCGCCCAATGGATCCATCGGTGAAGAATCCTTTGGCATGCCCGAGATTCCACCTTGAATCTTCCCACGTCAATCGACAAGGGGGAATTGTGTCAGTCACGATTTCGCAACGTGATCAACTTTATGGATCCACCCTGGCTATTGGCGTGGTGGGCGCCTTGGGCCACCGCACGGCTCGTCACGGCATGCCAAAAGGGCGGGCCGTCCGCACTGCGGCCCGCCTCGGCTATTCCTACTCGGCGGATATTCCTACTCGGCGAACAGTTCGGGATGGCGCGAGAGCGCGAGCCGCGTACGGCGGATGTGTCCCGCCAGGAACCGTTCGGCGTCGACGGGATCGCCCCGTTTGATCGCCTCTATGATCAGCCGATGCTCGAAATTGATCAGCTCATGCCCGGTCGGATCAATGAGATGGGCATACGCACGCCGGTAATGCTGGGTCGTATTCCAGAAACGCCGCACCATCGTGCGGAGCTGTTCATTGAAACAGCCCGAGTACGTGATCAGGTGAAGCTCTCTGTCGAGACTGAGGAAATGGTCGACGTCCTTGTTCGTCTCGATCTCACGCTGGATTTCGTCCAGCCGGGTGAAGTCGTCCGACGTGAGATTCGGGATCGACTCGCTGAGGGCCAGCGGCTCCACCCGCTCCCTCAGTTTGTATGTCGCCTGGCATTCGGCGAGGTCCATCTTGGAGACCCACGCCCCGCTGTTCGCCTTGAGGACGACCAGACCCTCGGACTCCAGGATCCGCAGGGCCTCGCGGACCGGCAGCCGGCTGGAGCCGAAGGACGCCGCGACTTCCTCCTGCATGATCCTCGCGCCGGGGCGCAGTTCCCCTACGAGAATCTGCTTGCGCAGCGTGTCGGCGACCCGCTGACTGGCGACCGAGGACGAACCGTCGAGGCCTGGCATGGTCTTCCTAACGTGGCGGCTCATCTGGCGCTTCAGGTTGCCACAGTCTCACCCTGCGGCCCTCGCTCCGATCGGGCTGATCGAGCTCCTTCTCGTACGCCTTGCCGTGCGGGAAGGAGACGAGTTCGAGCTGCATGCCCCAGGGCGTGAGGAAGTACACCCAGCGCTGCCCCCCGCTCGGCCCGGTGCTGTCGGTGGGCTTCCCCAGGACCGTGACCCCGTGCGCCCGCAGGTGGGCGACGGCCGCGTCCAGGTCCTGGACGTAGAAGGCCAGGTGGTGGCCGCCTATGTCGCTGTTGCGCGGCGGGACGGGGTGCTGGTCCGGGGACTCGTACTGGAACACCTCGAAGTTGGGGCCGTTGGCGCAGCGGAAGAAGGCCAGGCCGTGCACCACCGCCCGTGGGTGGACGTTGAGATGGTCGGCCATCCATGTGCCGTCGGACCGGAAGGGCCCCAGCGTGTAGACCGGTTCGCAGCCGATGACCTCGGTGAAGAACGAGGTGGCCGCCTCAAGATCGGGCACCGTGAAACCGACGTGCTCGACGCCCGCCAGTCCCGGCAGGCCGCGCCGCCCCGCCGGGGTCACCGCCGCCCCCGAGGCAGTGATTCGGAGGGTCTGCGGCGCTTGGGTACTTCAATGGCCTCGACGATCAGACCCACGCTGTCCTGGGTGTCGAAGTACGCGAACCCCCCGTCGCCGTCCTGCCCGTATCCGCTGCCCGACTGGAGCAGACCGACACCGCTCGCCGTCACCTCACGGATCGCGGTTTCCGCGGACGGAATCCGGAATCCCAGGTGGTGCAGGCCGTAGCCGTGCTCCCCGATCCACTCCGTGTAGATGCTCGGCCCTTCCAGCGACTCGATGAGTTCCACCTGCGGGGCGTCTCCGGTGAGAGCGACCCGCATCCGGAACGTGCCCGGCTCGCCGCGGTAGGTCAGCCGGGGAACGGTCTCGGGGCCGTAGGTGTAGACGAGCCAGTCGTCGGCTCCCAGCAGCGCCGACCAGGTGGCGATGCCCGCCGCCAGGTCCGGTACGAGGATGCCGATCTGGGCCACCGGCAGTCCCGCCAGCGGCGCCGGCAGCGTGCCGGGATCCGGGAGGCCGGCCGAGAGGCCGCTCATCACAGGGTCTCCTTCATCGGAGGCGTCTCCTTGACGAAGTCGCGCACGGTGCGGTTGAACTCGACGGGGTTCTCGATCATCGGGTAGTGGCCGGTGCCCTCCAGGACCGCGATGCGGCTGCCGGGGATACGGCCGGTGACCTGCTCGACCATGTCCTGCGGGACCAGCCAGTCGGCGTCGCCGCGCAGCAGGAGCACCGGGCTCTTGATACGGCCGACCTGATCGCGGCGGTCGAAGCCCGCGTAGCCGGTGAGGTCGGCGGCGATCACCTCAGGACAGACCCGGCGCAACTGCCATACGACCTCGCGCGCCCGGTCGGGCGGGGTGCGGTGGCCGGTCATGGAGCGGGACCAGCCCTCCAGGATCTGCGGGCCGTTCAGCAGCAGCATCTCCAGCAGCGTGTCGCTGACGGTCGGCGTGTGGTCGGAGCCCTCCGCCGAGATGACCGCGCGATAGAAGCCGGGCCGCCGGGAGGCCAGTTCGAGGACCATGTTGCCGCCCATCGAGCAGCCCACGATGGCCGGATTCTCCAGGCCGAGGGCGTCGATGAACGCCTCGTTGAAGTCCGCGTGGTCGCTGATGTCGCGGAAGGCGCCGCCGGCCGGTTCGAGGGTCTTGCCGTGGCCGGGGGCGTCGAGGGAGATGACGCGGAACTCGTCGGACAGTCCCTCCAGGACATGGCGGTACATCAGGGTGTCCTGGCCCGCCGCGTGGACGCAGACGATCGGGATCCCCTCGCCGGCCTCCTCGTAATACGTCCGCAGTCCGTTGACCTCGATGTAGCGGCCGGTGAGTGCGGTGTGGCGGCCGGTCTCGGGGTCGGGAGAGAAGGGGCCGGGTGCGGCCGTGGGCTTGCCGGCCGTGGACAGTGCGCCGAGCAGCCGCCACATCGCCTTGACGTTGCGCAGGGCGGCGATGCCGTCGCCCTCCACCGTGATGCGGCCGAGGCCCGGCGACGTGCCCTCGAACCAGTCGGTCCGCCCGTCGATCACCCGGCGCCATTCCGCGTCCGGGGCGACGACGGTGATGTCGGCTCCCTGCGGATGGGTGCCCCGCCGCACCGCTACGGCATGCCCGTCACGTGTGTCCACCGTCCATGAGGTGCGGTCGCCGCGGAGCTCGATGCGTGCGGGGAAGTATTTGGCGGCCTCCGTCCACTCGGTGTCCGCGTTGAGTTCGGCCCGGACCGCTTCCCACCAGGAGTCCCGCTCGAACTCCGGGAGGTCGCTGGGGTCGCTCGGCGTCATCGACATGACCATCCTCCATTGGATCCATGATTCTTCAACGCTGACCATCACGCTCTTAACGTGCCTAGTCAATGCCCTAGCCTGCAATGCCTAAGTAACATATTGATAACTTAAGCTTGATTATGGATCCATACGGCGCGACTGTGAGACATCGCAAAAGCTTGGGCGTTCAAGCCCAGCCGAGCCATGTGCTCATGTCCTGGAGGCGTCCGTGCCCACACACAAGAAACTCAGCCCAGCCGCCCCCTGGGTCGAGGTCGTCACGACGAGGAAGGACTGGGACGCCGCCGATCCGGCGCTGCTGACCTCGATGTTCGCCCAGACGCTCCTCATCAGGACCTTCGAGGAGTACGTCCTCTCCCTCGCGTCCCAGGGGCTGGTGCACGGTCCCGCGCACTCCAGCATCGGCCAGGAGGGCGGCGCTGTCGGCTCGGTGCTCACGCTCACCGGCGGCGACTACGTCAACGGCTCGCACCGGGGGCACCACCAGTTCCTCGCCAAGGCGTTCGGCTACGTGGCTCCCGACGGGATCGACCCGCGGGCCCCGCTGCCCGACGCGGTACGCACGGTGCTCTCCCGGGGCCTGTCGGAGATCTGCGGTCTCGCCGACGGGTTCTGTCGCGGGCGCGGTGGATCCATGCACCTCCAGTGGCGCGAGGCCGGGGCCATGGGCACCAACGCCATCGTGGGCGGCGGCGTCCCGCAGGCCGCGGGATTCGCCTGGTCGGCCCGGCACGCCGGCACGGACGCCGTCTCCGTCTCGTACTTCGGTGACGGCGCGGTCAACATCGGATCCGTTCTGGAGACCCTCAACCTCGCCGGGGCGTGGCAGCTCCCGGTGTGCTTCTTCATCGAGAACAACCAGTACGCCGTCTCCACCCACGTCAACGAGGTCACCGCAGAACCACGGCTGTCCGCACGCGGGCTGGGCTTCAACATCCCCAGCTGGCGCGTCGACGGGATGGACCCGCTCGCCGTGTACCTGGCGACCGGCGAAGCGGTCGCCCATATGAGGGCGGGCCGGGGCCCCACCGTCGTGGAGGCGGACGTCTACCGCTACTTCCACCAGAACGGCCCGTTCCCCGGCAGTGCCTTCGGCTACCGCAGCAAGGAAGAGGAGAAGGAGTGGCGGGACCGCGACCCGCTGGCGCTCCTCACGTCCCATCTGGTCCGCCGGGGCATCCTCACCGAGCAGCAGGTGGCGCGGTGCACGGCGAGTGCGAAGGCCGAGATGGAGTCCGTCGCGAGCGGACTTCTCGAACCGGTGCCCGGCGGCAAGCCGGGCCGGCGGCGGATCAGGCCGGACCTGTGGCCGGACCCCGATTTCCGGGACGTGGGTATTCGCGGCGACCTCCGCGAGTTCGACGAGGCGCGGACCGCCGAACCCGCGTCATTCCAGGGGCAGTTGGCGGAACGCAAGTTCATCGACGTGGTGGCCGACGTCATGGCACGTCGCATGGCCGAGGACGAGCGGATCATCGTGCTCGGTGAGGACGTCCACCGGCTCAAGGGCGGTACGAACGGCGCCACCCGGGGCCTCGCCGACGCCTTCCCCGGACGCGTGCTGCCCACGCCCATCAGCGAGAACGCGTTCGCCGGCCTGGCGGGCGGTATCGCGCTGGAAGGGCGCTACCGGCCGGTGGTGGAATTCATGTACGCGGACTTCATGTGGGTGGCCGCCGACCAGTTGTTCAACCAGATCGGCAAGGCCCGCCACATGTTCGGGGGCACCGCTGCCGTACCCCTCGTACTGCGCAGCAAGATCGCCATGGGCACCGGATACGGCTCCCAGCACTCCATGGACCCGGCCGGGATCTTCGCCACCGCCCCGGGCTGGCGCATCGCCGCGCCCTCCACGCCCTTCGACTACATCGGTCTGATGAACAGCGCGCTGCGCTGCGACGATCCCGTCGTCGTCCTGGAACACGTGGACCTCTACCCGGCCACCGGCCAGGTCCCGGCGGACGACCTGGACTTCTGCCTGCCCGTGGGTAAGGCGGCGGTACGGCGCGAGGGCGCGGACCTCACCGTACTGACCTACCTGGCCATGACGAACCACGTACTGGAGGCCGTGGAGAGCGGCGACATCGACGCCGAAGTGATCGATCTGCGCTGGCTGGACCGGGCCAGCATCGACTGGGACACCATCGGCGCGAGCATTCGCAAGACCAACAACGTCCTGATCGCAGAGCAGGGAGCGGTCGGCACGTCCTACGGCGGGTGGCTGGCGGACGAGATCCAGCGCCGCTTCTTCGACTGGCTGGACCAGCCCGTCCGGCGAGTCGCCGGAGGCGAGGCGTCCCCGAGCATCAGCAAGGTGCTGGAGCGGGCCGCCATCGCCCGGACCGACGAGGTCGCCGCGGAGCTCAAGAAGATCACCGGTCGCTGAACCGCCGACATCTACGCACCACGGAGGAAACCATGGCTGAGCTGCTCCGCATGCCGGAGGTCGCGGCCGGTTCGACGGCAGCGGTCCTGTCCGGCTGGCCCGTGCCCGAGGGGGCGTCGTTCCGCGAGGGTGACGCACTCATGACCGTCGAGACCGACAAGGCCGAGGTGGACGTGCCCGCCGACGCGGACGGAACGCTGCTCAAGGCGCTCGTACCCACCGGCACCGAGGTCGAGGTGGGCAGCCCGATCGCGGTCATCGCCGCGCCGGGCGAGGACGTGGTCGACCTCGACAGGCTTCTCGCGGAACTGGGCGTCGGGGAACCGGCGGCGGCCAGGCCGGCCGTCCGGCGGGAGGTTCCCGACGCCGAACCGTCTTCCGAAGCCGCCACCTCACCGGAGACCGCCCGCCCGTCGGCCGGCGGGCGGATCTTCTCCAGTCCGTTGGCGCGGCGGCTGGCCCGCGAAGCGGGAATCGCTCTCGACACCCTCACCGGAACAGGGCCGGGGGGCCGAGTCGTCCGGGACGACGTCAACGCCGCCATCGCCGCCCGGACACCGCCACCCGCCGTCACCGCTGCCGCTGCCGATCCGGTTCCGGCCCCGGCCCCGGCTTCTCCGTCTCCTGCCGCGCCCCGTTCCGCGGCCCCCGTCCTCGTCGGCGCGGCGTACGACGAGATTCCGCACGCGCGGATCCGGCGGGCCATCGCCGCCAGACTGGCGGAGAGCAAGCGGAACGCTCCGCACTTCTACGTCAAGGGACAGATCCGCGCCGGCGAACTTCTCGCCCTGCGGCAGCGGATCAACGCGGACGGCGAGGTGAGGATCTCGGTCAACGACCTGCTCATCAAGGCCATCGCCAAGGCCCACGTCCAGGTACCCGAGATGAACGTCATCTGGACGGCCGACGCCGTGCGCCGTTTCCACACCGTCGACGTCTCGGTCGCCATCGCCACCGAGAGCGGGCTGGTCACCCCGGTGCTGCGGGGGGTCGAGTCGCTCTCCCTGTCAGCCATCTCCGCCCAGGTACGCGCTTTCAGCGAGCGGGCCCGCGGCGGCACGTTGCGCCAGAGCGACCTGGAGGGAGGTTCGATCACCATCAGCAACCTCGGTATGTACGGGGTCGAGGAGTTCAGCGCGATCATCAATCCGCCGCAGGCCGCCATCCTGGCGGTCGGTACGACGACCCGGACGCCGGTCGTCGCCGAGGACGGCGGTCTGGAGGCGGCGGACATGATGACGCTGACCCTCTCCGCCGACCACCGGCCCGTGGACGGCGCCCTGGCCGCACGCTGGTTCGCCGCACTGCGGGAGACCATCGAGAAGCCGGTCCGGCTGCTGGTCTGACGAACACGCGACCGACACCGGGAGAGAGCGCACGGCGACATACCGCGATACCCCGAGGTCAGCGTTTTGGCGCCTTTCGATCTTCCGGAAGACCTGCTGTGAGGCCCTCGGGTAGGCGCTGGGCCGGGCGGCGCCGAGGGATAGGGTGGAGCTTTCCCAGACCTGCCTCGGAGGTGCCTGCCCGGTGGCTGACAGCTTTGTTCACCTGCACAATCACACCGAATACTCGATGCTCGACGGAGCGCAGCGGCTCAAGCCGATGTTCGCCGAAGTGGAGCGTCAGGGCATGCCCGCCATCGCCATGAGCGATCACGGCAATATGTTCGGTGCCTACGAGTTCCAGCAGGTGGCCAAGGGCTTCCAGGGCGTGAAGCCCATCATCGGCATCGAGGCGTATGTCGCCCCTTCCGGGCGC
The DNA here is from genome assembly GCF_055582185.1 of Streptomyces sp. NPDC042201. Lineage (NCBI taxonomy): Bacteria > Bacillati > Actinomycetota > Actinomycetes > Kitasatosporales > Streptomycetaceae > Streptomyces > Streptomyces sp. NPDC042201. The sequence continues at coordinate 299,304 of NZ_JBVJDS010000005.1, read as the reverse complement.
CGGAACCGTCGGCAGGAGTTCTGGGGCCCCGGTGGCGTGAAGGCCATGTCGGACGACGGCGAGGGATCGAAGGACGTCTCCGGCGGCGGCCGCTTCACCCACATGACGATGTGGGCCCGGAACGTCCAGGGGCTGCGCAACCTGTTCTTCCTGTCGACGGAGGCCAGCTACACGGGCCAGTTCCCGGCGGGCAAGCCCCGTATGGACATGGAGCTGATCTCCGAGCACGCCGAGGGCATCATCGGGACGACCGGCTGCCCCTCCGGCGCGATCCAGACCCGGCTGCGGCTGAACCAGTACGACGAGGCACGCGAGGTCGCCGCCTCCTACCAGGACATCCTGGGCAAGGAGAACTACTTCCTCGAACTGATGGACCACGGCCTGGACCTGGAGCGCAACGTCCGGGCGGACCTCCTGCGGCTGGCGGCGGACCTGAACATCCCGCTGCTCGCGACGAACGACGCGCACTACGTCCTGGAAGAGCACGCGGACGCGCACGACAACCTGCTGTGCATCGGTGTCGGCAAGAACAAGGACGACCCGGCCCGCTTCCGTTTCAACGGCTCCGGCTACTACCTCAAGACCGCGGCACAGATGCGGGAGCTGTTCTCGGAGATCCCCGAGGCCTGCGACAACACCCTGCTGATCGCCGAGCGCATCGAGTCCTACGAGGAGGTCTTCGCACCCGAGGACGAGATGCCGCAGTACCCGGGCGTCCCGGAAGGGGAGACCCAGGAGGCGTATCTGCGCCGGGAGTGCGTCAAGGGCCTGGAGATGCGCTACGGCGCCCCGGTCCCCGATCACGTCATGGAGCGGTTCGAGACCGAGATGAAGGTCATCGGTCCGATGGGCTTCAGCTCGTACTTCCTCGTCGTCGCCGACATCTGCCAGTACGCCCGCGACAACAAGATCCCCGTCGGCCCCGGTCGTGGTTCGGCGACCGGGTCGATCGTGGCGTACGCGACGCGCATCACCGAGCTGTGCCCGCTGGAGCACGGTCTGCTGTTCGAGCGGTTCCTGAACCCCGAACGCATCAACCCGCCGGATGTAGACCTCGACTTCGACGACCGCCACCGCGACCGCATGGTGCGCTATGTGGTGGAAAAGTACGGCGATGAGTACACCGCCATGGTGAACACCTTCGGCAAGCTCAAGGCCAAGAACGCGATCAAGGACACGTCGCGTCTGATGGGCTACCCCTTCAGTCACGGCGAGCGGATCACGAAGGCCCTGCCGCCGGACGTGATGGGTAAGTCCATCCCCATCAGCGGTATTTTCGACTCCGCCCACCCCCGCTACGGCGAGGCCGGCGAGATCCGGGCCCTCTACGAGAACGAGCCCGAGGTCAAGAAGGTCGTCGACGGCGCCAAGGGCGTCGAGGGCCTGATCCGTAATACCGGTGTGCACGCGGCCGCGGTCATCCTGTCCAAGACGAGGCTGACCGACCGCATCCCGCTGCACATGCGCGCCAAGGACGGCGTGAAGATCACTGGTTTCGACTACCCCAGCTGTGAGGACATGGGGCTGGTCAAGATGGACTTCCTGGGGCTCCGGAACCTGGGCGTCATCGACCACGCGATCCAGAACATCCGCGAGAACCGCGGCATCAACATCACCACCGACACCGTCCCGCAGAACGGCGACCAGCCGATCCCCCTGGACGACGCCACCACCTTCCAGCTCCTGGCCAGAGGCGACACCTTCGGCGTCTTCCAGCTCGACGGCGGCGGCATGCGCACCCTGCTGAAGCTGATGGAGCCCACCCGGTTCGAAGACATCGCGGCGGCTCTCGCCCTGTACCGGCCCGGCCCCATGGCCGCCAACGCGCACACCAACTACGCGCACCGGAAGACCGGCCGCCAGGAGATCACGCCGATCCACCCCGAGCTGAAGGACGCCCTGGAGCCGATCCTCGGCAACACCTTCCATCTGCTCGTGTACCAGGAGCAGATCATGGCCATCGCCCGGCAGCTCGCCGGGTACACCCTCGGCGGGGCCGACCTGCTGCGCCGCGCCATGGGTAAGAAGAAGCCCGAGGTGCTGGCCGCGGAGTGGGAGAAGTTCCACGGCGGCATGAGGGAGAACAAGTACTCCGAGGAGTCCATCAAGGCGCTGTGGGACGTCATGCTCCCCTTCTCGGGCTACGCCTTCAACAAGTCTCACACCGCCGGCTACGGGCTGGTGTCCTACTGGACCGCCTATCTCAAGGCCAACTACCCGGCCGAGTACATGGCCGCCCTCCTCACCTCCGTCGGAGACGACAAGGACAAGGCCGGCATCTACCTGGCCGACGCCCGCAAGCTCGGCATCCAGGTCCTTCCCCCCGACATCAACGAGTCCGTGGCGAACTTCACCGCCGTCGGCGACAGCGTCCGCTTCGGCCTGCGTTCCGTCCGCAACGTCGGCGACCATGTCATCGAGTCGCTGGTCGAGACCCGCAAGTCCAAGGGCAAGTTCTCCTCCTTCCCCGACTTCCTCGACAAGGCCGACATCGGCGCGCTCAACAAGCGGGCCGTGGAATCCCTGATCAAGGCCGGCTCCTTCGACTCGCTGGACCATTCCCGCAAGGGGCTGTCCGCCGTACACGAAGACGCGATTGATTCGGTCATCCCGGTCAAGAAGCAGGCCGCGATCGGACAGGACGACCTGTTCGGCGACCTGGGCGGCGGAGACGACACACCGGTGTTCGGCCTCGACTTCAAGATCGACCCGAGCGAGTGGCCCCGTAAGCAGCTGTTGGCCACCGAACGGGAAATGCTGGGCATGTACGTCTCGGCCCACCCCCTGGACGGCACCGAACACATCCTGTCCCGCAACCGCGACACCACCATCAGCGAACTTCTCGGCTCGGGCAGGACCGAAGGCGTGGCGAAGCTCGCGGGCCTCATTACCAACGTCGACCGCCGCATGACCAAACAGGGCAACCCGTGGGCGATCGTCAACCTCGCCGACCGTGACGGCGAGATGGAAGTTCTCTTCTTCCCGGCCTCCTACACCCTGGTCCAGCACGCACTGATCCCCGACAGCGTCGTCTCCGTGGCCGGCCGCCTCAACGACCGTGACGGCGCGGTGAGTATCTTCGGCCAGGAGATCGAGGTCCTGGACGTCTCCTCCGCGGAGAGCGGCGGGAAGCCGCCCGTACGCCTCGAACTGCGCTCACACCGCGTCAACGAACCCACCGTGCAGGAACTCAAGCGCATTCTGAGTGCGCACAAGGGCGACAGCCCCGTACGGCTCCAGGTTCGCGCCCCGGACAAGACCGTGGTGTACGCGCTGGGATTTGAGGTCGACTCAACCTCGGTGGCCTCCGACATCAAGGGCACGCTGGGCGCGGACGTTTGGATCGGCGTGGCATAAACGGTCCACATGCTCCTTCCCCGGCGTCAGCCGTTGGCGTGGTCGCCGGGGTCGGTGTCGGCGTGGGCGCGTTGGCAGGCCTGTTGGTTCTCCGGGACGGAGCAGGGCAGATGGCCGTGCTTCTCGACGAGGTTCCGGCCGGTGTCCGCGGCCAGGTAGTCGAGGAACTTGGAGGTGAGGGAGTTCGCAGGCGGTGTGCCGTAGGTGTACGCGTACTCGGGCTCCCAGAAGGCGTACGTCCCTGCTCTGACCGCGTCGACGGAGGGCTTCCGGCCGTCCAGGGACAACAGGTGAACCTCGCCCCGCTCGCTGCGCAGTTCGGCGGCGCGCAGTTCGACGTAGCCGATCGCTCCCGGTGTCGCGGCCACCGTCTTCAGGACGTCCTCGGTGCTGTCCAGCTCGCAGCGGACGACGTCCTGGTTTCCGTACTTCAGGGTCCGGCAGTTGGCCGAGGTGCGGCCGAATTCGGGGGTGCCGCCCAGCACACGGGCCTCGAACACGCCGCGTGTCCCTGATTTCCCCTCGCGGCTCACGAGTCTGACGGCCAGGTCGGGTCCGCCGTCGATCTGATTCCAGTTGCTGATGCCGCCCGCGTACAGCTTCTTCAGATCCGCGCGGGAGATGCTCGGCAGCCGGACGTCCTCGTTCACCACCATGGTGAAGACGGACAGCGCGACCAGGTGCTCCTTGAGCTCCGGTCCGCCACTGCCGTCCCGGCCGTCGGAGAGGGCGAGGTACGGGGGGAAGGTGCCCTTCGCCGCGTCGCCTTCATCCCTGAGCGTGCTCGTGCCACGGCCGCTGCCCTGGGCCTGGACCTTGATCCGCGCTCCTGGGCAGTCACTTTCGTACGCCCCGTCCAGATCCTTCATCACCGGCGCGAAGGCGGTGGAGCCGACGACGGTGAGAGCGCCCTTGCCGCACCCCTGCGGGAGCGGGTCTTCCCGCAGCAGCTGCAAGCCGGTGGACTGGAGAACCAGGAGGAGGAGCAGGCCGCCGATGAGCCCGAGCATGCGGTTGCTGGGGCGGCGGAATTTCTCGTTGTTCCGGATCCGGCCTTCCCTGATACGGCCGCCGACGCGCGGTTCCTTGTCGGTGCCGGCGCCCGTCAGCAGTACGAGCAGCTTGAAGTGATCGCCCCGGTTGAGCGGGACTCTCGGCAAGGAGATCTCGCTGCCGTGGGCGACCAGTCCGGGACTTGTCTCGGTTCCGTGCTGGGGCAGGTGCCTGAGCAGGTCGGGATGGCTGGGTTCGGTGACCGCCACATCTCTGACCGTGCGGTTGGGGAAGGTGGCCGTGAGACCACGGTGTTCGGTGGTGGGCGCGGTGATGTAGTCCTCGGCGTCGATGCCGCGGAAGCCGTCGTTCTCGATCCGGAGCAGGACGAGTGAGGCACCGGCCAGGTCCGGGGTGTTCTCCAGCATGCTCAGCCGCTGGTGTATTCGTTCGTCCTGCGTGCTGTCGTCGATGAGCGTGTCCATCTGCACGCGGTATCCGATGCGTTTGCGGCCCGGCATGAACCGCTCGTACGAGAGCCCGCCGATCGTGACCACGACTCCGAGAAGCGCCAGCAAATTCTCCGGAGTCAGCAGCTCTTTCAACCACCCCACGGTCTTCCCCCCGCCCACGTCACGACCTTTAGGGGGAGTCAATGTACGAGCCGTGGAGGGGCCCGGGGCCCGGCTGGCCGAGAGCTCACTGACTGTTCGTCATACGTTCAGCCCCGCGCCGGTTCACCGACCCCGGACATGGCGAGTCCGGACATCGCGACCCCGGACATGGCAGAGGCCCGGCCGGGCGCAGGACGCCGGACCGGGCCTCTGGGGGCATCAGCGGTTGCCGACACCGTTCCCCGACAGGACCGGGATGTCGTCCAGGATGTGCGACAGGGCCTCGTCGCCCTTCGCCTGGGTGGAGTTCTCCGTGCACTGCTGGTTCTGCGGGGAAGCCAGGACGTTGACGTCCTGCAGGGCGATCGGCGTGGCACCGACGAGGGAGGCGGTGCTCGTCTTGGTCGGCATGCCGATGCAGGGCTTGTTCAGCGAGCCCTGGACCAGGCCCAGCTGCGGGCTCAGGTCCCCGTGGGTCGACGAGTTGCCGAAGGCCTGCTTGGCACCGTTGCCACTGAAAGACGTCGTGCCCTGGTCGTCACCGATCGCCAGCGCCGGCGACGCGGCCGCGGCCGTGGCTCCGATGATCGATACCGCGACAGCAGCGGTAGCCCACAGCTTCTTCATGTAAATACCCTTCCGGAAAAGCGAACTCCACCGGTGGAGTTCATCCTGTTCAACTTGAATACGGTTGGCATGGTTGCGGTGATTCCCCCGAACGGCCTATTACCGATCGCTCGCAGAAATACATAGAAAAATTCCGGACCGCCACGGGATTCAGCGGCGGTCCGGCCGGTCAGTCGATTTCTCAGTTGTTTCCGGTGCCGTTGCCCGAGAGCACCGGGGCAGTGTCCAGGATGTGCGACAGCGGCTCGTCGCCCTTCGCCTGGGTGGAATTCTCCGTGCACTGCTGGTTCTGCGGGGAGGACAGGACATTGAGGTCCTGAACGGCGATCGGCGTGAGGCCGGTGAGGGCGGCGGTGTTCGCCTTGGACGGCATGGCGATACAGGGCTTGTTCAGCGACCCCTGGATGAGCGCCATCTGCGGGCTCATGTTGCCGTACGTCGCCGAGTTGCCGTACGCCTGGCTGGCGAAGTTGCCGCTCGCCGACGTGGTGCCGCCGTCGTTGCCGATGGCCAGGGCCTGCGGAGCGGCCGCGGCGGACATGCCGACGACGGAGGCGGCGACAGCGGCGCCGGCCATGAGCTTCTTGATCACGGTAAGTCCCCTTCTGAAGGATGCCCCAAGTCCCCGGGGCGCCCTGAGCAACTTCACATCGGGGGTTTGGTTCTTTCCCTTCACCCCAACGGCCTATTACCGGAGATCAGCGGAGCAGCCGCCCCGGCAACGGCGGTCCCCACACGCGGCCGAACGGGTGAAGTAGCGGAACCAAACCGTCGGCAGCCGGTTGTCCAGGTCGCTACACACGCATTTTCTGAGACCGACAGGGGCAATGGCGCCGTCCCTGTCGGTAGAAATTTCCGACGCGGCAGTCGAGTGAAGAAACGGGAGTCGCATAAACGCGGCAGTTTCCTTGTTACCGACTACTCGTTGGAGATCCAGCAGCGGCCGTGAGAGCTGAGAAATTGACGCTCGCGTACCACGACAGTCGTGCGGACGTAATTGCCGCTGCGGAAAGGGCTCAAGATGAAGTGCAAGAAAGCCGCAACGATCGTCGCAGGGCTGATGATCGCCGTGGGCGCCGCAGCCCCGGCTGTCGCTGACGCCGAGGCCAAGGGCGTCGCCATCGGATCCCCCGGGTTCCTGTCGGGCAATGTCTACCAGACCCCCCTGCACCACCAGCACAACCTGTGCGGTACCAGCACCAACGCCACCCCCTCGCTGCTGAACCCCGCCTTCGGCCACGTCTGCTCCAACGACTGACGTTGTACGGACACCCCGCGGGGTGTTCTCGGCCGGTCCCGGAGTGCGTGCGACCTGCGCTTCGGGACCGGCGTCAGTCGGCACCGATATCACCTAGCGACAACTGCTCGCCGCACAAGGCAGCAGGAGGAGAAACCAGATGCGAGACCTCATCAGTAAAGGACTGCTCACGGCCGCCGCGGCGACCAGTGTGCTGTCCCTGAGCGGCGGTTACGCCCTCGCGGCGGAAGCGGACGGAGTCGCCGCCGAGTCACCGGGGGTGCTGTCGGGCAACAGCGTCCAGGCGCCGGTGGACATCCCGGTGAACGTCTGCGGGAACACCGTGAACCCCATCGGGCTGCTCAACCCCTCCTTCGGCAACACCTGCGTGAACACGTCGAGCACGCCGGCGCAGTCGTCTTCCCAGGCGTCTTCGGGGTACGGAGAGTCCTCGTCGCACTCCGGCCGCCCCTCCTCGCAGTCGGGCCCCTCCTCGCACGCGCAGTCCCAGGGGCAGTACGGGAGCCACCAGGCGCACGCGTCCCACCTGTCGTCACCGGGCGGCACGAGCGGCGACGGCGCCCAGGCCAGTGGGATCGCGAAGGGGTCGCCGGGCGTGCTGTCGGGCAACCTCCTCCAGGCGCCCGTGCACGCGCCGGTGAACGCCTGCGGCAACTCCGTGGATCTGGTCGGTCTCCTCAACCCGACCTTCGGCAACACCTGCGTCAACGGTGCGCCGGAGGCCCCCGAGCCGCCCCAGGCCGCGCCGCCCGAGCGGCACCACCACGAGGCACCCCCGACCCACCAGCGGCCGGAGGCTCCCATCTCGACGCCCGAAGAGGAGCCCCACTTCGAAGGTCCCGAGCTGGCGCACACCGGCAGCGACTCCCACCTCCTCGCCGCGGGCGCGATGAGCCTCGGACTGCTGATCGGCGGCGGAATCCTGTACCGGCGCAACAGCGCGGGCGCGCGCGCCTAGGCTTTTTCCGAGGACACGTAGCGCCGTCCGCCGGTCGGGAGAATCACCGTGGCTTCTCCCGACCGGCGGAGGACGACGCACTCGTCAGGACTGATCTGCCATCACGACCGGCGCGCCGTCAGTTCTTCCGCGCCGCGGCCCGCCGGTGTCCGCTCCGGCATCCACCCCGGCGCCGCCTCCCGCTGCCGCACCATGCCGCGCGCCCCGTCGCGCGCCCCGAGCCGTCGCCGTACGCCCCGTACGAGCCGCTCGGCCGTGAAGGACGCCCCGTACACGAACCGCATCGACGGGCCGAACGACGGAGCACTCAGCAGCCCGGCGAGAAACAGCCCCGGGTGCGAGGACTCGAACTCCGCGTTCGCCTCGGGTGCGCTGCCGGGGCCCAGCGTCCGCAGGCCGCCGCGCAACTCGCCGTCGAGCAGGCCGAGCCGCTCGATACCCGGGGTGAATCCGGTGGCGGCGATGACATGGTCCGTCTCCACGGTCGCCGCCCGGCCCGAGCTCGTGGCCAGCTCCAGCCGTACGCGCCCGCCCGCCGTGGCCGCCCTCGCCACGCGCGCCCCCAGCCTGATGTCCACCACCGACTCGACGCGGTCCCGCAGCCACCACGCGCCCGCCGGACCCAGCGCCGAGGTGAAGACACGGGTCCTGGTCGGTGCGGGCAGCCGGCGGAAGAGGCCCGGCGCCTCCGCGTAGACCCAGTTCCGCCACCCGCAGCCCAGACCGGTGTGCGGGGCGCGCGCCGCCCGCGCGACGGAACGTTCCCTGGGCGGCGGAACAGTGTTCCAGTTGAGCAGGCCCGACCGGGCCACCACCCGCACGGCGGTGCCCTGTTCAGCGAGCAGCGCCGCCGTCTCCAGAGCCGCCTGACCCGCCCCGACGACGGTCACGTCCCGGCCCTCGAAGCGGGCCAGATCGCCGTGGTGGCTGCTGTGCGACACGTGCTCGGGAGGCAGTGCGCGCAGGGGCGCGGGGATGTCGGTGAAGGGCATCACCCCGACCGCGAGCGCCACCGTACGGGCGAGGACGCTCTCGCCGTCGTCGGTGGAGAGCCGGAACCCGCCGGGGCAGGGCCGTACCGCCGTGATCGTACGTTCGTCGACGGGCGGGGCCGCCCGGCCCGCGAACCACAGTCCGTACGAGGCGAAGAAGCGGACCGGCAGCGGGACGCCGTGCCGGGCCTCCACCCCCTGGGTGGCGGCGTAAGCGGCCAGGCCGTAGGCGCCCTGCGGATCGGAGAGATTCGACGCCCAGGGTTCCGACTTCAGATACATCCCGGACGGCATGTTGTCCCGCCACGCGGCCATCGGTCTGCCGAACACCCGCAGATCGAGGCCGGCCGCGGCGGCGTGCGCGGCGATGGAGAGTCCATAGGGGCCGGCGCCCACCACTACCAGGTCGTACATCGTGTGTCCTGTCCGCTCTCTGTGTCGGGATCTACGGGGTCGACGGAATCGACGGGTCGACGGAATCGGCTCGATACGGGGGCACCATGGCGGCGCGGTCCAGGCCGCCCCACCGTCGCCGTACCGGAGAGGCGCGCGACCGTCCGGGCTCGCTCGTACGCGGCGCGGGCAGCGCGTGTCTGAGCCGGCGCCACCCCCGGTGTGCCGCATGTGGGATCCAGGCGACGGCCATGGCGTACGCGGGCAGCGGATCGTCCAGGGCGAACCACGCGGCCTCCCCGGACCGGGCCCGCACCCCGTCGGCCCGGACCGCCCCGATGCCCAGGCCCGCCCCGCCGCCCCGGCACCGGGAGGACGACAGCGTGGACAGGAAGGACAGCAGCGCGTAGTTCTCGACCACGAAGGTCCGGCCGTGCGCGGCGTCCGGCGCGGGGACGGTACGCCCGGTGAGATCCAGATGCAGCGCGCGGACGACATCGGTGCCCGACCGGTCGGTGAAGAGCCGGAACTGCGCGCCGGGCCGGGGGTTGAAGTCGAGCAGATGGTAGGCGCCGGTGGCGCTGTCCAGCCGGAAGTCCAGATCGAGGATGCCGCGGTAGCCGAGCGCCGAGACCAGCTGACGCGCCGTCCGCTCGACGGCCGGGTTCGGCAGCCATCTTCCCACCGCGGTCAGCCCGGCCCCCACCGGCCAGGACCGCTCCTTGCGCCCGGCCGCCCCGACCAGGCACTCACCGCCGCTGCCGCTGTAGCCGTGGAAGAACCAGTCGAGGTCACGGCCTGGCGGCAGGAACTCCTGGAGCAGCAGCCGGCTGCCCGCCTCCGCGCTGCGCCCGTACAGCTCACGGGCCTCCTGCGGGGAGCGGACGACGAGGGTGCTGCGCAGCCCGGCCCCCTCGGGCAGGAGCCACGGCCGGCTCCACTTCGCCACCACGGGCAGCCCGAGCGACCGGGCGGCCGCCGCGGCCTCCGCCGCGCCGCCGGGGATCACCGTCCTCGGATGGGGGATGCCGAGCGCCCCGCAGATCGCGACCAGTTCGGCCTTGTCCGCGACCCGCTCCGGCAGCCCTGACGGCTGTTCAGGCAGCAGATAGCGGCCGGCCAGCCGCTGCTGGAGCCGCCCCACGGTGATCGCGCTCAGATCGTCCATGGCGATGAGCACGGCCGGGGTGGCGAGCCGGTCCGAGATACCGAGCAGCAGCCGCTGAACATCCGACAGATCCGTGCCCGGGCCCGGCCGTAGATGCGCCCCGCGCAGATAGCGGGAGCGCCCGACGGGGCTGCGCGTGGCCTCGATCACCGCGTGCACCTCGATCCCCGCCCGGCCGAGGGATCTGACGGCGCCCAGCGTGCCGTGGTGGAACGGGTTCCGGTCGAGCCGCACGAGTACGGCGGGAACGCGGGTGTCGAAGCTCGGCACGAGGGTGCCCTTCCTTTCGGTAACCCATGCGGGGGATGAAATGCACGGACGGACTACTGGGACGTCAGGCCGGGCTCCCGGTCGGCGTATTAGAAATACTTTTGGATCAGCGTGATCACGACGATCATTGATCGCGGCCACGGAAAAGGGTCCAACTCATGAGGAGCGGACATGTCTCATCGACGTCGACGGCTGACGACCACCTGCCTGAGCGTGGTCGCGGCCGGCCTCCTTGCTTCAGGTGCGGCGCTGTCCGATCCGAATCACGCGCCAGATCCACAACACACCTCAGACCCGAACCGCACGGCCAAAACCCCGCAGGCGCCGGAACCCGCGATGGGCGCCTATCTCGGTTATGGCCCGGACGGCGTGCGGCGCATCGCCGAAATGGAGAAATGGCTCGGCGGTACGGAGTTGCGGGTGGGGCACACCTATCTCCCCGGGGATATCTGGCCCAACATCGAGGGCACCCCGGACTTCCTGAAGGACTGGGCCGAGTGGCGAAAGGCGCGGGACGACCGGATGTTCGTCCTCAACGTCCCCATGCTCGAAGACAATGAGGCGCACCTCCCGGACTTTCTCGTACGCTGGGAACTGCGCGAGGGCGCGCGAGGGGAATACGACAGCCACTTCAAGACCCTGGCGGAACGGCTCGTACGCCTCGGTGTGCCCGACACGGTGGTCGTGCTCGGCTGGGAGATGAACGGAACCACGTACACGCATCGCTGCGGGCCCGACCCCACGGCGTGGAAGCAGTACTGGAACCGCATTGTCACCACCATGCGTGCCGTGCCCGGGCAGAAGTTCCGTTTCGACTTCGCTCCGAGCCGCGGAAGGGACGCCATCCCCTGGACCGAGTGCTATCCCGGCGACGACGTCGTGGACATCATCGGCATGGATTCCTATGACCAGCCGCCGGGAGAGAATTTTGACGAACAGGTGAATCAGCCCTACGGGCTCCAAGAACACGTGGACTTCGCAGCCGCACACGGAAAGGCTATCTCTTATCCCGAGTGGGGCCTCTTCCGCAACGGCGATAATGCCGAATATATGCGCCGGATGCTGCAATGGATCGACACGCACAAACCGCTCTACAACACCATCAGCGATTACTGTCCGCACGGCGTATGGCAGTGCACCGATAATCCGGAGTCGTCGAAGGTGTTCCACTCCACGCTGTACGGACGGCTCCCGGGGTCCGCGTCGACGGCGCCCGCGGCCCCCACGCCCTCCGCGTCCCCGTGAACTGACGGGAACGCCGACGCCTCAGACCCCGCGCGGGGGCGGCGGCAAGGTCAGCCCTTGTCGCCGCCCCCGTCTGCCTTGCGCCGGAGCCGCTTGACGAGCGCCGCCGCCCGGCCGCGGCCCGCCGCGCGCGCGACGAGCAGCTGCAACGACGGCGCCAGATAGGGCCTGGCCAGCAGAAACCGCTGATTGCAGACGGTCTCCGGGCGCCAGTGGTGCTTGTACGGCTCATTGCCGCGCAGCATGCTCAGCGTGGCGCGGCCGCTCGTGCTGATCTGCTGCGCACCGCTCCGCAGCAGCATCGTGGCCACATCCACCTTCCTGGCGCGCAGCATCGGGTCGGCGCCGTACAGATAACCGCCCGCCAGCTGGCTGGACATCAGCGTGAGATCCGCGGCCACCACCTTCCCGGCCAGCCGGAATTCGGTCACCATCGCGTCGCCGCACACGACCATGGACCGCACCGACCGGGTCAGATGCTCCGAGAAACGCGCGCTGAGATGCTCGGGGGTGACCCCACGGCCCTGCCACTGGAGCCGGTGCAACTCCAGCAGCCGTTCGACCGCGGCCGGGATCTCGTCCTCCGGCACCACCCGCTCGTCGATGCCGATCGAGTCCAGCTTGCGCAGCTTCGCGCGGGCGCGCTGGGCGCGCGCGGAGGGGAGCCGCCCCAGCAGTTCGTTCATGGGAACGGCGGGCAGTTCGAGGCAGGGCGAGTCCGCCAGCCGCCGGCGCGGCCCGGCCCAGCAGGCGTGGACGCGTTCCGCCGCGGCTCCGGGCCGTACTTCCCGCAGGTCGATCACGGCGGTACGGGCCGCTCGCGCGAGGGCCTTCGCCAGCGCGGCGGCCGCGGCCTCGGCGCAGCCGTCGTCGAGCAGGACGTCGGAGAAGTCGGAGATGCTGCCGCCGAGCTGCACGAAGACGGGGAAGGGGCGGTGCACCAGCATCAGCGCGGCCGCCGCGACCAGGTCCTCGCCCCGGCGTACGAGCACGACCCGCAGCCTGCCTGGCCTGCCGTACGAAAGCCACCAGGAGTGCAGCCAGCTGTGGCTCTGGAAGGGCGTGGCCGTACGGGAGCGGCGGTACAGCGCGTCCCACGCGGGGGCGAGTTCACCGAAGCGGCCGGCGTCCCGGCACAGCTCCGTGGTGAACACGGAGCCGGACACCGACGCGGCGAGGGGGGCGGCGGGGGAGGTCGAGAGGGGAGCGAAGGGGACCGCGGATCTCCGTGGTCCCGATCCGGCGGCCCTCACACCGTTTCCGAGTGTGGTTGGGAGGCCGTCGCCGGGCCGGGCACGGATACGTGAACCTGCTGGGGCCGCCGCCTCGGACGGACCAGCATGCCGAGCCCGCCGAGCAGCCCGCCCGCGCAGCCGCCGACGAGGGCCGCGAGCGGCATCGAGGGCGAGGACGGGCTGGTCGGCCTGACCGCCCGCGAGAACTGGAGCACGCGTACGTTCGTCGTGCTCTGCATGTTCGTGCCATTGGCGACCAACGCCTCGGCGACGGCGTCCGCCATGTTCGCCGCGGTCGACGCGCGCGAGGCGGTCGCCTTCACGGAGATCATCGGGGCGTCCGGCGAGGTGGCCGTCTGCACGTTCTTCTTCAGGATCCTCGCCGAGACCCCGGCCTGGACCTGCGCGTCGGCGACCAGCGCGACCTGGGAGGCGACCCGGCCGTACGCCGTCGCGAATCCCAGCGCGGCGGCCGGGTCGGCCCCCTCCGCCGGTACGACGACGACATAGCTGGTGGCTGTGTACTGGGGGACGCGGACCGTCCCGTACGCACCGCCGGCCAGCGCACCGAACAGGACGGCCACCGGAAGGATCGACCCGAAGGCCACCTTCCTCAGCCGGGACGGCGGCGGTGTGACCGGCGCGGCCTGACGCCACGAAGGATTCGCATGCTGGCTCATGTTCAACTCGCTTCTCGGGTGGGGGCCGGGCCGTGAACGGCTTTCTCGTAGACGGCCATCAGCTGTTCGGCACTGTGGGAGATGTCGTAGTGGCGCGCGGCGGCGGGCACGGGCAGCCGGCGCGGCCCGGTCTCCTGGAACGCCCGGAGGGACATGTCCTGGAAATGCCGCAGCTCGGCGGTCAGTTCGGGCACGGAGCCGCTGATCCGCCGCGCTCCGGGCGCGGCCTCGGCGGGGAGGTCCTGCAGGGCGGGGCAGGTGACATGGAGCACCGGGAGCCCGGCCGCGAGAGCTTCGACGACGGCGAGCCCGAAGGCCTCGTCGGGGGAGGTGGACACGAAGACGTCCATGGCCGCGAGCAGCGCGGGCAGATCGGTCCCGCCGGAGGACCCACCCGGCCGCCCGCCTGATGGTTCATCAGATGATCCGGATGTCACGCCGGATGCGCGCGGGAGCGGCGGCGGGTCCTGGCACGCGCCGTGGAAGAGGATCCGCCCGGCCGCTCCCCGCTTCTCGGCGAGCCGCCGCAGCCGGCCCTGCTCGGGGCCGTCACCGATGAGGAGAAGGTGCGCGCCGGGCAGATCGGCGACGGCCCGGACGAGCGTGTCGAAGCGCTTGCCGGCGGCGAGCCGTCCGACGGCGCCCACCACAAAGGCGTTCCGCGGCAGTCCGAGCCGGCCCCGTGCGGCGCGGCGGGCGGTCTCGTCGAACGCGAAGCGCCCGACCTCGATGCCGTTGGGTACGACATGGATACGGTCACGGCGCACCCCCCAGCGCTCCAGCCGCCGCGCGACGGTGGCGGAGACGGCGACCGTCGCGGTGCCCAGGCGCTCCCCGGCGAGATACAGGGCGCGGACGCCGGTGCTCAGCGGCCGGCCCTCGATCTGTACGGCTCCGAGGGAGTGCTCGGTCGCGACGATGGTCCGTACGCCGGCCAGCCGGGCCGCGAACCGCCCGTACAGGCAGGCCCGGTAGAGGTGCGTGTGCACCAGGTCGTACTGTCCCTGCCGCACCAGCGTGGCCAGCCGGGGCAGCGCGCCGAAGTCCCGGTTCCCCGCCATGTCGAGGTCCGTGACGGGCACTCCGTCGGCGACGATGCCCTCGGCGACCGCCCCGGGGTTGGTCAGGGTGATGACGGCGCTGTCGGTCGGCAGCTCCCGCAGCAGCAGCCGCAGTTGCTGTTCGGCCCCGCCGATGCCGAGCCCGGTGATGATGTGCAGCACCTTCACGGGGTGGTCCTCTCCGCGCGTGGCTCCGGCACCCCGGGATACGCGCCGGCCGGGACGGGCTCGCGGCGCCAGCGGTGCAGCCGCCGTTTGATGTGCAGCCGCAGGCTGGTGTCCTGCTCCCCGACATGGACGCGGGGCAGGGCGAGCATGCCGGTGAGCGGCCCGGGGCTGATGGCGCAGGCGTACGTGTATCCCGCGGCGCGTACGGCCTCCATGGCGCGTGCGTCGACCGTGCCGTACGGATAGCAGAAGCCGGTCACCTCGGCGCCCGTGAGGGCGCGCAGGAGTTCCCGGCTGCGTCCGGTCTCGCCGGCGAGCAGTCCGGCGGCGGCCCCGATGAGATCGGTGTGGCGCAGGCCGTGGGAGCCGATCTCCATGCCGGCCGCGGCGGCCCGCCGGATGCCGTCCTCGGTGAGGAGCGGTTTGCGCGGGCCGAGCCGGTCCCATTCGTTCGTACCGCCGAGGAGGCCCGGCAGGACGAAGACGGTGGCGCTGAACTCGTACCGGCGCAGCAGCGGCACGGCCTCGTCGAGGAAGTCGGCGTACCCGTCGTCGAAGGTGAGGCCGACGAGGCCGGCGCCGCGTCCTTCGGCGCGGGCGCGCAGCAGCCGCTCCATGCCGACGCCGGTCAGCCCGCGGCGGCGCAGCCAGCGCAGCTGCCGGTCGAGCCGGCCCGGTGAGACGGTCACCTGGTAGGGGTCGTCGGAGCAGTCGGCGACCGAGTGGTACATGACGGCCCACAGGGGGCCGGGGGACTTGCGCCGCGGCCCCCGCGATGCGGAGGGGGGGCTTGCGGACACCGTGTCAGCGGGCATGCGCGAGCTTTCGTGTGAGGGGGCGGAAGAGGATGTCGATCTCGGGAACCCGCAGGGCGCGGGCGATGACGAGGAACACCGCGGCGACCACGACGCAGGCCACCGCGGCGCCGACGACGGGTGAGGGGATGAGGGCTCCGCAGAGCCAGCCGGAGCCGGTGGCCGCGGCGGCGCCGGCGCTGAGTTTGACCAGGCCGCCGCAGACATGACGGAGCCTCACGGGCACGCTGTGGCGGCCGACGGCGCCCAGCATCAGGGCGGCGGTGACCGTGATGCCGAGCGCGTTGGCGGCGGCGATGCCGAGCACGCCCCAGACGTTCACCAGCAGGGCGCCCGCGCCGGTGGTCAGCGCGAGCCCGACGATCATGGCGAGCGCCGGGAACCACAGTGGGCGCGCGGCGGAGAAGTAGCAGCGTACGAGCGCCCCGACCAGGGTGTGGCCGAGCAGGCCGAGCGCGTAGACCCGGATCACGGAGGCGGTCGCCGCCGTGTCCCCCCGGTCGAACGCACCGCGCTGGAAGAGCACTTCGATGATCTGCGGCGCGCAGGCGACGACCGTGGCGGCCCCCGACAGCACGATGACGGCGGCCAGCGCGAGATCGTGCTCGACCCGCCGCCGCGCCCGGTCGGTCTCCCCCGCCGCCATGGCGCGGGCGACGACCGGGAAGGTGACGGTGCACAGCATCAGGGAGAGCGTCATCGGGATCTGCGCGACCTTCTGCGCGTAGTTCAGATGCGAGATGGCGCCGGCCGGCAGCGGCGCGGCCAGGAACCGTTCGATGAGGACCTGCGACTGCCGGGTGAGGGCGAACACGATGACGGGGGCGATCAGTCCGAGGGCGACGGGCGGCCCGCCGCCGGCCGTCTGCGGCTCCTGGCCGGTCACCGGCCGGCGCTCCTTCAGCCTGCGCCACAGGGTGGGGACCTGGACGAGCATCATCAGCACCCCGCCGAGGGCGACGCCGATGGCGGCGGCCCGTACCCCCCAGCGGTCCCGGAGGGCGAGCATCGTCGCGATGATGCCGGCGTTGTACGCGGCGTAGATCATCGCGGGCGCCACGAAGCTGCCGTGCGCCCGCAGCGCGGCGCTGAAGTACCCGGCCATGCCGAAGGTGAAGGCGCTGGTGGCGGTCAGCCGGGTGCAGTCGACCGCCAGCCGCGGGTCCGCCAGGCCGGGGGCCAGCGCGGCCACCACCCAGGGGGCGGCGGCGATCAGCAGGGCCGCGCCCGCGCTGAGACCGAGGAACAGCCTCGGCAGCGTCGTCCGCATCAGGAGCCGTACGGGGTCCGGCGAGGGCTGGGTGGCCCGGCGGGCCAGCGCCAGGCTGAACGCCGGTACGAGGATCAGCGCCATGGCGTCCTCGATGAGGAGCGTGGCGGCCATCTCGGGCAGAGTCCAGGCGACCAGGAAGGCGTCGGTGTCGGGGCCCGCGCCGTAGAGATGCGCGATGGTCTGGTCGCGGAGGAGGCCGAGCAGGGCGCCGACGGCGGTCAGCAGGGCGGTGAGGAACGCGGCGCGCGCCAGGAACCGGCCGGAGGAGCTGGGGGCGGAGGAGGCGGAGGAGGCGGAGGAGAGCGAGCCGGGGCCGCCGTCCGTACCGCCCTCGGCCGCCTCTTTCTGCTTCGGTGCGGGCGGGGGTGGGACAGCGGGGGCCGGTGCGGGTACAGCGGGGGTCGGCGGCGGTACGGGGCGAGCGGGCGGGGGCACCGCGGGGGACGGCGCGGGCACCGCGGAAAGGGACTTCCTCGTGTCGGTCACGCCGGGGCAGCCCCGCCGTTCGCCCGTCGGTCCAGCGCCCACCAGGCCGCCAGGCCGAGCACTACGGCCGTCAGCACGGTCGAGGGCCCGCCGATGTCCGCGTACGTGAAGTCCACCAGCTGCCAGATCAGCAGCCCCGCGGCGGCGAGGGCGCAGTCGCTGCCTCTGCGGGAGCGGCGCGCGCCGGGCAGCCGGCGCAGCGCGCACACGAGGAGCGCGGCCCAGCTGCTCGCCAGCGCGACGAGCCCCAGCAGTCCCTGCTCACTGAGGACGAGCAGATACATGTTGTGGGGCGACAGCAGGGGCTGGCGCTGGAAGATCCTTCCGGCCCCCTCGGTGTCGCTGCCGGAGGAGAGCGCCAGCGAGGCGTGGCTGTCACGGTGGGCGGGGAAACCCTTCAGCCCCACGCCGGTGACCGGCTGTTCGCGCCACATGTCGGTGGCCGCGGCCCACATTGTGTACCGGTCGGTGACGGACTGGTCGGGCGCGTCGGCGACCCGGGTGATGCTGTCGAGGCGCTCGGTGATCATGTGCGAGCCGACCCCGAGACCGCCCACGAGCACGACGCCGAGCGCGCCGGCGGCGAGCATGATCCCGGCGGCCCTGCGCGGTCCGGAGAGCGCCAGCTGAAGCACAAGCGCCACCACCGTGGCGATCCAGGCGCCGCGGCTGAAGGACAGCGCGAGCGGGACGCACAGCAGCCCCGCGCAGACGAGGGCGACGGCGCGCTGTCCGCGGGGCGCGTTCCACTCGTCGGCGAGCGCGAAGCCGACGGCGATGACCAGTCCGTACGAGACGACGGTGGCCATGCCCATCACATCGGTGGGGCCGAACGTACCGACCGCGCGGATGTCCTCGCCCATGTACGAGGCGCCGGTGCCGGTCAGATACTGCACGACTCCGACCGAGCCCTGCGCCAGCGCGAGGGCCACCACGGACCCGGCGACGAGCCGGAAGTCGGCGCGGTCGCGGACGAGCAGCAGCAGCGCGGCCGGCACCAGTACGAAGATCTGCAGATAGCGCGCCACCCCGGGCAGGCTGGACGCCGGGTCGTGGGAGGTGATCGCCGCGACGGTCACGCCCAGCACCGGAAGGCCGAGGACCAGCGCGGCGGTTCGGGTCAGCGGGCGGGCCCGCTCCCGCAGGACGCGTACGAGGCAGTACAGGACGAGCAGCGCCGAGGCCACGTCCGCGGCGTTCCCGGAACCGCCGGAGGCGTCGGCGGCCGAGACCGACGGTACGGCGAGCAGCGCGATCACCGCCACGGCGGGCAGCAGGGGCGCGGAGCGGCGCAGCACGGCCCGCCAGCGGCCGGTGGGCCATCCGTCGGACGGATATGGATGACGGGACGTCAGGTACGGGAGGCCCGTGGTGCCGGCGGCCATCAGCTGCCGGCCGGACGGACGAGGGAGGCGGCGGTCCGCAGAAGAATGCACACGTCCTGCCACAACGACCAATGGTCGATGTAGTGATTGTCGAAACGGGACCGATCCTCGATGGAGGTGTCCCCGCGCAGCCCGTGGACCTGCGCGAGACCGGTGATGCCGACGGGCATCCGGTGCCGGGCGGCGTAGCCGGGGAGGGTCTTGCTGAAGTTGGCGACGAAGAAGGGCCGTTCCGGCCGGGGGCCGACCAGGCTCATGTCGCCGCGCAGTACGTTCCACAGCTGCGGCAGCTCGTCCATCGACGTACGGCGCAGGAAGTTGCCCACGGCGCTCATCCGGAGGTCGTTGGCGATGTTCCAGCGGGTGGCGGCCTCGTGCTCGTCGACCGGGCGCAGGGTGCGGAACTTGAGCAGGGTGAAGGGGCGGCCGTTCTGGCCGACGCGTTCCTGGTGGAACAGCACATCGGGGCCGTCACAGAGCCGCACGGCGAGGGCGCAGGTCAGCAGGACCGGGGAGATGGCGAGCAGCACCGGGCCCGCGACGGCCACGTCCAGCAGGCGTTTGGCGACCGAGTCGTGGCGGCGTGGGGGCGGCGGCTCCAGGCGGCGGCAGGGGAATCCCCAGAGGTGCTGCGGCATGGCGCCGGGCGCGGCGGGGGTGTCCCAGGGGCCGGCGCCGACGAACCAGGTGGCGCAGCCGTACTCGTGGAACAGCGCGACGAGCGACGCCGACCGGTCCGCGCCGTCGCCGGAGTCGACGAACACGGCTTCCTGGACGCCGTTCTGGATGACGGCACGGTGGATCTCCTCGGTCGAGGTCAGTACCGGCAGGGCGGGGGCGTTCGTACCGCTCGTGCCGCTGGTGACGTTCGGGCCGCTGCCGTCCCTGCTGCCGCCGCCGTCTCGGGTGTCTCTGCTGTCCCTGGCGTCTCTGCCGTCTCTGCCGTCCCTTGTGTCTCTGCTGTCTCTGCCGCTGCGCGCTTCCCTGCCGCCGCCGCGCGTGTCCTCGCCCTGGGCGGCGGGGGCCGCGATTCCGACGGGCCGCAGGCCGTACTCGGGATGCTGGGCGAGCAGCGCGGTCATCCGCCGCGCCGCCGTGCCCGTACCGACGACAAGGGCGGACCGCGGCTGCTCGCGCGTCACCGCGCGCCTGCGGGCGTGGACGAGCGAGCGGCAGCAGCACGCGACGGCGAGCTGTACGGCGCCGCCGCCGAGCAGGTCCGCGAAGCCCAGTCCGTGTTCGGGGAAGAGCGCGGCGAGGACGGCCGCGGCCGCGCACCACGCCACCGCGATCCGCGCGGCCAGCGCGGGGGCCCGGTCCAGGAAGGACAGGGTGACGCCGGGGCGGTAGAGCCCCGCGCACGCGTTCAGTACGGTCACGCAGACGATGAGCTGGACGGCCAGGACCGCGCCGAGCCGCCCGTAGTTCAGGACGGCGGCGGACAGCAGGGCCGCGAGCCAGTCCGCCGCGATCAGCGGCAGGCCGAAGCGCGGCGGGGCACCCGGCGTACGGCGCGGCTGCGGGGCGACGCGGTCGGAGGTGCGCCGGGGTGGGGCGATCGAGACGCGCCGCACGCGCTGTTCCGCTGTCCGCGCGCGCCCGGACGGCGGGGGCACGCTGGTGCTTTCCGTGCTCACTGGGGAATCGGCTCCCTGCGTTCGGGGCGCGGCACGACGGCGACTTCGCGGTACACGTCCGCGATGGCCCGCGCGGTCCTGCGCACGTCGTGGGTACTGAGTACGTGGTGACGGCCCTGGCGGCCGATGGCCTCGCGCAGCGGCCCGTCGCGGAGCAGCGCGCTCACGGCGGCCGCCAGCGCGGACGGGTCCTCGGGAGGGGTGAGACAGCGGGAAGCGCGGCCGGGCGGCAGGCTCTCCCGCGCGCCGTCCACATCGCTGAGGACGACGGCCTTCCCACTGGCCATGGCCTCCAGCGGGGCCACCGCCATGCCCTCCCAGCGGGACGGCAGGACGACGAGATCGGCCGCCCGGTACCAGGGCGCGGTGTCCGGTACGGCTCCGGCGAAGAACACCGAGGGCGGGGCCTGGGCGCGCAGTGCGGCGGCGTCGGGACCGTCGCCGACGAGCACCAGCCGCGCCTGGGGCAGCTGCCGGACGACCGATGGCCAGGCGCGCAGCAGGATGTCCTGGCCCTTCTGCCTGCACAGCCGGCCGACGCAGACCACGACGGGGGTGGCCGCCGGCAGCGCCGCCAGCAGCGGAAGAGAGGCGCGCGCGGCGGCAGCGTCGGCGGACATGGGGTACGCCGGCGCGAACCGGCTGACGTCCACTCCGTTGTGGACGACGGACCAGGAGGCGTCGATCCCGGCCCGCTCCCCGGTGCGCCGCTCCGCGTCGCTGACGCAGACGACGCGGTCGGTCCAGCGGATCGCCCGCCGCTCCCAGTGCCTGGCCAGCCGGCCGGTCACTCCGCCGACCGCCTCGAACGACCAGGCGTGCGGCTGGAAGACGGTCGGCACCCGGCCCCGGACGGCCAGCCGGCCGGCGAGCCCGGCCTTCGCGCTGTGGGCGTGGACCAGATCCGGGCCGATCAGCTCGACCAGCCGGGCGGCCTGCCGGATCTCATGGAGCAGACCGGGTCCTGGGCCGCGCGTCGCCCGCCACGCGTGGACCTCGGCGCCGCGCCCGGCCGCAGCCCCGGCGAGCGGTCCCTCCTCGGGGCAGGCGACGGCGACCCGTACTCCGGCGCCCACCTGTGCCCCGACCAGATCCAGCACCACCCGGGCCACTCCGCCATCGACCGGCTGGACGAGGTGGAGCGCCGTGAAGCCGGCGCCGGGCCGGGGCCGTTGTGGCTGCACGCGCAACTCTTTCCACTCGTGGACAACAGGAAAGCGATCTCTCGAGAGCGATCTCTCGAGCGGGGCCCGAGGCACACGGATCTCAGCGGATCGCGGTGGATCACGGTGGATCTCAGCGGATCATCAGTTCCGTACTTCTGCCTCTACGAAAAACGCACCGACCCAGACGGGGTCACGCTTGGTGCTGAATCGAACGCTCAGCCGATCGCCGCCGGAGGCAAGCAAACCCCGCAGATCGAACACATCTGAGTCATAGCCCAGCGTGTTCGAATAAGCAGGCTGTCGTTTAATAGGAGTAATTCCGGAATCCGTGATGCTGGAATTCATCACATCACCGGCCGGATTGCCCTTATTGCTGAGCGCCATCCCATTGCCGCGGTTGGTTTTCGCGGTGAGCGACTCTCCGGCGATTCCCCGGTCCCCGTCGTACGCGACGACCCCCAGACGCCCGGCGGCTCGCGCGGGCATGCGCATGGGACCGAAATCGATTCCGACGCTCTGCCGGTTCTTGTCGAGCATGTCGAATCCGTCCCAGACCGAGAGATGACGCAGCGGAGCGCCCTTTTTCTCGTACGCGACGACAAGCGTCCAGCCGCCCCAGGCGCCCGCCGCGGACCGCCCCATCGCGACATTGATCTGCGCCACCGTGTACATCCCCGAGCCGCTCGACCGGACGAGGCGTGTCACATTCGCCGACGCCTGGAAGGCATCCGCGCCGGACGCCGTACGGTGCCCGATCACCGTGTCCGCCAGGACTTCCCGGTACTTCCCGCGAGGCTCGGCGAGGAGGACGCGGCCGTTGTCCCGCGGCGGCTTCTGCTCCCCGACCCGGAGGTTCCCGCCCCAGTAGAGCCGCGCGTAGCTCACCCGGGCGCCGGCCGGCACGCGGAGCTCAGCCCTCGTCGAGTTGTAGGTGTTCGGGTCCTTGTCGACGTCCGTGTAGAACATGTTGAATTCATTGTTGGACGCACCGGCGCCGGCGCGGGCGGACGCGCAGGCGGAATCCCCCTTGGGGGTGCGGCAGGTGATGGCCGAATTGGCCGCCCGTACGATCCCGCCATGCTGCACCGCGTGATAGCGCTGCGCGAAGGGGATACGGGACTTTTCCTTGACCCCCGGCTTGACATCGACGTGCGGGGCGGCCGACGAGGGAAAAGCCGCCGCCGACAGCACGAGAGAGGCCAGGGCGCACAGCAGGCCCCGCCCCACGGTAAGAACCGCTGAATTCCGCATATGTGTTCTCCGTCTCGAAGATCGAAACAAGAACGCACCTTTACAGAGCGCGGACTGAAAATCACGTCAGACGCGCTGAAACGCGCTGAACGTACAAAACGATTCCTGTACAGGGTCACTTCCCGTCCCCCCGCCGCGGGCCCGGCCGCGCGCCGGGGCGCTTCACTCATTCGGGTGCGCAACCGACCGGCGCCCCGGGCGTTGATGCATGAGTCGGGCAATCGCGTCCGTCACTTATGTCGCCCCTTACGACCGAGGAGCCCTTCTCCATGTCGCGTATCGCGAAGGCTGTTGTTCTCTCCACCGCGGCGGCCGCCGCTGTCGTCGGCGCCTCCGGTGCCGCTTTCGCCGACAGCGGCGCGCACGGCGCGGCTGTCGGCTCCCCGGGCGTCATGTCCGGCAATGTCGTCCAGCTCCCCGTCCACACGCCGATGAACGTCTGCGGCAACACCGTCAACGCCGTTGCTCTGCTCAACCCGGCCTTCGGCGGCGCCTGCGTCAACGCCTGACGGAGTTCGGTGTCGGCGTTCGCTGACGGCCTTAGCTGACGGCGACGCGGACGCCGTCGCAGAGCAGAGCCGCTCTTACCCTCGGGGGCAGGGCGGCTCTTCTGCTGCCCGGACACCGCCCTCATTCGGGTGGCCCGCTCAGAATTCCCTCCGCACGGAGTTTCCGCCGCGCCCGGGAATCGTTACAGATGTCGAGGCCACGCAAAGGAAACCTCCAAGAAGCCTGTGCGAAGCGAGAGTTGCCTCGCAACAGAGACGCTGAAAGAAGGATTCAAAAATGAAGCCCATGAAGGTTGCCGCTGTCGTCGCCGGTTCCATGATGGCGCTGGGTGCCGCCACCCCGGCCTTCGCCGCCGACGCCCTGACCCCCACCAGCCTGAACGGCGGCCTCGACAGCGTGGCCGGCCAGGGTCTGCGCGACGCCAAGCCGCTGAACACCAACACGCTGGACACCGAGCGGGAGGGCTCGCTCCTCAACTCCGTGAAGACCACCACGGACGGGGTGAGCAAGGCGCAGCAGGGCAAGAAGCTGCTCGGCGGGCTTCCGCTCGGCAAGTAGTCCCGTTCTTCCCGTTCTTCCTTGAAGGGCGCCGCCCGGTCGTGACCGCGTCGTCATGACCGCCCCTCCTGGCGACAGGTCGTGAGGAGGGGCGGCGGCCGGGATCGGAGCCGTCGGGGCCGGGGCCGCGGTCAGCTGGTCCAGAAGTCCCACCAGCGGGTCAGGACGAGCATCCCGATGACGCCGATCCACAGCACCGGCGGAGCCCAGTGGAACTCACCCAGCGCGGCCCGGAAGCCGGCGGGGGCGGGCAGGATCCGGTGCTCGATGTTGTGGGCCGTGACGTAGCAGAACATCACGATGGTGGCGACCCAGGCCAAGCAGCACCACAGGCACAGCGAGTTGATGTTGTACAGCGACTGATACTGGAGCCAGGTGCAGAACCCGACGCCGAAGAGCGTGCCGGCGTTCAGACCGAGCCAGAACCAGCGCCGGTGACGCGCCCCGGCCAGCAGCCCCATTCCGACGCAGACCACACCCCCGTACGCCACAAGTCCCAGCATCGGATTCGGAAAGCCGAAAACCGACGCCTGCTCGCTCTTCATGATGTTCCCGCAGGAGACCACCGGATTCAGGCTGCATCCCGGGATGAAATTCGGATCCTCCAGCAGCGTGAACTTGTCGAGGGTGATGACCCACGCGGCCAGCACCCCGGCCGCGCCCGTCATCACCAGCAACAGCGCGAATGCCCGACTGCCGCCCCATGTACCGCTCTTGCCGTCCGCGCTTTCGCCGGTGGATACCTTCTCGGCCAATACCGTTGCCATGACGCCCTCCCCCTCAGCCGCGGAGGCTGCGTACCGGCAGCAGGCAGTGTGCGGCGGCGGAGAGCATGTCCTCGTCGCCGACGAAGGCACGCAACTGCTCTTCGCTGACCGGCTTTCCGGGCGTTCCCTCCGCCCACGGACGGGTGGCGACCAGGAAATAGACCTGCCCGTTCTCCCGCGCGTCCTGCTCCCACTCCGGAGGGACGGCGCACTGCGCGTTCAGATACGGCATGGTCAGTACGGCCCGCCCCGCCTCCACCAGCAGCGTGATCGGCATGCCGGGCGCCTGCGAGGCATCGACCAGATCGCCGCCCGGATTCAGCCCGATCCCGCCGAGAACCGTACGCATCGCCTTTTCACCGGCCTCCGGACCGTTGTGCCCGTCACCGAGCGAATAGGCCAGCAGAAAAGGCGCTGTGCGTTCTCCGGTGGACGGCTCACTCGTCCAGGCGATCACCGAGAGGGTGCCCAGGAGGGACGCGTACTGAACGCTGCCCGACGCGGATTTGGTAGAGGTCATGCTTCGGCACAGTACTGGCCGCCAGGCAATTTCCGTGAGCTCGCGTCACCCGATTGGGTTATCCCGTTGGCTACTTCCGGCCGCCGCTCACCCGATTTCGCTCCCCAGTGCGAGACTTCGCACAGGGCGCGCTGGCCGGTCGCGCCTTGTCCATCCGTGTTCCATGGGAAACTCCTTGACCACTCGCATCCCTGGGAGGAATCGAAATGGCGACATTCGCTCAACGGACAGCGCCACAGGGCGAACAGCGGGAAAGGCCGGATCTCGGAGACCCGTCGTTCTGGCAACTTCCCCATTCCGCACGCGTACAGGCATTCGCCGTCCTCCGCCAACTCGACGAACCCCAGTACTTCGTCGAACGTCCCAAAAGCCGTTGGCGACCGGAGCGGGGATTCCACGCGCTCGTCAGACACGCCGATGTGGTGGAGGCGAGCCGTAACCCCCAGGTGTTCGCGAGCGCGCCGGGCGCCACGACACCCGAGCCTGCCCGCTGGGTGCGCGCCCTGTTCGGGGACTCCCTGGTCAACGTGGACGCCCCGCACCACACGCAGCTGCGCCGTATCGTCTCCCGCGCCTTCACCCCACGGATCCTGAGCCGCACGGAGGCGGACATCCAGGCGGTGGCGGCCCGCATCGTGGACGACGTCCTCACCCGGCGGCCGGACGACTTCGTCACCGCGGTGGCCTCACGCATGCCCTTCGAGGTCATCTGCAATCTGATGGGCATCCCGGAGCGGGAGCGCCCCTCGATCCTCGCCCAGGTGAACCGCGCCTCGGGCGACATCGGCGTCGCCCGCAGCCGGCTCCGGATGCCGGGAAAGGGCCTGCGCGCCCTGGCCTCGATGCAGGGCATGGTCGCTGACCTCGGCCGCGAGCGCCGCAAGAACCCCACGGACGATCTCATCTCGGCACTGGTCAGCGCCGACATCGACGGCCAGGCACTGACCGGACGCCAACTGGGCGCCTTCTTCTCCCTGCTGATGGTCGCCGGCGTGGAGACCACCCGTAACGCCATCGCCCACGGCCTGGACCTACTGACCCGCCACCCCGACCAACGCGCCCTGCTGCTCGACGATTTCGACCGCTACTCGGAAGGCGCGATGGAGGAGATCGTGCGCCACTCGACGCCGATCATCCAGTTCCGCCGCACCCTCACCCAGGATCACCGTATGAACGGCCACGACTTCCGCCGCGGCGACAAGGTCGTGCTCTTCTACGCCTCCGCCAACCGCGACGAGACCGTCTTCCCCGCCCCGGACACCTTCGACATCACCCGCACCCCCAACCCCCACGTCGGCTACGGCGGCGGAGGCCCGCACTACTGCCTGGGCACCTACCTGGCCAAGCAGGAAATGAAGGCCCTCTTCCGCGAACTCCTCACCCGATCCCCCAACCTCACCCCAGGCCCCCCGGTCCTGGTCCCCTCCAACTTCGACAACCGAGTCCGCTCCATGCCCTGCGCATACACCACCCCCCAGCCGTAACGGCATCGCCCTCGGATCTCCCCTCTGTCCCTGCCGCGCCGGCGGGGACGGCGCCGATGTCGTACGCCTCATAGCTCGCGGGCACCACGTCACCATCGTCGACTACGCGCCCACCACGCTCGCCGCCGCGACTGTGAATCGGCCCTGGTCACCCCGTCGATAGCGGGCGCGTCTCGAGGCGCAGATGACTCTGGCCGTCAGGGCTGAGGTCCGGTCCTGACTCACCACGTCGCTTCTCCTGCATCCAGGCGAGCGTGATCTGGCTCTCGCTGAATCGCCAGCCGGGCGATGTCCGCACCGCGGTGCAGGCCACGCGCAGACCGCTTGACCGATGGGGCGCTTCGCCGTTGCGGCAGAAGTACGTGAGCTGGTTCGCGGTGGCCTTCGCGCGGTCACCGTCAACCTGCACCAGCACGTCCCCGTGCACGTGTTGGGTGTGCTCACCCTCAACCTGGCTTCGCTTCAGGTGGGCGGTCACCTCATCGAGACCGTGTAACTCGCCCCGAGGCGAGCGCACCACGACGTCGTCGTGATAGACGGTGCCGGCGTCTTCGTGGCGGCACTCGTCCAGCAGGTTGGCCAAGCGGGCGAACAGGTCGGCAATCTCGACGCGGTCGGCGGTCCGGGCGACAGCGGACACGGGCGGCTCCTTTGATGGTTGCTCCACCCAGCTGGCCGTGCACGCCCGCCGGCTGGTGTCCGACGGCTTCACCGCTGCCGGGGCCCGCAGGTATCACTACCGCATCCTGGCGGCACTGCACGAGTTCGGGCCCGCCAGCCAGGCGGAGCTCGGCCGCCGGGGCCGTATCGACCGCAGCGACGTCGTGGCGGCCATCAACGAGCTGGTCGAGCAGGGCTTCGTCGACCGGGCCCCGGACCCGGACCACGGACGGCGCAACAAGGTGACCCTCACCAGGGGCGGTGCCCGGCAACTGCGGCGCATGGACGGGGTGCTCGATCAGGTACAGGACGACCTGCTCAAACCGCTGTGAGCCGAGGACCGACAGACCCTGACCCGCCTGCTCACCCGAGTTCTCGCCCAGCACGAACCGAAATGACCGCCGTTCGCGCAGGTGATCACGCGGAATCGCGTTAACCGCCCCGCAGTCGTCGCGTGTTCAGCGCAGATACGTCGGCAGCTGATCGCGGAATACCTGGTGAAACGAGGCGAGACGTTTGTCTTCGGTCTCCGGGCAGTCGGCGTGGTGAGTGTGGGGTCGGCCAGGGCGGCGAGAAGAACGGCGGCGGTGGCCGGCACGGGATCCATGAGGTTGGACTGGATCATGACGTAATTGTCGATAGCCGCCACCGCCGCTGCGGCCTCGTCCGCCGCCACACTGCGGGCACGGCAGGGCAGCGGACAGGCGTGTCGCGAAGCCTGAGCGACACGCCTGTCGGGGCTGGGGCTACGTCACCGACGCCGGTGGTTCGGCCGGGATGACGGGCTTGTTCTGGCAGTCGAGCTTGCCGGTCATCACCTGGGCGGAGTGCAGCAGGTGGGTGAAGCGGGTGCGGGTGCCGGTATCGCCGGTGAGCGTGTCCGTCATCCGCCCCTCGATCGGCACGGCGTTCTCCTGTTGCGCCGGCGTACCCGGCAGCTTGCAGGTGACGAAAACGACGTACTGGACTTCGCTACCGTCGGCAACTCGACGCAGCAGCCGCACGTCGGAGTTCACCGGCGTTTCGGTCAGCTCACTGTCCGTGGAACCGGTGATGGGAGCGTCGAAGGGGAGGATGGAGGGACGGTAATCGAGGGCGAGTTCGCTTCCGGGGCCGTCGGCAGCCGCCGTCACCCTGCAGACATCGGACTCCGCGTAGAACGGAATCCCCTTCCTGCCCGGCTCCCAGTTCTTGATCTGGCCGCTGAGCATCGAGCGCGCCTTCTCAAGGCCGTGGTGGCTCATCATGCGAACCGATCCGGCCCCGCCTGCTCGGCTCTCCACCCACTTCACACCCGCGTCACCGAGAAGTTCTCCGCACGCGGCCTGTTCGGCGGCCGCGTCGGCCGTGGCATCCCCGCCATCGTTGCCCGAGGTGCAGGCGCCGGTCAGCAGCACGAGTGCCATGACGGGGATCGGGAGGGTTCGCCTCAGCATCAGTGTCCTCGGGAGTTGTCGGTGTCCGTACGGTCCGCGCCGGCTCCGTACTCCTTCTCGGCCGCGACCGACAAGTCCCAGATCTCGTCATCGGACATGCCATGTGCCGACGCCCAGTTCAGCAGGGGAGTCATCGCGTTGCGTTTTCCCTCCTGCCCGGCCTGGTCGATGCCCGCGACCGACTCGTCGATGTTGTCGAACTCGTTCTCTTTGAGCCAGTCGATCGTCTGAGTCGCGAACTGGGTCTCCGCGGCGCCCCCGACGGTCTCGAAGGCCAGTGGCACGGCGATGGCCGCGACGGCGCCGGTGGGTACGATCACGGCCGCGCCGACGCCCGCAGCGGCTCCGACCACGGCCCCCACAGCGTACTTGCGCCACTCGGCCTGCTTCTCGAGCTCCCTGTTCCGCTCCTCCTTCACGTCGGCGAATTCCTTGCCGATGGCTTCGGAGCGAACCTCGTCCAGCATTCCGTGCATCTTGACGCTGTGCATGCCGATGCGCTGCGCGTCGCCCACGTCGTCGCCCTGCCCGGCCATGGCGCTGGACCCATAGATCTGCTGGGCCGTGGAAACGGTCTCGTAGGCGTCCTTGTCCGTGGCCAGCGCGCGCAGGAAGCTCGTGGTGGCCCCCCCGTCGAAGTCGCGGAGATGGTTCCCCTGGGCATCGAAGAGATCGTCGCGTCCTGATTTCGGTCCGCTGCCGCCGAACTCCGCCGCGGAGTAGTTGAGGCTGTCGATGTGGCCGGCCGCCATGTTCGCCAGGCTGTCGCGGATGCCGTCCTGCTTGTCGATCATGTCAGACGTCTTGTAGTGGTCCACGACCCGGTCCATGAGCGCGGTGCGCTGCTCCCGCGCCTCGATCTGCTCCTTGGTCTCCATCGGCGGGATGGACGGGTCCTTGTCGTCGTACGCGTACCCGAGCGTCCCCGACTCCAGAGCGTGGCCGAGGTTCTTGAACCCCGTCGTCTTCCCGTCGTCGTCGGTCGGCCACACGCGCGCGCCCTCGCCATCCTTGTCGACCAGGTAGTCCCAGTTGCCCATCGCATCGTCGCCCTTGCCGGACGAGCCGTTGAAAAACTGCACGGAAGCTTCCGGGTTGTGGCCGAGCGCCTCCATCAGGTTGGCGACCGGGTCGCTGTCCGGCTTGGTGCCGCCGGGCGGATAGGAGAGCTGGGCTGGGTTGAAGCGGTTCTCCCAGAGCTCCTTCGGGCCGCCCAGCACCGGGTCGTCGGACTTGCGCTCGAACTCGATCATCTTCTCGCCGTATTTGTTGAGGAAGGCCGAGTCCCACTTGCCTTCGGTCATCAACGGGCCCAGGACCTGGAAGCCATACGGCGCGCTGGGGATGCCTGTCTTGGCCTTGATCGGATCGTCGCCCAGCTCGATCATCCGGTCCTTCCAGGCCCGCATCTCAGGCGCGTCGGAATGGGTGGCATTCGCCAGGGTGATGCCCAGGTTGTCCTGCACCTTGGCGAGGATCTTCGCCCGATCGCCGTCCGGGTCCGGTGTACGCCCCTTGCCCGGGTCGGCGAGACTGCGCCAGAACTCAAGCGTGCCCTCCGGACCCAGCTTGGTCGCGAACCGCTCGGCGAAGGCGGGATTGTCGCGGTGATACCTGGAGGTCTCGTTGAAGCGCTTCAGCTCCTCGTCGGTCATCCCGTCGCCCTTGGACGCGAGCCTCACCATCACGTCGGCGTCCTCGATGCCCTGCTGCCGGTCAGCGTCTTTGAGACCCTTGAAGCCGGTCTCGTCGAAGTCGTACTTGCTCTGGGCGTGCTTGCGCAGCGCACGCGCGGCGATGCGGTCGGTCTCGTTCGCCGCCTCCAGGATTTTGCCAACCTCGCGTGCCGCCCGGTCGACCTCTTCCTGGCTGGTCTGCTCCTTGGGACCGCCCTCGACCTCGCGAGGCGGACCGGCATACATCGCGCCGCCTTTTTCGTCGATGTAGACGTTCTTCTTGGCCCACGTGTCGATCGTGGTCCTGAGGTCTTCCTTGTGCATCTTCAGGTCGGCGTGAGCTTCCTCAAGGATCTTGTGGATGCTGCGCGCCTCGGTGACCATGTCGTCGAACTGGCGTGCCGTGGTAGTGGTGAACTCCTTGGTTACGGTGGCGTTGTCACCCTTCCAGTCCGCCGCGTTGGCCTTGCGCTCCAGATCGGCCGCGTTGATCCCGCCGTCGCCCCCGTCGGCGAGGAAGACCAGTTTGTCGAGCATCTGCTTCCACTGCGAAACCGCGGTGTTCAGTGTGCTGAGGTTCAGATCCTGCAGTTCCTGACACGTGACCATGGCGGGCTCCCCGTTGGCTTACTTGAACTGGTCGTAGATGCGCGACACGGTCATCGTCTTGCCGTCGAGCGACTGCATCCCCGTCACGATCTTCTGCTCCTGCTTCGCGTGTGTGGAGCGGGAGTAGTCGAGGTGGTTGGAAATGTGCGCGCAGGCCTCCTTGAGGGTGGCCAGTTTGGTGCTCCAGGCGTCGTGCACCTCAAGGAGTCCGGAGCCCATGTCCAGACCGTCGTTGAACAGCTGGTTCGACGCCTCGAACGTGGCCGCGCGCGCGTGGTCACCGTCAGTAGACAGCTGCTCGCGCAGGGAGCGGGCCAGATCGCCCAGTTTTCCCAGCCCGTCGTCGTTGACCGTGAGGTCGTCCTTGCCTCCGCCCGATCCGCCACGCTCCGTCGGCAGCTGATTCAGCCGGGTCTGCGCCGAACTGAACTTGGCCTGCTCCCACTCGTCCCATGCCATGTGGCTGCGCCCCCGTGTCGATCCTTGGAGTGTCCATGACTTCACCCCACTCCACAGTAGACCGGTCTCGTGTGCGATTACCGAGCAGGAAAGCCTCCTGGGGAGAACTTCACGTAGATCGCACAATCCCCAAGCAATGACGGAGCGGCCGCCACTGCCGCGCTCACGCGCCCATGGACACGCAGGCGACCGACCGGGAGGTACGTCAACTCAAGGCGCTCGCCATGTCGCGGACCGGATCGAACTCGATCCGGGTGTTCCCTGGGCGACGGCGGGAGTACCGCGCCCCACAGCACCAAAAAGCCCCTACCGGGTTTCCCCGGTAGGGGCTTTGAGCTGCTGTGGGGCGTTCACGAGTGCACGCGACGTGCGGCGACAAGAGGCTCCGAAGATCGTTCCCCGAGGGCAAGGATCGCTTCCCGCTCTCTCAGGAGTGGCGGTGATAGGCCTTGTTGGCGATGCGCCAGCCGTCGTCGGTGCGGACCAGCAAGAAGACGTCCGTGAACATGTCCGCGCCGTGCGAGAGCGTCATGGTGGCGGTCGCGACGGTGCCGTGGACATCTATGGCGTCGATACAGCGGGTGCGGGTCGCTTCGTCCGGTGCCGGCCGGCCCTTAAAGAGGGTGCGGTACTCGTCCAGGCGCCAGGAGACGAATGCGCCGTCCCGGATCCCTTCGATGTGGGCGGTAGGAAGGAACGCGTCGCGGAAGTGGGCGGGGTCGCCGGTGGCGTGTCCGCGGATGTAAGCGCGGAGCGGTTCGAGCACGGCGTCCTCCACGGCGGGGACCGTGGCAGCGACGGCGATATCGGCCTCAAGGGCAGCAGGAGCGTCGGCCAAACCCGTTGCGCTGCGCAAGGGGGTGTCCGACGCGGCGGCCAGCAAAGCCATGTCCTTGTCCAGCGCACCGATCGTGAATTCGGCCGTGGCAGCGGTTGGCTCACCGAGGAGGAAAGGTCGCTTGCGGGCCACGAGCCCGCCGAGCTGGCCGAGTTCAAGGATGTCCAGCGTCTGGGCACGGGGCAGGCCGAGGGCGTGGGCCTGCCGCAGTGAGTCACGCAGCGCGAGGACGGCGCCTGCGAGGCTGTTGTTGGCGATCAGCTTCAGCGCGGCGGCGGTGGAGGCGTCGTCCACGTGCCGGACGGTGCCCAGCGTTTCCAGCACCGGTCGGACTCGGTCGAGTGCGTCCGGGTCGGCGGCGGCGAGGATCCGCAAGGCACCGGCTGCGGCGGCCGGCACCGAGCCGAGCACGGGCGCGTGAACGTAGGACGGGCCGAGTTGCCGGGCCAGATTGGACGCTTCCGCAGGGGCGATGGTGCTGGTGTTGAGCACGATCGTGCCCGTTCGCAGTGAGTCACGAATCTCGTCGAGGACCTGCTGGCAGGCCGGGCCGTCGAACAGTGCCAGGAGTACGAGGTCGGCCCGCGCCACGGCCTCGTTCGGGTCGTCGGTCATCTTGACGGTGCCTGATGTGCGCCCTGAGCGGGTCCAGCCGACGACGTCCCAGTCCTGGGCAGCCAGTCGTGTCGCGATGGCGCCGCCCATGCGCCCCAGACCGAGGACGGCGATCGTGTGCGGTGTGGTCATACGCGCCATGGTGGTGCACCTCGACAGGTGCGACAAGCGCAGATCTCGCAAGCCGTCTCTGCGGAACTCGCATACCGTCCGGGCATACTGTCGCCATGGATTTGACTGTGTGGCGGGCCTTCGTGACCGTGTGCCGGGTCGGATCGCTGTCGGCGGCGGCAGCCGAGTTGAATCACACACAGTCGGCCGTCTCCCGGCAGATCGCCGGTCTGGAGCGGCAACTCGGCGTCTCTCTGGTGGAGCGCCATGCGCGTGGTGTGCGCCCGACGCCGGCCGGTGAGGTATTCCGGCACCATGCCCTGGCCACGCTCAACGAGGCCGACCGCGCCGTTCGCGCGGTACGAGACGTTCACGACGGGGTGTGTGATCGGCACCTGGCCATCGGAGCGACGCCGTCTCTCGCCGCGGGGATCGTCCCTGAGGCCGTCCAGAGCCTGCTGAAACAGGCCGGATCCATCAGGTGGAGCCTGCTCCCCGGTCTCAGCGCACAACTCCACAGCCGTGTGAGCGCCGGCGATCTCGACATCGCTTTCGTCACCGACGCTCCGCCGGGGCTGGCCGTCGACCCACGGGTCGAACGCCGGTTCCTCGGACTGGACGAGATGGTCGTCGTCCTGCCCGCCGGCCATCCGCAGGCCGGGCGCGGGCCGGTGCGCATTCAGGCGCTGACCGACCAGACCTGGGCCGAGGACAACGACGGCTCTGCGGCGCTCCTGCACCAGCACGCCGCCCGCGCCGGAGTCAGCGCCCGCATCGACCTCACCGCGGCCGATCTACCCGGCAAGCTTGCCCTGGTCGCTACCGGTCACGCGATCGCGTTGATCCCCGGAGTGCTGACGTGCGCGCTGCGGGCCGATGTCACCACGGTCGGCCTGGTGGACCCCCCGACCCGCGGCATCTACGCGATCGCACCGCGCCGTGACCCCCACCCCCGCGCAGCTCCCCTGCTCGAACTACTCGCCACAGCCTTCGCCTCGGTCCGTCCGGCCCGGGCAGCGCACCCAGTCCTCCCAACGAGCCCCGGAAACGACGAAATCCCGCCTCTCGTTTACGGGCAGTCGTCGGTCGGCGGGCGTCGGCCTATCAGGCGGCGTGGGCGGACGCTAGGGTCGTGAACGTGTTGAGCTCATCGGTGAGTAGGGACTTGGTCGTCGTCGGCGCCGGCATTGTCGGCGCATCGGTGGCCTATCACGCCGCCCGGGCGGGCGCCGCGGTGACGTTGGTCGACGCCGGGCGGCCTGGCGCCGGCGTGACGGCGGACTCGTTCGCCTGGGTCGGAGCTTCTGGCGTGCGTGAAGGTCCGGCCGCCGGGCTGCGGGCCACCGCAACGGCGGAGTACCACCGGCTCGGGGCCGAGTTGCCGGGACTCCCGGTGACCTGGTCCGGCTCGCTGATCTGGAACAGGGAGGACAGTGCGCCGGACGCCGGGCCCGGGCAGACGATCGTGGACGCGGCCACCGTGGCGACGCTCGAACCCAACCTTCGGCAGCCTCCGGAGTGGGCTGTCTGGGCGCCGGGGGACGGCGCTGTTGACTCGGTCGGCGTGACCGAGCGGCTGGTCGCGGGCGCTCGCACCCATGGAGCCCGGGTACATCTGGACACGCCGGTTACCGCGGTCCGCCGGGATACAGCGGGCCGGATTGCCGGGGTTGAGACGACAGCAGGCCCCCTCTCCGGTGCGACGGTGGTGCTGGCGGCCGGAGTTGCCACGGCCGCGCTGGGCGCACCGCTCGGCGTGCGCGTCCCGGTCGAACCGTCGCCGTCGCCGCTGTTCCGGCTCAGCGCCCCGGCCGGTCTGGTCCGTACCGTGGTCAACACCGAGGACTTCGATCTTCGGCAGGTCGCCCCGGACCGGCTGATCGCCGCCGCGGACTCGCCCGAACGGACCCTTGCCGCCGTCCGGTCCACTTTCCATGGCGCCGGGAGCGTCGAGCTGCTCAGCACTCGACTCGGAGTGCGCCCAATGCCGGCCGACGGTGAGCCGATCGTCGGCCCGGTCGCCGAGGTCCCCGGCCTCTACTTGGCAGTGATGCACTCGGCGGTCACGCTCGCCCCGGCCGTGGGCCGCCTGGTCGCACGGGAGTTGGTCGACGGAACCGTTGAGCCGGCTCTGTCGGGTTGCCGCCCGGATCGCTTCTCGTGGTGAGGCACTCCTTGCGCTCGTGCGATGCCGCTCTTCTTTATGCCGTAGGTCCCACGGCCTTCACCTCCCGGCCCTGACCTGCAAGGGGGGCTCCGTGAACTGGCTCACCGAACGGGCCGGCCCCGTCGAACTCACCGACACCGACTTCGACGCCACCGGCCCACCGCCCCCGCTCAGCACCCCGGCCGTCGTGCTGCCGAAGGCAAGCACCGGGCGCCATCCTGCGCACCCAGACCTCCCGACAAGCCCAGAAACGACGAAATCCCGCCCGATCAAAGTGATCGGACGGGATTTCGTGAACCGCTTACGAGCTAACTCGTGAACGGCCCTGTTGTGGACCTGAGGGGATTTGAACCCCTGACCCCCTCGATGCGAACGAGGTGCGCTACCAGTCTGCGCCACAGGCCCTTGCAACGAGTGAAACCTTAGCACTCCCGCCGCCGTGCTCGGAAATCCGTTAGGGCTGGTCACTCGTTGGCGGCGCGGGGGCGGTCGCCTTCGTCGTACTGGTCGAAGAGGGGGGTTCTGCCGTGGTCGCGGGTGCGGCGGGGTGGGGGGGTGCGCTGGGGTGGGGGGGCTTCGGCGGTGGGCTCGGCCGTGGAGGAGCGGGCCGCGCTCCAGGTCTCCGGGTCGCCGACCTCGACGCCGCTGGTGGCGCGGGGGGCGACCGGGGCGGTGACGTACGTCGGCAGCGGGACCGGGACCGGTTCCCAGCTGTCGCCGCGTGCGGGGCCGCGCTGGCGCTGCTGGTCCACCCACTCCGCGTGGTCGGTCTGCTCGACCAGGGCGCGCCGGCCCGCCTCCTGGGGGGAGACCGTGGGGGCCGGCTCCGGCTCGGGGCAGGGTTCGGGCTCCTCGTCCGGCTCGCCGGCGGGGGCCGAAGCGGGCTGGTGGCGGCGCGGGCGGTTCTCGCGGAGGCGCTGGGCGGCGGCCTCGGCCCTGCGCCGGTCCATGGTGAACGCGAAGCGTCGTCGCTCCTGGGCGCGCAGATGCACGATGTACACGCTGAGGAGGACAGCCGGAGCCGCCGGCGCCCAGAGGAGGCCGAGGCCGCCGACCGCCGCGACGACCGCGCCGAGCGTGAAGGCGAGGAAGAGGACCACGGTGGTACGCCGTCGGCGCGCGAGGACCTGCGAGCGCTGCGCGCGCCGGGCGCGTTCCGCCGCGGCGTTCGACGCCGCGCGCGCCGCGGCGCCCGACGGGCGCGCGCGCCGCTCGGGCTCGGGGCGGGCCGGGGCCGGGGCCGGACGGGGCACGCGACGGGACGGCCCGGACGCGGGCCTGGCCGGTGCCGGAACGTCCGCGCGGATGTCCATCCGGGCTTCCGTACGGGCCGGGGGCGCGGCGAAGGACCGGACGTCGACGGAGCTCATCGACTCCGTGCCGGCGTCCGGTGCGACGTCGGACCCCGCCTCCTCGGTGACGCGCCCCTGAAGCTCCTTGGCGTAACGGCGCTCCATGGCCGCCCTTCCGGACAGCAGCCGGATGGCGGTGCTGAAGCGTTCCGTCGGACGTGCCTCGTTGAGCTCGTCCTGCCTGCGGAGCCACATCGGCACCAAGTAGGCGGCCCAGGCCCCGACGATGACTGCGTAGATGAGGCCGCTGCTGCTCACGGTTCACACCGTAGAGGGGTTCGCGCGAGGGCATCCGCCAATTGAGTCGGTGTGTCGCACGATCGGGCTGATATCCCGGACTTTTTTTGTGATTGTTCAGATCAGTTCATGGCTATATGCCGATCAATATCGAACACATATTTCATTTTCTTGTTCCGGGTCTCGCCCGGCGCCAGCGGCGGAGCAGTCCGTCCGGCACCTCTTCGGCCGTGAGCACGAAGACGAGATGGTCCCGCCACGCTCCGTCGATGTGGAGATAGCGGGGGCGCAGCCCCTCCTCGCGGAATCCGAGTTTCTCGACGACCCGGCGGCTGGGCCCGTTCTCCGGGCGAATACAGATCTCGACGCGGTGCAGGCCGACCATCCGGAAGCAGTGATCGACGGCGAGGGCGACGGCGGTCGGCATGACGCCGCGGCCGGCGACCTCACGGTCCACCCAGTAGCCGACATGCCCCGAGCACATCGAGCCCCAGGTGATCCCCGCGACCGTCAGCTGGCCGACGAGCCGCCCCCGGTACTCGATGACGAAGGGCAGCATCCGGCCGGCGTTGGCCTCGGCGCGCAGATGGCGGACCATCTGCCGGTAGGTGGGGCGCTGGGCGACCGGGCCGCCCGGGGC
Organism: Streptomyces sp. NPDC042201; assembly: GCF_055582185.1. Lineage (NCBI taxonomy): Bacteria > Bacillati > Actinomycetota > Actinomycetes > Kitasatosporales > Streptomycetaceae > Streptomyces > Streptomyces sp. NPDC042201. Next base: position 261,633 of record NZ_JBVJDS010000005.1, on the reverse strand, counting down.
CGCCGGCGGAATCGTCGCCTCCCAGGGGCGCAGCCAGTCGCGGTTGCGCCGGTTCACCTCACGCCACGCGCGCTGGTCGCGCAGCCTTATGGGGCGGAGGGTGACATCGCCGTCCACCAGCATCACGGGCCAGGCCGGGTTCATCCGGAGGTACGGGCGTGATCGCCGCCGTGGATCTGGTCCACGGCATGGACGAGCAGCCGGTCGAGCACGGCGAGACCGTCGCGCACCCCGCCGGTCGAGCCCGGCAGATTCACGATCAGGGTCCGTCCCGACACACCCGCCAGGCCCCGGGAGAGCGCGGCGGTGGGGACCTTTACGAGGCCTTCGGCGCGGATCGCCTCCGGAATGCCCGGGATCTCGTAGTCGAGAACGCGCCGGGTGGCGTCCGGGGTGCGGTCCGTGGGCGAGATGCCCGTGCCGCCGGTGGTGAGGATGACGTCGTACGCGTCGGCGACGCCCTCGCGCAGTGCCTGCTCGACCGGGTCTCCGTCGGGGACGACCTTCGGTCCTTCGACCGCGAAGCCGAGCGCGGTGAGGCCGTCGACCAGGATCGGGCCGCCCGTGTCGGCGTAGACACCGGCGGCGGCGCGGTTGGACGCGGTGACGACCAGGGCGCGGTACGGCTCCGAGCCGCCCCCGGGTCGAGCGCTGGCGGGCCGACCACCCTCGGGCAGACCACCCCCGGGCAGACCACCCCCGGGCCGATCACCCCCTGACCGACCGCTCGCGGCCCCGTCGCTCGTGGGCGCGCTCATGCGGCACCCCCGTCCGGCGCGGGTGTCTCCGGCAATCCGGTCGCCGTAGCCGTCTCGGGCCGTGACCAGTCTCCCGACGCGCCGCCGGTCTTCTCCTCGACCCGTACGTCCGTGATGACCGCGGCCTTGTCGACCGCCTTCACCATGTCGATGACGGTGAGCGCGGCCACCGAGACGGCGGTCAGCGCCTCCATCTCGACGCCCGTACGGTCCGTGGTCTTCACCGTCGCCAGGATCTCGACGGCGTCGTCCGCGACCGAGAGGTCGAGAGTGACGCCCGAGACGGCGAGCGGATGGCAGAGCGGAATCAGGTCGGGGGTCCGCTTGGCGCCCATGATGCCCGCGATACGGGCGGTGGCGAGGGCGTCCCCCTTGGGCACTCCCCCGCCCCTGAGCAGTTCGACGACGCGCGGTGAGACCAGCACCCGGCCACTGGCGCGGGCGGTGCGCGCGGTGACGTCCTTCGCCGAGACGTCGACCATACGGGCCGCACCCGCCTCGTCGATATGCGTCAGGCCGCCTTGCTGAGGGGGTGGTGGTCCGGGGGTCTCCCCCCGGGAAAACACAGTCATTCGCTGTGGCGCTCCCAATCCGGGCCCGACAGGGCCTGTGTGGGCAGACACGGTACCGCCACCGCACGGCGATCAGCCGATCAGGACCACGTCGAGTTCCGTGCCGGGGTCGACCGAGGTGGACTCCTCGGGGATGACGATCAGTGCGTCGGCGTGGGCGAGGGCGGCCACGAGATGGGAGCCGGAGCCGCCGACCGGGGTGATGGAGCCCGCCTCCGCGTCATACGTACCGCGCAGGAACTGGCGGCGGCCGGCCGGGGACGACAGCGGTTTGTCCGCCACCAGCGTGGCGCGGACGGTCGGGCGGTGGACATCCTCCAGGCCCATCAGGGTGCGGATCGCGGGCCGGACGAACAGCTCGAAAGAGACGTACGACGAGACCGGATTGCCCGGGAGGGCGAGCAGCGGGGTGTGTTCCCGGCCGATCGAGCCGAAGCCCTGCGGCTTGCCGGGCTGCATCGCGAGCTTGCGGAAGTCGATACCGCTGCCCGCCTCGTCCTCGTCGCCGACGGAGGAGAGCGCCTCCTTGACGACGTCGTACGCCCCGACGCTGACGCCGCCCGTGGTGACGACCATGTCGGCGCGGATCAGCTGGTCCTCGATGGTGGCGCGCAGCGTGTCCGCGTCATCGGTGACGGCGCCGACCCGGTAGGCGATGGCGCCCGCGTCCCGGGCCGCTGCGGTGAGCGCGAAGCTGTTGGAGTCGTAGATCTGGCCCTCGCCCAGCTGCTCGCCGGGCTGGACCAGTTCGCTGCCGGTGGACAGGACGACCACGCGGGGGCGCGGGTGCACCCGTACCGTGCCGCGGCCGATGGCGGCCAGCAGGCCGATCTGCGGCGGCCCCAGGACCGTACCCGCCTCCAGCGCGAGGTCACCGGCCTGCACATCGCTGCCGCGCGCGCGGACATGGCCGCGGGCCTCGACCGAGCGGTACACCAGCACCTCGCCGCTCGCGCCGTCGGGACCTTCGCCGACCGGGCGCATGGTGGTGGCCGCGCCGCCGCCCGTACCGCCGTCGGTCCACTCGACCGGGACGACGGCCTCGGCTCCGGGCGGCAGCGGGGCGCCGGTCATGATCCTGGCGGCCTCGCCGGGGCCGACGCGGGGCAGCGAGCCGCCGCCCGCGGCGACATCACCGACGACGGTCAGCGAGGCGGGGAACTCCTCGGTGGCGCCCGCGACATCGGCCGTACGGACCGCGTAACCGTCCATGGAACTGTTGTCGAACGGCGGCAGCGCCACCGGCACCGTGACGTCCTCGACGAGGACGCAGCCCTGGGCGTCCGGCAGTTGCAGCTCGATGGGGTCGAGCGGCCGGACCGCGGCCAGGATGTCCGCGAGATGCTCATCCACCGACCAGAGCTGCTCCTGGCCGGTGGCCGGTGCCGATTCTGCCGTACCGCTCAAGGCGCTACATCTCCTCGCTGACGTAACTGCGGAGCCAGGCCCGGAAGTCCGGGCCCAGGTCTTCACGTTCGCATGCGAGTCTGACAATGGCACGCAGATAGTCGCCGCGGTCGCCTGTGTCATAGCGGCGGCCCTTGAAAACGACGCCGTGGACGGGTCCGCCGACCTCCTCGTCCGCCGACAACTGCTGAAGGGCGTCGGTGAGCTGGATCTCACCTCCGCGGCCCGGCTCGGTCTTGCGCAGTATCTCGAAGACGGCCGGGTCCAGGACATAGCGGCCGATGATCGCGTAGTTGCTGGGCGCGTCGGCGGTGTCGGGCTTCTCGACCAGGTCGTGCACCTTGACCACGTCGGCGTCGCCGGTGGGCTCGACCGCGGCGCAGCCGTAGAGATGGATCTGCGCGGGGTCGACCTCCATCAGCGCGACGACGCTGCCGCCCTCACGCTCCCGGATCTCGACCATGCGGGCCAGCAGCGGATCACGCGGGTCGATCAGGTCGTCGCCCAGCAGGACCGCGAACGGCTGGTCGCCGACGTGCGGTGCGGCGCAGAGGACGGCGTGGCCGAGCCCTCTGGGGTCTCCCTGGCGCACGTAGTGCATGGTGGCGAGGTCGCTGGACTCCTGGACCTTCGCGAGGCGTTCGGTGTCTCCCTTGCGGGTGAGCGCCTCTTCGAGCTCGTAGTTCCGGTCGAAGTGGTCCTCAAGAGGGCGCTTGTTGCGGCCGGTGACCATGAGGACGTCGGAGAGCCCGGCGGTCACCGCCTCTTCGACCACGTACTGGATCGCGGGCTTGTCCACGACCGGCAGCATCTCTTTGGGCGTGGCCTTGGTGGCGGGCAGGAACCGGGTGCCGAGGCCTGCGGCGGGGATGACAGCCTTGGTGATCCTGGGGGGCGACTGAGTCATACGGAGCACAATATCGGTCTCGTATGGGCGGAAGATGATGCTCCGGTTAACTTTCGACTCATACAAACACATACGAGAGGTTTGTGATGTCCGGTGAGTGAGGACATGCGCGGAAAAGCAGCCGTACGAAGTGAACTCCTCGCCGCGAGAGGCCTGCTGTCCAGTGAAGACGCGCGGAAGGCCGCCGCGGTTCTGGCGCGACGCGCATTGGATCTTCCGGAACTGGCCCGGGCCCGTACCGTCGCCGCCTACGTCTCCGTAGGAAGCGAGCCCGGCACGCGCGCGTTGCTCGACACCCTGCGCGCGCGGGGCGTACGGGTACTGCTGCCGGTGCTGATGGCGGACAACGATCTCGACTGGGCGGTCTACGCGGGGACGGAGCGTCTGGTGCGCGCGGGACGGGGCCTGCTGGAGCCCGACGGTACGCGGCTCGGCGCGGACGCCGTCCTGGCCGCGGAGGTCGTGCTGCTGCCCGGCCTCGCGGTGGACGGGCGCGGGATGCGGCTGGGCCGGGGCGGCGGCTCGTACGACCGGGTCCTCGGCCGGCTGGCCCGCGCCGGGGCGGCGCCCGCGCTGGCCGTCCTGCTGTACGAGAACGAGGTGGTCGCGCGGGTTCCGGAGGAACCGCACGACCACCCCGTACAGGCAGTGGTGACACCGGAGGGCGTCAGGCGCTTCGACGCCCCGGCCGGACGCCGTCAGCACCAGGGCTGACGGCGTCCGGAGCCGGGACGGACGCGGCGCGGCGCCGTCAGCGTGTTTACGGTGTCAGCGTCAGGGTGTCGGTCGTGCCGCGTTCCACCACGTTGACGCTGTAGGACCAGTCGAGCAGCTCGCCCTTGGCCCACTTGTCCGTCTGATCGGTGTAGTGCGCGCTGTACGCGTGCCCCGAGGCGCCCGTCAGGTTGATCCACCGGGACTTGTCCCAGTCACCCACATTGACGACCATGCGCATCGACGGAACCCAGATGACCTCGTAGCCGCCCGCGGCGTTCCAGCCCGTCGCATCGACCGTGGCCTCGCCGCCGCCCAGATTCCACGGGCCGCGGTTGAGCATGAACTGCAGGAAGCCGGGTCCTTCGGTACCGAGGGTCTGGTTCTTCAGCGTCAGCTGGTGCAGCCGGCCCCAGTTCCAGCTGGAGATGTCCTTGCCGAGCTTGGCGGTCAGCTCCCAGCGGGCGTCCACCATGGCGCGCTTGAGCAGCCCGTCACGGGTCTTGATGTCGTCGTCACCGCCCTTGCCCGGGGTGCTCCACCACGCGTTGTCCTCGTCCTTGATGATCTTCCGTACGACCTCGTACCAGCGGTCACCGCCGTCCGGCTGGGCCGAATCCGGGTCGCGCTGACCGCACTCGCGCACCACCTTGTCGAGATCGTCCACCGGCCCGGTGCTGTCGGCGGTGCGGACGTTGAGGCACTCACCCTTGACCCGCACCTCCTTGGGCAGCTTGTTGCCGAAGGCGAGCTTGAGGACATTGCGCCAGACCGCGTTGAAGTAGGCGGCGGCCGCCGAGTCGGGTTCCTGCGTGCCGTCCCAGCCTTCGAGGAGCTTCTGCGCCTCGCGGATGGCGGGGTCCGAGACATCGATCTTGAGCAGATAGGGCATCAGGACCGTGGCGATCTGGCTGCTGTTGTCCATCTGCATGGTCTGCATGTCGTCGGTCGAGATCTTCCCGCCGTCCTTGATCTTCGACTCGATCAGGTCGTTGATCCGCTGGCTGCGGGCGCCGTAGCCCCAGTCCTCGGTCAGCGGGTACGGGTAGGTGTCGGCGTCTATGACGGCCTGGTTGGCGGTGACGATGTAGCCGCGCTTCGGGTCGTACTCGTACGGCAGCTCATCGAAGGGGATGTACCCCTTCCACTTGTACTTCGGATCCCAGCCGGGAGCCGGCATCCTGCCGTCGAACCCGTCGGAGCGGACCGGGATCTTCCCCGGCGCCTGGTAGCCGATGTGGCCCTTGGTGTCGGCGTAGATGAGGTTCTGCGAGGGGACCTCGAAGTGCTCGGCGGCCTTGCGGAAGCCGGTGAAGTCCTTGGCCTTGTTGAGCTCGAAGACCGCGTCCATGGACTTGCCTGGCTGCAGCGCGGTCCACTGGAGCGAGACGGCGTAGCCGTCGCCGCGGTCGGGCGCGACATCGCCGACCGGGGCCTTGTCGCCGACCTTCTCCAGCTCGCCGTCGCGGTCGGAGACCACAGGACCGCGGTCGGTGGAGCGGACGGTGATCTTCCTGGCGGGCGCCCCCGCGATCTTGATGGTCTCCTCGCGGGTCTTGAACCGCTTCTGGCCGTCGCCGTACTGGTAGGAGTCGCCGTCGACCTTCTCCAGATAGAGATCGGTCACATCGGCGCCGAGGTTGGTGAAGCCCCAGGCGATGTCCTGGTTGTGGCCGATGATCACGCCCGGCATCCCGGAGAAGGTGTAGCCGGCGACGTCGTACCGGCAGGTCGCCGAGACGCTGCGGCAGTGCAGACCCATCTGGTACCAGAGCGAGGGCAGCTGGGGCGCGAGGTGAGGGTCATTGGCGAGCAGCGGCTTGTTCGTGGTCGTGTACTTGCCGGAGACGACCCAGGAATTGGAGCCGATGCCGTTGCCGCTCGGGCCGAGCAGCGCGGGGATGTCGTCGAGGGTGTCGGAGAGGGCGTCGAGCCGGGAGTCCAGGCTCTCGGCGGCGCCGGCCGGGCTGTTCGTGCCTATGGCGTTACCGGTGCCGGTTCCGCCGGTCCCGGCGCCCGTGTTTCCGGTGCCGGTCCCGGTGCCCGTACCCAGACCGGTCCCGGCGCCCGTGCCGTCCACCGCCTGGCCGCCGGGCTCGGCGTCGGGGTCGTACTTCCCGGTGATGGGGTCGATGCCGCCCTCGGCGACGATCGGCTTGTTCCTGTCGTACGGATACGACGGGTACAGGTCCTCGATCTGGTTCTTGCTCAGCCGGCTGGTCAGCAGCGAGCGGTCGATCTCGTCCTGCATGTTGCCGCGCAGGTCCCAGGCCATGGCCTTGAGCCAGGCCACCGAGTCGACGGGGGTCCACTTCGCGGGCTTGTAGTCGTTCGTGAAGTTCAGCGCGGCGTACTCGACCGAGAGGTCCTTGCCGTCCTTGCCCTGGAGATAGGCGTTGACGCCGTCCGCGTACGACTGGAGGTTCTTCTTGGTCTCCGCCGACAGCATCGTGTCGTACTCGCGCTGAGCCACCCCGCGCCAGTCGAGGGTGCGCAGGAAGGCGTCGGTCTTGACCTGGCCGGGACCGAACATCTCGGAGAGCCGGCCGGAGGTCATATGGCGCCGGACGTCCATCTCCCAGAAACGGTCCTGCGCCTGGACATAGCCCTGGGCGCGGAACAGGTCCTGGTCACTGTTGGCATAGATCTGGGGGACGCCGTAGCTGTCGCGTCTGACGTCCACGCGGCCTGAAAGGCCCTTGAGCTCGATCGTCCCGGTGGTCTGGGGCAAGGAGGCACGGACCGTGCTGACGCCCCAGTACGTGCCGTAGCCGATACCCGCGACAAGCGCCAGCACCAGGACGATCACGATCAGACGGGCGCGTCGCCCCTTCTTTTTGGTGGAAGGGGGGGCTGTGTTGGCGGGCATCGCTGTCCTTCGAGGGGCAGGGTGGTCCTGGGAATGCTGGAGCAACCATAGGCGCAGCCGTTCCCCGCCCCCGACGCGGTGTCATGTTGTGCGACTCATCGGACGATCACACAGCGCTCGTACTGGCACTCGACGGCGTCAAGAAAACGTTAAAGATTAGGTAAGGTAACGAAAGTACCGGCCGCCGGAGGAACGATCCGGCGCGCGCGAGGGGAAGGATCGGCCGCTGACTGTCCACCAGCTCAATGAACTCCTGCTCATCAGCTCGCTCGTGCTGCTGATCGCGGTCGCCGCAGTACGGATCTCGTCCCGGAGCGGGCTCCCCAGCCTGCTGCTGTACCTCGGGATCGGGATCGCCATAGGGCAGGACGGCATCTTCAACGTCAAGTTCGACAACGCCGGACTGACGCAGGTATTCGGCTATGCCGCGCTCGTGGTGATCCTGGCCGAGGGCGGCCTCGGCACCAAGTGGAAAGAGGTCAAACAGGCGCTGCCCGCCGCGGTCGCCCTGTCGACCGTCGGGCTCGCGGTGAGCGTGGGGGTCACCGCGGCCGCCGCGCACTATCTGGTCGGTCTGGAGTGGCGGCAGGCGCTGATCATCGCCGCCGTCGTCTCCTCGACGGACGCGGCCGCGGTCTTTTCCGTGCTGCGCAAGGTGCCGCTGCCGTCCCGGGTGACCGGGGCGCTGGAGGCGGAGTCGGGTTTCAATGACGCCCCCGTGGTGATCATTGTGGTCGCGCTCTCCGCCGCGGGCCCGGTGGAGCACTGGTACGTCCTGGTCGGCGAGATCGCGCTGGAACTGGCGATCGGCGCGTGCGTCGGACTCGCGGTGGGCTGGGTGGGCGCCTTCGGCCTGCGGCATGTGGCCCTGCCCGCGTCCGGCCTCTACCCGATCGCCGTCATGGCCATCGCGGTCTCGGCGTACGCGGTCGGCGCCACGGCGCACGGCAGCGGCTTCCTCGCCGTCTATCTCGCCTCGGTGATCCTCGGGAATTCCAAGCTGCCACACGCGCCGGCCAACCGCGGCTTCGCGGAGGGCCTCGGCTGGATCGCGCAGATCGGCATGTTCGTCCTGCTCGGACTGCTGGTGACGCCGCACGAGCTGGGCGACGACTTCTGGCCCGCGGTGATCGTCGGCCTCGTGCTGACGGCGGTGGCACGGCCGCTGGCGGTCCTGATCAGCCTGCTGCCGTTCCGTATCCCGTGGCAGGAGCAGACGCTCATGTCCTGGGCCGGGCTGCGCGGCGCGGTGCCCATCATCCTGGCGACCATCCCGATGGTGTCGGGCATCGAGGGCAACCGCCGGATCTTCAACATCGTCTTCGTGCTGGTCGTGGTGTACACGCTGGTGCAGGGGCCGACGCTGCCCTGGCTGGCGAAGGCGCTGCGGCTCGGCGGCTCCTCGGACGCGGCCGATCTGGGCATTGAATCGGCGCCGCTGGAGCGGCTGCGCGGCCATCTGCTCTCCGTGGCGATCCCCCGGGGGTCGAAGATGCACGGCGTGGAGGTCGGCGAGCTGCGGCTGCCGTCGGGGTCCGCGGTGACTCTGGTCGTACGGGACGGAAAGAGCTTCGTACCGCTGCCGGCGACCGTGCTGCGCCGGGGCGACGAGCTGCTCGTGGTGGCCACGGATCCGGTACGGGACGCGGCGGAGCGGCGGCTGCGGGCGGTCGGACAGGGCGGAAAGCTGGCCGGGTGGCTGGGGACGGGCGCGGGTGCCGGTGCCGGTACGGGCGCGGGCCTCGGCGGAAGACCCGGGTGAGCCAGGAGGATCCGGGCGCGGGTCTCGGCGGGGGACCCGGGCGAGCACATCGCGTAATCGCAGGTCTACCGGGATGACGCCCAAACCTTTCCCAGGTGGCATGAGATTCGTACCTGTACGATGAAGGCACATTTGATCGACCAACTCTGCCTGACGCAGTGCTGGCGCGACCGTATGGCGGCCGTGGCGTTTCCCGTAGTGGGCCCTGGTATCTACCGCAGTTCCGCGCAAGAGGACAGCTCTCGGCCGCGCCCGCACATCCGGGGGCTCGCTACCAGGTGGCAGAAAGGCAAGGGCCGTGTCCCGCAACACGGTCGATTTCGTCGAGGGCACCAAGGCGGCCTCAGGCGCTGACGGGTTCTCCCGCACCGGGACAATCCCGGGCGCCGAGGGGGCCGCGGTGCCCCGCCCGGGTTACGGGCGGCTGCTGCGCACCCCCGGCGTCTGGACGTTCCTGCTGCCCGGCTTCGCCGCCCGGCAGCCCTTCGCGATGCTGACGATCGGCATCGTCCTGCTCGTCCAGCACACCACCGGCTCGTACGGCAGCGCCGGGGCCGTCGCCGCCGTCACCGGCGTGTCCATGGCGCTCTTCGCACCGCAGGGCGGCAAGCTCGCGGACCGGTTCGGACAGCGCGCGGTACTGGTACCTGGCGTGCTGCTGCACACGGTGTCCGTGGCCGCGCTGATCGGCCTCGCGCTGGCCGGCGCCCCCCTGTGGGCGCTGTTCGTCGCGGCCGTCCCGACGGGGGCCTCCGTCCCGCAGGTCGGACCCATGGTGCGGGCCCGCTGGGCCGCCGTACTGGGCGGCACCTCGCCCACCTCCCCCGGTTCTCGGGCCCACCGGTCCGGAGGGGCTTCGGCGCTGCTGCCGACGGCGGCCGCCTTTGAATCCGTGACGGACGAATTCACCTTCGTCATCGGTCCTGTGCTCGCGACCGCGCTGTGCACCGGGGTGCACCCGGCGGCCGGGCTGATCGCGGAAGCCGTGCTGACGCTGGCCGGCGGGCTGCTCTTCGCCGCTCAGCGGCATACGCAGCCGCAGCCCAACGGGCGCGGGGCAGGAGCCTCGGCAGGGGCGCGCACGTCCGCGCTGTCCGTGCCGGGGGTACGGGTACTGGTCGTGGCGTTCCTCGGGATCGGTTCGGTCTTCGGCGGGATGCAGGTCTCGCTCACGGCCTTCGCCGCGGAGATCGGCGACCCCGGCGCGAACGGCGTGCTGTACGGGATCTTCGCGGCGGGCAACATGCTCGCGGGGATCGTGTGCGGCGCCGTCGCCTGGAAGGTCGGGCCGCGCCGCAGGCTGATGGTCGGGTACGCGGGGCTGACGCTGGCCGCCTCCACGCTGTGGGCGGTGGACTCCGTACCACTGCTCGCCGGACTCGGGCTGCTGGTCGGACTCTGCATCGCGCCCGCGCTGATCACGGGCTACACGCTGGTGGAATCGCTGGTGCCCGCCTCGGCCCGCACCGAGGCCTTCACCTGGCTGACCGGCGCGGTCGCGCTGGGGCAGGCCGCGGCGGTCACGCTCGCCGGACAGCTCGCGGACGCGCACGGGGCGAGCGCGGGATTCGTGGTGCCACTGCTGGGCACGGCGCTGGCGCTGGCCACCCTGGTCATGCTGCGATCACGGCTGGCTCCGACGGTCCCAGGGCTCGTCGCGATGCGTGTGATGAGTCACCGCGCGCCGGTGACAGTGGACTGATCGCGCGGAATACGTCACTATGGAGCGTCGTTAGCACTCATTGAGTGAGAGTGCCAGGAGGAGCAAGTGCCGACCTATCAGTACCAGTGCACCGAGTGTGGCGAGGGCCTCGAGGCGGTGCAGAAGTTCACCGATGACGCCCTTACCGTGTGCCCCAATTGCGAGGGACGCCTGAAGAAGGTGTTCTCCGCGGTCGGCATCGTCTTCAAGGGCTCCGGGTTCTACCGCAACGACAGCCGTGGCTCGTCGTCGAGCAGCGCGCCGGCTTCGGCGGGCGCCGCAGGCTCGGCCGCTTCGGGCAGCAAGTCGTCGGAGTCCAAGACCGCTGCCGCGGCCTCGGCCTCCTCGTCGTCCTCCGGTTCTTCGGGCGGCTCCGGGTCGGGATCGGGCTCCAGCTCGTCCAGCTCGGGGTCTTCCAGCTCCGGCTCGTCGAGCAGCTCCAGCGGTTCCTCGGCCGCCTGACGGCCGTCGGATCCCGCTCCACCAGGACCTCGCCGTTTCGTACGGGCGGGGTCCTTGGCGTATGTCCGTGCGGCTAATGTGATCGCCATGGCGAACGCAGAAATCGGCGTGATCGGTGGCTCGGGCTTCTACTCCTTCCTGGAGGACGTGACCGAGGTCCCGGTGGAGACCCCGTACGGACCGCCCAGTGACTCCCTCTTCCTCGGCGAGATCGCCGGCCGCCGGGTCGCGTTCCTGCCCCGGCACGGGCGCTCCCACGACCTCGCACCGCACCGCATCAACTACCGCGCCAATCTGTGGGCGCTGCGGTCCGTCGGTGTGAAGCAGGTGCTGGGGCCGTGCGCGGTGGGCGGGCTGCGGCCGGAGTACGGGCCGGGCACGCTGCTCGTACCCGATCAGCTGGTGGACCGTACGAAGGCACGCACGCAGACCTACTACGACGGGGTGCCGCTGCCGGACGGAAGCGCCTCCAAGGTCGTGCATGTCTCGCTCGCCGACCCCTACTGCCCCGAGGGGCGCAAGGCGACGCTCGCGGCGGCGCGTGGTCGTGACTGGGAGCCGGTGGACGGCGGGACGCTCGTGGTCATCGAGGGACCGCGCTTCTCCACGCGGGCGGAATCGCGATGGCACGCGTCGATGGGCTGGTCGGTGGTCGGGATGACCGGGCACCCCGAAGCCGTACTCGCTCGTGAACTGGGCCTCTGCTACACCTCCATGACGCTCGTGACGGACCTGGACGCGGGGGCGGAGACCGGCGAGGGGGTCTCCCACGAGGAGGTCCTCGAAGTCTTCGCCGCCAATGTCGACCGGCTGCGCACGGTGCTCTTCGACGCGGTGGGCGGACTGCAGGCGAGCGAGACGCGGGACTGTCTGTGCACGCACGCCCTGGACGGGATCGACACGGGGCTCAAGCTCCCCTGAACCCACGCTCCCCTGATCACGCGTGAACCATGCGCGAGGGCGGCGGAATTGCCCCGGCACCTGCGGGAACCACTCGCGCGGGTGAGGGACTTGTCCACAACCGGCAGCTGATCCACAGGCCGCGGCGGGATCGTGGCGGACCGTGGATCGTGAGGACCGATCGCAGAAACTCCTCACGGCAGGCGGTGGTTGCCATGTCCCGTCCCTTCGCGGACGATCCGTCGTTTTCTCCTCCCTTTTCTCCTCCCTTCACCCGCTCCCCCTCGGATCCCGCCCACTCGTCGGTCTCGTCGCTCTCCTCCGGCCCGTTGATCTCGTCCGGCCCGTCCGGTTCGTCGGTCTCGTCGGGCTCGTCGTCCGGCCCGTCCGGCTCGTCGGCGCCGGAGCCGCGCGGCGTGCCGCCGTTCGATCCGCTGCGGGTGCGCGGCTCCGGGCAACGGTTGCGCCGGGCGGTGCTCAGGCGGCGGCGCGCGATGGCGGCCGGGCTGGCCATGACGGCCGCCGCGCTGGCCGCCGGCGGAGCGGGCGGCGGGGTCGGTGCGGCGGCCGACGCCGATGCCCGCGCGGAGGCTGCGGCCGGTGCCATCGGCGCGGGGCCGCCGCCCGAGCGGCAGTCCGCTCAGCCGCCCGCGAGGATGAGGATGGTGTCCGCGCCGGTACGGATCGCCGACGCGGCGACCGTCCGGCTGCTGCGCCCGGGAGACCTTGTCGATGTGATCTCGGCCGCGGTGTCCCCGCTGGGCTCGGCAGGAGCGGCGGAGGGAGGGCCCGAGGCGCGGGTGGTGGCGACGGGCGTCCGGGTGGCCGAGATTCCCACGGTGGACGAGACCGCTTCGGACGGCGGAGCACTGGTGGTGCTGTCCGTGCCGCGTGCGGTCGCGGCGGCGCTGGCCGGCGCGAGCGCCACATCACGCCTGGCGGTGACGTTGTGCTGAGCCGAGGGGTGCTGAGCCGAGTGGTACCGGGTCGAGCGGTGATGAGCCGAGTGGTGCTGAGAGTGAGGGGTCGCGCAGGCGAGCTGTGGCGTCGCCTCGTCGCGTGTGCGGATTGGACAGCGCGGGCAGGCGCTGCCGTAGGTTGCGGGGCAGCTTGTCATCCCTACCGCACATGTGAAGAAAGGCTCACTCGTGAGCAAGGAGAAGGAGAGCGTGCTGGCGGGCTTCAAGGCCTTCCTGATGCGCGGCAACGTGATCGACCTCGCGGTCGCGGTGGTCATCGGCGCCGCGTTCACCAACGTCGTGAACTCTCTCGTCAAGGGCATCATCAACCCGGTCGTCGGCGCGTTCGGCACGCAGGACCTGGACCAGTACAGCTCATGTCTACAGGCGCCGTGCACCATGAAGGGGGGCGAGGTCGTCAAGGGCATTCCGATCATGTGGGGAACGGTGCTGAGCGCGGTCCTCACGTTCCTGATCACGGCAGCCGTCGTGTACTTCCTGATGGTGCTGCCCATGTCCAAGTACCTCGCCAGGCGGGCCAGGCAGCAGGCCGCCAAGGAAGAGGTCCAGGAGGTCATGGACGTCAGCGAGCTGGAGGTGCTGAAGGAGATCAGGGACGCCCTCATCGCGCAGCGCGTCCCGGGACAGGCCGCCGCTCCAGGACAGAACCCGCAGAGCCACCCGTAGCGGCCCGCTCACCCGCCGGGGCTCAGATGTGGTGGGGAGGCTTCTCGTCGAGGAAGCGGGCCAGGTCGGCGGCGCTGTCGCCGCTCCCGGTGGACCGGTCTCCCCAGCCACGGTCCGTATCGTCCGAGGACTGCTGGTCCAGCGGATCGTCAAAGATCAACGCCGGATTCGGACGGGGCGGCCGTGACTGCTCCGCGCCTCGCGGCTCGGGGGTGGGGGCGGTGCTCATACCCCCAGCGTACGGGGGCGTGTACGGGGCGAGGTGCGCGCGCTCGCCGCTTCCGGTGCGCACGCTCGCCGCTGCCGCCGATAGGCGTGGTACGGATGGGCTCCATGGCACCCAATGACGCACTGACCGATGTGGCCGGCCTGCGGGTCGGGCACGCGAGCGTGGCCGGGGAGCGTGCCCTCACCGGCACCACCGTCGTCCTCGCCCCGGAGGGCGGCGTGGTGGCCGCCGTGGACGTACGGGGCGGGGGTCCTGCCACCCGGGAGACCGACGCCCTCGACCCGCGCAATATCGTCCAGCGCGTCGAGGCGCTCGTGCTGACGGGCGGCAGCGCGTACGGACTCGACTCCGCGTCCGGCGTGGTGGCGTGGCTGGAGGAGCGCGGACGCGGTGTCCGAGTCGGTCCCGATCCCGCCCAGGTGGTGCCGGTCGTCCCGGCCGCCGGAGTCTTCGACCTCGGGCGCGGTGGCGACTGGACGGTCCGCCCGGACGCGGCGACGGGCCGCGCGGCGGTGGAGGCGGCGGCCCGTACGGAGAGCGGGGCCCCGGTCCCGGAGGGCGCGGTGGGCGCCGGGACGGGCGCGCTCGTCGGCCCGCTCAAGGGCGGGATCGGTACGGCGAGTACGGTCCTGGACTCCGGGGTCACCGTCGCCGCCCTGGTCGTGGCCAACGCGGCGGGCTCCGCGGTCGATCCGCTGACGGGCGTGCTGTACGGGCGGTATTTCAGCGGCCGGGTGGACTATCCGGCGCCCGAGGTCCATGAGGCGGCGCGGCGGCGCCTGGCCGAGCTGCGCGAGCGGAACGGTCCCGCACCGCTCAATACCACGCTCGCCGTGGTCGCCACCGACGCCGAACTGACCCGCGCCCAGGCGCAGAAGCTCGCGGGTACGGCGCACGACGGCATCGCGCGCGCCGTCCGTCCCGTACATCTGCTCAATGACGGGGACACCGTCTTCGCCCTGTCGACGGGCCGGCGGGCTCTCCCCGAGGAGGATCCGCTCGCGCTCAACGAGGTGCTCGCGGCGGGCGCGGACGTCGTGACCAGGGCGATCGTGCGGGCCGTACTCTCGGCGGAGAGCGTCGAAGGGCCAGGGGGCGCGTTTCCTTCGTACCGTGAGCTGTACGGCGCGGCCGAGGGGCTCGACTCTCTTACGGGCGGCGCGAGTTGAGGGGGCGCGCGGGAACTTTACGTACGCCCTTATCGTTTTCTCAAACTTGGGACACGATGTCACCCCTAGGGGCTACGTTATGCAATCACCAAGTGACATGCGGCGACGGCCTGGAGACCCACCTTGAACGATCCGTACGAGACAACCGAGACGCACCTCGAGCGACTCCTGGGTCGGGCACTCAACTCCTTCGACCTGCCTGACGCGTTGGTCGAGCGGCTCGACAATGCGCTGGCGCACGCCAGCTCGCTGTGTTCCGCGCACCACAGTGCGGGGCGGCACCGCGAGACCTACCGGCACGCCTATCTCCTGGCGGACGGCAGCGCGCTCATCCTCTGGGAGCTGGTGCACAACACCGGCCGGGACGGCACCCGGCTCCACGAGCTGTACATGGACGAGTCCGACGTCCAGCTCGCGGCGGCCCGGCTCGACCGCCCCGGCGGTCCGGAGGCGCAGCGAACCTCCGCCACCGGGCCGGAGGGACAGGAAGGGCCGGACGGACCCGAGGCGCGGCCTCATTCGTCCGGGCCGCCGCTGGACGATGTCGCGGCCGGTCTGCTCGCGGAGCTGGAATGCGAGCGCACCGCCGAGATCGACGCGCATCTCGCCCTGATCCGCGGCCTGCGTGCCTTGCCCTCGACCCCGGCCCCGCGCCACCGGATGTACTCCGCGGACAACTCCCCCGACCACGCCCGCCGGGTGCTGCGCCGCGCGGAGAACGCCGACCGGCCGGGCGAGGACACGGCGCGACTGCTGCGGACGGCATTCGCGCACCACATCACGCAGGTCTTCGGCCGTCAGTGCCAGGTCGACGGCAAGGACGCGGGCTTCATGCTCTACGAGCACGCGTTCCTGCTGATCGACGGCAGTGAGACGAGCCTGTGGGAGGTGGAGCACACGGCCACGCCGGACGGCCGCCACATGTGCGAGGTGTACACGGAGGAACGCACCGCGCGCGAAGCGATGATGCTGCGCGCACAGGTGCAATGAGCTGAGGCCCGGTGAAGCGCCGGGCCGCGCCGTGCGGTGAGGCACGGTGCGGTGCGGTGAGGCGCCGTGGGGTGAGGCGTCGTGCGGTGCGGTGAGGTGCGGCCAAGGTGAGGCCGTACGCCGGCGGGGTGCGCGGCGTACGGCCGTGAGGGCCGGGCTCAGGCGGCCACCGGCACCTTGGCTTCCGCCGCCGCTCCCCCGTCCCCGGCCGCTCCCGCCGCCGCGCCCTGCTCCGGACGGCCCGTCTTCCGGGCTCCCTTGAGCAGGATGACAAGTCCGGTGCTGACCGCCGTACCCGCCGCGATGGCGACCAGGTAGAGCACCGGGTTGCCGATCAGCGGGATCACGAAGATGCCGCCGTGCGGGGCCCGCAGGGTGCACTCGAAGGCCATCGACAGCGCACCGGTCACGGCGCCGCCCACCATCGCCGACGGGATCACCCGCAGCGGGTCGGCCGCGGCGAAGGGGATCGCGCCCTCGGTGATGAAGGACGCGCCCAGCACCCAGGCGGCCTTGCCGTTCTCCCGCTCGGTGCGGGTGAACAGCTTGCCGCGTACGGTCGTGGCGAGCGCCATCGCGAGCGGCGGGACCATGCCCGCGGCCATCACGGCGGCCATGACCTTGAGGCTGCCCTCGTTGGGGTTGGCGAGACCGCCGACCGCGAAGGCGTACGCCACCTTGTTCAGCGGCCCGCCCAGGTCGAAGCACATCATCAGGCCGAGCACGACGCCAAGGATGATCGCGTTGGCCCCGGAGAGTCCGGACAGCCAGTCGGTCAGCGCCTTCTGGAGCGAGGCGATGGGTTTGCCGACCACCAGGAACATCAGGAAGCCGACGATCGCGGAGGAGACCAGTGGGATCACGACGACCGGCATGATGCCGCGCAGCGGGGTCGGCACCTTCAGCCGCTGGATGGCCATCACGGTGCCACCCGCGATCAGGCCGGCGGCCAGACCGCCGAGGAAGCCCGCGTTGATGGTGAGGGCGATGGAGCCGCCGACGAAGCCGGGCACCAGACCTGGGCGGTCGGCCATCCCGTACGCGATATAGCCCGCGAGGACGGGCACCAGGAAGCTGAACGCCAGACCGCCGATCTGGAACAGCAGAGCGGCCCAGCTGGTGTGCTCCGTCCAGATGAAGTGCTCGGCGACGGACGGCGCCTTGTTGATGGTGTAGCCGCCGAGGGCGAAGCCGAGGGCTATCAGGAGTCCGCCGGCGGCCACGAACGGGACCATGTAGCTCACGCCGGACATCAGCCACGTGCGCAGCTTGCTGCCGTAGCCCTCGCCGGGCTCGCCGGCGTTGTCCACGGGTGAGGCATGGCCGGTGCCGGACACGGCTCCGGTGATCTCGCCGCGTTCGGCCTTGCCGCGCACCTCGGCGATCAGTTCGGCGGCCCGGTTGATGCCGGCCTTGACGCCGACGTCGACGGTGGGCTTCCCGGCGAACCGCTCCTTCTCCCGTACGGGCACGTCATGCGCGAAGATCACGCCGTCGGCGGCGGCGATGACGGCGGGGTCGAGCCGGTTGAACCCGGCCGATCCCTGGGGCTCCACGACCACCTCGACGCCCGCGACCTGTCCGGCCTGTTCCAGGGACTCGGCGGCCATGTAGGTGTGCGCGATCCCGGTGGGGCAGGAGGTCACGGCGACGATCCGGAAGACATGACCGCCACCGGACGAGTCGCCGGTCGGGTC
Source organism: Streptomyces sp. NPDC042201 (assembly GCF_055582185.1). Classification (NCBI taxonomy): domain Bacteria; kingdom Bacillati; phylum Actinomycetota; class Actinomycetes; order Kitasatosporales; family Streptomycetaceae; genus Streptomyces; species Streptomyces sp. NPDC042201. Next base: position 243,849 of record NZ_JBVJDS010000005.1, on the reverse strand, counting down.
ACCAGCCGGGTCGCCTGACGCGGTGGCGTCCGTCCCGTCGCCCACACCCGCGTCCACGCCCGCGTCCGTACCCGCCTCCGCGCCCGCCTCCGCGCCTGCGCCCGCCTCGGGGGCCGTGGGCGGCGCCGTGGCGGCGGCATCGGCCTCCGCGCCCGTCTGCGGCTCCTCGCCGCTGATCAGGGAGGCCGTCGCCGTCGCGTCCGTCGCCGTCCGCAGGGCAGCGGTGAAGTCCGCGTCCATCAGGCGGCGGGCGAGGGCCGACAGGATCGTCAGATGGGCGTCGTCGGCGCCGGCCGGGGCCGCGATCAGGAAGATCAGGTCCGCCGGGCCGTCCGGGGCTCCGAAGTCGATGCCCCGCGCCGAGCGGCCGAAGGCCAGGGTCGGTTCGCTGACATGAGCACTGCGGCAGTGCGGGATGCCGATGCCGCCGTCGAGGCCGGTCGGCATCTGCGCCTCGCGCGCCGCCACGTCGGCCAGGAAGCCGTCCAGGTCGGTGACCCGGCCCAGGGCCACCATCCGCTCGGCCAGCGAGCGGGCCGCGGCTTCCTTTGTCTCGGCGGCCAGGTCGAGGTCGACCAGGTCCGCGGTGATCATGCCGCTCATCGCGGACTCCTTTGCTCGCATATCGCGCAGGTCAGGTTCAGAAGGGTCGGATTCAGGCGGGTCGGATTCAGAGGGAGGCAGAAAGAAAGCGAACGGGCAGAACTCATGAGGCGGGCTCCGTGAGGGGACGGTCCAGCGGGATATCCGCGGTCACCGTGACCGCCGACGGGTCCAGGTCCGCGGGCGACGGCATCACGCTGCCCGGCAGCTGCACCGCCGCCGCGCCGTGCGCGACGGCGGACGCCAGGGCGTCCGGGCCTTCGCCGCCCGCCGCCAGGAAGCCGGCCAGGGAGGCATCACCCGCACCGACATTACTTCGGACGGCGGCGACCGCGGCGAAGCCGAAGTACGTCCCCGCGTCCGAGACCAGCAGCTGACCGTCCGCGCCGAGGCTGGCGAGGACGGACCCGGCGCCGTACGTCCGCAGTTCTTCCGCGGCCTTGACCGCGTCGCCCACCGTGACGAGGGGGCGGCCGACGGCCCGGGCGAGTTCCTCGGCGTTCGGCTTGACCACATCGGGCCGCTCCCGGAGCGCGGCCAGCAGCGAAGGACCTGAGGTGTCCAGCGCGATCCTGGCCCCGGCGTGATGGGCGCGGGCGACCAGCTCGGCGTACCACTCGGGGGCGAGCCCGCGCGGCAGGCTGCCGCAGCAGGCGATCCAGGCCACGGAGTCCGCGTGCGTACGGACCTGCGTACGGACCTGCGCGTGGATCTGCGTACGGACCGTGGAGAGCAGCGACTCCGACTCGGCGGCGGTCAGCTCGGGCCCCGGCGCGTTGATCTTCGTCAAGGTGCCGTCGGGCTCGGCCAGCGCGATGTTGGAGCGGGTGGCACCGGCGACCGGCACCGGAGCGACCTCGATGCCCTGCCTCGCGAGCAGCTCGGCGACGAGCGCGCCCGGCGCACCGCCGAGCGGCAGTACGGCGACCGTGCGCCGCCCGGCCGCGGCGAGGGCCCGCGAGACGTTGACGCCCTTGCCGCCGGGGTCCATGCGCTCGGCGGTGGCCCGCAGCACTTCGCCGCGGTCGAGGGCCGGGACTTCGTACGTACGGTCCAGGCTCGGGTTCGGGGTGACGGTGAGGATCATGCGGCGCGTGCTCCTAAACACTCAGCACTTCGGCGCCCGCGGCCTCGACCGCCGCGGCGTCCGAAGGGCTGAGCCCGCTGTCGGTGATGAGCAGATCGACATCGGCCAGCGCGCCGAAGCGGGCGAAGTGCTCCTGGCCGTGCTTGGCCGAGTCGGCTAGCAGCACCACCCGCCGGGCGGCCCCGATGAGCGCGCGCTTGACGGCGGCCTCGGCGAGGTCCGGGGTGGTGAGACCGCCGTCGGGCGAGAACCCGTTGGTGCCGAGGAAGACGACATCGGCGCGGATCTCCCCGTACGCCCGCAGCGCCCAGGCGTCGACGGCCGCCCGCGTGCGGTGCCTGACCCTGCCGCCGACGAGATGGAGGTCGATGCCGGGGTGGTCGGCGAGGCGGGCCGCGACGGGCAGCGCGTGGGTGACGACGGTGAGCCCACAGTCCAGCGGAAGAGCCGCCGCGAGCCGGGCCACGGTCGACCCCGCGTCGAGGATCACACTCCCGTCCTGCGGCAGCTCGGCGAGCGCCGCGTGCGCGATGCGGTCCTTCTCGTCGGCGGCGGTGGACTCGCGCTCCGCGAGGTCGGGCTCGAAGTCGAGCCGCCCGGCCGGTATGGCCCCGCCGTGCACCCGCCGTACGAGCCCGGCGCGGTCGAGGGCCTTGAGATCCCGCCGTACGGTCTCGGCGGTGACCTGGAACTCCTCGGCGAGCGACAGCACATCGACGCGGCCGCCCTCACGGGCCAGGCGCAGGATCTCCTGCTGACGCTCCGGTGCGTACATGTGGGTTTACGTCCGTTCCGTGCCCGAACCTGTGGTTTCGCGGACACGCTACGCCCGGATTTCCAGAAAGTAAACAGATCCGGGCGCGGTACGGACACGATCGGGCATCGCACCCGCACCCGCGCCCCCTCACCCCGCGTCCCGAACGCACCACGACCGCAGGCACGTCGAAGCCCCGGCAGCCAGTGGCCGCCGGGGCTGGTCCGACGCGCATCGGGCGTACGGCCGACGCGCGGCTGACGCGCCGAGCCGTTACTCCGCGACGCCCGCCTCCTCCACGTGCGCGCTCGGCCGGGCCGGCAGCGCGAACATCACCGCGAAGATCGCCACGAGCACCGCCACGACCCACCACAGCGCGTTCTGGAACCCGTCGGCGAAGGCCGAGCCCAGCGCACCCGCCGCGCCCGGCTGTCCTGCGGCGGCCATCCGGTCGTCGACCACCCCGAAGAACACCACCGACACCAGCCCGAGCCCCAGCGCGTTGCCCATCTGCTGCGTGGTGTTGATCAGGCCGGACGCCGAGCCCGAGTGCTCGCGCGGCACCCCCGACAGCACCGCGTCCGTCAGCGGCGCCACGATCAGGCCCATCCCGAGGCCCATGACCACCAGCGGCAGCGCCATCTGCCAGGAGTGGATCCCCATCCCGTACCGCCCGGCCTCCCAGATGTAGAGCAGCAGGCCCACCACCATCGTCAGCGCGCCCGCCTGGAGCACCTTCCGGCCGAAGCGCGGCACCAGCTTCTGTACGGACAGCCCGGCCGCGACCGACACCGCGATCGAGAACGGCACTCCCGTCAGGCCCGCCCGCAGCGGGCTCCAGCCGAGACCGACCTGCATGTAGAGCGTCCAGACCAGGAAGAAGATGCCCAGCGCGACACCGAAGGTGAGCTGTACGGCGATGCCCGCGGCGAAGCTCCGCACCTTGAACAGCGACAGCTCCACCAGCGGCGACCCGTCCTTGCGCGCCTTCCGCTTCTCGTACGCGACGAAGCCCGCGAAGACGGCCAGGCTGCTGATCATGCACACATGGCCCCACAGCGGCCAGCCCAGCTCACGCCCGCGCGTCAGCGGATAGATCAGCATCAGCAGCGAGCCCGTCACCAGCACCACCCCGACCAGGTCGAGCCGGAGCGCCTGGGGAGCCTTGGACTCGGTGATGAACTTCCGGCCGAGCAGCACACCCGCGATCCCGACCGGCAGATTGATCAGGAAGATCGGGCGCCATTCGAGACCGAAGAGGTTCCACTGCGTGAGCAGCGCGCCGAGCAGCGGGCCCGAGACGGCGCCGAGGCCGATGATCGCGCCGAACATCCCGAAGACCTTGCCGCGTTCGTGCGCGGGGAAGGTGACATGAATGATCGCCAGCACCTGAGGCACCATCATCGCGGCCATCGCGCCCTGGAACAGCCGGGAGCCGACCAGCATCTCCGGGCTCGCCGCGAAGCCGCAGAGCGCGGAGGCGATCGTGAAGCCGGTGATACCTATCAGAAAGAGCCGCTTACGGCCGTAGATGTCACCGAGCCGGCCACCCGTGATCAGCCCGGCGGCGAAGGCCAGCGCGTATCCGGCGGTGATCCACTGGATCGCTCCGAACGTGGCCCCCAGATCCCGTTCGATGCTCGGGATGGCGATATTGACGATGGTGACGTCGACCAGGTCCATGAAGGCCGCGGTCATGACCACGGCCAGCGCCAGCCAGCGACGGCGGTCGGCGGACCCGGAACCGGACTCGGAACCGGACCCGGAAGCAGCACCGTCGCCAGAAGAGGCACCGGCGCCGGACTCTGCGGAATGGGAGGCCGTATCCAGTACGGCGGGCGAGGAGGAGGAGCTCATGCGGAGCAAGCTAGCGGCCATCTAGGTCAGATGATGTCCTAGATGGCGCGCACCATGGATCCCATGACCGACACCCCGGCACGGCTCCTCAGTCTGCTCTCCCTCCTCCAGACCCCGCGCGAGTGGCCGGGCAGCGAGCTGGCCGAGCGTCTCGATGTCAGCCCGCGCACCATCCGCCGCGACATCGACCGGCTGCGCGACCTCGGCTACCCCGTCGAGGCCACCAGGGGCGCGATCGGCGGCTACCGGCTGGTCGCCGGTACGGCCATGCCACCGCTGCTCCTCGACGACGAGGAGGCCGTCGCCATCGCGGTCGGACTGCGGGCCGGGGCCGGCCACGCCATCGAGGGCGTCGACGAGGCTTCCGTACGCGCTCTCGCCAAGCTGGAACAGGTGCTGCCGTCCCGGCTGCGGCACCGCGTCTCCACCCTCCAGACCGCGACGATCCCGCTCACCCGGGGCGACGGCGCGACCATCGACCCGCGCACGCTGACCGTGATGGCCGCCGCCGTCACCGGCACCGAGCGGCTGCGCTTCGCCTATCGCTCCAGGGACAGTACGGAGACCAGACGGCAGGTCGAGCCGTACCGGCTGGTCTCCACCGGCCGGCGCTGGTACCTGGTGGCGTACGACCTCGGGCGCGACGACTGGCGTACGTTCCGCGTCGACCGGGTCAGCGACCCGTTCGCGACCGGCGCGCGCTTCAGCCCGCGCGAGCTGCCGAGCGGGGACGCGGCGGAGTTCCTGAGCCGGTCCATGTCCCGGATGCAGCCGCGGATCGAGGTGGATGTGAGCTTCGCGGCACCCGCCGAGTTCGTGGCGGGGCGGCTGCCCGCCGTCCTCGGCACACCGGAGCCGACCGGCCAGGACTCCTGCCGGCTGCGCACCACGGCGAGCGACTCCCTGGAGTGGCTGGCGGTCCGACTGGCCTTGGTGGACTGCGAGTTCACCGTCCATGGGCCGGCCCAGCTGACCGACCATCTGAGCGAACTGGGGGCCAGGCTCACCCGGGCGGCAGCCACAGGACCCGAAACGAGCGCTGCCATCCCGGGCGCTGACACCGGAAGGACCACGAGCCCCGGAAGGACCACAGGACAGAGGTGAGCCCCGGCACCTGGGGGGGGTTGGTGCCGGGGCTCGTCTGAGGGGGCCGACGAATCGGCCGGCTCGTACAGAGAAACAGTACGAGTAAGGGGGACACTACGGCTACAGGACGGCGACGTCACGCCGCCGCGTCGAAACCTGTGTCCCGAGCCATTTTCTTCAGCTCCAGGAGCGCGTGCTTCTCTATCTGCCGGATCCGCTCCCGGGTCAGGCCGTGCTGCTTGCCGACCTCGGTCAGCGTCCGCTCCCGGCCGTCCTCGATGCCGTACCGCATCTTGATGATGGAGGCCGTACGGTCGTCGAGCTTGCCGATCAGGTCTTCGAGCTCCTCGCTGCGCAGCAGCGTGAGCACGGACTGCTCCGGCGAGACGGCGGAGGTGTCCTCCAGGAGATCACCGAACTGCGTGTCCCCGTCGTCGTCCACCGACATGTTCAGGCTGACCGGGTCACGGGCCCAGTCCAGCACATCGTTGACCCGGGACGGGTTCGAACCCAGCTCGGCGGCGACCTCGGCGGGCTCGGGATCCCGGCCGTTCTCCCGGTTGAACTCGCGCTGCACACGGCGGATCCTGCCCAGCTCCTCCACCAGATGAACCGGCAGCCGGATCGTGCGGGACTGGTCCGCTATGGAGCGGGTGATGGCCTGGCGGATCCACCAGGTCGCGTACGTCGAGAACTTGAAGCCCTTGGCGTAGTCGAACTTCTCCACCGCGCGCACCAGGCCCGCGTTGCCCTCCTGGATCAGGTCGAGCAGGGGCAGACCACTGCGCGGGTAGCGGCGCGCCACCGCTACCACCAGGCGGAGGTTCGAGCGTATGAAGACGTCCTTCGCGCGCTCACCCTCGGCGACGAGCGCCTCGAGCTCCTCCTGCGAAGCGCCATCCGCCTCGCTCTCGACCTCTCCGTCGAGGATCTGCCGGGCGTAGACTCCGGCCTCGATGGTCTGGGACAGGTCGACTTCCTTTGCTGCGTCGAGCAGCGGCGTACGCGCGATCTCGTCGAGGTACATGCCGACCAGGTCGCGGTCGGCGATCTCCCCGCCTACAGCGCGAACACTGCTTGCCGCTTTCGTCCCGCCGGTGGCGGTACGACGGGCGACGGCACGGGTTGCCATGCGAGCTCCCTTACTGAACTGAGTAGGTCGCGACACCCTTCCGGGTGCCCTGCATCCGAAGGAAACAACGACTGGAATCCGGACAGAATTCCCAAGCCGTACAGGATTTTCTGTGATCATGCAGTACCCTGTGCCGCCACCGGGGAGGACAGATGGTGCAGGGGGCGACGGAAGTGCAGGTCAGGGCCGGAGCGGCGGCCGACCTCGGCGCGCTCACGGACATCTACAACCACTACGTCCACGAGACCGCCATTACGTTCGACACCGTTGCCTTCACCCCCGAGGAGCGGCTGCCCTGGCTGCGTTCCCACCCTGAAGACGGACCGCACCGGCTTTTGGTTGCTCAGGATGTCCCGTCTGCCCGCATTCTGGGGTACGTAACCAGCAGTCCTTTCCGGCCCAAGCCCGCGTACTCGACGTCGGTCGAGGTCAGCGTCTACTGCGCGCCGGACGCGGCGGGGCGCGGTATCGGCACGCTGCTCTACAAGGCGCTCTTCGAGGCCCTGGAGGGCGAGGACCTGCACCGCGCCTACGCGGGGATCGCCCAGCCGAACGAGGCCTCGGCCCGGCTGCACCTGCGTTTCGGCTTCCGGCACGTCGGGACGTACGAGGAGGTCGGCCGGAAGTTCGGCCGGTACTGGGACGTCGCCTGGTACGAGAAGCCACTCGGCCCCGAGGCCTAGTCCCTGTCCGGCGGATCTTCGCGGGCCCGCCCTAGGTCCAGGCCGTCCCTGGCTGGGTCCACGGCCCGATACGCGCCGCGCGCAACCGGCCTAGCGTGAAGAGTATGGACACCACGGGCATTCTCGACGAATCGCTGGAGCGGCTGCACGTCTCCGGGCCTGAGCGGGACGGCTGGCTGAGCAACCACGGCCCGATGGCCGTGGAGGCGCTGGTACGGCACGGTCAGGCGCCGGTCGTCCATCGCTGGCTGGACTATTACAGCGCGAAGCTGGAGGACATGCCGCCCACCGACACCCCGGTGACGGCGGCGAACTGGCAGGCGGCCCTCGGGGATCCGCGGCGGATCGCCGACTGGACGGTGTACTTCGCGCGCGAGACCGCCGAGCGCCCCTGGCGCGACGTGCTCGCGGAGTGGTGGCCGCGGCTGCTGCCCGGCATCGCGGCCGGGGCGACGCATCCGGCGATCCGGGTGGGGCATGCCGTACGGACACTGCTGACCACGGACGAGACCGCGCCGCGCGTCATGGAGCTGGCGCACGCGCTCGGCTACTGGGCCGCCCGGCATCAGCCGCTGCCGGTGCTCGGACTGCTGGCCCCGGTGCCGGACGCCGCCGCCGCGCTGGACGCCGTACCGCGGGTGCCGGACCAGACGGGCGGGATCGTGGAACGGTTCGCCGGGCTCACCGCCTTCCCGGACTGGCCTCCGGCGCGGGGCCTGCCGCTCGCTCCTGATGACGTACGGGACCGGCTGGCCGAGCTGGTGGCGGCAGCGGTGCACCGGTACGCGAGCCATGGCCACGGCGCGCCGATCATGCTGGTGCATGCCGCGACCGCGCCGAACGCCGTGCTGCGTACCCTGCCCGCGCTCCCCCGCGAGCTGTGGGCGCCGAGCCTGGAGGCGGCCTGGGCGGCGAGCGCCGCGGTCACCGCCGCGTACTCACCGGCCACCCCGGCGCCGTACGCACCGACCCGGCTGACCTCGGAGGAGGTCTTCGAGCGGGCCGCGGCGCACGGCGACGACCATACGATCAAGTTCACCGACACCGCGCTGGATGTCGGGGACGGTACGGCGCTGGCGGCGGCGGTCCGGTCCATCGACCTGAACGAGCCGGCGCTGTAGGGCGACGCTGTACGGCCCCGGCTCGTACGACGCCGGCTCGAGCAGCCCCGGGACGCTCAGCCGAACTGCACCGAACGCTTCGCCAGCCCCATCCAGAAGCCGTCGATCACGCTCCGGCCCGTATCCAGCTCGCCTTCCGACGCCCCCAGCGTCACGAACAGCGGCGCGAAGTGCTCGGTGCGCGGGTGGGCCAGCCGGCCGGCCGGGGCCTTGTGCTCGAAGTCCAGCAGCGCGTCGACGTCCTGCGCCAGCAGCGCCCGTGTCCCCCAGTCGTCGAACTCCGCCGACCAGCCGGGCACCCCGCCGCCCGCCTGTCGCAGCGCGGCCAGGTTGTGGGTGAAGAAGCCACTGCCGACGATCAGCACCCCCTCGTCCCGCAGCGGCGCCAGCCTGCGGCCGATCTCCAGCAGCTTCCGCGGGTCGAGCGTGGGCATGGACACCTGGAGTACCGGAATGTCGGCCTCCGGGAACATCTCCACCAGCGGCACATACGCCCCGTGATCGAGCCCGCGGTCCGGCACGTCCTGTACGGGCACGCCGGGGCCCCGCAGCAACTTCCTTACGGACTCCGCGAGTTCCGGCGCTCCGGGGGCCGCGTACCGTACCCCGCAATAGCGCTCGGGAAAACCCCAGAAGTCGTACACCAGCGGCACGGTCCCGGTCGCGCCGAGCGCGAGCGGGGCCTCTTCCCAGTGGGCGGAGACCATCAGGACCGCCGTGGGCCGGGGCAGCGTCGCGGACCAGGCGGCCAGCTCACGGGGCCAGACGGGATCGTCGGCGAGGGGCGGGGCGCCATGGGAGAGATAGAGGGCGGGCATGCGCTCCGCGACGGCGTTCATGGCGACTCCCCGGTCTGCGTGTGGTCTCTTCCCGGCTGAAGCTATTTGAATCCTCAAGCATTCAGCCCATACGACAGTAGTCGCATCTAGTTTAACTTTCAAGAATGGGTACAGTGGAAGACATGACCATGGCATCCACCGGCAGCGGCGCCGGTACGGGCGGGGAGCCTCGCTGGCTCAGCGACGAGGAGCAGCGCGTCTGGCAGGCGTATGTCCAGGCGACGACGCTGCTGGAGGACCATCTCGACCGCCAGCTCCAGCGCGACTCCGGGATGCCGCACATCTACTACGCGCTGCTGGTGCATCTCGCGCGGGCCCCGCGGCGCCGCATGCGGATGACCCAGCTGGCCATGGACGCCAAGATCACCAGGTCGCGGCTCTCCCATGCCGTTTCCCGGCTGGAGCAGCACGGCTGGGTGCAGCGCGAGGACTGTCCCTCCGACAAGCGCGGCCAGAACGCGTTCCTGACGGACCAGGGCAACGAGGTGCTGAAGCAGGCGGCACCCGACCATGTGGCCGCCGTACGCCAGGCGATCTTCGACCGGCTCAGCCCGGAGCAGGTGACCCAGCTCGGCGAGATCATGCGGGTGATGGCCGAGGGGCTTCAGCCGGAGGGCACGGGAGCGGATCTGCCCTGGCGCCGCTGAACCGCGGCGGCACCAGGGCAGATCCGGCTTCTCTCTTGCCCCGTTTTACTGTCAGGGCCGTACGTCGCCTTCCAGAGGCGGCCGTCAGTACATCGGGCAGTCAGTGCATCGCGACCGGCATCTTGACCTCGTCCTCGGCACCCGTGGCGCCCGAGGCGACCGGCGAGGCGCCGGGACGCCCGGTGGTGATGAAGGTCAGCGCGATCGTGGCGGCGACCGCCAGGATGCCGACCGCCCACCAGATGGCGCTGGAGTAGCCCTCCACCATCGCCTGCAGCTCCAGCAGCCTGCGGTTGCTGGAGGTCGCCGCGTGGGCGGCGACATACGCGGTGGTGGCGGAGGCCGCGATGGTGTTCAGCAGCGCCGTACCGATCGCGCCGCCCACCTGCTGCGAGGTGTTCACCATCGCCGAGGCGACGCCCGCGTCCCGCGGCTCGATGCCGTGCGTCGCGAGCGACATGGCCGGCATGAACGCCGTACCCATACCGAGGCCCAGCAGCAGCTGCGCCGGCAGGATCAGACCCGCGTACGAGGAACCCATCTCCAGCTGGGTCAGCAGCAGCATGCCGGTGGCGGCGACCAGGAAGCCGGGGCCCATCAGCAGGCGCGGCGGCACCCGGGTCATCAGGCGAGCGCCAATCTGCGTCGAGCCCGTGATCATGCCCGCGATCATCGGCAGGAAGGCGAAACCGGTCATGACCGGGCTGTATCCCTTCACGACCTGGAGGTAATAGGTCAGGAAGAGGAACAGGCCGAACATCGCGATGATGGCGAGGCCGAGGGAGAGATAGACCCCACCGCGGTTGCGGTCGGCCACCACGCGCAGCGGCAGCAGCGGGGACTTGACCTTCGACTCGACGACGGCGAAGGCCAGCAGCAGCACGGCGGCGCCGACGAAGAGCGAGATGGTCGACGAGTCGGACCAGCCGTTGGACTCGGCGCGGGTGAAGGCGTACACCAGCGAGACCAGGCCCAGCGTGGAGAGCACGACGCCGGGGATGTCCAGCGGGGAGCGGTTGCGGCTGCCCGACGGCTCACGGATCACGAAGTACGCGCCCAGGGCGGCCACGATCGCGAAGGGGACGTTGACGAAGAACGTCCAGCGCCAGTCCAGGTACTCGGTGAGGACGCCACCGAGGATCAGTCCCACAGCGCCACCGCCACCGGCGATGGCCCCGTAGATACCGAAGGCCTTCGCGCGCTCCTTGGCGTCGGTGAACATCACCGCGAGCAGCGACAGCGCGGCCGGCGCGAGCAGCGCGCCGAAGGCGCCCTGGAGCGCCCGGGAGCCGAGCAGCATCGCCTCGCTGGTGGCGGCGCCACCGATGGCGGACGCGGCGGCGAAGCCGAGCAGACCGACGACAAAGGTGCGCTTGCGGCCCCACAGGTCGGCGATACGTCCGCCGAAGAGCAGCAGACCGCCGAAGGCGAGGGCGTAGGCGGTGATGACCCACTGCTTGTTGCCGTCCGATATCCCCAGGTCCTGCTGGGCGGACGGCAGTGCGATATTCACGATCGTCGCGTCGAGCACGACCATCAGCTGGGCGAGGGCAACGAACGCCAGCGCTTTCCAGCGGGTGGGATCGGCCAGCGGGGTGCTCGGATCAGGGAGCGGAGCGTTCGGGTCAGGGAGCCGCGTGTCGGCTGTTTTTGGCATGGAGGTAGCCACCTAAGGGTGCAGAAAGGCGAAAACGTACGTAAGTACAGGCGACGCTGCGTGACTTACGAGGTCATGGAGTCACTGGGGTCATGAAGTCACTGGGGTCACTGGGGCCACGGCGTGACGGAGCGACGGGCAGAAGGAGGTACGAGGCGCCTGGAGGCACCTGGCCGGGCCTGCGCCACGCCGGGCCCTGGCCTGAGCTGGGCCTGGGCCGCGGGGGCGGAGCCGTCGGGCCGAGGCCGTCGGGCGAAGTTCAAGGTTCAGGGGCGCGTCACGGAGCGTCGCGGCGCAGATCCTCCAGGGTCGCGGCCGAGCCGGTCAGTTCGGACCGGGCCGGAGCCTGCAGTCCGTCGAGGAACAGCTGCAGATGCCGGTGGGTGAACCGGTCCATGTTCATACAGCCGGTGCCCGGCAGCGGGCGGGTGAGCTGGGACAGCGCGACCATCAGATCGCCGACGGCGACATCCGTACGCAGTTGTCCCGCCTGGCGTGCCCGCTCCATCAGCCTTTCGATGGCGCCTTCGAGGCGCGACCGCTGGGCGTCCAGATCGGGACGGTCGTGGTCGAACGCACCGGAGAGCATCGGGCAGAGCGCTCCGATCCGCTCGTCGGCCGCCGCGTGCACGAAGCGGCGCAGCGCGGTGAACGGGTCGGGCTCCTCGACAGTAACCCTCTCCGCCTGTTCGGCGGTGCGGTTCATGACGGAGATCACGACTTCGTGGACGAGGGCATGCCGGTCGGGGAAATGCCGGTAGAGCGTGGCATTGCCGATGCCGGCCCGGCGGGCGATCTCGTCGAGCGGGGCCTCGGGGCCGTACTCGACGAACATCTCACGCGCCGCCGCCACGATCCGCTCCCGGTTGCGCAGAGCGTCCGCTCGCGGCCGGGGTACTCGGCGCGCTTCGGGTTCGGCGGCGGTGGTCACGTCATGCCCTTTCCTCGTACATAAGAGGCCTTGGAAGCGATTCCGGTACACGGATCTATAAAACGTCTGTACAACCGGGGACCGCATCCCCGCTTACCGGGGACACAGGTGCAAACGGGGAAGCCATCCCCGGTTATTTCGCGGAGCCAAGTGACCTGGGTCACAAAACCCTGGACCTGGAAGAACCCCCGATCGGCGCACCCAGCGAGCGCCGACACGCCCACGGACGGAGGGTGATCGAACAGAGAGCAGTCAGGACGGCCGGCTGCCGCGAACCCGGAGGCGACCGCATGCAGCAGACGCGTCGCATACGCGGACCCGGTGGCAGTGCCGGAACCCCGAGACACTCCAGAAAGCCGCGACACACGAGCGGGCCCGTCCGGCTCTGCGCGATGGCCGGCCTCACGGCGCTCACGCTCGCCGCCCTGACCACGGCGAGCGGCAATCTCAGCAGCCCCACCCGCGCCTCGCCGGGGCCCTCCGCCACCAGCAGGACCACCGACCTCGCCCCGTGCCGGGTCGCCTCCACCACGCCCGTACAGATGTCGGAGGGCCTGCCCACCGCGCCCGGCTACTCCCGCTCCACCGGCACGGTCCGCGCGCTCAATCTCATGATCGACTTCCCGGACGCGCAGGGGCCCGGGTCGGCGCTCGACCGGCTCGGCGAGTTCTTCCCGAAGACGTCGGACTGGTTCAGGACCAGCTCGTACGGGCGGCTCGACTACCGCCCCGAGGCCCCGCTGACGGACTGGCTGCGGATGCCGCTGAGCTTCGCGGAGTACGGGATAGAGCGCGGGTCACCCTACGAGCCGGGCTATCGGCGGCTCGTCCAGGACATCGTGACCGCCGCCGACCCGGCCGTGGACTTCAGCGCGTACGACCTGGTCAACATCCTGGTCACGCCCAACGCCGGACCCTCCGCGCTGAACACCGTCCTGTCCGTGACCTTCTCCGGCAACCCGGACGCCCCGCACGCGGACGGCGTCCCGCTCTCCAACACGTCCTTCGTCTACAGCCGCCAGGACGACGGCTCGGGGTCGTACTCCGAGACCGGATACCGCGTGCTGCCGCACGAGAACGGTCATATCTTCGGCCTCCCCGACCTCTACACGATGGACGGCGGCAGCGCGGTCGGGCACTGGGACATCATGTCCGAGGACTGGGGCGCCAACAATGATCTGCTGGGCTGGCACAAGTGGAAGCTCGGCTGGCTCGACGACAATCAGATCAGCTGTGCGTCCAAGCCCGGGTTCAGCGAACATCTGCTGGGCCCGCTGGCCAGCTCCGGTGGCTCGAAGATGATCTTCATACCGGTGTCCAAGGAATCGGGATACGCGGTGGAGGTACGGACGCGGGCGGGCAACGACGACGCGGTCTGCGAGCCGGGCGTACTGATCTACCGCGTGGACTCCGCGGTCGACACCGGGCGCGGCCCGATCACGGTCTCGGACAGCGCGAGGGACAGCGGCGGCTGCACGCGGCGGCCGAATGTGCACGCCGAGCTGTCGGACGCGACGTACCGGGCGGGAGAGTGGTTCTACGACAGCGACAACGGGGTCCGGATCTCGGTGCTGTCGAAGGAGCCGGACGGGCACTTCAAGGTACGGGTGACCCGGTCCTGAGGGGGCACCCGCCGCTCTGGTCACCCTTCGTAACCCTTGTACCCTTCTTACCCTTCGCCGCGAGCGCGGAGGACGTACTCCCGTACCGCATCCCGCAGCTCGCGCTTGAGGAGCTTGCCGGTCGGGTTGCGGGGCAGCGGGTCCTCCCGTACGAGCACATGGGCCGGCACCTTGAAGGCGGCCAGGCTCCTGCCGACGTGCGCCCGCAGCTCCTCGGGGTCCGTACCGGCCCCGGGCCTGAGCCGCACGACCGCCGCGACCTCCTCGCCGAGCACGGGATGCGGGACACCGAGCACGGCGGCGTCCACGACGTCCGGGTGGTCGTGGAGTACGGCCTCGACCTCGACGCAGTAGATGTTCTCGCCGCCGCGGACAACCATGTCCTTGATCCGGTCGACGATGCTGACGAGGCCGTCGCGCACGGTCGCGAGGTCGCCGGTCCTGAACCAGCCGTCGGGCGAGAAGGCTTCGGCGTTCGCGGCTTCGTCCCGCCAGTAGCCGCGTACGAGCGACTGGCCGCGCAGCCACAGCTCCCCGACCTCGCCTTCGGGCAGTTCCCGGCCTTCGGGTCCGGCGATCCGTACGTCGACGGCGGGCGCCGGGCGCCCCACACTGCCCGGGAAGGCGCGGTAGTCGGCGCCGAAGTTGGCCAGCACCCCGCCGCTCGTCTCCGTCAGGCCGTAGCCGTTGCGCGGCTCGATGCGTTCGCCGTAACGGGCGGTGAGCCGGCCGACCAGGGCGGGCGGCGCGGCGGCACCGCCAGTGTTGATCATGACGAGGGTGTCCAGCCCGTCACCCTCATGTCCACCCGCACCCTCACGCTCACCGTCATCTGCGGCCGTGGCGGCGTCGAGGAGCTGGAGCGCGGTGGTCGGGACGCCCGCGTAATGCGTCACCCGGTGCTCCCGGATCAGTTCCAGCGCCCGCCCGGCGTCCCACTTCCGCATCAGGACGAGCGTGCCGCCGACGGCCATCGTCGAATAGAAGCTGGTGAACGCCGCGACATGGAAGAAGGGGAACGTCATCAGCGAGACGGGCGCCGGCCCCTGGCCGGGAATCTGCCCCCGCCCGAGGGCGGAGGCCGCGGCGAAGTACCGCGGGTTCATCACGGCCCCGGCCTGCGCGAGATGCGTGGCGACGGCGCCCTTGGGCCGCCCGGTCGTGCCGGACGTATAGATGAGGGTGGCGTCGTCCTCGGCGCGTACCTCGACATCGGGCGGGGCGGCGAAGGGGTCGGGGGCGGGCAGGTCCTCGTACCGCTCGGTCCGCCGGCCCACCTCGCCGTCGTGGTGGAAGACGACGATCCGCACCCGCTCACGCTCGGCCCAGCGGTCGACGAGCGGCAGCCGTTCGCCATCCACGAGCAGGACGCCCGGCGTGCAGTCGTCCAGCGCGTACGTGAACTCGTCCTCGGTCCACCAGGCGTTGAGGGGTACGGCGACCAGCCCGGCCAACTGGGCCGCCCAGAAGGCGATCTGCCACTCGGGGTGATTGCGCATCGCGACGACGGCGCGGTCGCCGGGCCGCAGCCCGTAGACGTCGACCAGGCGGTTGGCCAGCGCGGAGGCGGCGGCGAAGAACTCCCCGTACGTGTACGTCCCGCTCTCGGCGACCAGGAACGGCTGGTCGCCGTACGCCCAGGTCGTCTCCACGAACTCGCGCAGCGTACGGGGCCCGTCCGCGTACAGGAGCGAGCCGTTCTCGTCCCGTACGACGGCGAACGGCGCCCCGGGCGCGGTCAGCGCGGCCGTACGGCCGCCGCTCCGGTCGGCGCTTCGGCCGCCGCTTCGGTCGCCGCTTCGGTCGGTGTCGGTGTGCGGCACGGGCACCTCTCTAAGCGCTTGCTCAGTACGCCATGACGCTATGCCCGCGCCCCACACCCGGTCAACAATGGCCTCAGTCGACCTCCGTCCCGCAGGTGATGTTGAGCGCGGTCGCGGTCATGGACCGGGCACGGTCGGAGGCGGCGAAGGCGGCCACATTCGCCACGTCCTCCAGCGACGCCGCCCGGTTGAGCATCGTCCGCCCCACTGTGTCCTCGACGATGGCCGCTCGCCCCTCGAAGTCCTCGGGAATCGTCTCCACCACCCCGGCGGTCTGCAGGGTCAGCGCCCGAATCCCGTACGGCCCCAGCTCACTGGCCAGCTGCCTGCGCAGCGCTTCGAGCGCCTGGAAGGCGACTTGGAGCCCGCCCAGATGGAAGCCGCGCATGGGATCCCCGTAACCACCGAAAAACAGGATCACGCCCGACCGGCGCGGGATCATATGGCGCGCGGCGGCCCGCGCGGTCAGAAAATTCGTCCGCAGGGCCGTCACGACGGGCTTCTCGAAGTCCGCGACCTCCATCTCGGCGAGCGGGGTGCCCTGCACGTCGTTGTGCGAGATCAGATTGAGCGAGACATCGATCCGGCCGGCCCGCGCGACCACCTCATCGGCATGCGCGTCCACCGCCCGCTCATCGAGCGCGTCCACGATGGCCGTCTCGACGCCCCCACCCTCGTCCCCGATCTCCGACGCCACCTTCTCCAGCGGCCCCGGCGTACGCGCCGCCAGAAACACCCGCGCCCCTTCCCGCGCGAACGTCCGCGCCACGGCACTGCCGATGGCCCCACTGCCGCCATAGATCACGGCCGTCTTGTGCTTGAGCAACATGCCCACTCCCTTCCTCACCCACCCGGGGCCCACGCCCCACCAAAGAACGACCGCCCCCACCCCAAAAACTCATCGCCCCCAGAGCAACGCGCGGCACCGAGGGCAGGTGCTCCGACGCCACGGCACGGCCGGCGCGGGCGCTGTACATGGCAAGACGGTCGCCTGGGTGAGCCGCTTTTCGGGCAGCCGAACCGTCGCGGATGGGTCACCTTCACCGGGCGCTTCAGCGGACGGGTCTACGGAGACACCACGCTTCCAGCGCGCCGAGCGCGACCCGTCAGCGACACCGGCGGGTGTTGAGCCGGGCGGCCTGGCGCGTCAGGTGGTCGCGCTCGGCGAGGTTGGGTGCCTTTTGGGCCGCCTCGGCGTACAGCCGTGCAGCCGTAACCAGGTCGCCGTCGCGCTCGTGAAGGTACGCCGCCACCGCGGTGTGGCGGGGCAGTGAGTCGTCCAGCGGCACGAGCGCCGCCAGGCCGGCGCGCGGTCCGTCGGCCTCGCCGACGGCCACCGCGCGGTTGAGCCGGACGACCGGGCTGTCGGTCAGGCGCGCGAGCTCGTCGTACCACTCGACGATCTGCACCCAGTCGGTCACCTCGGCGGTGGGCGCGTCGGCGTGGAGTGCCGCGATGGCGGCCTGGGCCTGGAACTCGCCCAGCCGGTCGCGGGCGAGGGCCGCCTGCAGGATCTCGACGCCCTCGGCGATCGACTCCGTGTCCCACCGGCCGCGGTCCTGCTCGGCGAGCGGCACCAGGCTGCCGTCGGGCGCGGTCCGGGTGGCACGCCGGGCGTGGTGGAGCAGCATGAGGGCGAGCAGCCCCGCCACCTCGGGGTGGTCGATCGCGGCCGCGAGCTGCCGGGTGAGCCGGATGGCCTCGGCGGCGAGGTCGACGTCGCCGGAGTAGCCCTCGTTGAAGACCAAGTAGAGAACGCGCAGCACGGTGGCAACGGCGCCGGGCTGGTCGAACCGCACGCCGGAGACGGTGCGCTTGGCCCGGCTGATGCGCTGCGCCATGGTCGCCTCGGGCACCAGGTAGGCCTGGGCGATCTGGCGGGTGGTCAGCCCGCCGACGGCGCGCAGCGTGAGCGCGACCGCGGACGACGGCGTCAGCGACGGGTGGGCGCACAGGAAGTAGAGCTGGAGCGTGTCGTCCACCGCGGGCGAGGGCCCGGGCGCCGGCTCCTCGTCGACGAGGTCCTCACGCCGACGGCGGGCGGCGTCCGCCCGGGTCGCGTCGAGGAACCGGCGCCAGGCCACGGTGACCAGCCAGCCCTTCGGGTCCTGCGGCGGCTCGGCCGGCCAGACGCGGGCCGCCTCGACCAGCGCGTCCTGCACGGCGTCCTCGGCCGCCGCGAAGTCGGCTCCGCGGCGGACGAGGATCCCGAGCACGCTCGGCGTGAGGCTCCGGAGCAGGACCTCGTTCACCTGAGAGGTCACTCCGTGATGGTGGGCGGCGCGGTCAGGAACGGGCGCAGCTCGAGCCACTCGTGGATCGGCTTCCCGCCTGCCCCGGGGGCGGCCGACAGGTCCCCGGCCAGCTCGACGGCGCGCTCGTAGCTGTCGACGTCGATCACCATCCAGCCGGCGATGAGGTCCTTGGTCTCGGCGAATGGGCCGTCGGTGACCGGCGGGCGGCCCTCGCCGTCGTACCGGACGAACGTCCCCTCGGGGGCGAGCGCCTGACCGTCGACGAACTCGCCGGTCCCCTCGAGCCGGGCCGCGAAGTCGTGCATGTACTGCATGTGGGCCGAGATCTCCTCCGGCGTCCACTGGTCCATGGGCACGTCGTTTACGGAAGCCGGGGCGCCGCGGTAGTGCTTGAGCAGCAAGTACTTGGCCATCGTGTGTGTCCTCGGTGCTGGTGCGACCCATTTTGGCCGCGTTCACTGCGGGGACGGAGCCAGTCACGGATTCTCGACATCGCCGTCCGAATTTTTTGGCTCGCGTAGATGAGCCTGAGTGAGCCGTCTCGCGGAGCAAGGCATTCCAAGATCAGCAGCGACCAAGCAACCGCATCAAGAAGAGGCCTCGCGTTCGTCACTGTACGTGTGGTCCTGACGCGTTGCGGAGCACTCGGACCGATGAGTTGTTCAGCCTGTGGAGGGCATGCCAATGAAATCCGCCCCACCTCGACGAACGGGGCGACCGCTCATAGCTGGTGCGCGACTGAGCCGAGGCCCGCCCCGAAGCGCCTCCGGCAGCGCAGGTCATCTCGCAGGACGAGCCCCTCGCAGCTGCCCCGTACGGATGGCACCCCACCCGCTACACTGTTTGCGGTGCCTAGCCCTCACGGGCCAAACCACCACAACCCTGTCGTCTGGCTGACCTGCAACCCATCCCCCACTTGGGCCGGGTTTTAGACGCAGCTTCCGACAACTCCCCGCCTTCGTAGCTCAGGGGATAGAGCACCGCTCTCCTAAAGCGGGTGTCGCAGGTTCGAATCCTGCCGAGGGCACAACGCGTTGCCGCTCTGACCTGGGGTTTATCCCCCAGGGAGGCATGTTATTCGGCCTCGGACTCCTCGTCCGGGGCCGTTTGCGTGAGCGGACGGGAAGTTGATCTCCCGAATATCGATGCGCTCCTCGGTCCACACGAGTGTCTTGGGGCGCCTGCCCGCCCCCAACTCGACGTGGGCGGCCGGGTTGAAAGTGATCAACTGCTGCGTGATCGCGGCGTTCAGCGCGGCCCGCAGCGGAGAGCGGACGCGCCGGCGCGTCGCCGGACCGGCGATGCGCCGGTAGGGCTCCATATCTGCGATGGCGGCCTTCGATGAAGGAGACGCAGTGCCGCGCGGGTCGACGAGGGACCGGCCTCGGTGGTCTCATCGACTGCGGCGGGCGTTGAACGGTGCACGCTGAGGTAGCGGCTGACAGCGTCGCTCCCCCAGAACGAATGGGGGTGGCCAGCGGGGTCCAGAACAGCGGCCAAACGTAGGGCCGGGAGCCAAACCAACGGGCTCGCACGCTTGGGCGCCGTTCAAAGACAGGAGGAGAGCCGTAGCAACCTGCTGTCCGTAACCTTCTGTGTCCGCCTGGCGTGGAAACGGGTCATCCAAGCTGGCGGCACTGTGATTGAAGCGGTTCAGGTAGTCGGAGCAGGACACGTCCTCGTTGATCATGTAGGCAGCGGCGTGCGCTGCAAGAGTTCGGAGCCGCTACGTGCCACCGCTCCGGACAGCTCCACCGTGCAGACTTGGAATGAGCACGCAGCCCTCTGGAGGACCCCTGCATGACCACTGCGCCCGCCATCCAACTCCGCACGTTCACCACCCTCGACACGGTTCGCGGCGATCTCGTCGACGTATACGCCGCCGTACGCGCCCCACTGCTCCACCTGTCCACCTGCCGAACTACGCGGTCACCGCGTTCGGTGAACGTCTGGATCGCCACGGCACCGAGCCAGGCTTCGTGGCCGTGCTCGCTTACGCGGACGAGCGGCCGGTCGGCTACGCCTACGGCACCACCATCGAGCACGGTGAACGCTACTGGCAGCGCACCAGCCCGGCGCCGGAGAAGTACACCAAGGGTCCGGCAGTGGCTCTGAGGACCTCGGCGTCCGGCTGGCCCGGCAGAAGACGAGCACTGCCCGCCGTATCCACGACGCCCTCCTCGCCACACGCGACGAGCCGTACGTCACCCTCATGGCCAACCGGGCCGCCGGCGACGGAAAGGTCCGCGCGCCCTACAAGTCTTGGGACGTACGAGGACATCGGGCAGAGCCAGCCGTCACCGGCCTCGCCCGTCCTCACTGTGTCGATCCGCGCCAGCCGCTGACCGGTGGGATGCGCGGCTCTCCGCCCACGCTGAATTAGGTGCACCCCCAGTTCAAGTGCCCGCCACCGGTCCGCCGCCCGGGCGACGACGAGCGACAGAGGCTGGCGTTGGGCGTTGCGTGGAGGCATTGGTGTTGCGGCCACGGCCTGGCTCTGCGGGCGCAGGCACAGAAGGCAATAAAACAGGGGGCGCTGTCGCTGTCGCCGCAAGATCGTTCAGCGTGGCGTTCACCACGGGCCAGCACATGTCGAGTGTGTCGCGGTTCGGGCTGTGTCCTTTCTGTTTCTCCGCCAGGGGATGGACGAGATTCCTGTACTGCCGGATGAGGTCCGAGGTCAGCTTGACGTCGTACTCGATCCATTTGTTGTCGTACGCGAAGTTCAAGAAGTCGTTCAGCCCCATGTTCCGCAACGGTTTCGGCATGGGTAGGCCTGCGACGCGGACCTGAGCGGCATGCGCGAGCACCCCCTCCAAGAGGCTGCCCAGCATGATGACCGCTGACGTGTAGGCGCCGTGCTCATAGCAAGTGCGTGCCTCGTCCAGCCGGAGTTGCACGGTTGCGGCGAGTTCCGGGTCGCTCACCACCTCCATGACGGAGACCTTCAGCTCGACACGCGGCAGCCGCCGTACCTCGTCCTCGAAACCGGCTTCGCAGCGGACAAGGACCGGCTGGCCCCCGTCCTCGCCGATCCGGCGTCCGTCGAGTACAAGTACCTCGCTGAGTCTCTTCAGCACGGCGTGGTACTCCCGCTGCTGGTTGTAGTACTCAAGGCGGTTCGCCAGACGCAGAATTGCGCGCTCAGCGTCGTCCGTGCCGTCCGCCTGCCGCTCCGTGAGGAGTTCCCGGGCCCACTTGTGCCTCGGTGTGCCGTCGTACTCCGGAACGTCGTCCCAGCCCGCCCGCTGGAAGAACGCAGCAATCTTGTGCCCCTTCCGGTAGAGCAGCGGCGTCTCGTCCCCACAGATCAGGTGGGCGATCTCCGTCAGCGTGCTGTCGTCGAAAATCTCGTTCACATCAGACTCCTTCGAGAGAGACGGACGCATCCTCATCGAGCATGGCGTCGAGTTCGTCGGTGGTGAGGTCGGCATCGTCCATCTCGACCGGGGCCCAAGTACTCGCCGATTCGCCCTGGGTCTGCTCGGTGACTCCGGGCCGGATACCCAGAGCGTCAAGGCGCTTCCACAGCGGCGCCAGCGAATCCTCCGGAGACAGGGCGAACTCGCTACTACGTACGCGCCAAAACTGCCAGCCCGCCCGGCGCAGTTCCCGCTCTCGCTCGTAGTCGTCACGGATCTGGTCAGGGGTGGAGTGATACGGGCTGCCGTCGCACTCAACGGCGAGGCGGCCCGTCTCTCCGACGACGACGAGGTCGATGCGTTTGTCGCTGGCTTTCCACTGGGGAACGACGTGGTAGCCGCATTCCTTGATCTTGCGAAAGACCCGCTGCTCAAACAGAGAGTCGAACGGCTCGCATCGCTCGTCGGGTGAAACGCTCGAAAGGCCGGGAGAGGTGCCCTGGAGTTCCGGCGGCGCCTGCATATAGGTGAGCAGCGAGTGGCGCAGGTCCCTGCTGCGCAGCTGGTCCGGCGTGACGGAGGTGAACAGCCACATCTGGTCACGAGCCCGGCTGGCGGCCACATTGAACCGCCTTCCGTCGCCCTGGCCGGTAAGGGCCCGGGTGTTGTCGGCATCGACAACCAGCGAGAGCAGGATGACGTCTCGTTCGTCTCCCTGGAACTGTTCGGCCGTGCCGACACGTATGTTGTGCCGCTCCTGGATCGCGGAGTCGATCCTTGTGTCGATGAGATTCTCCAACAGCCTTGTCTGATGTCCGGAACGGAGCACGATGACTCCGAAACTCCGCTTCTCGTACGCCTCGTCCTGCGCCAGTTCCTGCAACTTGGCGACGATGCGTTCAGCCTCGGGCCTGTTGACCAGCGTCTCTCGCCGTCCTTCGCAGTGGCCTTCATGGACATGGACGACTTCGAGGGGCCGCAGCCGGTCCGCTCCGTACTGCCGCAGGGGCACGAGTTCGTTGTCGGGGTAGAACTGAGCGGAGGACCACTTGATGATCTCTGGCATGCACCGGAAGTGCTCGGTGAGCCGGATCGTCTCGCTGAAGCGCGCGGACAGCAGGTCGTAGAGGTTGGACTTAGGGCTGAGCCCGTCCCGCTGCCAGTCGGTGAGATGGGGCAGGAGTGAGTCGAGGAGTTCGTTGAACCGCTCGTGCTTGCCGCCCGTGTAGAACGGAACGCACTGCTTGTCGTCACCCACGACGATGATTCTCGGAGCGAGCCACAGCAGCATCAGGCCGTCCAGACCGACCTGGCTCGCCTCATCCACGATGACGACGTCGAAGGCGTCCGGCTCGGGATCAATCATTTCGGCCACTTGCCTTATCGGCATGACCCAAGCAGGGACCGCGTCACGCGCATCACGCATCGCGGAACGGGCAGCCTTGAGGTGCCGCTTGCCGAGTGCCGTCATTCCCTTGCCGGCGTTTGCGGTGGCCGACGCGTAGGCACTCAGGGCCTGTTTCTGGCCGGCCGTCATCCGGTCTAGGCAGTGGTACAGCGCTCTATCGGCCGCCAGTTGGGTCACCGTGTTCCGCAACTGCGCCTCGACCGCTTCCAGCTCCCCTTCCAGCCTGGCTTCCCTGCCAGGTATCATCATCGTGTCCTGGAAGGTACGTGCACGCCGCCAAGCCCAGGCGCCGTCCAAGTTTACGAGGCGGGACTCCCAAGCCGCCTCGGTCGGGGATTCTGCGAAGCGCCGGGACAGTTCGGGGTGGTCCTCGGACAGTCGGTCCAGGAGTTTGCGGGCCTCCCGGCGATCGGTATCACGATGGAACGCCTCGGTCAGCGACTCGATCGCGGACATGTACGCCTGCGGATCACGGGCGGTGACGGCTCGGTGGATATCCGCCAGTTCAGCCGCTTTGTGGGCATCGGGCCGCGGCAACTGCTCGGCGATGGACCGGAGCCTCTCCTCCGCCTCACGGGCACGCAACAGCCGTTCCGCACCGTTCGCCGATGTACGGACGTCGTCCCACTGCTGTGCCGTCCGCACCGTGGCCTTGATCCGGGCCTTGAGTAGAACGTCGTGCAGCGTACGGACGGACTGAGTGAACCCGTCCACCGCGCGGAGTGTTGGCACCCGGTCCAACAGCTCCGACAGAGCAACCTCCGTGGAGCCCTCGGCCGCGGGCACGCCGACACTCTGCCAGCGCTCGTTCAGCTGCCGGACGCACTGGCGTGCTGCCAGGTGAGCCACCAATGCGGAGATCTCGTCCGGTGTACTGGGCAGTCGCCCGTCCACTCGGCAACCCTGAAGAAGGGCCTGGGCTTCCTTCTGTACCGCCTTCGGAGCCAGCTTGCGCAGCTTGCCGCCGCCACGCAGGAACTGTTCGAAGTCCCTCCCCGCGGCAATGAGACGTGATTCCTCGGCAAGCGTCACGTCAGGTACGTCGAGCGTGGTGAAGGGGATGCGCCGAAGCACGCTCTGCACTTCCTCGGCGCGGGCGGCTGACCGGCGCACTCCGTCCCACAACTGCTGCCGCTGACCGGCCATTCCATCCCGCAGGGCACGAGTGGTCCATTCGTCCGGCAACCACGCGGCCGGCTCACCTGGCAGCCCCTCGCTCTGAAGTGCGTGTTCCGCCGCGTCCAGAAGTTCTACCAAGGTCGCGATCAAATCGCGGCCCTGATCCGCGAGTTCGAGAGAAAGCGTGTCGGACGACGCATCGGCGCAGGAGCGCACCGCAGTGTCCAGGGCATTGACCTCCTCTTCGAACAACACGGGTGCGACGAAGTCCGCAGGGTCCGGGCAGTGGGCGGCATGCTCTTCCAGCACTCCGGCTCCATGCCGGGACACCAGGCCCAGCAGGCGCTGGGCCTCGTCTTCGCTCAGCGAAGGTTCTCGCGGCGCCGATGCGGGGAGGGCGGGCATCCAGTCGTACTTCGGCGCACCGGCAGCGACGGTCTCCACGATCTCCGCGAGCCGCCCCTCGTAACCGGGAGCCACATCGAGGTGTTCGTACCACTCCGCCTCACGAACGGTGCGGAGTTCGTCACGGAGACGCGCGCGGGTACCCGACAGCGCCGAGCGAAGCGCTTCATGGCCCTTGATTCTTACGTCGAGACGCTCCGTCGACTGGGTGGCACTGAGCTGGGAAAGCGCGCGCACGGACTGTTCCAGATCGCCGCTGCCATCCTCGCGCCGACCGCCCTGGAAGACGCATAGGCTGCGCAACTCGGCGGGCAATTGCTGCCGCAGGACCTTCAGCGCCTGGCTCTTCTCGCTCGTCACGAGCACCCGCTTGCCGTCCGCCAGCAAAGCGCACACGAGATTGGCGATGGTGTGCGTCTTACCCGTGCCAGGCGGTCCTTGAACGACGACGCCGGTGTCGGTCTGAAGGCGCCTCAGCACCTCCCGCTGGGCTTCGTTCGACAGCAGCGGGAACAGCGGGTCGGGGCCGAGAGCAGGGGGCACGTCGCAGCCACCCGCCGTACCCCAAACTCTGCGGTCCTCGGCTCCCAGCTGGTACAACAACTGAGCCAGTCCCAGAGGAGCGATGGCACCAGGTTGGGCAAGGCGGTTCGCGATGCCGTCGTAGAAGTTCACGAGGGCGCCTTGGCCCCGCTGACGGAGAATGATCGCCGGCGCGAACCCGAGCGTGGGCACGGGCAGCGCCGGGTCGGCGGGCGGGCGGCCCCAGCCCGGGTGGAAAGCCACCGCGCGATCGGTACCGAACGCCCTCTCCGACCAGCCACCGAGCACGTCCTGGGAATCACGGGACAGCGGATGGAATCCTTCCGCATCAACACGGTCCCGAAGCAGGCTCAGCAGCCGTGTGCTGTATCCCTCGTCCGCGCCGAGAAACTCGCTGTCCTCCAGCCGCGCGGGGTCGCCGGGCGCGAGAGCGACGGTGATGGCCATATCCGTGGAATCCATGGTGAGTACCAGTGGCGCCGTCAGAATGTGCCGGGCTATACGCGCCGACGGACGTACGGCTCCGATATTCAGGAATCCGGCACCCAGTACAGCCTCGTATTCCTCACCGTCCTGCTGAATCCTGGTCACCATTCGGTACAGCTGCTGATGAAGTTCCCGGTACGGCCGGTCAAGGCGCTCTTTTTCCGACCACTTGCGCCACACGTCGAGCCATCGCGAGTAGGCGCGCAGCACGTCGTGTGCTTCCTCCCGGCGGATCTCGGAGACCTCGAACAGATCTCCGTTCTCGTCCTCCTCCCAGCCCTGCCCCGGACCGGACTCGGCCAGCGGCGGCACTTCGGGCGTCGCGATGGCGGCCGCCTCGGGATCGACCCACCCTGCCAGCACCTCGGACAGGACGGGAGCTGGCCTCGGCGGCCGGTGCGGCACCTTGAGCAGCAGTCGATCGCCGTCCGGGTGCCGCCGCAGTTTGTCGTCCGGCAGGCCAGAGAGCCAGAGGACCTCCGGATACTTCTGACAGTCCCGCACCGGCTTGTACGACCCGCGAACAATTTCGCGCATGTATTCGATAAGTTGGCGCGCGCGGTGGACCGCCTCTGGATTGTTCGCACGAAGTGCAGAGTGAAGAGACACCTATCCCCCAGGTCTTGGCTCGACGGAAAGCCTTCCAGGATGTGGGAGAGAAACGGTGCCATCAATAGGGACCGGCGAGTAACGACGTGAACAAGCCGCATTCCACGAAAGTTGGCCGTAACCCAGCCAATCGTTAGCCTCGATTGTTCAGAGGTGATTGCTGCTGGGTGAGGCGATTGGTTCGCCCCGGTTTGTTCCGGCGGCGCCGGTCGGGGCCGCCGCGTGTCGCTGCGGCCGGCGCCGGGGTTCCATGACTCCCCGGGGCGGTTCAGATCGACCGATTCTGCTGAATACCCTGGGCAACCTCTGCATGAGTGACGGGCACGACCCAGAGAGGCCCGGCAGCAAGCCCCGGCGCCGCCCTGTCATGTATGCGCAATGCGTGAGCGGTCGTTCCGGCATGTGGTGTCACGAGCGGGATGGATGGTTGGAGTCGGTGGCCGACGCCGCCGATGACGAAACCGGAGCCGCAATGCGCCGCTTTGGCTTCCCGCCCGAGGAGTACCCACCGTTCGTCGGGATCTGTGAGATCCGCCCAGTGCTCTTCTCCGCGGTCTCTGCCTGCTTCGACGACCGCGACCCGGATGTACGTGGTGCAGCCATCGCCGCCTGTATTCCGATGCTGGACGATCCGCGCCTGCACCGTCACCGGAAGGCGCTGGTGCCGCTGTTGCGGGAGACACTGGCCGTGAGCACGCTGTGGCAGTACCAGGAGCGGGCCATCGAAGCCCTTGCCGCATGGGGCGAGGACACCTCGGGCCTGGAAGTCCGACGGGAAGCCTTCGAGGTGTGCGACGCACCGAACGACACCTCGTCGGCTGCTGGTTGGGTCTTGTCGCCGAGTGACGCGGCCGATCTCCCGTTCTGACCGGCGCAATTCACGCCCCCGACGGGCCATGGAAACCGCCTCACCACGACGAGGCAGTAAAGCGGGCTTTCACACCCCTGGCCACCTGGCACGCGTCAGGCACACATCACGCGACGGCGTCCTCCAGCGAAGCCACTGCCTTGGCCAACTGCTTGGCGCGGCGCTTGTGCACCTTCTCGGACACGGCGTCGAGGGGATCCGGGTGAGACGTGCACCAGCCCAAGGTCGAGCGCCCGTCCAGGCGCGAGGGTTGGTGTGAGGGGCAAGGGGGTGGGGCGTACAACTGTTTGGGGGGGTCGGGGGTCCTTTTGGCATCGGGCTGCACCTTGGTGTCGGTTCGATCCATTGAATCGGGTGCCTGATGGGCATCCCGCATGCCGCAGGAGAAGAAGACACGCATGCAGCAGCTCCTTCGCACCACCTTCGCCACCAGTGCCGCGGCCGCTCTCGTCGGGGGGCTGCTTCTTGCCGGGGCGGGCAGTGTCGCTGCCGCGCCTTCGGGGTTGTCGGGTGACTTCAACGGGGACGGCTATCGCGATGTCGCGATAGCAGCGCCCACCGGGAAGGTCGACGGCAAGACGGGGGCCGGGTATGTCGCCGTCGTGTACGGGACCAAGAGCGGGCTCGACACGTCCAAGCGGACTCTCATCAGTCAGGCCACCGCCGGCATTCCGGGGGTTCCGGAGGCGAGTGACTACTTCGGGGACCGTCTCACCACCGGCGACCTCGACGGGGACGGCTACACCGACCTGGTGGTCGGCGTGCACGCCGAACGTATTGGGAGTACGGACTCCTTCGGCACCATCACCGTCGTCTGGGGCGGCGCGAGCGGGCTCAAGGCGGCCGTGGACCTCGCGGCGCCGCTGCCCGAGTACCGGAACGAGTTCGGCTGGGACGTCGCCGCCGGTGACTTCGACGGGGACGGCCGCACCGACCTGGCCGCCGTCAACCTCGCCTTCCCCGAGCTGAACATCTTCAAGGGGCCGGTCTCCCGGGCCGGCAAGGCGGCGGGTCTCGTCGGCATCGACACGTGGGACGAGACCGGCATCAACGCGGACAAGATCGTCGCGGGGAACGTCAACGGGGACGGTGCGACCGACCTCCTGGTCATGGGGCAGCAGGAGAGCGGCAACGCGTACGCCACCCGCAGCGTCCTCTACAAGGGCGGCACGACCGGTCTCAAGGCGTCGGGCAAGGTCGCCGGCGGGTATGCGGCGACCATCGGCGACGTCGACAAGGACGGTTACGGCGACATCATCACCGGCAACTTCATGGAGAAGTCCGCCACCGAGCCGAACGGCGGCCCCGGCGGCGCGGTGACGGTGACGTACGGCAGCGCCGCGGGCCTGTCCACCCGCACTCCGGTCCGTATCACCCAGGACACCGCCTCGGTCCCCGGCTCCGCCGAGAAGGGTGACCAATTCGGATGGAGCCTGTCCGCGGGTGACACCAACGGCGACGGCTATGCCGATGTCGCCGTCGGTGTGTCGGGCGAGGCCCTCGGGAGTAAGACGGCGGCCGGTACGGTCACCGTGCTGCGCGGCTCCGCCAAGGGGCTGACCGGCACCGGCTCGGTGAGCTACTCGCAGGACACGGCGGGGGTGCCCGGCACCGCGGAGGCCCGCGATCAGTTCGGCGGCTCCGTGAAGCTCACGGACAGCAACAAGGACGGCCGCGCGGAACTGGTGGCCGGTGCCTTCGCCGAGAACAGCGGCGCGGGTTCGGTCTGGCTCTTCAAGGCGGGCGCGAGCGGTATCACCCCCACCGGTTCGACGTCGTTCGGCGCCGCCACGGTCGGCGGGCCCTCCGGTCTGTCGTACTTCGGCGATGTCCTCGCCGGCTGACCTGCGGGAAGCCGACAGCGGCGCACCCGCGCCTCCACCCGCTCGGCGCGGTCGCGGTTGACCTTGTCCCAGGGGCAGAGCGCACCGTCGGGTCACCGGGCCGGAAGCGGCCCGGTGACGGAGGATGGGACCTCGTGGAACTACTCACGATCGGTGCGTTCGCGGCGCGGTCGCGGCTCTCGCCCAAGGCGCTGCGGCTGTACGACCGGCTCGGCCTGCTCGCCCCCGCCCAGGTCGACGCGGTCACCGGCTATCGCTGGTACCGCGAGGACCAGGTGGAACGGGCCAGGCTGGTCGCGCTGTTGCGGCAGCTCGACATGCCGCTCGCCCGGATCGCCGAGGTGGTCGCACTGCCCGGTCAGCAGGCCGCGGACGAAGTGGCCGCGTACTGGGCGGGCATCGAGGAGCGCCACGCGACGCAGAGCGCGGTGGCCGGCCATCTCCGTGACCGACTGTCGGGCAGGAGAACCCATATGTACGAGATCAGGACCGTGGACGTACCGGAGCAGGCCGTCCTGGCGGAGCGCAGGCATCTGCTCGCCCACGAACTGCCCCGCTGGATCCCGGCCGCCTTCGACCGCCTGGTGAAGGCCGCCGGGGAGTGCGGGGGTGTCGCGGGAATCCCGTTCGTCGCGTATTACGCGGAGGTGAGCCCGGACAGCGACGGGCCCGCGGAGGCCTGCGTACCGGTCGGGGACGTACGGGCCGCGGAGACACACGCGGCGGCGAGCGGCCGTACGACAACGCTGCGCATCGAGCCGGCGCAGCGCCTGGCGTACGCACGCATCACCAAGGCGCAGGTGGCGCACCCGCAGATCCTCTCGGCCTTCGAGGCGGTGGAGGAGTGGGTCGCCCAGCAGGGCCTGACGATCAGCGGCCCGTGCCGCGAGATCTACTTCGCCGACTGGGACGCGGCGTCGGCGTCGGACGAGGTCTGCGACATCGCGTTCCCGGTGAGCTGACGGACCCGGGGCGGGCGGCGGGACGGCGGAACGCCGGCGCGAGTCCGTCGGGGGCCGGAAGGCCCGGCGGGCCGGAAGGGCCGGGGGCCGGATCCGTACCGGCGGGCCCCCACGCGGGCCGCCGTCAGCGTAGTTCTTCCGGGCAGGCCGTTCCGCGTGGCAGTTGGTACGGCGCGGCCAGCCGGTATACGCCGGGGCGGGGCGCCAGCAGTTCCGTCCACTCGTCGCCGTCCGCGTTCTCCCCGGCCTTCATCAGACAGCCGTTGGGGTTGGTGAAGACCTTGGGGCCGTCCTCGTCCGCCTGGGACGCCTCTGTCTCCTGCGGCGGCACGACGCTGCTGCCCTCCTCGTCGACCAGCCCGAGCCAGGGGGAGTACGGGATCCGGATCAGCACCCGCCCCGCCGACTTCACGTGGATCGTCAGCTCGCCGGCGCCCGCCCGGTCCACCGTCGCCGGCGGGTCGGCCAGCGGCATCGGGTCGTCTACGGCGAAGAGCTGCCAGTTCTCGTCGCCCCAGACGAGCTCCAGATAGGGCTGGCCCCGCTGGACGAGCGCCGCCTCAAGACCGGCGCCCGAGTCGGGCCTGCCCTTGGGGAGCACGACATAGTGCACGGCCCAGCGGTCCAGCCAGCCGCGGTAGTTGTCGGAGTTCAGGGTGTCGTCGTAGAAGAGCGGATTGAGCTCCATGTCCGCCTGCCGGTTCCAGCCACGGGCGAGGTTGACGTACGGCGCGAGCGCGGACGCCTCGCGGTGGCTGCTGGCCGGAACCACCTCGACCCGGCCCTTCTCCGCACCGGCCCGCTGCAACTGGTGGACGAGCGGCGCCAGCTCGCGGGTCCAGGACGCGGTGGGCGCCGTCCGCACGATGTCGTCGACGCCCTTGAAGGCTATCCAGAAGTTGAGCCCGGCGAAGGCCAGGACCAGGGCGTACCAGCGGCGTGAGCGCGGGGCCGCGTACGGCAGCGCCGCGAGCAGCACCACACCCGCGGTGATCATCGCGAACCGGGACACATTCGACCCGATCTGCGAGTCGATCACGTAGGTCAGCAGCACCCCGACGCCGTAGACCGCCGCGGCGACGCGGACCGTACGCCAGTCCGCGGGTACGAGTACGAACACCAGCACCGCGAAGAGGAACGGCAGCGCGGCCGTGCCCACCGACATCGGCTGCGTCCCCGAGAAGGGGAACAGCCAGGCCGAGAGCGCCACGACCAGGGCCGGGGCGAGGCCGAGCGCATAGGCCCCCGGCCGCCGCTTGTTGAGGAAGAGCGCCGCCGCGACGACACCGAGGAAGAGCCCGGCCACCGGGCTCGCGGCGGTCGCGAGACCGGCGAGCGGGGCGGCCGCGACGGCCTTGGCCCAGCGTTTCGTACGCCAGCGGTACGGCCAGCAGAACACCGCCGCCACCGCGCCCAGCGCGAACATCACGCCGAGGCCGAACGTCACGCGCCCCGACAGGGCGTTGCAGAGGTACGCGAAGACCCCGGCGAAGGAGCAGGCCAGCGGGTTACGGACGGCCCGGACGCGGACCAGGATCAGCGCGGTCAGGGCGGCGGACACGGTGCCGACGATCATCATCGTCGTACGGACGCCGAGGACGGACATCAGATACGGCGAGACCACGCTGTACGAGACCGGGTGCATCCCGCCGTACCAGGCCAGGTTGTACGCGGAGTCGGGGTGCCGGCCGACGAACTCCGCCCAGGCGTCCTGGGCCGCGATGTCGCCGCCGCTGTTGGCGAAGAAGAAGAACCACAGCAGGTGCACGGCCGCGGCGACCACGGCGGTGAACAGGACGGGGTGGCTCCGTATGCGGGCCCATGGGCCGCTGCCGGGCTCCGGCCCGGTCCCGCCCCCGGTCTCGTCCCCGTTCGCCGTCTCGCCCTCGGTCTCAGCCCCGGTGTCAGGTGCGGGCTCCGCGCGGCGTGGTGGTACGAGCCCCGATATTCGCCCCCGGCCGGGGGGCTGCCCCGAAGGGGTGGTGGCGCCGTCGTCGGCGCGCGTCGGCTCAGCGGTGGTCAATCCGGCTCCCCACGTCTTCCCGTCTCACCGTCCGTCTGCCCGGTGTTCCGACCCCTCCGACATGTTCAAGGACGCCGTCCCCGCGTCCGGCGGTTGCTCGGGCAGCCCGCCGGGCTGTGCCTGTCGGATGCCGTTTCGGGACGCTAGCACGTGGCCACGGCCGAGGAGGGCGCCGGAGTCGGCGCCCTCCTCGGACCTGCGGTCCTGCTGACGCGGGTCAGCCGACGGGCCGGACGCCGGTCAGCTGACGGGCCGGACGCCGGTCAGCTGACGCGGGTCAGCTTCGCGCCGAAGCCGGGCTCGGCCAGGTCACGCTGGAGCGCGACCGGGGCGGAGACCTCGCCGGTGCCGCTGCCGACGGTCAGCTCACCGACCACCGTGCCCGCCTCCGCGGAGTGCGAAATCTGCTCGCCGCCCTCGCCACCGCCCTCGACCTCGCCGATGTTGAGCTTCACCTTGAAGCCGGCCCAGCCGACCGCCTTGAGCTCCTTGGTCGCGACGACCGGGGTACGGCCGCCGAGTCCGTCGTCGACGTAACCGACGACCTCGCCCTTCTTGACCACCGTGGCGGAGGTGACGCCCTCCTGGGCGGCCTGGATCAGCTTGAGGCTGTTGTCGATCGCGAGCTTCAGCTTCTCCGACAGCTGGTCGGCCTGCTGAGCGCCCATCACCATGCCGATGATCCGGCGCGACTTCCCGTCGACGATGGTGTCGGCGGTCCAGAGCAGATTGCCGCCCGCCGGGGTCGAGGAGCCGGTCTTGATCCCGCTCACCCCCGGCTCCAGCAGGATCAGGTTGTTGTTGTAGATCGTCGGCTCGACGCCCGGGATCTGAATCTGGGGCGTGTTCACGATGTCGCGGAAGATGTCGTTCTGCATGACGGCCTTGCCCAGTTTGAGCTGGTCGGCGGCGGTGGACACGGTCGAGGACTCGAGACCGCTCGGGTCCGTGTACGTCGTGTTCGTCATGCCGAGGTCCTCGGCGGCGGCGTTCATCTTCTCGACGAAGGCCTTCTCGGACGTGGCGTCCCAGCGGGCGAGCAGACGGGCCGCGTTGTTCCCCGAGGGGATCATCAGCAGCTGGAGCATCTGCTTCAGGGTGTACTCCTGGCCCTCCTTGATGGGCGCGGTCGACTCGTCGGGGCGGTTGGACTCCTCGCCCGCCCGCTTGTCGACCTGGATCGCCGGCCCCACCTGCTTGCCGGTGATCGGGTGTTCCTTGAGGATCACGTACGCGGTCATCGCCTTCGCGACGCTCGCGATCGGGGCGGGCTTCTGCTCGCCGTACATGCCGATGGTGCCGACGCCCTCGACCTCCACGGCGCCCTGGCCCTCGCTGGGCCACGGCATGGCGAGCTTTCCGCCCTCGAAGGTGTACGTCGGCTCGGCGGACAGCTGCAGCGCGGGTGCGGGCAGCGGACGCACGGCCTGGGCGACCGCGAAGACGACCAGCAGGATCAGGACCAGCGGCGTCCAGATCTTGAAGCGCCTGACGACCGTACGGACCGGGGTCTGCCGCGGGGGCGGCGTGTTCGTCAGCTCGGCGAGCAGATCGAGCGGCGGCCTGGGCGGCATCGGCTGCTGCCGGGTGCGCTCGGCCTCGGGCAGCGGGGCGGTCGCGGCGGGCGCCGCCGGTGCGGACGTGGACGCCGCCGGCTTCGTACCGCCGGGCCGTACGTCGTCCCTGCGCAGCGGCACGAACGTACTGGTCCGCTCGGCCGGCGACTCGCGCTTCTCCTCGCCGGGCAGCGGGGGCACCTTGAGCGTGGTGGTGGGCTGATCCACGGGCGGCCGCTTGAGGGCCTTGAAGACGGCGGTCGGCTGATCCACCTGGGGACGGCCACGATCGCCGCTCTCAGGGCCTTCGGAGCCCTCTGAGGCGTCCTTCCGCGCGGCGGGGCCGCTGCCGTCCGCCGTGACCTTGCCGGACTCGTCGTCCGCCGAGGAGTCCGCCGGGGGGGCCGCCGGTGCCGTACGGCTGCGCCCGGACCCTTCCGAGGCCACGTCCGAGGAGGTGTCCGGGGCGGTGTCCGAAGAGGTGTTCGGGGCGGTGTCCGAAGCGGTGTCCGACGACGGCTTCTCGCCGGTACGGTCCGCGTCCGCGTCCTCTGTGTCCCCTGCGTGCTTCGCGTCGGAGTCGGCGGCCACGGCCCAAGAAGGGGTCCTGCCGGCCTTGCCGTTCTTGTCGGCCTTGCCGTTCTTGTCGGCCTTGTCGGCCTTGACCTCAGCCTTGGCTTCGACCTTGGCCTCGGCCTCCGAGTCGGCCTCGTCCGTGCCGCTCGGCGCGTCCATGTCGTTGGCGGTGTCGCTCTCCGCGTCGCTCTTCGTGTCGCTCTCGGTGGACTCGGGGGACTCCGGCTGCGCAGTTATACGCCCGGCGCCCGACCCACCGGACGCCTCGGTCTTCTCCGACCCGTCCCCGGAATCGTCCCCGGAGACGACCTCGGAATCGACCGCCGGATTTGCTGGTGCGACCTTCGTCGACCCCGATGCCCCGGCCGACGGCTCACGGAATACCGCGAGCCGCGGGTCACGTTCGCCCGGAGTCGTCTCCCCCGGCGACTTCTGCTGCTCCGACTTGCCGGGGGACTCGCCCGCCACCGCGTCTCCTTCATGTCTCATACAACGCACCGCACTGTCCGAACCATCTATCAGTGTCCTGCTCTGGGACCTCGGCCCACGTGCTAGACGAGAACGACATACATAACGGTTCCCGCACAAAGCACCCAGGCACTCTCGACAGACCAATGTGAGAGGGGTCACCCTGTCATTCATCCACGCGGGGAGGCATGGATGGGCAGGAGCCGCAGAACAATTCCGGAGGAGCTTCTGTTGCTCGCTCTGGACCCGACCACGGGTACCACAGCGCAGCCGCAGTCGCTCGACCTCGGCCTGGCCGGAGCACAGCTAGTAGAGCTGGCTCTGGCGGGACGGATAGCCCCTGACGGGGATCGTATCGCCGTGGTGATGCCACGGCCGACCGGAGATCCAACTCTGGACTCCGCACTGGAACTGCTGCGCAGACGCGGCAGCCCGGTTCGGGCCGTCCACTGGATTGGCGGACCCCGACTCGGGCTGCGCCAGACCTATCTCTCGCATCTGGAGCGATGCGGCATGGTGCATGCCGTGGCGGGCCAGATGTGCGGAGTACTGCCGACGACTCGCTATCAGGCGACGGAGACGGCGATCAGCCGGGAGATCAAGTCCCGGCTGGACAGTGCGATCCGCACCGGCGTACCGCCGGACCCGCGGACCGCGGCGCTCGCCGCGCTGGCCCACGCGGTCGGACTCGGCAAGCACCTTTACCCCGGCAACGAGGGGCGCTCCTCGCGCTCCCGGCTCCGGGACCTGATCAGACACGACCCCATGGGCGGTCTCGTGGCGCACGCCGTGATGGACGTTCAGAACGGTGTGGGCGTGCAGCAGCGCCGTAACCCGGCTCAGGGCGCCCCCAGCGCTCCGGCGGGCGCACGACAGCCTGGGGGCGTGCCGATGCAGCCGCACCGCGGCAGCATGGCGCGTGTCGCGGCGCACTGACCGACCGGAGAACCGCTCGACCGCACCACGCACCACCGCATCACGCTTCACGGCACACGCAGGACGGCACCACACAGCAATCCGCCGCACCGTCGTCCCCAGACCGGTTCGGGAGCCGCACAAGACGCGCGGGGCAGCCTGGCTTCATCGGCTGCCCCGCGCGCCGTGTATCGGCCCGCGAACGGCCCGCGGACCGCCCGCGGACGGCCCTGGGCGACAGGCCGGCCGACCGGGTCCGCCGCCCGGCGCGCACACCGGAGCACGGCCGGAGCGCGGACCGGCGCATTTGTCTCTGTTGTCTCTGTCGCCATTTCCCAGCGCAGTTGGGACCATTGGTGGCAGTCTGCTGAGCAGTAGATACGCACAGCTACGCAGCCGGAGGTGCAGTTTCCGTGGCGTCCAACGTCAACCCCACCGTCAGGCGACGCCGATTGGGACAGGAGTTGCGCCGGCTTCGCGAGCTCAAAGGCATGACGGCCGAAGATGTGGCGGAACGCCTGCTGGTCTCCCAGTCGAAGATCAGCCGCCTGGAGAACGGCCGGCGCTCCATCAACCAGCGCGATGTCCGCGACCTGTGCGGGGTGTACGAGGTCGAGGACCACCGGGTCGTGGACTCGCTGATGCAAATGGCCAAGGACTCCCGCCAGCAGGGCTGGTGGCACGCCTTCGGCGATATTCCGTACAGCGTCTACATCGGCCTGGAGACGGACGCGGCCTCGCTGCGGGTGTACGAGCCCCAGGTCGTCCCCGGCCTGCTCCAGACCCGCGCGTACGCGGACGCGCTGATCAACGGCGCGCTGCCGGAAGCCACCCCGCCCGAGGTCGAGAAGCGCGTCGGGGTACGGCTCCGCCGCCAGGACCGGGTCACCTCGGCCGAGAACCCGCTGCGGCTCTGGGCCGTGGTGGACGAGGCCGCGCTGCGCCGGGTCGTCGGCGACCGCCGGCTGATGCTGGAGCAGTTGGAGCATCTCGTCGAGCAGTCGCAGCGCCCGCATGTGACCGTGCAGGTGCTGCCTTTCGAGATGGGCGCGCACCCCGGGATCACCGGGCACTACGCGGTTCTTGAATTCCCGGACGCCTCGGACTCCAGTGTGGTCTATATCGAGGGCGTGACGAGCGATCTTTATCTGGAGAAGGCCAACGACGTGCAGCGGTACAGCGTGATGTACGAACATCTGCGCGCCCAGGCCCTGAATGTGGAGCAGACCCGGCAGTTCATCGCCGAAATCGCCAAGGACTACGCCCGCTAAGGCGCCGAGCCGCGCCCAACGGCTGCCGCATTGGCCCGAATTGCCGATTACATCCAATTTCCCGCCGGGGGGCGAGGGCACGCTACACCTCAACTACCCCGGCGCGGAAGGCTCCTCAGGAGAACGTCATCCAGATGGGTGAAGGACTGCCCCACGCGCCGAGCGAGGCTAGTAGCGTCGATCAAGTCAGCAAAAAGCTGACATGCTTTCCCATCACTCGCTGAACCGGAGCGAACATGGCAATTCTTCAGGGCGCTACGGACACGTGGACCAAGTCCTCGTACTCCGGCGGCAACGGCGCATGCGTAGAGGTCAAGTCCCCCGTAGTCCAGTCCATTGCCGTGCGGGATTCGAAAGCCCCCGAGGGGCCGTCGATCGCCTTCGTCCCCACGTCGTGGAATTCCTTCGTGCAGGAAATGAACAAGGGCGCCTTCGACCTCGGCTGAGGCCGGCAGCTTTACCCGCAACAAGGACAGAGCCCTCTCGACCGGTCCGCCGTCCTGGCCGAGAGGGCTCGGCCATGCCCGGACGCGGACGCGTCCCCGACGGCCCGACGGCCCGTCAGGCCCGTCGCGGTGACCTCGGTCCGACAGTCGGTCCGACCGTCCCTCACTCCCCTTCTCGGCCGCACGGGACCCGCATCCCGTGCGGTCTTCTCTGTATGGCCGCAGCTATGGCCGGAGCCTGACGAAGTGCCCGCCCATCGTGTGGCGGCCGTCACGTTCACGACAACGCCCCATGAGGTCAAGAACGAGTAAAATCGTTCGCCTTGCTGACCTGCGTTCACATTCATGACCGAAGAACCTCTTGACCCACCGCCTCGCCAGGCGGTTCAATCCCCCAAGTCCCCACTCCCGCACGGGGGCGCCGCTGACCGGACGTACTGACGAAGAGCTTCGACGTTCACAAGGCGGACCCCTGGAGGGGGCACATGAACAGCCTCGACTGGATCGTGCTCATCGCGTACTTCGGAGTGATGGTCGCGATCGGCATCTGGTCGCACAAGCGCGTGGACAATGTCAGCGACTTCTTCACCGCCGGCGGCAAGATGCCGTGGTGGCTGTCGGGCATCTCGCACCACATGTCCGGCTACAGCGCGGTGATGTTCACCGGATACGCGGGCATCGCCTATGTCTACGGCGTCACCTCGTTCGTGACCTGGTCGCTGCCGATCGCCATCGGCATCGGGATCGGCGCGAAGCTCTTCGCGCCCCGGCTCAACCGGCTGCGCTCCCGGCTGCATGTCGCGTCCCCGCTCGAATACCTCAAGAACCGGTACGACCTGAAGACACAGCAGGCCCTCGCCTGGTCGGGTCTGCTGCTGAAGATCGTGGACGTGGGCGCCAAGTGGGCCGCCATCGCGACCCTGCTCTCCGTCTTCACCGGGATCTCCCTCAACCAGGGCATCCTCATCACCGGTGTCATCACCGGCGTGTACTGCACGGTCGGCGGTCTGTGGGCCGATGCCCTCACCGAGCTGGGGCAGTTCATCATCCAGCTCTTCGCCGGTATCGCGATGCTCGTCGCCGTCATGGGCAAGCTCGGTGGCTTCAGCGCGCTGTGGACGGTCTGGGACAAGCTCCCCGACGGCCACACCGAGCCGACGGCGGGGCCGTACACCGTGACGTTCCTGCTGGCGTTCCTGTTCATCAAGACCTTCGAGTACAACGGCGGCATGTGGAACCAGGCGCAGCGCTACATGGCGACGGCCAGCGCCCGCGAGGCCACCCGCTCGGCCCGGCTGTCCGCCATTCTCTGGCTGGTCTGGCCGCTGGTGCTGTTCTTCCCGATGTGGTGCGCGCCGCTGCTCGTGGACGCGCAGAAGCCGGACGCCTCCGACGCGTACGGCCTGATGACCGAGCAGCTGCTGCCGCACGGTCTGCTGGGCCTGGTCATCGTCGGCTTCTTCTCGCACACCATGGCGATGTGCTCCTCCGACGCCAACGCCATCGCCGCGGTCTTCACCCGGGACATCGCGCCCACGCTCTCCAAGGCGGCGCGCGGCTGGTCGGCGCGGGCGGGGCTGCTGGCGGCCCGGCTCTCCACGATCTCGTTCCTGGCGCTGTCGATGGCGGTCGCCACCCAGGTCAACTCGCCGACGTTCAAGGACATCATCACCGTCGTCATCAAGTGGGTGGCCGGTCTGATGGGCCCGATCGCGATCCCGTTCATGCTCGGCCTGCTCAAGACGTTCCGCAGGTCCGGTCCTACGGCCGCGATCGTCAGCTGGGCGATGGGCCTGCTGGCCTTCTGGCTGCTCAACTACCCGATCGACTCGCGGGTCGACGGCGGCGTGCCGTTGCAGTACCAGGTCTCGATCCCGCTCGCCGTCTCGCTGGTGCTGTACATCGTGATCGGCTTCCTGAAGCCGGAGGACACCCCGGAGCGCGATGTACTGCTGGCGCGTATCAACGGGGAGGGCGACGGCGACGGTTCCGGTCTGACGGCGGCCTCGCTGACGGTGCCGGCGCCGGCGAAGCCGGGCGACGCGAAGGTGCGGCGCCGGGAGGGCTCGGACGGCTGACGGCTGGACGGTTGACGCGCGGACGGCTGACGCCGTTACCGCACGAACGCACTTACGTGGGGCCCGGCTCGGTCATATCCCCGAGCCGGGCCCCACGTACGTCCACGTCAGCGGCTGTGTCCGCGTCAGCCGCGCGGATAGCGGATCAGCCAGCCCGGCGCGGTGGCCGCGGGGCTGTGCAGGGCAGGACCCTGGGTCATCTCCATGGCGAAGTCGTCGGCGAGTTCGAGCAGGGTGGGCCGGCCCTCCAGCTCGGCCAGCCAGGCGGGCGGCAGGGCCGTCTCGCCGTGGAGCGCGCCGAGCAGCGCCCCGCAGAGTGCGCCGGTGGCCCCCGAGGGACCGTCGTGGTTCACGGCGAGGCGCAGCCCGTGGCGGATGTCCTCGGCGACGAGCGCGCAGTAGACGGCGACGGCGAGCGCGTCCTCGGCGGCGCGGCCGTCACCGAGCGCGGCGATCCGCCCCGGGCCGGGAATCCCCTGCCGTACGGCGCCGAGCGCCTGTTGCAGGGCGTCCGTGACGGGCTGGTGCCCGGGGCGCTCGGCGAGCAGGGCGAGGGCGCGCTGCACGCCCGCGTCCAGCGTCTCGCCCCGCGCCAGACCGTGCACGATCACGGCGAAGGCTCCCGCCGAGAGATACGCGGTCGGATGCCCGTGCGTCTGGGCGGCACACTCCACGGCGAGCTGGCAGACCAACTGCGGCTCCCAGCCGACGAGCAGCCCGAACGGAGCGGACCGTACGAGCGCGCCCGCGTCCCGCGCCGTGGGGTTCTTGGGCCGGTCGAGCGTGCCCATGTGCTCGTCGCCGAAGCCGGTGAGACAGGACAGGGTCGGGTCGCGGCGTACGTACAGCCACTCCTCCTGGGCGAGCCAGCCGTTGTCCTTGCGGCGGACGTCGGGCCCCCAGTCGCGCTGCGTCGCGGCCCAGCGCAGATGGGCGCGGTGCACATCGGTGGGCGGATGCCAGGCGCCGGTGTCCCTGCGTACCTGCGCGCGGATCAGTCCGTCGACGGTGAACAGGGTGAGCTGGGTGGCGGCGGTGACGGCGCCGCGCCTGCCGTACGCGGGCACGAAGTCGGCCACGGCTCCCGCCCCGTGCGCGGCCCGGATCTCCTCAAGGGTGAGCGTGGCGACCCCGGCGCCGAGCGCGTCGCCGATGGCCCCGCCAAGCAGACAGCCCCGCACCCGGCTACGGAAGTCCTGCTGCTCGGCACGGCCCCAGATGGCCCCGGACGGTGTGCTCACGCGCCCCTCCTTCACCCTGTGCCTGCCGGCGACTGCGCAGCACTGTAATCGAACGGGGACAGCGGGTTGACGCGCACGCGGATCACGGCGGCGGTATGTGACCGGACGCCCGGCAGGTCGGTTTTGACTCGTGCGAAACACCGCCAGGCGTGCTAGGTCCTGTCCGACCGGACAGGACCTAGGCCCAGCGCGCGGCTATGGCGTCGCGGGCGGCGACGACGCGGGCCAGGCGGGGGCGGAGGCGGGCCGTGTCGACGCCCGGGGCACCCAGCAGTTCGTCGAGGGAGCAGACCATATCCGCGAGGTCGTCCCAGGGAAGCTGAGCGGCGAGCAGCACGCCGAGCCCGGCGTCCAGCCGACGCCAGTCGGCCAGGACGGCCGCGCTCGGCACGGCCACGTGGACGCGTTCGTCGTCCGACATCTCCGTGGCTGCCATCCGGCGATCCAGCTCCCGCCACACCGGGCGGCCGGCGCGCACACCCTCCATCACGGTCACCGTCATCGCCCGCGAGAAGGCGCCATTCAGCGGATCGGAGGCGCTCAGCCGGTCGGCCGTCGCGCGCGCCGCGCCCCACTGTCCGGTACGGCGCAGCGCTTCGCACCGCAGCACGAGCTCGTCATTCGTACCGGACGTCAGCCGCTCCACCGACCGGAGGGCCTCCTCGGGCCGGCCCAGGAGCAGGTGCGCCTCCGTGGCCGTGCGATGAGCGGGGTCCGCGCCCGCTTCCAGGACGGCGCACTGGTCGAGGTAGCCGAACACCTGGTCCAGCTGTCCCATGGCCAGTGCCGTTCTGGCCCGCTGGTCGTACCCCCAGGCGTACTGCGGATCGAGCTCCAGGGCGCGGTCCAGATCCGCGACCGACTCCCGGTAGTGGTGCAGTTCGCGGTGGATGATGCCGCGCAGGACGAGCGCCACGGCACCGTCGGGCACGTCGTCCAGCGCCCGGTCGAGATCGCCGAGAGCTTCCTCGTAACGCCCGGCGAGAGTCC
Organism: Streptomyces sp. NPDC042201; assembly: GCF_055582185.1. Taxonomy (NCBI): domain Bacteria; kingdom Bacillati; phylum Actinomycetota; class Actinomycetes; order Kitasatosporales; family Streptomycetaceae; genus Streptomyces; species Streptomyces sp. NPDC042201. Next base: position 202,582 of record NZ_JBVJDS010000005.1, on the reverse strand, counting down.
GGGTCTCGCCCCGTGCGATCAGCAGCGCGCTGTCCGGCTGGATCTCGACGGCACGGTCGAGGTCGGCCAGCGCGCCGGGCAGGTTGTCGAGGTTCCGGTGCACGTAGGAGCGCTGCGCCAGCGCCCAGACGTAGTCGGAATCCCGGGCGAGGGCGCCGTCGAGGTCGGTGAGCGCGTCCGTCAGCCGGCCCAGCCTGTACCGGACGGCTCCCCGGCCGGCGAGGGCCGAGGTATGGCCCGGGCCGAGCTCCAGGGCGCGGCTGAGTTCCCGGTCCGCGTCCTCGTACCGCCCCGCCAGTCGGTACGCCTCGCCCCGCTCGGAAGCGATCCAGCCGCTGCCGGGCTCGATCTCCGCCGCCCGGTCCAGGTCGGCGAAGCACCGGGCGTGTTCGTCCATGGTGCGCAGCAGCCGGGATCTGCGGACCAGTGCCCACAGATACTCCCCGTTCAGCTCCAGGGCCCGGTCGAAATCGGCGAGTGCCTCCGTCCGCCGTCCCAGTGCGTGCAGCGTGACGGCGCGGTACGCCAGGAACTCCGCCGACGTCGGGGCGAGCGTGATCGCGCGGTCCAGCACGGCGGCGGACTCCTCGTACCGGCCGGCGAGCCACAGCGCGTAGCCGTACGAGCCGAGGATCCACGGGGTGTCCGGAGCCAGCTCGTCGGCCCGCCGCAGGTCGGCCAGCGCCGCCGGGTGATCGCCACGCCGCCGGTGGGTCACCCCGCGCCCGTAGTGGGCCAGGCAGTGCCCCGGGTCGAGTGCCAGCGCGCGGTCGTAATCGGCGAGCGCCGACTCGAGATCGCCCGCGTTGCGCAGGTCGCGGCCGCGCGCCGCGTGCGCCGCCGCGCGGCCCGCCGGGTCCAGGCCCGGCCGGTCGAGGAGCACCCCCAGCGCGGCCCGCACCCCACCGTCGTCGTCGCCGAGCGCCGCGCCCAGCCGCCGCCCCCAGTCCTTCAGCTCCTTCTCGTCCGTGTCCTCGCCCGCCTCGGCCAGCACCTGGGCGCAGCGGCGTGCCGCCGCCACCCCCTCGCGGCACCCCTCGACGACGTCCCGCAGCGCCCCGGCGAGCGCGGCGCGCGGCCCGGCGCACAGCGCGTGGTACGTCTCCTCGAACCGCAGCGCGCGCCAACCGGCGCTCTCCCACACGTCGTCGGCGCGCAGGCCCGTCTCGGCCCGCGCGCGCCAGCGGGCGAAGCACCCGGCGAGCGCGGCCTGCCGCTCGCTCCAGCCGTGCGGGGAGCGGGTCCGCTGCAACCGCAGCATCGGGGCGCGCACCACATCGTGGTAGCGGACCCCCGCGCCCTTGCGGGTGGCGAAGGGCAGGGCGCGCAGCCAGTCGTACAGCCCCGCCGCGTCCTCGGGTACGACGGCGCGGAACACGTCCTCGTCCAGCCGGCGTGGCAGGGCGCAGGCGAGGGCCGCGGCCCGCCGTACCGGGTCCTGCTCCCACTTGAGGAAGCGTTCGACGGCGGTGGCGCTGGGATCGCCGACGTCCGCGGGGTCCGTCGGCTGGTTCTCGGCGAGGGTGGAGACCAGGACGGGCAGCCCGCCGGAGAGCCGCAGGACCTCCTCGACTACGGATTCGTCCGTGACGTCCTTCGCCGCGAGCAGCCTGCGCGCCTCCGGTTCGGTGAACGGTTCCAGCGGCAGGTCGGCCATGAAGTCCGCAAAACCGCCCCAGCGTGCCGCGTCGAACGGGCGCTGCCCCGCGAGGGTCACGACGACCTGGGCGGGCAGCGCCCCGTACCGCTCGGTCGTCATCAGGTCGCGCAGCCAGGGATCGAGGAAGGGCGCGGTGCGTTCGTACGTGTCGAAAAAGAGGACGATCCAGGGCGCGTCGCGTGCGGCCTCGGCCAGCTCGGTGACCAGGACGGGGGTGAGCACCCGGTCGGGTGCCAGGACCAGTTGCACATCCTCCTGATTGCGGAACCGCGCGCTCAGCGTGGCCCGTAACCGGTCGGCTCCCGAGGCGAGTTGGGTGGTGTCGAGCGCTCCGGCGAAGGCCCCGACGACCGGGACCAGGCCCAGGCCGATCACGCCCGCCGTGGCCGCGGCCGTGCTCCCGGCCGACGGCCGCGGGGGCTCCTGCGCCGCGGGGTCGGCGAGCGAGGCCGACGCCGACTCCGCTTCGTGGCGGCGCTGCCGGTAGGTCGCGAGCAGCCGGTCCAGCTGCTTGAGCGGACGGCCCTGCCGGGCGAACTGTCCGGCGATCGACGCCAGCGCCTCCGGGACACTGCTCACCGACTCGTCGAGGTACGCCGTCAGGGCGCCGCGTTCCCGCGCCGCCTGGTCCAGTTCGCGGACGAGGAACGTCTTGCCCACTCCCGCGTTGCCGTGGACATGGAACAGAAAGCGGTGCCGTTCGTCGTCCGGCGGGAGGTCGAAGTTGGCGCGGAAGGCGCCGAGTTCGTCACGCCGGCCGATGAACCCGCTTCTCCGGCGCCGCCGGATCAGCTCGGCCATCGACGGCTGGTGCGCTGGTGCCACGTGCTGCCCCTCCCCGCTCACTCAACTCCGTCCGGCCCACTCAGTCCGGCAGCAGCGGCAGCAGCTCGGGCAGCTGACCGTCGGACGCCGCCGCCGCCCGTACGCGCTCCTCCGGGACCTCGCCGTACAGCGTCGTACGCGGCTTCGCCGGCCGGCCCGCCGCGTCCGCGATGGCGATCAGATCCTTCACCGAGCGGTACGAACCGTAACTGGAGCCCGCCATACGGGAGATGGTCTCCTCCATCAGCGTGCCGCCGAGGTCGTTCGCGCCGGAGCGGAGCATCTCGGCCGCGCCCTCCATGCCGAGCTTGACCCAGCTCGTCTGGATGTTGGTGATGTGGGGGTGCAGAAGGAGCCTGGCCATCGCCATCACCGCGCGGTTGTCGCGGTCCGTCGGGCCCGGGCGGGCGATGCCGGCCAGATAGACCGGGGCGTTGGTGTGGATGAAGGGGAGCGTCACGAACTCGGTGAAGCCGCCCGTCTCCTGCTGGATGCGGGCGAGCGTCCGGAAGTGGCCGAGCCAGTGGCGCGGCTGGTCGACATGGCCGTACATCATCGTGGAGCTGGACCTGATGCCCAGCTCGTGGGCGGTCTTCACGACCTCGATCCAGGTCGCCGTCGGCAGCTTGCCCTTGGTGAGGACCCAGCGCACCTCGTCGTCGAGGATCTCCGCCGCCGTGCCGGGGATCGAGTCGAGCCCGGCCTCCTTGGCCGCCGTCAGCCACTCGCGGATCGACAGACCCGTGCGGGAGGCGCCGTTGACGACCTCCATCGGGGAGAAGGCGTGCACATGCATGCCGGGGACGCGTTCCTTCACGGCGCGCGCGATGTCGAAGTACGCGGTGCCCGGCAGGTCCGGGTGGATGCCGCCCTGCATGCAGACCTCGACGGCGCCCACCTCCCACGCCTGCTGGGCCCGGTCCGCGACCTGGTCCAGCGACAGGGTGTACGCGTCGGCGTCCGTACGGCGCTGCGCGAAGGCGCAGAACCGGCAGCCGGTGTAACAGACGTTGGTGAAGTTGATATTGCGCGTGACGATGTACGTGACGTCGTCGCCGACCACATCGCGTCGCAGCTCGTCGGCGATCCGGGTCAGCGCGTCCAGCGCGGGTCCGTCCGCGTGGAGCAGGGCCAGCGCCTCGTCGTCGGTCAGCTTCGTCGGGTCGTCGGCGGCCTGCTTCAGCGCCGTCCGTACGTCGGTGTCGATGCGCTCGGGCACCATGCCGGGCGCCGCGGCCTCGCGCAGCGCCTCCCAGTCGCCGTACACCTCGTCGAAGTCGTCGCGGCGGTCGGCGGTGCGGCCCTCGGTGTCGATCGTGCGGTGCAGATCCGTCCGTCCGGTGGCGGTGAAGCCCTCGTCCGGCTCCTGCCACGGCAGTCCCGACGGCCGTACGTCGCGCGCGAGTCCCGTGTCCGGGTCCGCCAGCGCCCGTACGTGCGGCATCAGGCGCGGGTCGAGCCACGGCTCGCCGCGCTGGATGAACTCCGGGTAGATGGTGAGCCGTTCGCGCAGCTCGAAGCCGGACTCTGCGGTCCGCGCGGCGAGTTCGTCGATGTGCGGCCAGGGCCGCTCAGGGTTCACATGGTCGGGGGTCAGCGGCGAGACACCGCCCCAGTCGTCGATGCCGGCGCCGATGAGCAGGGCGTACTCGGCGTCGACGAGGTTGGGCGGGGCCTGGATACGGGCCGACGGGCCGAGGATGTGCCGGGCCACGGCGATGGCCGCCGCCAGCTCCTCCAGCTCGGCGTCCGGCATACCGCGCATGGCGGTGTCCGGCTTGGCGCGGAAGTTCTGGACGATGACTTCCTGGAGGCCGTGATAGGCGCGGGCCGTCCTGCGCAGTTCGAAGAGGGAGTCGGCGCGCTCCTCGTAGGACTCGCCGATGCCGATCAGCACGCCCGAGGTGAAGGGGACGTTGGAGCGGCCCGCGTCCTCCAGCACCCGCAGCCGTACGGCGGGCTCCTTGTCCGGGGAGCCGTAGTGCGGTCCGCCGGGCTCGGACCACAGCCGGGTGGCGGTGGTCTCCAGCATCATGCCCATGCTCGGCGCGACCGGCTTGAGCCGCTGGAGATCGGTCCAGGACAGCACGCCGGGGTTGAGGTGGGGCAGCAGCCCGGTCTCCTCAAGGACCCGGATCGCCATGGCCCGGACATACGCGAGGGTGTCGTCGTACCCCTCGGCCTCCAGCCACTCCCGGGCCTCGGGCCACCGGTCCTCGGGCCGGTCACCGAGCGTGAACAGGGCTTCCTTGCAGCCCAGTTCCGCGCCCTGGCGCGCGATGTCCAGCACCTCGTCGGGCGACAGGAACATGCCGTGGCCGGCCCGGCGCAGCTTGCCGGGCACGGTGACGAAGGTGCAGTAGTGGCACTTGTCGCGGCACAGCCGTGTCAGCGGGATGAAGACCTTGCGGGAGTACGTGATGACTCCGGGCCGCCCGGCGGCCGCGAGCCCCGCGTCCCGCACGCGGGCGGCGGACGCGGCGAGGTCGGTGAGGTCGTCCCCGCGCGCCTGGAGCAGCACCGCGGCCTCGGCGACATCCAGCGCGACACCGTCCCTGGCCCGCTTCAGCGCACGCCGCATGGCGTTGGCGGTCGGTCCCTCGGTCGGTTGTCCGGTCGGTCGGGTCGCCGGTCGTCCTGTCCCGGGTTCCTCAGGCACGCGCGTCGTCATTCTTTGAGGATACGTTCGGCCCCACGTCCCGATCGGAGACGGGCGGCTTCCCGGCACAGGTCGCGGCGGCAGGTCATCGGCGGCCGGCCGGCTCAGAGAAAGGGCGCGAACCCGTCCAGCGCCCGCAGTACCTCCGCCTCACCGGCCGGCGGCAGCTGCAACACGACCTCTTCGATGCCCAGCTCCGCGTAGTGGGCCAGCTTGCCGGGGCTCGGCCGGACCGCGTACGGCACGATCTGGAGGGCGTCAGGATCCCGGCCCGCGTCCTTCCATGCGGTACGCAGCACCGGCACCGTCTCCGTGAGCCCCCGGCCGCCGATCGGCAGCCAGCCGTCCGCGTACTCGGCGATCTGCGCGAAGAGCTTCGGCCCTGCCGCGCCGCCGATCAGGGTGCGGGGCCTGCCCCGTACCGGCTTCGGGTACGCCTCACTGGCCCTGACCGACCCGAACTCCCCCTCGTACGGGGTGGGCTCCGCCGCCCAGAGCGCCCGCATCAGCGCCATCCGGTCCCGGGTCACAGCGCGCCGCGAGGCCCACTCCACCCCGTGGTCCGCGGCCTCTTCCCTGTTCCAGCCGTAGCCGACACCGAGCGTGAAGCGGCCGCCCGAGAGATGGTCCAGGGTCGCGATCCGCTTGGCGAGATCGATCGGGTCGTGCTGCGCGACGAGCGTGATGCCGGTGCCGAGCGCCAGCCGTTCCGTCACGGCGGCGGCCTGGCCGAGGGCCACGAAGGGGTCGAGCGTACGGCTGTACTCGCGCGGCAGCTCACCGCCGGCCGGGTAGGGCGTCGTCCGCTCGACCGGGATGTGGGTGTGCTCGGGGAGGTACAGACCGGCGAATCCCCGCTGCTCCAGCTCCCGCGCGAGCCGTACGGGCGTGATCGTCTCGTCGGTGAGGAAGATCGTGGTCGCGATCCGCATGCGTGGGAACCTCCGTCGTGGAGTGGCGGTCGTGGCGTGGCGGTCGTATCGGGGCGCTCGTGGAGTGGCGGTCGTGGCGTGGCGGGCCCAACGTATTCCGTACGCGCGGCAATGTCCCGGCCGTCTGCCCGCTACCTGCCCACCCCCTTCCCTTGCGTGCTGGTTAACGGCTCAATACCAGAGTTCGAGTGCACGACTCATGTGACCACCTGTGTCCCCTCGGCACCCTGGGAGCCGCCTGCATGTGCAAGGACCACGCAGTGCACAACCAAGACCATGCCGCCACCGCGCTGGGCAGACGAGGACTCCTGGTGACGGGAGCCGCCGCCGCGCTTACGTTGAGCACCGTGAGCTTCGCGAACGCCGCGCCGGCCGCCGGCAGCCCGTCGGCCGGCAGCGGCGAACAGGCCAGAACCGTCCGCGGCACGCTGCCGCCCGGCTCCCCCGACTTCGTCTACCTGCCCGTCGAAGTACCGCGCGGCGTCAGCGAGATCCATGTCGCCTATACGTACGAGCGGCCCGCCGTCCCGGCCGGCACCCAGGGCAACGCCCTCGACATCGGCATCTTCGACGAGCGCGGTACGGCGCTCGGCGGCCGCGGCTTCCGCGGCTGGTCCGGCGGCGCCCGTACCGAGTTCTTCCTGCGCGCCGACGCGGCCACCCCCGGCTATCTCCCGGGGCCGGTACGCGCGGGCACCTGGAGCATCGCCATCGCCCCGTACACCGTCGCCCCGCAGGGCCTGGCGTACGAGGTCACCATCACGCTGCGCTTCGGCGACCCGGGCGAGACCCCCGCGCCGGTCTACCCGCCCGAGCGGGCCAAGGGGCGCGGCCGGGCCTGGTACCGCGGCGACTGCCACATCCACTCCGTCCACTCCGACGGCAAGCGCACGCCCGCCGAGATCGCCGCCCTCGCCCGCGCCGCCGGCCTCGACTTCATCAACACCAGCGAGCACAACACCAGCTCCGGGCACCGCGCCTGGGCGGGCCTGTGGGGCGACGACCTGCTGATCCTCACCGGCGAGGAGGTCACCACCCGTAACGGCCATGTCCTGGCCGTCGGCACCGACGCCGGTACGTTCGTCGACTGGCGCTACCGCGCCCGCGACAACCGCTTCGGCCACTACGCCCGCGAGATCCGCCGCGCCGACGGCCTGGTGGTTCCCGCCCATCCGCACGCCACCTGCATCGGCTGCAACTGGAAGTTCGGCTTCGGCGACGCCGACGCGGTGGAGGTGTGGAACGGCCCGTACACCCCGGAGGACGAGATCTCCCTCGCCGACTGGGACAACGCCCTGGTCTCGGCGGGCCGTTCCGGCCGGGCGTGGACCCCGGCGATGGGCAACAGCGACGCCCACCGCGACCCCGATCCCATCGGTACCCCGCAGACCGTCGTGCTGGCCGAGGACCTCACCCGCGAGGCGATCCTCGCCGGCATCCGCGCGGGCCACAGCTATGTCGCCGAGTCCGCGAAGGTCTCGCTGACGTTCGGCGCGTCCGGCGGCCGGGGCAGGCACGCGGGCATCGGCGACCGGCTGCGCGTCAACGCGGACGACCAGGTGACCGTACGGCTGGAGGTCACCGGCGCCCCGGGCTGCACGGCCCACTTCGTCACCGACCAGGGCACGCTGCACACGGCCGCGCTCCCCGAGTCGGGCGCGGGCGCGGTGGAGTGGCGTACGACGGCCTCGTACGCGACCTACGTCCGCGCGGAGGTGCGGCACGCCGCGACGGTGCCGGGACTGCCGGGCGCGCTGGCGGCGTTCACCAACCCGGTGTTCCTCGGGGAGTAGGACGGGGCCCGGCCGGTGAACGGGGCCGCCCCGCACCGGCCGGGCCGGCGGCGTTCCGTAACGCTTTCGGCCCCCGATCCTGTCGAGGGCTTGTGCAGACCATCACTCAGTGCTGACGCACCCACCTCCGACAAGGCAGACTGTCGGGGGCGATACCGGCATGAGCGGGGCAGGGGGAGCTATGGACCTTGACAGCGGGCCGCGGGTACCGGAGCAGCGGGCTGTGGCCGTTTCCGGCAACAGCGGCGCACTGCGCTTCAGCGTGCTCGGACCCGTTCGCGCCTGGCGCGGCGGTGACCCTCTGTCGTCAGGGTCTCCACAGCAACGCGCCGTGCTGGCCGCCCTGCTGCTGCGCGAAGGCCGTACGGCGACCGCCGGCGAACTCATCGACGCCCTGTGGGGTGACGATCCTCCTTCTCAGGCCCTCGCCGCCCTGCGGACGTACGCCTCCCGCCTGCGCAAGGTGCTCACCCCGGGCGTGCTGGTCAGCGAGTCCGGCGGCTACGCCCTGCGGACCGAGCCGAACGCCCTCGACCTCACCGTGGCCCAGGAGTTGGTCACGGACGCCGACAAGGCGCGCGCCGCCGGGGACCGTTCCCAGGCCCGCGCCCTGATCAGCAAGTCGCTCGGCCTGTGGGACGGCGAGGCGCTCGCCTCCGTACCCGGCCCTTACGCCGATACGCAGCGCACCCGCCTGGAGGAGTGGCGTATCCAGCTCACCGAGACGCGGCTCGATCTGGACCTGGAGCTGGGCTGCCACGCGGAAGCCGTCTCGGAGTTGACCGCTCTGACCGCCGCGCATCCGCTGCGCGAGCGGCTGCGGGAGCTGCTGATGCTGGCGCTGTACCGCAGCGGGCGGCAGGCCGAGGCGCTCGCCGTGTACGTGGACACGCGCCGGCTCCTCGCCGACGAACTGGGCGTCGACCCACGCCCCGAGCTGGCGCGGCTCCAGCAGCGCATCCTGCGGGCGGACGAGGAGCTGGCGCGGCCGGTGGAGCTGCCGGCCCCGGTCCACGCCGTCACGCGGCCCGCGCAACTCCCCGCGACCGTGCCCGACTTCACCGGCCGTGCCTCCTTCGTACGGGAGCTGGGCGGCCGGCTCGCCGCCGCCGAGGGCTCCGTGATGGCGGTCTCCGCGCTCGCGGGGATCGGCGGCGTCGGCAAGACGACGCTGGCGGTGCATCTCGCGCACGAGGCGCGACCGCACTTCCCCGACGGCCAGTTGTACGTCGACCTCCAGGGCGCGGGCGCACGGGCGGCGGAGCCGGAGACGGTGCTCGGCGCATTCCTGCGGGCGCTGGGTACGCCCGACACCGCGATCCCCGACTCGCTCGACGAACGGTCCGCGCTCTACCGCTCGTCGCTCGACGGCCGGCGCGTGCTCGTCCTGCTGGACAACGCGCGCGACGCCGCGCAGATCCGCCCGCTGCTGCCCGGTACGGCGGGGTGCGCGGCGCTGGTCACCAGCCGGGTCCGGATGGTCGATCTGGCGGGCGCGCATCTGGTCGACCTCGATGTGATGTCGCCGGACGAGGCGCTCCAGCTCTTCACTCGTATAGTCGGCGAGGAGCGGGTCACCTCGGAGCGCACGGCGGCGCTCGATGTCGTCGCCGCGTGTGGTTTCCTCCCCCTGGCCATCCGTATCGCGGCGTCCCGCCTCGCGGCCCGCCGCACCTGGACGGTCTCGGTGCTGGCGGCGAAGCTCGCGGACGAGCGGCGCCGGCTGGACGAACTCCAGGCGGGTGACCTCGCGGTCAAGGCGACGTTCGAACTGGGCTACGGCGCGCTGGAGCCGGCCCAGGCCCGCGCGTTCCGCCTGCTCGGCCTGGCGGACGGTCCTGACATGTCCCTGGCGGCGGCCGCCGCCGTCCTGGACCGGCCGCCCCATGAGACGGAAGACCTGCTGGAGTCGCTGGTTGACACGTCCCTGCTGGAGTCCGCGGCGCCGGGCCGCTACCGCTACCACGACCTGGTGCGGCTCTACGCCCGTGCCTGCGCCGAGCGCGACGAACAGACCCCGACCGAGCGGGAGTCGGCGCTGTCACGGCTGCTGGACTTCTATCTGGCGACGGCGGCGGGGGTGTACGCGATCGAGCGCCCGGGCGACCGCCTGGTGGACAATCTGGAGCCGACGGCGTACGCGGGCCTGTCCTTCACCGACCGGCAGACCGCTCTGGACTGGTTCTACACCGAGGCGAATTGCCTGCTGGCCTGTGCGCGGCAGGCGTCGGGCGGGAGCCAGCTCCGCCGCGCCGTCGACCTGCTGTGGGCCGCGAAGGACCTCGCGGAGTCCGGTGCCAACTCCAAGCAGTACGAATCCGCCGCGCTGTCCGCGCGAGAGGCGGCGCACACGATCGGCGACCATCGCGCCGAAGGACGCGCCAGGACCGCGCTCACCAACGTCTATCTGGTGGCGGGCCGTTACAGCGAGGCGGACGAGGAGGCCCGGCTCGCCACGCTGCTGGCCCGGTCGGCCCAGGACCCCGCGCCGATCCCGTGGGCCGACAACGACCGCGGGATCATCGCGTTCAACCAAGGGCGGCACGCGGAGGCGGAGTCGTACCTGCTCCGGGCGATCGAGGGCTCCCGCGCGCACGGGAACAGCCCGGGTGAGGCGAGCGCCCTGTGCAACCTCTCCCGTCTGCATCTCTCGCAGGGCCACACCGCCAAAGCCATCTCTCTCGCTCAGCAGGGCATCGACATATACGACCGCATGGGGCTCACGCTGCGGCTCGCGAACGCCCGGTACGCGCTGGGAGTCGCTCTCACCCAGGCCGGGAAGCACCGGGAGGCCCTGGACGAGCTCAACGAGGCGCTGACCAGCTTCGGCAAGAACCGACAGCGGCTCTGGGAGGGGACGACCCTCTTCCGTATGGCCGAGGCCCATCTCTCGGCCAGGGGGCCGGCCCGTGCGGCCCAGCACGCCGAGCAGGCCCTCGCGTTCGGCTGCATCGGCGGCGACCGCATCCGTGCGAGCGTGCTGACCGTGCTGGGAAGGGCCTTGGAGGGCCTCGGCCAGACGGACCGCGCGCGCGTCTGCTGGCACGAGGCGCTGGCCCTGTACGAGGAGTGCGGAGCGCCGGAGGCGGATCAGGTGAGGGTGCTCCTCAGCCCCCCGCTGTCCGCGGCATGAGAGCCCGCGCCGGGGCGTTCATCGATTGTTTATGACCACCCGCCATGCTCGGGTGTATCGATCCGTCGCGTCGGGGGGCAAACGGATCGCGGGGAGTCATCACTGTCCAAGTGAGTCTCCCGGTCCCTGCCCGGCGACGCCCGGGGGAGTCTCCGGGCAGGGGCCCGAACGCCATACCGTCAAGCCCAGGGGAGACGCCATGACCGCTGAGAACAACGAAGAGATCACCACGATGGGCGACAACCACACGCCCGCGCCGCCGGCGGACGGCACCCTGACCACTCAGGACAACCACACGCCCACGACGCCGGCGAAGGGAACCGCCACGACGCTGGGCGACAACCACACGCCGGCCCCGCCCAAGGACTGACCTCTCTCCGCACGGGGAACGGCCGCGGCGGCGCGGAGGGGGAGCCGTCGCGGCCGTGGCATGTCCGCGGCCAACTCCTCGCGGCACGTGCGACCGGGTCACCGCGGCGGGCCGCGGCCGACTCCCCGGGTGGGGCCGGGACTCTCCCCCGGCCCCACCCGGGGGCGCTCAGCTCGCGAGCGACGCCGTCGCCTCGCAGTCGCGGACGCGCGACACGTCCTCCGGGTTGTTCATCGGCACCCTGACCGTCTGGGCTTCTCCGCCCGTCAGGGTGACGTCCACGTCGCCGTAGTCGGCGACCCCGCCCGCCGCGTCCATGAACGTCACGTCGACCTCATAGGTGCCCGTCGCCCCCGGCTCCGCCTCCACCCGGACGGTCGCGTAGGTGACGGCCTTCTGCCTGCCCTTCCCCGTGCGCACGCAGCTGATGACCTGCGCCCCGGCACCGGGGGTCGCCGTGGGCGTCGGCTCGCCGTACGAGCCGTCCGACGAGCCGTCCGACGAGCTGTAGTCGTCGTCATCGGAGTCGTTGTAGCGCGAGCCCGAGTACGAGCCGTTGTCCTTCTCCGAGCTGGAGCAGCCACCGCCGCCGCCATCGCTGCCGCCGCTCGACCCGCCATGGCTGCCGCCCTTGCCGCCCTTCGAAAATCCCGTCAGGGCCAGTACCACCACGGCCAGTACGGCCGCGAACTTCAGACGTCGACGTATCAAAGCCGAGTCACTCCCCCGTTGTCCCCGTGGCTTCACGGGCCATGATGCCCATGAACCTGTCAATCGCGCGCGACACCCTAACAGCAGTCACCCGGGCCCAGGCCGTCGCATGGCGCGCTCCGGGCACGCGGCGTAGCGTCGGCAGCGCGAGGGGGGTTCCGTACAGCCAAGGAGGACGTCGGGGATGGTCCGCAACATCATCGGTTCGATCCTCGCCCTGGCGGGAGCGGCGGCCGCCGTCCTGAGCCCCTTCCACGCGTGGTTCGACGGCCGTCAGGGGCGCGACTACCGCATCGCCGATCTGTTCAACGGGCTCTCCGCCACCAGTTCGGGGGTCTTCGTCTCGCTCCTGCTGCCCTTCTTGTTCGCCGCCCTGGTCACGCTGACCGGGGTGCTGCTGCGCTCGCGGCCGCTGGTGTCGCTGGCCGGGCTGACCGTCCTGGGCTTCACCGTCCTGTGGACGGTGCGCCAGGGCCAGGCGGCGGGCGGCCTCAGTGTCGGCCGAGGCGGCGGGCTGGGCCTCGGTGTCGCGTACGCCTTCGGCGGCGGGTTCGTACTCCTCCTGGCCGCACTGGTGATGAGCGGCCGCCGGCGCCGCGAACGGCTCCCGCGGTACGAGGCACCGCCGCCGGGCCCGGTCATGGGCGGCCCGCCGGCGGACGAGGACTGGGGTCCGCACTACGGGTCCGATCCGTACGCGCCTGCCCCGTACGGCTCACAGCAGTACGGGTCACAGCAGTACGGCTCGCAGCAGTACGGGTCACAGCCGCAGGGGTCGCAGCAGTACGGGTCACAGCCGCAGGGCTCGTATCAGTACGGCTCCGAGCCGCACGGCGCGCACCCGTACGTAGCCCCGGCGGACGCCACCCCGCCGTACGGATTCCCTCAGTACGGCTCTCAACAGGACTGGTCCCACCAAGAGGACGACACCCAGTCCTGGGGCACCAACCAGCCCTGGGACGACGACGCCGCATCCTCCGACAGCACCGACACCGACGGCAGCGGTACGGGCGCGGGCAGCGGCCCCGGCAGAGGCACCGGCAGCAACGGCGCCCCGCGCCGCTGACCTCGCCAACAGGGGCGCTACCGCGAGCCGCGCCCCGTCGCCGTCCCCTTGACCGCGTCCAGCGCGTAGACACAGCGGTCCTTGCTGCACGCGTACACCACGCCCCGCCGGGCCACCGGCGAGCCCGTGATCTCGCCGCCCGTCGCCAGCTTCCAGCGCAGCTGGCCGCCGCTCGCGTCCAGCGTGTACAGCACATGGTCGGCCGAGCCGAAGTGGAGCCGGCCGTCGGCGACGACCGGGGCGCCGATGACCTCGCCGCCCGCCGCGAAGCGCCACTTGGGCGTGCCCGTCACCGCGTCCAGCGTGTACAGCGCGCTGCCGCTGCCGACATGGACATTGCCGTCGGCGACCAGCACCGGTTCGATCGACTGGCGGGACTCCGTCGCGATACGCCAGCGGTCCTTGCCGGTGGCGGCGTCGAGGGCGTACACCGTGCCGAGATAGTCGGCGAGGTAGACACCGCCGCCCGTCACGGCCGGTCCCGGCGCGAAGGCGGGCGGCGAGAGGAAGACCGCGGGCGCCTCGAAGTGCCAGCGCACATGGCCGCTCGCGATGTCCACGGACAGCACGCGCGGGCCCGCCGAGACATACAGCCGGCCGTCGGACGCGGGCCTCACCCGTACGGGCACACCGCCGCATGAGGCGCCGTCACCGATGGGATACGACCAGCGTTCGACGCCCGAGCGCGCGTCCAGTGCCACCAGCCGCGCGTCCTTCCACACGTACACCGTGCCGTCGAAGATCTCGGGTCCTGCCTCCGGCGTCTCGAAGTCCGTCTGCGCCCCGGCGGTCTCCCACAGCTTCTCGCCGGTCGACGCCTCCCACGCCTGGACTCCGCCGCCGCGCGTGCCCGTGACGACCGTGCCGCGGTCGACCTTGAGGGAGTACACCCAGGCGTCGGTCTGCAGGCGCCAGCGCTCGCCGCCGTCCTTGGCGTCGAGCGCGTACAGCGTGGGCCCGTCGGAGGCGTGGATACGGCCGTCGGCGACGGCCATCGCCCACGCCACGTCCCTGGTCTTGAACTGACGGCGCCCGCTGCCCACGTCCAGCGCGTGCACCTCGAAGGAGGTGACGTACAGCAGATCGCCGTCGACCACGGGCGTGCCCCAGACGTCGTTGGACATCCGGAACCGCCAGGGCCGCCAGCGGGCCTGGGCGTCCGCCCCGTCGGGGGCTTGCGCGGGCGAGGGCATGGGCGGGGTGGCCGGGGACGGTACGGCGCTGGTCAGCGCCTCCGTGCCGTTCAGCCCGGCCGGCGGGCGGATCCAGCCGGTGGCGGGACCTGCGTCGACGGAGATCATGGCCCGGGTGTCCGCGACCCGCGGGCCGGGACCGATCGGCACCGGCGAGCCGGGGATGAGGACCGGGCCGCCCGGGGGTGCGAGCGGCGCCTCGGCCCTGTCGCCGTGCGGACCGGCGTGCCGGCCGGCCTGGGCTCCGCCTTCGGGGCGCCACGCGGCGTCCCAGTCGGGGGTGGCCCTGGGCGGCTGATGGGCGGGCTGCGGCGGTACGACGGCGGGCGCGGCGGGGCGCACGGCGGCCGGGATGACCCGGCCGCCGGCCCGCCGGCGCTCGATCATCGCGGTGGCGAGGTCCGGCAGCCAGGCCGAGGCCGTACCGCTGTCGTCGCTGCCGGACGCGAAGAGATGCGGGGCCAGCTGGGCCTGCAGGTCGGCGGGCGAGGGCCGCAGCGTGGCGTCCATCTGCATGCAGGACTCGATGAGTGGTCTCAGCTCGTCCGGCAGCCCCTCCACGTCCGGGCCCTCGCGCAGCAGCATGAAGACGGTCTCGACGGGATTGGCGCCATGGAAGGGAGCGTGCCCGGTGGCGGCGAAGACGAGCGTCGAACCGAGCGAGAAGATGTCGCTGGCGCCCGTGACACTGCGCGAGTCCCGCGCCTGCTCGGGCGACATGTACGCGGGCGTGCCCACCGCGACATTGGTCATGGTCAGCCGGGTGTTGGAGACACCTGAGGCGATACCGAAGTCGATGACGCGCGGCCCGTCCTCCACCACCAGGACGTTCGACGGCTTCATGTCGCGGTGAACGAGACTGGCGCCGTGGATGGACTGGAGCGCCTCGGCGATGCCCGCCGCCAGCCAGCGCACCGCCTGGGCCGGCATCGGACCGCACTCGTTCACTATTTCCTCGAGCGAGGGGGCGGGCACATACGCCGTGGCCAGCCAGGGCACCGCCGCGCGGGGATCGGCGTCCACCACGGCCGCGGTGTAGAAACCGCTGACGGCGCGGGCGGCCTCCACCTCACGCGTGAAGCGGACCCGGAACAGCTGGTCCTCGGCAAGCTCGGTACGCACGGTCTTGATCGCCACCCGGCGGCCCGACGCCGACCGCGCGAGATAGACCAGCCCCATGCCGCCGGCTCCGAGCCGCCCCAGCACCTCGAAGGGGCCGATACGCCTCGGATCGTGCTGCGTCAGCTGCTCCACTTGCCTGCCACCTCCCCGTACGGGCCACAAAGGTACGGCCCCGTGCCGCCTGATTCTTCCTGCCGGAGGCATCGGTTGCGAACCCGGGGGCGGATCGGGGTGTCTCATCCCGATCCGGACACCTTGTACCCCACACTCCCCACACTTCTACCTCTCGTCCTCCTCCTGCCCCGGCTTCGACTCGGGCTCCGCCTCCGCCAGTACGGCGAAGGACGCGCCCTGGTTGTCCAGGAGCACCGCCATCCGTCCGTAGGCGATGTCGAACGGCGGTGCGGTGACCCGGCCGCCGAGCCGGACGACCGTCGCCGCGGTCTCGTCCGCGTCGGCGACGGCGAAATAGCTGAGGAAGTGGCCGGGCAGCTCCACCGGGAAGGCGTCCGTGATCACGCTGCGGCCGCCGATCGCGGTGCCCGAGCCCGGTTCCGTACCGGCCGGGGACCACATGCGGAAGTCGACGGTGTCATCGGGGAGATCCGTGCTCCGGAAGCCGAAGACCTCCTCGTAGAAGGGGTCGACGCTCTCCTTGTCCCTCGTATAGACCTCGGTCCAGCAGAAAGATCCCGGCAGGCCCTGCTTCTCGAAGCCCGCGTCGTCACCTGCCTGCCAGAGCCCGAAGACCGCGCCGGCCGGGTCCGCGGCCAGCGCCATGACGCCGAACCGTCCGACGGCCATCGGCTCGCGCACCAGCCGGCCCCCGGCGGCCACGATCTTCGCGCTGAGCGCGGCGGCATCGGGGGTGGCGAAGTAGACGCCCCAGACGGTGGGCATCCTGCCGTCCCGCTTGGCGACCAGTCCTGCGACCCGCTTTCCGTCGCTGAACGCCTCCGTGTAGTGCGCGCGCGCCGCACCGCTGTCCTGGCCGAAGGTCCAGCCGAACAGCTCTCCGTAGAAGCGCTTGCCCGCTTCCAGATCGGGGAGTGACACATCCACCCAGCACGGCGTGCCTTCCGCGAATGCGGCCATTGGCCCGGATCCCTTCCGTGTGTGGTGCCCGTCACAGCCAAGCTAAGGGGCCATGACCCCGGGCGCAGGGGAAGAAATAGAACAATTGCTCAATTATCGCAGCGTGAACCCCTCGCCACCCCGAGTTATCCACCGAAGTTGTCCACAGGCTGTTGATAACACTATTCACACCCGAACGAGTGCCGCTCAGCCGCCGGCGCCCTCGCCCGGCCCCGGTGCGCGCGGGCCGGTTCCCCATTTGCACTCGGCCAAATCGCGCTCCGATCACCCCTCGGTAAGCTGACGACATGACAGGACAAGTGCGCACCGTCGACGGCCGCGTGGCTGGTCGGCGCGGGCAGGCGACGCGGCAGAAGCTGCTCGACTGCCTCAGCGAGATGCTCAGCTCCTCGCCGTACCGGGACGTCAAGGTCATCGACGTGGCCCGGAAGGCAGGCACTTCACCCGCGACTTTCTACCAATACTTCCCGGACGTCGAGGGCGCTGTCCTCGAAATCGCCGAGGAAATGGCCAAGGAGGGCTCCGGGTTGACCGGACTGGTCTCCGGCCGTTCCTGGGTCGGCAAGGCCGGCTGGCAGACGTCGGAAGAACTGGTCGAGGGATTCCTCGACTTCTGGCGCAAGCACGACGCGATCCTCCGTGTGGTCGACCTGGGCGCGGCGGAGGGCGACAAGCGGTTCAACAAGATCCGCATGAAGATCCTCAACTCTGTCACCAACTCCCTCACGGAGTCGGTGAAGGAGCTCCAGTCCAGGGGCAAGGTCGACAAGGACGTCAGCCCGGCGGCCCTGGCGGGCTCGCTGGTCGTGATGCTCGCCTCGGTGGCCTCGCACCAGAAGAACTTCCAGAGCTGGGGCGTGAAGCAGGCCGAACTGAAGCCGAATCTGGCCCTGTTGGTCCATCTCGGCATCACCGGCAAGAAGCCCACGAAGTAGCCGCGCGAAGCGAGCCGGCGCACCGGCCGGCGGGCACGATACGGGCGTGCCCCTCTCCCCCGTCCTGTCACGCCGGCGGCGGATCACCCCGTTGATCCCTGTCGGCGCTCCCGTCTCACGAGGGCGGCAGCAGCCGCTCCACCAGCGCACCGATCAGCGCACCGGCCTCCTCGGCCGGGAAGACGCCCGGCAGCGTCAGCTGCTCCACCACCAGCCAGTTGGCAGCCAGATAGATCATCTTGACCGCATCGGCATCGCCGGGCAGACCGGCGTCGAGATGGTTGCGGACATTGGCCTCGACATCGTCGCGGACGCGCTCGGTGAGCACCGCGCGCAGGGCCGGACGGCGGGTGGCCTCCAGCCGCAGTTCGAGCAGGGCGAGATAGCCCGTACGGAACGCGGAGACGCGCTCCACCACCTCACGGACCATCACCAGGACCCGCTCACGCGTGGCCGGTCCTGCCGCCATGGCCGCCAGCGTCGCGTCGTCGGGACGCATGCGCTCATAGATCCGGCCACCCGCCTGGGTGAGCAGATCGTCGCGGTTGGCGAAGTAGTTGGACGCGGTGCCGTTGGGCACCCGCGCCTCGGCGTCCACGGCCCGGAAGGTCAGGCCCCGGGCACCCTCACGGGCGAGCACCTCGATGGCCGCGTCCACGAGCGCCGCACGCCGGGCCAGGTTCTGTCGCATGGAGCCTTCGTACCTTCCCTCTCGAAACCACTCCGAGTGTAGTGATACGAACGGGGTTGAATGACGGCATGAACGACGACCAGCAGGAGAGCCGGCAGGACGCCTTCCGTACGCTCTTGCACGCCCAGCGCGTCTGGGACGCCGAACTGCCCGCCTTCGATCCGGCGGCGGCGCCCGACGATCCGCTCCCGCTGTTCCACCGGTGGTTCACCGAGGCCGTGGCGGCCGGGCAGCCCGAGCCGCACACGATGACGCTCGCGACCGCCGACGAGCGGGGCCGGCCCGACCTGCGGATCCTGATCCTGCACGACGCGGACAGCCGCGGCTGGCACTTCGCCTCGCACGCGACCAGCCGCAAGGGCCGGCAGCTCGCCGCCCGCCCCGAGGCCGCGCTCGGCTTCTACTGGGCGGCGCAGGGCCGTGCGGTCCGGCTCCGGGGCCGGGTCCTGACCGCGACCGCGGCGGAGAGCAGCGCGGATCTGCATGTCCGCTCGACCGGCGCGCTGGCCTCCGCGCTGGTCGGCCGGCAGAGCGAAGTACTGGGCTCGGAGGCCGAGTTGGCCCGGGCGAGCCAGGCCGCGTGGGAGCGGGCCCAGCGCGAGCCCGACGCCGAGGCGGAGTCATGGACGGCGTACGTTCTCGTACCGGACGAGGTGGAGTTCTTCCAGGGCGACGCGCGCAGGCGCCATGGCCGGCTGCGCTATCGGCGCGAAGGGGATGCCTGGGCAAGGGAGTTGCTCTGGCCCTGATTCCGCCAGGGGCCGACCGGCCGGCCCCACCTGTGATCGATTCGCAACCGATTCCGGGCTCGCCCGAGACCCAACCAAGCATGAGCCGACTACGCTCAGCTTTCATGCCCGACAACTTCGACCTCACCCACGAGCGCCCCGTGTACGTCATCGGCGGTGGCCCCGGTGGGCTCGCCGTCGCCGCCGCGCTGCGCGAGCAGGGCGTACGGGCCGTCGTGCTGGAGAAGTCCGACGCGGTCGGGGCCTCCTGGCGCCGCCACTACGACCGGCTGCGCCTCCACACCACCCGTCGCAAGTCCGCCCTGCCCGGTCTCACGATTCCGCGGTCCTTCGGGCGCTGGGTGGCCCGTGACCATGTGGTCCGCTATCTGGAGACGTACGCGGACCACCACGAGCTGGAGATCGTGACCGGCGTGGAGGTCACCGGGGTCGAGCGCTCCCCCGACGGCGCCGGCTGGCTGCTGCGCGCGACGGGCGGCCGGGAACTGACCGGGCGCGCGGTCGTGGTGGCCACCGGCTACAACCACACGCCGCGGGTGCCGTCCTGGCCCGGCCGGGAGTCGTACGGCGGTGAACTGCTGCACGCGGGCGAGTACCGCAACGCCCAGCCGTACGCCGGCAAGGACGTACTGGTCGTAGGGGTGGGCAACACGGGCGCGGAGATCGCCGTCGATCTCGTCGAGGGCGGCGCCGCGCGGGTACGCCTCGCCGTCCGGACCGTCCCGCACATCGTGCGGCGCTCCACGGCGGGCTGGCCCGCGCAGTCGACCGCCATCCTGGTCCGCAGGCTGCCGACCCGGCTCGTGGACCGGGCGGCCGCCCTGCTGTGCCGGATCTCCATGCCCGACCTGTCGGCCAAGGGCCTGCCGCGCCCGGACACGGGCCTCTACACCCGGGTGCGCGAGGGCGCGATCCCGGTGCAGGACGTGGGCCTGACCAAGGCGGTACGCAAGGGCCTGATCGAGCCGGTGGCGGCGGTCGAGTCCTTCGAGGAGGACAAGGTCGTCCTGACGGACGGCTCGCGGATCGCCCCCGACGTGGTCATCGCGGCGACCGGCTACCACCGGGCCCTGGAGGGCCTGGTGGGCGACCTCGGCGTACTGGACGACCGTGGCCGCCCGCTGGCCCACGGCCGCCGCTCCCCGAAAGAGGCGCCCGGCCTGTACTTCACGGGCTTCACCAACCCGATCAGCGGCATGTTCCGCGAAATGGCGATCGACGCCCGCCGGATCGCGAAGGCGCTGGCCCGCTAGGTCGTGTCGTTAGGTCCTGTCCGCCGGGCGGCCCGGTCTTCAGGCGGCTGTCGCCGGCTTCGGCGTCGGCGTGCGCCTGATCACCAGAGCCATCAGCGCCGCCGCCGCGCACAGTGCGCCCGAGGCGTACCAGACCACGTCGTACGAGCCGAAGACGTCCCGCGCCAGGCCGCCCGCGAAGGCGACGACCGCCGCGCCGACCTGGTGGGAGGCGAGGACCCAGCCGAAGACGATCGCGCTGTCCTCGCCGTAGTGCTCGCGGCACAGGGCGATCGTCGGCGGGACCGTGGCGACCCAGTCCAGGCCGTAGAAGATGATGAAGAAGAGCATCGGCGGGTGCACGGACGGCGCCAGCAGCATCGGCAGGAACAGCAACGAGACGCCGCGCAGCGCGTAGTAGACCGCCAGCAGGCGTCGCGCCTCGAAGCGGTCGGTGAACCAGCCGGAGGCGATCGTGCCGACCACGTCGAAGACACCGATCACCGCGAGGAGTGACGCGGCCGCCGTGATCGGCATGCCGTTGTCATGCGCGGCCGGTACGAAGTGGGTCTTGACCAGGCCGTTCGTCGAGGCCCCACAGATCGCGAAGGTGCCGGCCAGCAGCCAGAAGGGGCCGGTACGGGCCGCCGACACGAGCACCGAGACCGCCCGCCGCGCCGCCCCGGTCACCGGCGCGGGCTTGGGCAGGAACTCCTCGGCGCCGTACGCCGGCAGGCCCACGTCCGCCGGGTGGTCCCGCAGCAGCAGCCAGACGAACGGGACCACCGCGAGCGCGGACAGCGAGACCGTGATGGCGGCCGGGCGCCAGCCGTGGTTCTCCACCAGCCAGGACAGCAGGGGCAGGAACACCAGCTGACCGGAGGCGCCCGCCGCGGTGAGAATGCCGGTGACCAGACCGCGCCGGGCCACGAACCAGCGGTTGGTCACCGTCGCGGCGAAGGCCAGCGCCATCGAACCGCTGCCGAGTCCGACCAGAACGCCCCAGTACAGCACCATCTGCCAGGGCTCGGTCATCGTTACCGTCAGCACGGACCCGGCCGCGATGACGGTGAGCGCGACGGCGACGACCCGGCGGATGCCGAAACGGTCCATCAGCGCCGCGGCGAACGGCGCGGTCAGCCCGTACAGCGCGAGATTGACCGAGACCGCGAAGCCGATCGTGCCGCGTGACCAGTCGAACTCCTCGTGCAGCGGCTCGATCAGCAGACCGGGGAGCGAGGCGAAGGCCGCCGCGCCGATGATCGTCACGAAGGTGACGACGGCGACGTACCACGCCCGGTGGATACGCCGCCGGCGGCCGGGAGCAGAAGCCGGCCCGGGAGCCGGGGTGCCGTCCGCGGGAAGTTCCGTTGTCTGTGTCACGTCAGACAGCATCGACGGGCGGAGCGGTCCTTACGAGTGGCCCGAGGGACAGCGTTCGCTACGATCGGGCCATGCCCCCGGGGTCGCGCCACGTCACCGCACGCGCTTCAGCCCCCGTATCGCCGGCACCGCGAACAGCACGCCGCACACCGCCACATTGATCACCGCCCCCGCGACGAGCACCTCCCGCAGCCCCACCGCCTCCGCGACAGGACCCGCCAGCGCCCGGCCCACCGCGAGCATGATCAGCGACCCCGCCACGTCGTACGCGTGCAGCCGGTTGAGCGCCTCGTTCGGGATCTGCGTCTGGACTGTCGTCGACCACATGACCAGCCAGAACGCCAGCGACACACCCCCGGTGAAGAAGCCCGCGGCGAGCAGCGGCACGGGTACGTCGTACGCCAGGACCAGCACGTTCGCTATCACCCCGAACAGCGCGAACGTCCCCGCGAAGAGCGGTCTGCCGGGCCGCAGCCGCATCGCCAGCAGCCCGCCCACCGCGTTGCCCGCGCCATTGACGGTCATCATCAGCCCGAACATCGCCGAGCTGTGCCGCTCGGTGACGACGACCGCCTCCAGCGGCGTGATCGGGCCGAGCACCGTGATGCCGTACACCGACCAGACCGCGATGACCCCCCACAGCCAGGGCCGCGCCCGGAACTCCCGCCAGCCGCCGATCAGTTCGTGGAGCATCGACTCCCCGGTCACCGGGGCGACGGAGGGCATCCGGATCAGGAAGAGACAGAGCCCGCTGACCGCGAAGGTCGCCGCGTTGACCCCGAAGATCAGGCCGGGACCGCCGAATCCGGCGAGCGCGCCCGCGATGGCAGGCCCCGCCATCGCCGTCAGCGACTCGGCGACCCGCAGCACCGCGTTGCCCCGCTGCACATCGGGCGCCATCAGCGGCAGCATGCTGGCCACCCCCGGCTGGAAGATCGCGGCGCCCAGGCCGCTGAGCGCGCTGAGCGCGTACACCAGCCACAGCGTCGGGGGTCCGGTGGCGAAGGCGGCGGCCAGCACGGCGGTGCCGACCAGCCGCACGCCGTCCGCCAGGACCATCATCCGGCGCGGGGTGAAGCGGTCGGCCAGTACGCCCCCGACGATCACGAACCCGGCGAAGCACACCATCCACGCGCCGAGCGCGAAGCTGACGGACGAGGCGCCGTACCCGGCGTCGAGCAGCCCCGCGGCGAGGGCGACCGGCACCATCCCGTCGCCGAAGCGCGCGACCGTACGGGCGAGGAAGAAGAGCCGGAAGTTACGGTTCCAGAGGGTCGGACCCGCCGCGCCGGACGGAGGGCGGGAAGTCGGTCCGGGAATGGCCTGAGCCGCCACGCGCTTGTGTGTCACAGAGGCAACAGATATCAAGTGCCGCGACCGGGAATGTTTGCCCGTCGAGGAGCGGCGTCCGGTGCGTGCGATCGCAAGGCGGCCGGAGGCCCTTGTAGCGGAGCTACTCGGGTCTTTGGCCAACGCGGCGAGCGTGCGTGCTGGGCGTCGCGACAGGGCAAACATTTCCGGGAGGGGCACTGGTGGTCTGGACCACCAGGGGGCGTCCGGAGAACGGACCTCGGGACAGGGGACAGGGGAGCACACCATGCCGGACCGCCGTCCGCACCGCGTCGTCGTACTCGCCCTCGAAGGGCTGCTCCCCTTCGAACTGGGCATCCCGCAGCGGATCTTCGGTCTCGCCCGGGGCGCCGCGGGCGTGCCGCTGTACGAGATCGTGACCTGCTCGGTGCGGCCGCCGGGACCGGTGCGTACCGACGCGGACTTCTCGATCCTCGTCGAGAACGGCCCCGAGGCGCTCGCCACCGCCGACACCCTCGTCGTACCCGCCTCGTACGAACTCGGGCCGGTCTACGACGAGGGCGTGCTCACCGAGGAACTCGCCGCCGCCTTCGCCCACCTGCGTCCCGGCACCCGTGTCGTCTCGATCTGCACCGGCAGCTTCGTCGTCGCCGCCGCCGGTTTCCTGGACGGCCGCGCCGCCACCACCCACTGGGCCTCCGCCGCCCACTTCCAGCGGCTGTTCCCGCGCGTCAAGGTCGACGCCGACGTGCTGTTCATCGACGACGGGGACGTGCTGACCTCGGCCGGGGTGGCCGCCGGAATCGATCTGTGTCTGCACATCGTGCGGCGCGACCACGGCACGGCGGTCGCCAACGATGTCGCGCGGCGTACGGTCGTCCCGCCGCACCGGGACGGCGGCCAGGCGCAGTACATCCAGCGCCCGTTCCCCGAACCACAGCTCGCGACCACCGCCGCCGCCAGGAGCTGGGCGCTCGCGCGGCTCCACGAGCCGATCCAACTGCGCGACCTGGCGGAGCGTGAGTCCATGTCCGTACGGACGTTCACGCGGCGCTTCCGCGAGGAGGCAGGGATCAGCCCCGGGCAGTGGCTGACGCAGCAGCGGATCGAACGGGCCAGGCAGCTGCTGGAGTCGACGGATCTGTCGGTCGACCAGGTAGCGCGGGACGCCGGGTTCGGTACGGCGCAGTCGATGCGCCAGCGTCTCCAGTCGGCGCTGGGCGTCCCGCCGACGGTCTACCGGCGTACGTTCCGTGCCGGGGGCGGGGCCGTATCCGGGGTCGGGGCCGTTTCCGCAGCCGGGGGCATGGCCGGATCGGGGAGCTAGCGGGCCGGCGGGCCCGGCGGGCCGAAAGCCGGATGGCGGCGAAGCCGCGCGCGCCCCCGAGCACGGCGCGACGTCCACCACCCGGCTGACCACGGCGCACAGGCCCTGCTCCCCACTGCCCCGGAGGAGCTGACGCCGAGCCACGACCCGCATGCGCCACGGTCCGACCCACGGAACCCCTGGCGTCCCCTCGCTACGAATCGCTCATCCCAGGGTGATCAGGCCGGGGTGCCCCGTCAACAGCGACGCGGGACGCGCGGCATCACGCCGGACGCGGGACGACGCACGACGGCTCATAGGTGGCCGGTTCGTACGCGCCCGCTGCGACCCCCGGCGCACGTCTGTCGACCTCGCACCAGATGCGTTTGCCCGCGCCCTCCGGTTGCCACCCCCACCGGTCGGCGAGTCCGTCGACCAGTTCCAGGCCGCGGCCGTTGGTGTCCTCGCCGTCCGCATGGCGCGGCCGCGGTGGAGCTGCGCTTGTGTCGGCGACCTCGACCCGTACGGTGCCGGCCTCGGCCGCCCCCGAGCCGAAGAGCATCCGCAGCACGGCCGGACACCCCGTGTGCACCACGGCATTGGTCACCAGCTCGGAGATGAGCAGGATCAGCGTCTCCGCCACCGGCTCGTCATCTTCTATACCCGAACCCGCAAGCCGGGAACGGGCCCATCGACGGGCACGTCCCACCTCCGCGGGATCGGGCCCGACCTCCAACTGAACCTGAAGCACCTGCACCGCTCACACCATCCGAACCGGCGGACACATCGCCTCGCGCCTCGACAAGGTCCTCAACAGGGTCACTGAACGTGACTTCCTTGCGAGACAGCATGGTTGACGTACAGTCACCGCAACAAGCGCTTCGGGCATATTCCAGCGCGAAGGAGTACGCGTGGTGCATACTGTGCGACGCACGTCGCGGGGAGTCGAACATGGGCGCTTTGAGCGCCTCTGTACCGCGCGAGCGGCGCACATTCGGGGCCCCGGCGCCGCCGTACCGGCAACACCGCGACCCTCGCGCCCCAGAACCTCTCGCACCCGACGGAGCGTACCGGAGCTCACTCACGACTCCGCCCTGTGACGGCCCGCCGTAAGGACACAACCCGGTATCGGCCTCGATACCGCTCCTTCACCACGCACGGTGACGCAGCAGAGCGCTGAGGCCAGAGCTTCGCGAGCGGGGCCGGGTCGCCTCACCGGCCCCGGGCGCGACAGACCTCTCCGACCTGGCAGGGCCTACGGCTCCGGCGTGACGTAGTACGCGGCGAAGTTGGTCAGGATCTCTTCCTCGTGGATCCTGCCGTCGCCGTCCGCGTCCAGCGCCGCGGCCGCCCGCGCCGCCGCCTCCGGACCGACACCCAGCACACGCAGCGCGCGTTCGGCCGCCGCGGGCGTCACACCGCCACCGTCCCCATCGGCGACGGCAATCGCCGCGTGCAGGAACGGACGGGCGATCTCCGCGAACCGCTGGGGGTTGTCACGCAGCCGCTTCACCGCGCCCGTGACGAATTCCTGCCTGCTGACCCGCTGGTCGCCGTCCACATCCGCGATCCCGGCCATGCCCTGCCAGAATGCCTCGGCCCCGCTGTAGAGCGCCTGCCCCTTGTCGGAACGGGCGGTCGTACCGAACTCGGCGAGAAGTGCCGCCGCGGCTCCGCTGAAGTCCTCACGGTCGATATAGCCGCTGCCGTCCTGGTCGAAGGCTGCGAACCGGGAGGCGATCTTGCCCTCGTACTCTGCGCTGTCCATGCCCGGAGCGTACGACGACAGGAGGCCGCCGTGTGCTCCGTTGCCGGGAGTTCGATTACGCGGAGAGCGGCTGCGCCTCTTCGTCGACGGCCGTGGGCACATCCGGGTAGACCTCGAAGAGCCGGCGCACGCCGAGAGCACCGAGGACCCGGTTGACGTGCGAGCCGTCCTGCGAGCCGCGGGCGGGCAGGATGAGATGGAGTCTGCCCCGGCAGGAATGAAGCAGCCGACGGGACGCGATCAGTACGCCGACCCCGCTGGAGTCGCAGAAGAACACCCGGGAGAGGTCGAGCACCAGTTCGTGACGGCCGGCGGCGACAGCGTCGTGGACCCGCTGCCGGACCTCGGGTGAGGTCATCAGGTCCAGCTCACCGGTGATGTGCAGCACGGTCCACGGGCCCTGCTCGGACTCGTCCACTGTGAGCGTCACGCGCCTGGACCTTTCCTCGTGGCCTCGTGGATCCGGGTGCCCTGATGGATCCGGAAGTTGTCCTTCCTTATCGCCGCCTCTGCCCCGGCGCTCACCCGTGAAACACAATGTGAGCAGGCTGGCAGATTCCTTACCCTGCCCGGCGGGGGTGGGGGCGCATTTGACGCAAAGGGGCGTGCGTTGTCGGCGCGGCCCACTACATTCGAGGGAACGGCGGGCTCAGAGATGATGGTGGCGAGGAGCGGACAGGCAGCCAGAAGGACAGGGTTGGGGGTCGCATGGTGAAGGACACACCGCCCCGCTGGGACCGCACCATGCAGCAGCGGCTCGCGCGGGGCGAGGCGGCCGCGCTCGGAGAGCTGTACGACCGGTTCGCGCCACTGGTGCACAGCCTGGCCCACCGCGTGCTCGACGACGACGCGGCCGCGGATCGCGTCACCCGTGATGTCTTCGGCCAGGTCTGGGAGAACCCGGGGACATATGACCCCAAACAGGGCTCGATGAGATCCTGGGTGGCGAAGCTCACACGCCTGCTGGCGGTGGAGCGGCTCCGGCAGACGGAGGCGGAGGCGTACGAAGCGAGCGGGGAGGGCACGGCGGAGGAGCTGGAGCAGAAGATCCGTCAGGCCTCGGCGGCGGCTCGCGCGGACTACATCGTGAGATCGATGCCGACGCCGCTGTGGGACGCGCTGGAGCTGGCGTACTTCCAGCGCAGGGACTACCGCCAGACGGCCGCCGACCTCGGCGTCACGGAGGACGAGGCGCGACGCCGGCTCCGAGTGGGTCTGCAACTCCTCGCCACGGCCAACTCCCGGGCACTGGACGGCTCCTCACCCCCGGAGAACGGACGCTCCCGGTGACCGGCCCCGTGGACGACGATCCCCACGACGGCCCCGAAGACGGCCCGGACGACAGCTCTGGCGAGGGCCCTGGTGACCGTCCTCGAAACGGTCCTCACAGCGGTCCTCACGGCGGTCCTCACGGCGGTCCTCACAGCGGTCCTCACAGCGGCTCCGGACCGGGTGATTCCGGGTTGTTCCCCCACATACCGGGGCCGAGGTCCGCTCCGGACGACATGACCACGCGCCCGCGCCGCGCGCCCGGGATCCCGGCGCAGGCGATGGAGGTGGCGGCAGCCGCCGGGCCCGACGCCACGGCCGGGCACCGCGCGGCCCGCGCGGCGGGGGCGCTGACGCACACCGTTCTCAAGTCCCTGCTGGGCGCCTGGGCGCTCGCCGCGTGTTCGGCCGAGGAGACCGCGCTCGTCGAGGAGCACCTCACCGAGTGCGCTCCCTGCGCCGGGGAAGCCCTGCGACTGCGCGACGCCGTCGGGCTGCTGCACGCCGACCGGAGTCTGGATCTCGATCCGAAGCTGCGCTCGCGCGTGCTGGAGAACTGTCTCGCCCGCCGGCCCGCCCGGATCCCCGTGCCCGGCTGGGCCGCTCCGTACGACGCCGAGGCCGCGCGCCTCGACGCGCTGCTGCGCGACATAGGCGACGCGGAGTGGCACGCGCCGGTACGGCTCAAGTGGTTCGAGGACGAGCGGACCGCCTCCCGCAAGACGACGGTCGCCGGGGTCATCGGGCATCTGATGAGCGTCGACGGCCTGGTCGCCACCGCCCTCGGACTCGACGACCCGCTCGGCTCCGCCGCCACTGCCGCGCCCCTCTCGCTCACCGACCGTACCGAGAGCCTCTGGGGTGCGGCGGCGTCCCCGCCCACCCGGGCCGTCCACGAGCCGTGGCGCGAGCAGAGCCACACCCTCATCCGCACGGTGTCCTACGCCGGCCGGAACACCGCAGGACTCTCCGTCTCGTACGGGGACTTCGCGCTGCCCCTGCGCGACGCGCTGCTCGACCGCGCCTTCGAGTGCTGGGTGCACGGCGCGGACATCGCGGAGGCGGTGGCCTATCCCTACGACCCGCCCAGCGGCGCCCATCTGCACCGGATGATCGACCTGGCGGCCCGGCTGCTCCCGGCCGTCCTCGCCGCCCGCCGGCAGGGCGGTCTGGCCTCCCCGCCGCAGGACCTGGTGGCGGCGGGCTCCCCCGGCAGATCCCTGCATCTGGAGGTCGAGGGCGCGGGCGGCGGCGACTGGTACATCGCGCTGGACTCACCCGCGGCGGTCGGCTCCCCCGAGCGTTCCGTGGCCCAGGTCGCCCTGGACGGCGTCGAGTTCTGCCAGCTGGTGGCCGGCCATGTCTCCCCGGAAGAAGCGGCGGCGGGCCAGGAGGGCGACCGCGAGGCGATCAGGGACGTCCTGTTCGCGGCGGCCGCGATGAGCCGCCTCTGAGCCTGAGCCCGAGCCGTACCCGCTCCGATCCCAGCGATCTGCTCCAGAAGGGTCAGCCGAAGACCACCGTGCGGTGCCCGTTGAGCAGGATCCGGTGCTCCGCGTGCCACTTCACCGCACGCGCCAGCGCCTGGCACTCCACGTCGCGGCCGATCGCCACCAGCTGCTCCGGCGTGACCTGGTGGCCGACGCGCTCGACCTCCTGCTCGATGATCGGCCCCTCGTCAAGGTCGGCCGTCACATAGTGCGCCGTCGCGCCGATCAGCTTCACCCCGCGCGCGTGCGCCTGGTGGTACGGCTTCGCGCCCTTGAAGCTCGGCAGGAAGGAGTGGTGGATATTGATGATCCGGCCGTTCAGCTGCTTGCACAGATCGTCCGAGATGACCTGCATGTAGCGGGCCAGCACCACCAGCTCGACCCGCTCCGCGCGGACCAGCTCCAGCAGCTCCGCCTCAGCGGCCGCCTTGGTGTCCCTGGTCACCGGGATGTGGTG
Source organism: Streptomyces sp. NPDC042201 (assembly GCF_055582185.1). Classification (NCBI taxonomy): domain Bacteria; kingdom Bacillati; phylum Actinomycetota; class Actinomycetes; order Kitasatosporales; family Streptomycetaceae; genus Streptomyces; species Streptomyces sp. NPDC042201. The sequence goes on along the minus strand of NZ_JBVJDS010000005.1, from coordinate 173,432 downwards.
GAAGGGGATGCCGTACGAGGCGGCCAGCTCGGCGAAGTCCGTGTGGTTCGAGACGACCGCCACGATCTCCACCGGCAGCGCGCCGGTACCGGCCCGGAAGAGCAGATCGTTCAGGCAGTGGCCGAACTTGCTGACCAGCAGGACGATCCGCATGCGCTCCTCCGCGCGGTGGATCTCCCACTCCATCCGGAAGGAGTCACCGATGGCGGCGAAGCTCGCCCGCAGCTTCTCCACGGTCACCGGAGCGTCCGCCGAGAAGTGCACCCGCATGAAGAAGAGACCCGTGTCGTGGTCCCCGAACTGCTGGCTGTCCTCGATATTGCAGCCGGTCATGAAGAGATAGCTCGACACGGCGTGCACGATGCCCTGTTTGTCCGGGCAGGACAGCGTCAGGACGTACTGGTCGGACGGGGCGGCGGCGGGCCGCCGCGAGGTCGGCTGCGGAGCGGTGCTCATGACCCCAGAGGATCCCACACCTGCCCCGCGCGGCCCGGAAACGGCCGGGCTCACGCCGACCGCGTCATGAGCTCACGCCGACCGCGTCATGATCCGCAGCGTATCCAGCGACGTCGGCACCACGTCCGGGTCGTCCCCGTCGCTCGCCGCCAGCCGTACGTGCGCCTCGCGGGCCGCACGTACCGCCTCCGGCCAGCCATGATGCTCCAGATAGGCCGAGACGGGGGCGTCCGCCCCGACCTGGTGCATGATGCGCAGCACCCGCAGCACGGCGAGGTCGACGAGGGCGGCCTCCCCGGAGTCACGGAAGATCGTGCCGACGTACTTCTCGGCGGACCAGTTGTCCAGCCAGGTGTCCTCGACCAGCCGGTACACGGCGTCGGTGACGTCGCCGTACCCCTCGCAGCCGGCCAGCCAGTACTCCTGGTGGAAGACGGGATCGGAAAGCATGTGCAGCGCCGAGCGCACATTGCTGCGCCAGCGCCACCACGGCATGTCATTGAGCGGCATGCCGCCCATGGTGGGGGAGCGACGGGCGCGACGGGAAGAGTTCTCGGAACCTTGCTGCACAGTCCTCGACTTTACGGTCCCCGCGGAGGCGACGGTCCGGGCCCCCGTAATTCACCTCCGCGTCACCCGCCGTTGAACCATGCTCACTCCCGCGTTACTCGGGAGCCGGAAGTCTTCAGGACTATGACCGTTCGGCGACGCTCCTCGTGCCCACGTCCTTTCCCGGCCGGTGCGATACGCGCCCTGTGTACGGCGGTGGCCGGAGCCTCGCTCCTCACCGGCTGCGGTGTCCTCCCCGGCACCACGGGGGGTTCCCGGGAACCGGTCACGGTCATGACCTGGGCACCGTCCGGCACCAATGCCACGAATCTGCCGGGCATGCCGGCCATGGCCAAGGCGTACGCCCGCTGGGTCAACGCGTCCGGCGGTATCGACGGCCACGAGCTGCGCGTCCTCACCTGCAACGAGCACAACGACACCGCGGGCGCCGCCACCTGCGCGCGCCGGGCGGTCAAGGAGAAGGCCGTCGCGGTCGTCGGCTCGTACAGCCAGCACAGCCGGGAGTTCATGGCGCCGCTGGAGGCCGCGTCCATCCCTTACCTGGGCGGGTACGGGATCACCGAGGAGGAGTTCAGCAGCTTCCTCTCCTACCCCGTCAACGGCGGCCAGGCGACGCTGCTGGCGGGCAACGGCCGGCAGCTGGCACGCGGCTGCGAGCGGACCGCGCTGGTACGGCCCGACACAATCACCGGCGACGATCTTCCCGGGCTGCTCAACTCCGGCCTGAGGCAAGGCCGTCGCGGTCCCGCCGCCGACCTCCGCGCGGCGGAGGACGCGACCGACTACACCGGTGCGGCCGAGCAGGCGCGCGAGCGCGCGCAGGACGGCGGCTGCGTCACCGCGGTGCTCGGCGACCGCACGGAGACCTTCTTCGACTCCTTCCGCCGGGTTCCGGACGACAGCCGGGAGATCAGGGTCTCCTCGGTACTCGGCAGCGTCGGCCAGTCGCTCGTCGACCGTACGGGCGGCAAGAGCGGTCCCTTCGAGGGCGCGTACCTCACCGGCTGGTATCCGGTGGCGAGCGATCCGGCCTGGAAGCCGATGCGGAACGTGATCGAGAAGCACGCCTTCGGGGATGACGACATCGACCCGGCCAACCCCGGGGTGCAGACCACCTGGATCGCGTACACCGCCCTCAAGAAGGTCGTGGAGTCGATCAACGACAGCGTGATCACGCCGGGGAAGATCATGGACGCGCTCGACCGCGGTGTACGGGTGGACACCGGCGGCCTCACACCGCCACTGCGCTGGCGCTACGAAGACATGCTGGGAGCACCGGGCTTCCCGCGCATCGTCAACGCGGACGTGACCTTCCAAGTGGTGCGCGCGGGACGACTCGTGGCGGACAAGAAGGGATTCGTCGACGTGGGCGAAACCCTGGGCGACACCACACACACGCCGTAACCGACCGCAGCGCCCCCGGCGTCCCCGGGCCTCCCCCGCGCCGGTCAGCCGGACGCGGCGGACAGGATCACGTCCACGAGCCTGTCCGCCGCGTCCGGCCTGCCGTGCGCGCGGGACTGCTTCGCCATGGCATCCCGTCGGGCGGGGTCCGTGAGGAGCGGGCCCACCGCGGCGCGCAGGCTCGCCGCGGTGACCTCGCCGAGCAGGGCTACCGCGGCGCCGGCGTCTTCCAGATGACGGGCGTTGTGCGCCTGCTCGTTCCCGGCCGAGGAGGCGAGCGGGATGAACACCGCGGGCTTGCCGAGGGCGGTGAGCTCGGCGAGCGTGCCCGCGCCGCTCCGGGAGACCACGACATCGGCCAGGGCCAGGACGTCGGGGAGCTCCGGGCCGACGAACCCGGTCAGGTAATACCGGCCCGCCAACTCCGCTGACAGCGAAGCCGCGTGCCGGCGCAGGGCTTCGACATTGGCCGGCCCACACTGGTGGATCACGTTCGCGTGGCCCAGCAGCCACGGCAGCGCGTCACGAACGACGTCGTTGATCTGCTGGGAGCCCTGGGCGCCGCCGGTGACGTACACGGTCGGGAGGTGCCGGTCGAAGCCGCGCAACGCCAGCGCCTCGACCGCCTTGTCCGCGTGCCCGGCCAGTACCTCGGGGCGGATCGGATTGCCGGTGACGACTGCCGCACCCCGCACCGACTCCGGCAGGAGCGCCAGCGACGACTCCGACGACACCGCGATCCTCGTCGCCGAGCTCGCCAACTTCCGGTTGGCCAGGCCCAGACGCACGGTCTGCTCGTGAAGGACCAGCGGGCGGCGGCACATACGGGCGGCCAGCCCCGCGGGGACAGCGACGTACCCGCCGGTGGCGAGAACGACGTCCGGCCGGAAATCGGCAACGATCTTCCGAGCCTGCGCCACACCGAGCGGCACCCGGGCCATGTCCCGCACATTGGCCGGACTCACCATCTTGAGAGGATTGCTGGACCGGCGGATCTTGCCCGTGGCGACCGTGGTGAACGGGATGCCCTCGGCCGGGGCAACCCGCGCCTCCAAGCCTTCCGCCGTGCCGATCCACAGCACATCGAGCGTTCCGCCCTCGGCCGCCAGTCGGGACTGCAACGTCCGGATCGCGGTCAGGGCGGGATAGGTGTGCCCGCCCGTACCTCCCCCCGTGACGATCAGACGGAAGGTACGCGGGAGACGGGATGCACTAGTCACCCGGCGCACCCTACTGGCCGCCCTGACTCGGGAGGTGCGCTTCCGATCTTCAGCAGCCTTCTAGAGCTGTGTCGGCGCCCGCTTTGTGAGGCCGTACTTCGTCGCGATGCCGTTCCAGAGTCCCGAGGCCTTGTTCTTCGCCGCTGTGGCCTCGCCGCTTGCCCGGTCGCCCTGGGCGGACTGCTGGGTCCTGCGTGCCTGGCCGTCCTTGCAGCCCTTCTTGCCCTTGACCTGATTGGCCCACTGGGCGTAGCGGTCGTCCGCCGTGGCGGATGCCTGCCAGGCCTCGGTGAGGGAGGACGCCAGCTCGCCGTTGTTCGGCAGCTTGTCGATCGACAGGTCCTTCAGCCGGGTCACCAGGCCGCGGCGCTGCTCGGCGGCGGCGTGCAGATCGGTTGCCGCCTGGTCGAGGTTCTCGCAGGACTTGATGCTGTTGACCGCGCTGATCACGGACGCGCGGCTGTCGTTGCTGTCCGCGAGCAGCTTGTCGAGCGATTCGGCCTGCGGCTTCGCCGGGTCGGGGGCGGTCTGCGTGGCGGGTTCTGTGGCGGGTGAACTCGCCGACGCGACGGGCTGCTTGCTGTCGTCCTGCGGGTTGTCGTCCCCGCCGCTCATCAGCGCGCCCGCGCCCAGGCCGAGGACGGCGCAGCCGACGACGACGCCCGCGATCAGCGGGGTGCGCGACGACTTGCGGCGGCCCGCGCCGCGGCCCTGCGGCTCCTGCGCCGCCCGTCCCTGGGGGTCGTACGAGCCGCGCTGCTGCTGGCCGCCGTACGGAGCCGGCTGCTGCTGACCGTACGGGGCGGCCTGCGGCCGGCCGTGCGGCTGGGGGCGGCGGCCCGCGTCGAACGCGGGCATCTGCTGCGTCGAGTCCGCGCCCTGCCCGCCGGCGGGTCCGTCCGTACGGAAGAGGTTGTCGAACTCCGGCGGCGGCTGACGGTCGCCGGGGGCGCCGGGCCGGATGCCGTACGGAGCGCCCGGGGGCGCCGCCGGGATGTCGTGTGCGGGTACGGGCGCGATGTACTGCGTGGCGTCCGCGTCCCCGCCCTGCGGGGCCGGCAGGGTCGGCGGCAGGAACTGGGTGGCCTCGGCGGCGCTCTCGGGCGGCAGCATGCCGGGACCGGGTCCGTGACCGGGGCCGGGGCCCTGCGGGACCGGAGCGATGAACTGCGTGGCGTCAGCGTCGCCCATGGCGGGCACGGGCGGCAGATACTGCGTGGCGTCCGCGCTCCCCGGCAGCGGCGGCTGCGCGGGCAGCGGCAGCGGCTGTCCCTGCGCGTACTGCTGCGGATCCTGCTGGTACGGCTGGCCCTGCGGCAGCTCGTGGTATGGCTGGCCCTGCGGCAGCTGGTGCCCCGGCTGGTACGACCGGCCCTGCGGCGGCTCGTATCCCTGGACCGGCGGCAGCGGAGCACCGTACGAGGCACCCTCAGGCGGCCCGTACGACTGGGCACCCTCAGGCGGCCCGTACGACTGAGAGCCCTCCGGCGGTCCGTACGACTGGGCGCCCTCCTGGGAGCCGTACGGCTGCGGCGCGGCGTCCGGCGCCTGGCCGTACCCGGGCTGCTCCTGGCGGCCGTCCTGCGGGCCCCAGGGCTGCCCCCACGGCTGCCCGCCCGCCGGAGCGGGCTGCTCCGCGGGCGTGCCGGGGATCCAGGGCTCACTGCCGTCGCCGGGCAGCACGACGCCTTCGTGCGCGGGCCGAGCGGCGTGGTCGTGCCGCTCATCCCCTTGTCCGCTGTGCGTCACCGGGACTCCTACGTGTGGAACGTGTGGACCTACGGAACCGTCGGCTCACGCTACCGGGTGAATCGAGACCTCTGCCATCCGCCTCGATCCAGTAACAGCCTGCCCCCTCAAGGCGCTGTTATCGGAGCTGAATCCGCCCGTCCCCACCCGTACTTGATCACGATCACACGGTCACCGCGATGCCCCCGTGCCGCCCCCACATCCTCCTCACTCCGCCCTCACGGGCCCCCGTACGCGGCCGCCCGCCCGCGCCCTCCCGATCCGTCCTGTCTCCTCATGCCTCCGTCATGCCTCCGTCACGCCGCCTGAAGCTCCAGCCGCGCGGCGAACTCGCGCACCGCGGGCTCGTTCCCGTACGGCTCCAGCCGCTGCTGGAGATCGTCGAGATACTCCGCGCCCCGGCTGGAGCGCAGCGTCCCGAGCAGTTCCACCGCGCGGGTGCCGGTGTGGCACGCCTGCTCCACCTCGCGCTGCTGGACCTGGGCCGTGGCCAGCAGGACCAGGCCGATCGCCCGTCGCCGCGCCCGGGTCTCGGGGTGGCCCTCCAGCGCGTCCGAGGCATGCCGGCCGGCCGCCTCCGGCTGCCCCAGGTCCCGGTAGCAGTGCGCCAGCTCGTCGGCGAGATAGGCGCGGTCGAAATGCCCGATCCAGTCCGGGTCGTCGCCCGACGCGTCGTCCGCCCGCTCCAGGCTGGCGACCGCCTTGCCCGCCACCTCCTCGCAGGTACGGGTGTCGCCCATCAGCGCATGGCCGCGGGCCTCGGCCGCGTAGAACATCGCCTCCGCGCGCGGGGTCACCTGCCCGCGCGCGCCTTCCTGCGCCGCCCGCGCCAACTGGGCGATCTCGCGCGGGTTTCCGAGCTGCGCGGCGAGATGGCTCATGGACGCGGCCAGCACATACCCGCCGTAGCCACGGTCCCCCGACGCCTGCGCGAGCCGCAGCGCCTGGATGTAGTAGCGCTGGGCCAGACCGGGCTGGCCGGTGTCGACCGCCATATAGCCGGCCAGCTCGGTCAGCCGGGACACGGCGGCGAAGAGCCGGCGGCCGACCGCTTCCCGGTACGCCCCCGACAGCAGGCCGGACACCACGCTGTTCAGGTAGTGGACGACGACCGGCCGGACATGGCCGCTGCCGAAGCGGTGGTCCAGCTCGATCAGCGCGCGGGTCATGGCCCGCACCGCCTCGACGTCCGCATCCCCCACCCGCGCGCCGGTGTTGCGCGCGACGGTCGAGTCGGTGGCCGTGATCAGCCAGTCCCTGCTGGGCTCCACGAGCGCGGAGGACGCCACCGAGGAACCTGACAGGAAGTCACGGCGGCCCACATCGCTGCGCCACAGCTCGCAGACCTGCTCGATCGCGCCGAGGACGGTCGGCGCGAACTGGAGGCCGACGCCCGAGGCCAGATTTTTTCCGTTGGCCATTCCGATCTCGTCGATCGTGACCGTACGGCCCAGTTTCCGGCCCAGCGCCTCGGCGATGATGCCCGGAGCGCGGCCGCGTGGCTGCTGTCCGCGCAGCCAGCGCGCCACCGATGTCTTGTCGTAGCGGAGATCGAGCCCGCGCTCCGCCCCGACCATGTTGACCCGCCGGGCGAGCCCGGCGTTGGAACACCCGGCTTCCTGGATGAGCGTCTGAAGTCTTTCGTTCGGCTGGCGCGCGACGAGAGGCCTGGCTGCCAATGGATACCCCCTGGTGCCGCAGTGATCAACTCAGTGATAACTGCCCGGCTGATATGCAGAGAATGCGCATGCTCGGCGATAACGGAACTATCCGAGGATTTTTCGGAAACATCGGTGAAATACGGCCAGTTTCCGCGCCGTACTTCCCACATGTTGTCGGACCCCCGGGGGTCGCTACCCGGATACCGCGCCACCGCGTCGTGCGCGCCCCCGCCCATGCATCCGTGCGCCCCGCATGCGGGATCGATGTGGCGCGGCGGCACGGCGCCGCCCGTAACCCGTGGTGGTGGCGGGAGTTGTGTTGTTCGTGGAAGAGACCATCGGAGTGACGGACACCGGACACATCCCCAAGCAGCGGGGCACCCTGCTGCTCGACAGCGCGGTGCGGTACGCGGAAGAGCGGCACTGGGACGTGTTCCCCGGCGCCTGGCTGGAGCCGGTGGAGGGCGGGGAGGAGTGCTCGTGCGGCCGGTTCGACTGTGCCTCCCCGGGGGCGCACGCGACCAGGCCGGACTGGGCCACCCAGGCGACGGGCAGCGCCGTCGTGGCGCGCAGGCTGTGGACGATGCAGCCCAAGGCGTCGATCCTGCTGCCGACGGGACGCACCTTCGACGCCCTCGACGTACCGGAGTCGGCCGGCTTCCTGGCGCTGGCCCGGATGGAGCGGATGGCCGTGATGCTCGGCCCGGTGACCTGCACCCCGGACCGGCGGATGCTGTTCTTCGTGCTGCCCGGCGGTGCGCTCAAGGTGGACGGGCTCGTACGGAACCTCGGCTGGGCGCCGGCGACGATCGATCTGGTCGCGCGGGGTGAGGGACAGTACGTGGCGGCCCCGCCCACCCGGATCGGCGGCAGCGGCGCGGTGCAGTGGGCCTGCCGGCCCACGCCCGCGAACCGCTGGCTGCCGGACGCGGCCGAGCTGATCTGCCAGCTGGCATACGCCTGCGGCCGGGACGCCGCCGCCAAACGGGCACGGCGTACATAAGGTGTCCCTGTAGAGACGGACACCGAAAGGCAGTCGCCATGCCGGACCAGGCACGGGAACAGACACCGGACCGGGCGCCGGACGGAGCGCCGGACCGAGCACCGGCGCCGGCCGGGGCGCGGAGTGCGGCGCCGGCCGAGGCGGGCGGCGCGGCGCCGCCCGCCGTACGCGTCGAGGGGCTGTGGAAGCGCTTCGGCGAGCAGATCGCCGTCGCGGGCATCGATCTCGAACTGCCCGCGGGCCAGTTCATCGGCCTGGTCGGGCCGAACGGCGCGGGCAAGACCACGACCCTGTCGATGGTGACCGGCCTGCTCCGGCCCGACCAGGGACGGGTGTGGGTCGCCGGACAGGACGTATGGCGCGACCCCGTCGAGGTCAAGGCGCGGATCGGCGTCCTGCCGGAGGGCCTGCGGCTCTTCGAGCGGCTCTCCGGACGTGAACTCCTCGGCTACACGGGCCGGTTGCGGGGGCTGCCGGGCGCCGAGGTCGACAAGCGGGCCACCCAGCTCCTCGACGTACTGGACCTGGCGGGCGCGCAGCACAAGCTCGTCGTCGACTACTCGACCGGGATGCGGAAGAAGATCGGCCTCGCCGCCGCCCTCCTCCACAATCCCGAAGTGCTCTTCCTGGACGAGCCGTTCGAAGGGGTCGACCCGGTGTCCGCGCAGACGATCCGCGGGGTTCTTGAGCGCTACACCGGCTCCGGCGCGACCGTGGTCTTCTCCAGCCATGTGATGGAGCTGGTCGAGTCACTGTGCGACTGGGTCGCGGTGATGGTGGGCGGCCGCATCCGCGCGCAGGGCACACTCACGGAGGTACGGGGCGAGGCGACATCCCTGCAGAACGCCTTCCTGGAACTGGTGGGCGCGCAGGGGCGCGACACCGGCGAATCCCTGGACTGGCTGGGCGGCGCCCGATGAGCGGTACGGCGGCGACCACCGCCACCGGCAGCGAGGCGGGGACCACCGCGCGCGCCACGGCGGGCGCCCCGGCCGGCACGGCCGCGCTGGCGCCCGTCTTCGTACGGCTGAAGCTGTCCCTGCTGCGCAACGGGCTGCGGCAGTCGTCGGGCCGGCGGGCCGCGTACATCATGTCCGTCGTCGTGACCCTGCTCGTCGCGGCGGCGCAGCTCCTCGGGCTGATCGTGCTGCGCGGAAACGATCACGCGGGCACGGTCGTCGTGATGCTGACCGCCGTGCTCGCCCTGGGCTGGGCCGTGATGCCGCTGTTCTTCTCCAGCGGCGACGAGACGCTGGACCCGACCCGGCTGGTGATGCTGCCGCTGCGGCCGCGCCCGCTGACCGCGGCGCTGCTCGCGGCGTCGCTGGTGGGCATCGGGCCGCTGTTCACGCTCTGTCTGGTGGTCGGCTCGGCGGTGGCGACGGCGCACAGCGCGGTGGCCGCGCTCGTCTCGGTCGTCGCCGTACCGCTGGTCCTGCTGCTGTCCGTGGCGCTGGCGCGGGCGGTCGCGACGGCCAACATCCGGCTGCTGACCTCGCGCAAGGGCCGCGATCTGGCGGTCCTGAGCGGTCTGCTGATCGCGGTGGGCATCCAGGTCGTGAACTTCGGCGCGCAGCGGCTCAGCGACGCGGGCGGGCTCGCGGCGCTCGCCCCGGTGGCCCGGTTCGTACGGTGGCTGCCGCCGGCGTCGGCGATCGGCGCGGTGGACTCGGCGAGCGAGGGCGCGTACGGCCGGGCCGTGCTGCAACTGCTGCTGTCCGGCGTCGCCCTGGTGGCGGTGATGTACGTATGGCAGCGGTCGATGGTGAAGCTGATGACGGCCCCGGACGGCTCGACGCTCGCGGCGGCCGAGCCGTCCCGCAAGGAGTCGGGGCGAGGGCTGGGACCGGCGCTGGCCCGGCTGCTGCCGGGACGGCTGCGGGCGGAGGGGCGTACGGGCCCGGTGGTGCTGCGCAGTCTGCGGTACGTGTGGCGCGACCCGAAGACGAAGGCGGCCTGGGTGACCTCGCTGGCCATCGGTCTGATCGTGCCGCTGTTCAACGCGCTTCAGGGCACCGGCACGATCTACTTCGCGTGCTTCGCGGCCGGCATGCTCGGCGTCCAGATGTACAACCAGTTCGGCCAGGACACCTCCGCCTTCTGGATGGTGGCCCTGACGATCTCCTCGACGCGGGACGCCTACCTCGAACTGCGGGCGCGGGCCCTGGCGCTGCTGGTGATCACCCTGCCGTACTCGGCGCTGGTCACGGTGGCCACGGCGGGCCTGCTGGGCGACTGGCGGGCCCTGCCGGAAGCGCTCGGCCTGTCCTTCGCGCTGCTCGGCGCGATGCTGGCGACCGGCGCGGTGTCCTCGGCCCGCTTCCCGTACTCGATCCCGCAGGACAGCACCTACAAGAACGTGGCACCGGGGCAGGCCGGTCTGGCCTGGCTCTCCATCTTCGGCGGCATGCTCGGCGCGGCCCTGCTGTGCGCGCCGGTGATCGCGCTGACGATCTGGCTCCATGTCTCGGGCGCGGACGACTGGACCTGGCTCCTGCTGCCTGTCGGCACGGTGTACGGCGCGCTGGTCACCACGGGCGGTCTGCGCCTGGCGGCCCCCCGGACGGCGGCGCGGCTCCCGGAGATCCTGACGGCGGTCAGCAAGGGGTGACGGGATGGGGCGGGGAGGGGAAGCGGGCCGGCGCCGGCCCGCACGTCCGCCCCGCCCGCCGCTCAAGGCGTCAGCACACCGTCCAGGAAAGGCTCGATCACCGCTCTCCAGGCCTCCGGCTGGTCGTAGTGGACCAGGTGGCCGGCGTCCGTCACGTCCGCGTACTGGCCGCGGGGGAGCACGCGGACCATTTCCTGGGCCTCCGCGCGGCCCAGATTCCCGTCGAGGCCGCGGACCACCAGGGTGGGGCACTGGACCTGGGCCAGTTCCTCCCAGTGCGCGTTGTAGAACCAGGCCTTCCGGGACATCAACATCTGGCGGCGCGAGAAGACCGGGCGCCAGCCGTCGGCTCGCTCCACCATGATCTCGGCGAAGAACTCACCACGCGCCGGCGTGGGGCGCTCCACCCAGGGGTCGTCCTCGGCGAACCACTTCCGCACGTCGGCGAGCGTCGCGAACGGGACCGGCCAGGCGCGGAACCAGTCCTCCCATTCCCGCTGGGACGCCGCGCCCAGCGCCGAGGCGCGCATGTCGCAGATGATCAGGGCCCGGACCAGATCGGGGCGCTTGGCGGCCAGCTGCCACGCGGTGAGGGCGCCCATCGAGTGGCCGATGAGCGTCACGGGCGCCAGCCCGAGCTGCTCGATCGCTGCCTCCGCGTCGGCGACGTACGCCTCGCGTGTGAACGGACCCTCCGCCGGTTTGTCGCTCCGGCCGTGACCTCGCTGGTCGAGCGCGACCGCCCGGTGCCGCTCGGCCAGCCAGCGCGCCGTGGAGGCCCAGTGCGAGGCCTGGCCCATGAGTCCATGGAGCAGTAAGACACCTGAGGCCCGCTCCGGCTCGCCGCCCTGCGCGGGCGGGTCGGCAAACTCCCAGGCAGCGAGACGTACGCCGTCCGCTCCGGTCACGTCGATGCGCTGCACCATGCGTTCCGGCACCCCCTTCGGTCCTGAGTGGTCGGTCCTGAGTGGTCGGTCGGTCCTGAGGTCGGTCCTGAGTCGTCGTGTCGGATTCCGGCCGAGGCCCGACTCGGTACGGCCGGCCACGCCAGACTATCGAACTCCTATTCGAAAACCTGGTTCCCACCCGCAACACCGCTCGTTCGAGTGACCCCGCTCAAGGATTGCCGGACGCAGCCGAGGGGAGATCTTCTCCGGGAGGCGGGCCGATCGGGGATGACGGCCCGAGGGGACTGACCCTGGGAGCTCGGGGCTCCGGGTCAGCGCAGGGGAGGACAGGCTCCGGTGCCGCGAGGTGCCGGAGCCTTCTCCGTACAGGGAATACAGGCCGTACCGCAGGCGCGACGCACAGTGCCCACACCCGTACAGGCGCATAACCCTGCTCCCCTCCCCTACCGTGGGGCCGAGCCCCCGGCCGGCGCCCTCAGGTCATATGCCTCAGCTATAAGCGTGGCATGCGATCCGCCCGGCCGCTGCCGTTCGGCGGAAGCGCTTTCATCCTCAGCCGGAAATTGCCTTCACGCCCGTCACCTTCACACCGGACCCCGCCGTGGACTCCCCCGCCCCGGCGGACCCGGGCGCCCCCCACGCCCCGGTCGTCAACCCCGTACCCCGTACTCCGCGCTCAGCGGTCAGTGCTCAGCGCTTGGCCACGAAGACATGCGAAGCCACTTCGGCCTGCAGCTCCGCCGCCTCGCCACTGCTCCCGACCAGCACGCCGCCCGGGGACTCCGTCACGCTCACCACGGACCCGGGCTGCACGCCCGCGCGCCGCAGCGTGTACATCAGCTGGGCATCGGTCTGGATCGGCTCGCCGATCCGCCGCACCACCACCGTCTTGCCCTCCGAGCCCGGATCCAGATCGGCCAGGCTCACCATCCCCGCGTCCAGGAACGGGTCGGCCTCCGCCTTCTCGCCCAGCTCCGCCAGGCCCGGGATCGGGTTGCCGTACGGCGACTCCGTCGGGTGACGCAGCAGCTCGAGCACCCGCCGCTCCACCGCCTCGCTCATCACATGCTCCCAGCGGCACGCCTCGGCATGCACCTGCTCCCACTCCAGGCCGATCACATCGACCAGCAGACACTCGGCGAGCCTGTGCTTGCGCATGACACGGGTCGCCAGCCGGCGCCCTTCCTCCGTCAGCTCCAGATGCCGGTCGCCCGCGACCTGCACCAGACCGTCGCGCTCCATACGGGCCACGGTCTGGCTGACCGTCGGCCCGCTCTGGTCGAGCCGCTCGGCGATCCGGGCGCGCATCGGGACCACACCTTCCTCTTCGAGCTCGAGGATGGTGCGGAGATACATCTCCGTCGTGTCGATCAGTCCGGACATTCGTGCCCCTCGAATAAATCGTGCGCTGGCCCTGACCCAATTCTGACGCATACCACCGACAACCGTGCCGTGCCGGAGGAAGCCGAAGCGGCGAGGCGTGCCGTGAGGCGTGCCGTGAGGCGTCGGGCAGGTGTCGAGTAGGTGTATTGACAGAGCAATGGTCCAGACCTCAACGTGATCCGCGGCACAGGCATTCCCCCACCCCTGGAAGGGTCTCCTCGATGAGCGAGTCCAAGCTGGCCGGCCAGTTCTTCGATGCCGCGATCGGCCTGCTGCAGCGCGTCCGCGACGAGGAATCGGCGAACATCGCCGCGGCCGGCACGGTGATCGCCGACACCGTCGCCGCCGGCGGGCGGCTGTTCGCCTTCGGCGCCGGGCACTCCTCGCTCGCCGCGCAGGACGTCGTCTACCGCGCCGGCGGGTTCGCCCTGATGAACCTGCTCGCCGTGCCCGGCGTGGTGGGCGTCGATGTCATGCCGGCCACCCTCGGCTCCGCGCTGGAGCGGGTCGACGGTCTGGCGAGCGCCGTGCTCGAGTCCAGCCCCGCCACCGCCGGGGACCTGCTGGTGATCATCTCCCTCTCCGGGCGCAACGCGATGCCCGTCGAGATGGCGATGAAAGCCCGGTCGCTGGGGCTGAAGGTCATCGGCGTGACGTCGGTGGCGTACGCGACGGAGACCACGTCCCGGCACCTGACGGGGACGTATCTCAAGGACCACTGCGACGTCGTCCTCGACAACAGGATCGCGGTCGGTGACGCGGAGCTGACCGCCGACGGCATCGAGGCCCCGTTCGCCCCCGCCTCCACGGTCGTCACCAGCGCCCTGATGCAGGCGATGATGGCCGCCGCCGCCGAGGAACTCGTCGAGCGCGGCATCGAGCCTCCGCTGCTGCGGTCTGGCAATGTCGACGGCGGGCCCGAGTGGAACAGCCGGGTGATGACCGAATACGCCGACCGGATTTTCTACCGCCAGTAAAGACGTACCCCGGAGCCGTCGAGGGCTCGACGGCGCGACAGACGTAACCAGAGCAACCGAAGTAACCAAAGCAACTCTCGTAACGGAAGCGCCAGAAGTAACTGAAGAGACGGCAGCGAACGGCCGAGGCCTGCGGGAACCGCTCCCCGTGGGCCTCGGCCTTGCCCACGCCCTCGACCCGCCACTTTGCGTCACCAAAGGACCACTTGGCGGAATTTTGATCTTTCACCTGGAAGTAATGTTCGGGCAAAGTAGACGAAGCTGCGGTGTCCCATCATCGGAGCAGACGAACTTTCGCGCACACGACAGCGCGATCATCACGGCAGCTGCCTGCCGGCCTCCCGCGACTGCCGAGACCCGGCAGCGCGTGACGCCCGTACGGCACTGGCCTTCACACCCCCACTGACCCGACCACACCGCGCCCCGGCACGTCCGCGGGTGCAGGAGGCAGGCCATCATGAAGTCACTCATCGACCACGCCCGTACCTTCTCCGTCCAGGTGGCGGAGCGCTCCGAGGAGTTCCGCGAACTCGCGGCGGGACAGACGCCACAAGCGCTGTTCATCACCTGCTCGGACTCCCGTGTCATCCCCTCCCTCATCACCGGCGCGCGTCCGGGTGAGCTGTTCGAGCTGCGTACGGCGGGCAATATCGTCCCCCGCTACGACGCGGAGCGGCCCAGCGGCGAAGCAGCCACCATCGAGTACGCGTTACGTGTCCTCAACGTCCGCGACATCGTCGTGTGCGGCCACTCCCACTGCGGCGCCGTGGGCGCCCTCGTACGCGGTGACGATCTGTCAGCGGTCCCGGCCGTCCGCGGCTGGCTCGACCTCGGCGTCCCCTCGCTGCCGGCCGCCCACGGCCTCGCCCACGCGGTACGCCACCACGCCGCGGCCCAGCTCGACACCCTCCGCGGCTATCCCGCCGTACGGGAACGCCTCGTGGAGGGGCGTCTCTCACTGCACGCCTGGTACTACGAAGTGGACACCGGCGCGATCAGCGCCCACCAGCCCCACCTGGGCGGGGAGTTCAGACCTCTGTGACGGCGCCCTCAGCACCGCTCACTTCCCGCCCCTCGTCCGCTCGCGGACCGCACAGCTAGGAACACCCTTCATGCTCACCCTGTTGAGGGACAAACGTGTCCTGAGGCGCGACCTGCTCGCGTCCCTCGTCGTCTTTCTCGTCGCCCTGCCCCTGTGTGTGGGGGTGGCGGTCGCCTCCGGAGTGCCCGCCGAACTCGGTCTGGTCACCGGCATCGTCGGCGGACTCGTCGTGGGCTTTCTGCCCGGCAGCTCGCTGCAGGTCAGCGGCCCGGCGGCGGGTCTGACCGTGCTGGTGTACGAAGCCGTCAAGGAGTTCGGCGTCGGCGCGCTCGGCGCCATCGTGCTCGTCTCGGGACTGCTTCAACTCACCCTCGGCGCGCTGCGTTTCGGCCGCTGGTTCCGGGCGATCTCGGTCGCCGTGGTCCAGGGGATGCTGGCGGGCATCGGCCTGGTGCTCGTCCTGGGCCAGGTGTACGCCATGGCGGACACCGCTCCGCCGTCCGGCGGCCCCGGCAAGATCGCCGGACTGCCGGGACTGGCCGGCGGGATCGTCTCGGACGGTACGACGCTGACCGCGTTCCTCATCGGCGCCGGGACCGTGGCCGTTCTTGTCCTGTGGTCCAGGCTGCCGGCCCGGGTCCGGGTGGTTCCCGGACCGCTGGCCGCGGTGGCGCTGGCCACCGGCGCGGCAGTCCTGCTGGATCTGCCCGTCGCCAAGGTCGAGGTGCACGGGCTGCTGGAATCGATCAAGCCGCCCGGCCTCGACGACTTCGGGCAGCTGGCGGGGGTGGCCGCGATCGGCACCGTGCTCGCTTTCACCCTGATCGCCTCGGCGGAGTCCCTGTTCAGCGCGGCGGCGATCGACCGCATGCACGACGGACCGCGCACCGACTACAACAAGGAACTCATGGCGCAGGGCGTGGGGAACACGGTCTGCGGGGCGCTCGGCGCGCTGCCGATGACCGCGGTCATCGTGCGCAGCGCCGCCAATGTCCAGGCGGGGGCGCGGACCTCGCTCTCCCGGATCCTGCACGGGCTGTGGCTCCTGCTGTTCGCCGCGCTGCTGCCGGCCGCGATCGGGGTCATCCCGCTCGCGGCGCTGGCGGGCGTCCTGGTGCACGCCGGCTGCAAGCTGGTGCCCGTCAGGGACCTGGTCCCGCTGTGGCGGGAGCACCGCGGCGAGGCCGTGATCCTGGCCATCACGGCGATGGCGGTCCTGGTCACCAATCTCTTCGAGGGCGTGGTCCTCGGGCTGCTGCTCGCGGTGGTCAAGACGGCCTGGGAGATCTCCCATCTCCATGTCGACGTACGGGAACTGACCGGCGGCAGGCTGGTGGTGTCCGTCACCGGCAACGCGACGTTCCTGCGACTGCCGCGGATAATGGAACAGTTGGAGGAGCTGCCGAAGGACCGCCCCATCGAGCTGGATCTGTCCGGCCTGCGCCACCTCGACCACGCGTGCCGTATCTCCCTGGAGAACTGGGCGCTGCGTCACAACGACGCGGAAACGGAACCGGTCAGGCTGCTGCCGCCGACGGCGGCGTCCATCCCTGAACCCCGGGGTACGGGCCCGGACCGGACAGCGGCGCCCTGACGGACCGTACGCCCGGGCGAAAGTGACCAGGGCGGCAGCGACAAGGGCAGCAGGGCCTCGGCCCTGCTGCCCGGCCGCGGATCAGCCACCGGCCGGCCGCGCGTCAGTCCGACAAGGTCCGGGACAGGTCCAGGGACGCCGCCATCCGGACCGTCACATCCTCCGCGTACACCGCGTCCGGCCGTTCGAACGCGACACGGCTCGCTCCCCGGAGAAACGTCACCACACCCAGCGAGCGGCCCCGGCAGCGCAGCACCGTGCACAGCGCGTGCACCGCGTCCGGCGGCCACTGGCGGGAGGCCGCCCAGGTCGAGGAGGGCACACCACCCGACGGGGCACTGGCGCGGACCGATCCGATGCGGTCCAGCGCCTGCAGCGCCGGATGCCCCGGCGCGTACCGCACGGGTATCCCGCCCGCCTCCACCGGCATGCTCGGACCCGACCCGCCGCCGGAGGGCGTCGCCACCGCCCGTACCAGCCGTACGGGGGCTTCCGCGGCCGAGACGGCGAAGGAGCCGGTCGGCCCCTCCCCCACCACCAGGTCTATCAGCGCGTGATCCGCGAAACCCGCCAGCGCGAAGTCCAGATAGACCGTCGCCGCCTCCATCGGGTCCTCGCACTCCGCGGCCGCCCGCCCCGCCCGGTGCAGCTGGCTGGAGCGGAACCGCAGCCGGTCCGCGTCCTGCGCGGCCAGCTTGATGTCCGTCACGTCCTGGAACATCCACCCCACACCCAGCGGCACCGGCTCCTCCGCCAGCGGGGACGCCAGCTGCAGGAAACCGCTCCGCCAGCAGCGCCGCTGCTCGCCGTCGCCGGTACGGACCGTCACCCACAGCTCGGCGGGCGACCTCGGCGGCCCTTCGGCGAGCACATGGTGGAGCGCGGCCTCCAGCTCCTCGACGCCCCCGACGAGCAGCTCACCGAGCGGCCGCCCCAGCACTGACGTACGCCCGGAACCGAGCGCCCGCGCCGCATATCCGTTGACCACCGTCGGCCGTAGATCGACATCGACGAGGACGACACCCCAGGACGCTCCCTCGAAGAGCGCCTCGCTGAGCGCGATCGTCCGCTCCAGATCTATCTGCGCGTGGACCTCGCTGAAGGCGGAGTACACCCCGGCGGCCTTGCCGTCGGCCCCGCGCACCCGGGCCGACTGGGTCCGTACGAGCACCCTGCCGCCGTCCTTGCGCAGCAGCGCGAACTCGTCCACCTGCCGGCCGGGTATGTCCATCACGGCCATCAGCCGCGCCTGCACGTCGTCCGCGTCGGCGCTCCGCGCCGCCCAGCCGGCGAAGCCGTGCCGCCCGACGGCCTCCTCGGCCGACCAGCCGAGCACCCGCTCCGCCTCGCGGTTCCAGTGCGTGATCACGCCGTCCGCGTCAAAGGCGCAGAGCGCCGCGTCCATCCCGTCGAGCAGGGCAGCGAGCAGATCCGCGCCCGGTCCGTCCCGCTCCGGCTCGGACCCCGCGTCCGGCCCGGACCCGGACGCGGAATCAGGCTCGTCCGGCCCGGGCGCGTTGGTGGTCTCGCTCCGAGAAGCACTCATCTCCGCACCCCCTGCAGGACGCCTCCGCCTGGCTGATGCATGCACGTCCAATCATTGAACTCGAACGTGACCCAGCACACACAAGGTTCCCCGAAATCGTCACGCCCCACAATTCTCTGCCCAGCGCGTACCCACCGCTACCAGCGGGAAAATGCGTGTGATGTACAGCCAAATTCGTCGCATTAATTCACTTGAGTGCTCCCGGAGCCGCGCCTAACGTGTGACGCACACCGAAAG
The DNA here is from genome assembly GCF_055582185.1 of Streptomyces sp. NPDC042201. NCBI lineage: Bacteria > Bacillati > Actinomycetota > Actinomycetes > Kitasatosporales > Streptomycetaceae > Streptomyces > Streptomyces sp. NPDC042201. The sequence continues at coordinate 155,071 of NZ_JBVJDS010000005.1, read as the reverse complement.
GAGGTGATCCGGAAGATGTATTCAGTCCGGACAAGTGAGGTGGCTGCGGGCTAACGGCTCGCTGTCGCACTCTCGTAGTGCTCGGCCGGTCGACGGTCGAAATCCCAAGCAGTCACCCGACCCGCGGGCCGCCGGTATGTCCGGCCGGCTCCCTCTCCGGAGGGACCATGGCCCGCGGGTCGTCTGCGTGTTCTGAAGGCTTCTACGGGCAGAGCCGCTCGACCCGCCAGCCGTGCTCCTCGCCGCCGCCCTCGCCGCCGTGCTCCTCGCGGACGTAGCGCAGCCGGTCGTGCAGCCTGTTCTCGTGGCCCTGCCAGAACTCGACCGTCTCCGGGGTGACGCGGAAGCCGCCCCACTGCGGGGGCACCGGGACCTGTTCGTCGTCCGGATAGCGGGCCGCCAGCTCTTCGTAGCGCTGGAGGAGCGCCTCGCGGGAGGCGATCGGAGTGGACTGGTCACTGGCCCAGGCGCCCAGCTGCGAGCCGTGCGGGCGGGTGCGGAAGTACGCGGCTGTCTCGTCGCGCCCGACGCGGGCCGCCGTGCCCGTGACGAGGACCTGGCGGGACAGCGGATGCCAGGGGAAGAGCAGCGAGACGAAGGGGTTCGACTCGATCTCGCCGCCCTTGCGGGACGTGTAGTTCGTGAAGAAGACGAAGCCACGGTCGTCGTACCGCTTCAGCAGCACCGTGCGCGAGGACGGACGGCCGTCGGGCGTGGCGGTCGAGACCACCATCGCGTTCGGCTCGTGCAGGTCGGAGACCGCGACGTCCTTGAACCAGCGGGCGAACTGGTCCATCGGGGTGGCGGCGAGGTCCGCCTCCAGCAGCGGGGTCGTGCGGTACTGCTCGCGCATGACAGCGGGATCCGGATTCTCGGGAGGCACGGAGGTCATCCTGCCGCAGGGCCGAGTCTGCCCGGCCCGGAGCTTCGCCAACCCTCGATGGAGGAAGTGAGGCAGTGTGCCGGTTATCACGCTTCCGCGCATCAGAGGAACCCGCCAAAATCTTGGGGCGGGCCACTGTGGCCTTCGTACACCGGGGACTATGGTTCCTGCCTCTCGCACACCAGGATCGACCTGCCCGGCCACCCGCCGAAACCCGTCGCACACATCATGAGGAGCCGCCTGATGTCTGATTCCGCCACCTCCTTCGTCCCTGGGCTCGAAGGAGTCGTCGCGTTCGAGACGGAGATCGCCGAACCGGACAAGGAGGGCGGCTCGCTCCGCTACCGGGGCGTCGACATCGAGGACCTGGTGGGGCAGGTGTCCTTCGGGAACGTGTGGGGACTGCTGGTCGACGGGGCGTTCAATCCCGGCCTGCCGCCCGCCGAGCCGTTCCCGATCCCGATCCACTCCGGTGACATCCGTGTCGATGTGCAGTCGGCGCTGGCGATGCTCGCGCCCGTATGGGGTCTGAAACCGCTCCTCGACATCGACGAGCGCACGGCCCGTGACGATCTGGCGCGTGCCGCGGTGATGGCCCTGTCGTACGTCGCCCAGTCGGCGCGCGGCCAGGGGCTGCCGATGGTCCCGCAGCGGGAGATCGACAAGGCGGAGTCGGTCGTCGAGCGCTTCATGATCCGCTGGCGCGGGGAGCCCGACCCCCGGCATGTGAAGGCCGTCGACGCGTACTGGACGTCGGCCGCGGAGCACGGCATGAACGCGTCGACGTTCACGGCCCGGGTGATCGCCTCGACCGGGGCCGATGTGGCGGCCGCGCTGTCAGGAGCGGTCGGTGCGATGTCGGGGCCGCTGCACGGCGGTGCGCCCTCGCGGGTCCTCGGCATGATCGAGGAGATCGAGCGCACCGGCGACGCGACTGCGTACGTCAAGCGGACCCTGGACAAGGGCGAGCGGCTGATGGGCTTCGGGCACCGCGTCTACCGGGCCGAGGACCCGCGGGCGCGGGTGCTGCGGCGTACGGCGAAGGAGCTGGCCGCGCCGCGGTTCGAGGTGGCGGAGGCGCTGGAGAAGGCCGCGCTGGAGGAGCTGCACGCGCGCAGGCCCGACCGGGTGCTGGCGACGAACGTGGAGTTCTGGGCGGCGATCATGCTGGACTTCGCCGAGGTCCCGGCGCACATGTTCACGTCGATGTTCACCTGTGCCCGTACGGCCGGCTGGTCGGCGCACATCCTGGAGCAGAAGCGCACGGGCCGTCTGGTGCGTCCGTCGGCCCGCTATGTGGGCCCGGGGACGCGGAATCCGCGTGAGATCGAGGGGTACGACGAGATCACCCACTGATCCGCGACCCGTCATCGGCTCGTACAAAAGCGGGGAACGGCGCCGCGCCCGGCGGGAACGGGCGCGGCGCCGCCGTACGTCCACGTCCCGTGGAACCGGGCGGTCGTCAGCCCAGCACCCCGTCCAGGATCCGCGACCACTCGGCCACCACCCGCTCCCGCCGCTGCGTGTCATCCGTCAGCAGCGTCGCCAGGCCCAGTCCGCGCGCCATGTCCAGCAGCCCCTGGACGGTCTCCCGTACGCCGGGGACGGATTCGTCGGCGCCCAGCAGTTCCACCGCGATCCGGTGGGACTCCCGCCCCACCCGGGCCTCCAGCTCGGTGACCCGGGGGCGCAGCTGGTCCTCGTCGGAGGCCGCGACCCACAGTTGCAGCGCGGCCCGGAACAGCGGCCCGGTGTAGAGGGCCACGATCCCCTCGACGGCCTCGCGGCGGTGCGCGGGCCCGGCCGGGACCAGGTCGCGCAGGGCGGAGGACCGTTCCTCCGCCACGTACTCGACGGCCGCGGTGAACAGATCCTCGCGGGTCGGGAAGTGGTGCTGGGCCGCGCCGCGCGAGACACCGGCCCGCTCGGCGACGACGGAGACCGTGGAGCCCGCCCAGCCGTGTTCGGCGAGGCAGGCCACGGCGGCCTCCAGCAGCCGCCGGCGCGTGGCGCGGCTGCGGTCCTGCTTGGGCGCAGACCCGGGCAGGATCCGCCGCGCGGGCCCTGGACGAGTCATTCCGAAGTCCCGTCTAGAGCACCCACGCGGCGTCCCGTCGTTCCATGAACGCCGCGATGCCTTCGCGCGCCTCCGCCGTCACGAAGAGCGAGGCGGAGCGCTGGACGAGATCCTCCGCGTACTGGTCGAAGGCGTCCAGCACGCCGACGGTGAGCAGCTTCTTCGACTCCGCGAGCCCCTGCGGCGACGCCCTGCGCAGCCCGTCCAGTACGGGCGCGAGCGCGGCGTCCACATCGTCGGCGGCCTCGGTGATCAGTCCGGCGACGGCCGCGCGGTCCGCGTCGAACAGCTCCCCCGTGAGGGAGTACCGGGCCGCGGCGCGCGGCTCGACGCGCGGCAGGAGCGGCAGCGAGATCACGGCGGGGGCGACTCCGATCCGTACCTCCGTGAACGCGAAGTCCGAGCCCCGGTCGGCGAGGGCGAGGTCGCAGGCGCCGAGCAGACCGAGCCCGCCGGCCCGCACATGGCCACTGACGCGCGCGACGACCGGCTTGGGCAGCTCGACGATCTGCCGCATCAGGGCGACGAAGGTGTACGGGTTCGCCGGTGCCTTGAGGTCGGCGCCCGCGCTGAAGGTGCTGCCGGTGTGGGTGAGCAGCACGGCCCGTACGGAGGGGTCCTTGCCGCAGGCGGTGAGGGCGTCGCCGAGTGCGTCGACGAGCCGCGCCGACAGGGCGTTGCGGTTCGCCGGCGAGTCCATGGTCAGGGTGGCGATGCCTCGCTCGTGCGCGGTCACGACCAGCCTCGCGGGGTCCGTCACGTGTTCTCCCTTTCGCGGTTCCGCGGTTCGCGGTCCCTCTGTTCACGGTCCCTCAGCTCACGTCTGAGGATCTTGCCGGAGGCGGCGCGGGGCACGCCCCCGATGAATTCGACCCGGCGGACCTTCTTGTAGGGGGCGACGCGCTCGGCGACGAACGCCATGACGTCGGTCTCGGTGAGCGCCTCGGAACCGGGCCGGCGAACAATGTAAGCCTTCGGGACCTCGTTGCCGTCCGTGTCGTAGACACCGATCACCGCCGCGTCCGCTATGGACGTGTGGGTGAGCAGCACGGCTTCGAGGTCGGCCGGGGCGACCTGGAAGCCCTTGTACTTGATGAGTTCCTTGACGCGGTCGACGACGAAGAGCCAGCCGTCGGCGTCGACCCGGCCGACATCTCCGGTGTGCACCCAGCCGTCGGCGTCGATCATCTCGGCGGTGGCGTCGGGGCGGCCGAGGTAGCCCTTCATGACCTGCGGGCCGCGCAGGAGGATCTCGCCCTCGGCGCCGGGATCCACGTCCTTGCCGGGGTCGTCCAGGGCGACAACGCGCATCTCGGTGCTGGGCAGGAGCTTGCCGACTGCGCCCGGGGGCGGGTCGGCGGCGGACAGCGGTACGACATGGGTGCCGGGTGACAGTTCGGTCATGCCGTACGCCTGCCGTACGGGCGGGAGGTTCAGCCGGGCCGAACAGGCGGCGGCGAGCCGGGCGTCCAGCGGGGCGGCGGCGCTGAGGATGTAGTCGAGCGACGACAGGTCGTACTGCGCGACGGTCGGGTGCTTGGCCAGGGCGAGGACGATGGGCGGGGCGACGTACAGGCCGTTGATGCGGTGCTTCTCGATCGCTCCGAGGAACTGGTCGAGGTCGAAGCGGGGCAGGACGACGACGGTCGCGCCATGGCTCAGGGGCGCGTTCATCAGGGCGGTGAGCCCGTAGATGTGGAAGAACGGCAGGACGGCGAGGATCCGGTCGCCCGGGCCCATGGGGACCACCGGTTCGAGCTGCGCGAGGTTGGTGGCGATCGACCGGTGCGTGAGCATGACGCCCTTGGGGAGGCCGGTGGTGCCCGAGGAGTACGGCAGGGCCGCGATGTCCTCGCCGGGGTCGATGGCGATGTCGGGCTCAGGGGCCGTCGACCCCGCCATGTCGAGGATCGAGCGGTGCCCCTCGGCCCGGTCGCAGACGAAGATCTCCTCGATCCCGCCGACGAGTTCGGCGGAGCGGCGGGCCACGTCGAGCAGCGCCGCGACGGTGACGATCCAGCGGGCGGCGGAGTCGCGCAGCTGGGTGGCGAGCTCCTCCGGCGTGGCGAGGGGGTGGGCGGTGGTGACGGAGGCGCCGGCGCGGGTGGCGGCGTAGAAGACGGCCGGGTACGCGACGGTGTTCGGGCTGTGCAGGGCGAGGACGTCGCCCTTGCGTACGCCGGCGTCGGTGAGGGCGGCGGCGATACGGCGGTGGAAGGTGTCGAGCTGCGCATAGGTGACGCTCGTGCCGGCCGCGCCGTCGACGAGCGCGACGGTGTCGCCGTACTCGGCGGCGCGGCCCAGCACGGCCTCGTGGATGGGCAGATCGACGGCCGGGACATCTGCGTACTCGCTACGGAAGACCATGACGACCCCTTACGACGCGATGTGGACGGCCAGAATCGCCTGTCTCAGTAGGACTTGGGGAGACCCAGGGACTGGTGGGATACGTAGTTCAGGATCATCTCCCTGCTGACCGGCGCGATCCGGGCCACGCGGGCGGCGGTGACGAGGGACGCGAGGCCGTACTCACGGGTGAGGCCGTTGCCGCCGAGGGTGTGTACGGACTGGTCAACGGCCTTCACACAGGCCTCGGCGGCGGCGTACTTGGCCATGTTGGCGGCCTCGCCGGCGCCGATGTCGTCTCCCGCGTCGTAGAGGTACGCGGCCTTCCGCATCATCAGCCGGGCCAGTTCGAGTTCGATGTGCGCCTGGGCGAGGGGGTGGGCGATGGCCTGGTGGGCGCCGATGGGCTCCTTCCACACCTGGCGGGTCTTGGCGTACTCGACGGCTTTGCCGAGGGCGTAGCGGCCCATGCCGAGCGCGAAGGCGGCGGTCATGATGCGTTCGGGGTTGAGGCCGGCGAAGAGCTGGAGCAGCCCGGCGTCCTCGTCGCCGATGAGGGCGTCGGCGGGCAGCCGTACGTCGTCGAGGACCAGCTCGAACTGCTTCTCGACGGCTTGGAGTTCCATGTCGATCTGCGAGCGCCGGAAGCCTTCGGCGTCGCGGGGGACGATGAAGAGGCAGGGCTTGAGCGTGCCGGTCCTCGCGTCCTCGGTACGGCTGACGACGAGGGTGGCGTCGGCGATGTCGACGCCGGACACGAACACCTTGCGGCCGTTGAGTATCCAGCCGCCCGCGTCCTTCCTGGCCGTGGTGGTGATCCGGTGGGAGTTGGATCCTGCGTCGGGTTCGGTGATGCCGAAGGCCATGGTGAGGGAGCCGTCGGAGAGGCCGGGCAGCCACTGCCGCTTCTGGGCGTCCGTACCGAACCGGGCGATCACCGTGCCGCAGATGGCGGGCGACACGATCATCAGCAGCAGCGGGCAGCCTTCCGCGCCCAGCTCTTCGAGTACGAGGGAGAGTTCGACCATGCCGCCGCCTCCGCCGCCGTACGCCTCGGGGAGGTTCACACCGAGGTAGCCGAGCGTGCCCGCCTCGCGCCAGAGGGTCTCCCGGTCGTAGCCGCGGCCGTGCCGGCGGCCGAGGGCGGCGACGGCGGCTCGCAGCGCCGTGTGCTCTTCGGTCTCGATGAGAAAGCTGCTGCTCATGAGGGCTGTTCCTCCGGTGCATCGGTGACGACGGCGGTGTCGGTGACGACGGCGAGCAGGGCGCCGACCTCGACCTGGCGGCCGGGGACGGCGTGGAGCGCGGTGAGGGTGCCGGAGGCGGGCGCGATGACGCGGTGTTCCATCTTCATGGCCTCCAGCCAGATGAGCGGCTGTCCCGCGGTGATCTCCGCGCCTTCGGCCAGTCCGTCCGCGATCCGTACGACGGTCCCGGGCATGGGCGCGAGCAGCGACCCGGGCTCGGTCCGCAGCCTCGGATCGGTGAACCGGGGCCGGGCGGTGAGGCGGTAGGAGCCGGCGGCGCTGTCGACATGGACCTCGTCGCCGTACGCGGTGATGTCGAAGTGCCGTACGACTCCGTCGACTTCGAGGCTGACGCGGTGCGGCGCGGTGGCGATGACGCGTACGCCGTCGGCCTCGACGTCGAATCCGTCCCGGGTGGCCCGGTAGCGGACCTCGTGCTCGCCGTACGTCCCGCTCTGCGTCCGCGCCCCCACATTGCGCCAGCCCCCGAGCCGCGCGGGCACCGTGTCCCGGGTGGCGCGGGCGGCCGCGGCGGCGAGCGCGGCGGCCAGGGCGGCGTGCTCCTCGCCGGGGGCGGGCGCGGTGAGGCCGTCGAGGTGCCGCTCGTAGAACCCGGTGTCGGCCCGCCCGCCGACGACGTCCGGATGGAGCAGCGACCGTACGAGCAGCTCCCGGTTGGTCACAGGACCGTGCACCCGGGCCCGCCGCAGGGCGTACCGGAGACCGCGCACGGCTTCGGCGCGGGTGGGGGCCCAGACGATGACCTTGGCGAGCATGGCGTCGTAGTGCACACCGATCGTGTCGCCGTGGGTGTACCCGGTGTCGACGCGCAGCCGGGGCGCGGCGGGACGGTCCGCGGGGGCGCCCGCCACCTCCAGCAGGTGCAGCGTGCCCGTCTGGGGTGCCCAGTTCCTGGCAGGGTCCTCCGCGTAGAGGCGGGCCTCCATCGCGTGGCCCCGCGCGGGCGGGGGCTCGGGCGGGAGTTCGGCGCCCTCCGCGATGCCGAGTTGCAGGGCGACCAGGTCCAGGCCGAACACCTCCTCCGTCACCGGGTGTTCGACCTGGAGGCGGGTGTTCATCTCCAGGAAGTACGCGCGGCCCTGCGGCGAGATCAGGAACTCGACCGTGCCCGCGCCCCGGTAGCCGACCGTGCGGGCCGCGGCCACCGCCGCCTCGCGCAGGGTGGCGCGCAGCCCGTCCGGGAGGCCAGGCGCCGGGGACTCCTCGATCACCTTCTGGTGGCGGCGTTGCAGCGAGCAGTCGCGGGTGCCCAGCGCCCACACCGTGCCGTGCGCGTCGGCGAGGATCTGCACCTCCACATGCCGGCCGCGCTCCACGTACGGCTCCGCGAAGACCTCCCCGTCCCCGAAGGCGGACCGCGCCTCGGCCGACGCCGCCTTCATCTCCTCGGCCAGTGAAGGGAGTTCACGGACGACCCGCATGCCCCGGCCGCCGCCCCCCGCCGCCGCCTTCAGCAGCAGCGGCAGGTCAAAGGCGGTGACGGAGGCCGGATCCACCGGCGCGAGCAGCGGCACCCCCGCCGCGCCCATCAGCTCCTTCGCGCGCGTCTTCGACGCCATCGCCTCGATCGCGCCCGGCGGCGGGCCGATCCACACCAGACCGGCGTCCAGCACCGCCCGCGCGAACTCCGCGTTCTCGGACAGGAATCCGTACCCGGGATGCACGGCGTCCGCGCCCGCCGCGAGCGCCGCCTTCACGATCAGGTCGCCGCGCAGATACGTGTCGGCGGGCGCGGCCCCCGGCAGCCGTACGGCGGTGTCCGCCTCCCGGACGTGCAGGGCGCCCGCGTCGGCGTCCGAGAACACCGCGACCGTCGCGATCCCCAGCTCACGGCAGGTACGGAAGACGCGGCAGGCGATTTCGCCGCGGTTCGCGACCAGCACACTCTCGATCATCTGGTGACCTCACATCCGGAAGACGCCGAAGCCGCCCCGCACACCCTCGACCGGGGCGGTGTGGAGGGCGGACAGGCACAGGCCGAGGACGGTGCGGGTGTCGCGCGGGTCGATGACCCCGTCGTCGTACAGCCGTCCTGACAGGAACATCGGCAGGGACTCGGACTCGATCTGCCGCTCCACCATCGCGCGCAGCGCCGCGTCCCCCTCGTCGTCGTACGGCTGTCCCTTCGCCGCCGCCGAGGCCCGCGCCACGATCGACAGAACGCCCGCGAGCTGCTGCGGCCCCATCACCGCGGACTTGGCGCTCGGCCAGGCGAAGAGGAAGCGCGGATCGTAGGCGCGGCCGCACATTCCGTAGTGCCCGGCGCCGTACGACGCGCCCATCAGCACCGACAGATGCGGGACCGTGGAGTTCGACACGGCGTTGATCATCATCGCGCCGTGCTTGATGATGCCGCCCTGCTCGTACTCCTTGCCGACCATGTAGCCGGTGGTGTTGTGCAGGAAGAGCAGCGGGATGTCGCGCTGGTTGGCGAGCTGGATGAACTGCGCGGCCTTCTGCGACTCGGCGGAGAACAGCACGCCCTGCGCGTTGGCCAGCACCCCCACCGGATATCCGTGCAGCTCCGCCCAGCCGGTCACCAGGCTCGGCCCGTACAGCGGTTTGAACTCGTCGAAGTCCGAGCCGTCCACGATCCTGGCGATGACCTCGCGCGGGTCGAAGGGGAACTTCAGATCGCCGGGGACGATGCCGAGAAGCTCCTCCTCGTCGTACGCGGGCGGCTCGGCCGGGCCGGGATCGGCGTGCGCCTTGCGCCAGTTGAGGCGGGCGACGATCCGCCGCGCCTGCCGGATCGCGTCCTGCTCGTCCACCGCGAAGTGGTCCGCGAGACCCGACGTACGGGCGTGCATCGCGGCGCCGCCGAGGGACTCGTCGTCGCTCTCCTCGCCGGTGGCCATCTTCACCAGCGGCGGTCCGCCGAGAAAGACCTTCGACCTGTCCTTGATCATGACGGTGTGGTCGGACATGCCGGGGACGTACGCCCCGCCCGCCGTGGAGTTGCCGAAGACCACCGCGACGGTCGGGATACCGGCGGCGGAGAGCCGGGTGAGGTCGCGGAACAGGGCCCCGCCGGGGATGAAGATCTCCTTCTGGGAGGGGAGGTCGGCGCCGCCCGACTCGACGAGGCTGATGCACGGAAGGCGGTTGGCGTACGCGATCTCGTTGGCGCGCAGGGCCTTCCTCAGGGTCCACGGATTGCTGGCACCGCCGCGCACGGTCGGGTCGTTCGCGGTGATCAGGCACTCGACGCCCTCGACCACCCCGATGCCGGTGACCATGGACGCGCCGACGGGGTAGTCACTGCCCCAGGCGGCGAGCGGGGACAGTTCAAGGAACGGGGTGTCGGGGTCGAGGAGCAGCTCGATCCGTTCGCGGGCGAGGAGCTTGCCACGCGCGCGGTGACGGGCGACGTACTTCTCACCGCCGCCGGCCAGGGCCTTCGCGTGTTCGGTGTCGAGCAGCGCGAGCTTGGCGAGCATGGTCGCGCGGTGCGAGGCGTAGTCGGGGGACGTGATGTCGAGGGCCGAGGGGAGCACGGTCACAGCAGGACCTCCGGGGACAGCGGTACCTCGGCGGACAGCGGTACCTCGGGCAGCAGCGGTACCTCGGCGGACAGCAGCACCTCGGGCGGCAGCAGTGCCTCGGGGATGTCGGCGTACCGGGACCGCAGCCACTCGCCGAGCGCCTTGGCCTGCGGGTCGAACCGCGCCTGGGCTGCGACGCCTTCGCCGAGGAGCCCTTCGACGGTGAAGTTGAGGGCGCGGAGATGGGGCAGGGTGTGCCGGACGACGGTCAGGTCCCGGCTCTCGGGGATCAGCTGCCGGAATCTCTCGGCCGTCAGCTCATGGACCAGCCACCGCCAGGCGTCCTCGCTCCTCGTCCACACGCCGACGTTCGCATCGCCGCCCTTGTCGCCGCTGCGGGCGCCCGCGATCAGTCCGAGGGGCGCGGAGCGGGTGGGCAGACCGGCGGGCAGCGGCTCGGGGAGCCCGTCCACCGGCTCCGGGACAGGCTCAAGCACCTTCGTACGTACGGGGGACGGCACCGCCACCCGCTCGCCGTCCGGCAGCACCGCCGTGTGCGCGACCCGCGCCGCGTCGACGTACGCCGCCTCGAAGACCCCGTACGGCGTGCCCTTCCCCGGCGGGGCCGTCACATGGAAGCCCGGGTAACTGCCGAGCGCCAGCTCGATCGCCGCCCCGCTGACCGCCCGCCCCACCGCCCGCGGATCGCTGTCGCGCACCACGAGCCGCAGCAGGGCGCTCGCGGTCTCCTCGGTGTCCGCGTCGGTCCTGTCCGTACGGGCCAGCTCCCAGCGGACCTCCGCCGGGCGGCGTTCGCCGAGCGCGTCCTCCACCTGCGCGCGCACCAGCCGGGCCTTGGCGTCGATGTCGAGGCCGGTGAGGACGAAGACGACCTCGTTGCGCAGGCCGCCGATCCGGTTCAGCCCGACCTTCAGCGTGGGGGGCGGCGCCTCGCCCCGTACGCCGGAGATCCTGACCCGGTCGGGTCCTTCCTGGGCCAGCCGTACGGTGTCGAGGCGAGCGGTCACGTCCGGTCCCGCGTACCGGGCGCCCCCGGTCTCGTACAGCAGCTGGGCGGTGACGGTGCCAAGGTCGACCACCCCGCCCGTGCCCTCGTGCTTGGTGATGACCGCGGAACCGTCGGCGTGGATCTCGGCGAGGGGGAAGCCGGGACGGCGCACGTCGTGCGCACGGAAGAAGGAGTAGTTCCCGCCGGTCGCCTGGGTGCCGCACTCCAGCACATGCCCGGCGACGACCGCGCCCGCGAGCGCGTCGAGGTCGTCCGGGCCCCAGCCGAAGCGGGCAGCGGCCGGGCCGGTCACGAGCGCCGCGTCGGTGACGCGTCCGGTGACCACGACATCGGCGCCGGCGCGCAGGCAGGCGGCGATCCCGGCGCCGCCGAGGTAGGCGTTGGCGGTGAGGACGCCGTCGCCCCACCCGCCGTGCGCCGACAGGTCTCCGCGTGCCAGCAGGTCGTCGCCCTCGACATGGGCGACCCGTACCGGCACGCCCACCCGCTCGGCCAGCTCGCGCACGGCGGCGGCGAGTCCGGCCGGGTTCAGTCCGCCCGCGTTGGCGACGATCTTCACGCCCCGGTCGTGGGCGAGGCCGAGCCCCTCCTCCAGCTGACGCAGGAACGTCTTCGCGTAGCCGGCGCCCGGGTCCTTCAGCCGGTCCCTGCCGAGGATGAGCATGGTCAACTCGGCGAGATAGTCCCCAGTGAGGACATCGAGCGGGCCGCCGGTGAGCATCTCGCGCAGCGCGTCGAAGCGGTCGCCGTAGAATCCGGAGGCGTTCCCGATCCGCAGCACGTCGGCCGACGTATCGACGGCCATCAGGCCCCCTCGGCACGACCGGCGGGCGCGCGGCCCGCGCCAGCCGGTCCCGCGAAAGCCTGCGCGATGTCCAGCCAGTGATCGGCCGCCGCGCCCTCCGCCTGTACGGCGAGATCCGCGCGATGCGCCCGCTGTGTCACCAGCAGACAGAAGTCGAGCGCGGGCCCGGTGACGCGCTGGGTCGCGCCCTCGGGGCCGTACGTCCACAACTCCCCCGCTGGACCGGTCAGTTCGACGCGGAACAGGTCGGTCGGCGGCTCCTCGCCCCGGACGACGTAGGCGTAGTCACGGGCCCGTACGCCGATCCACGCGACATGCCGCAGCCGCGCGGTCGGCTCGCGCGGGACGCCGAGCGCGTCGGCGACGTCCTGGCCGTGCGCCCAGGTCTCCATCAACCGCGCCGTCGCCATCGAGGCGGCGCTCATCGGCGGCCCGTACCAAGGGAAACGCGCGCCGGGCGGTGCGGCCCGCAGCGCCTCCTGGAGCCGCGCGCGGCCGTCGCGCCAGCGGGCGAGCAGGTCGGCGGGCGGGAGTACGGCGCCGGCCGCCGCCCCCTCGTCGACGAAGGAATCAGCGGCCGCGAGAGCCTTCCGCGCGTCCGCCGCGAATGCGCCCGGGTCGGTGACAGCGGCCAGGGCGGCCGCGTCGGTCCAGGTCAGATGAGCGATCTGATGGGCCACGGACCAGCCGGGGGCCGGCGTCGCGAGGGCCCAGCGGCCGGGGCCGAGCGGGCCCACCAGCCGGTCGAGTTCCTCGCTCTCGCTGCGCAGATCGTCGAGCACTGCGGCAGAGTCGGACACGGGTGCGCTCCCCTCGGGACACGGCGGTGTGCGTGCCCCGGAGCATGGCAGCGCCGGGAGAAACAATCAAGCATGCTTGCTTTGGACCGTGCGACGGGGCGTTCCGGCGACGGAGCCGTCCGGCGACGGGGGCCCTACTCCTTCTCGGCCCGCCGCCCCACCTGGGTCCGTACCGCGCCCATGCTCGCCACGATGACCAGCGCGATGGCCAGCGCGTCGGTGGCCGAGAGCGCCTGGTCCAGCAGGAGGAATCCGGCGGTCGCCGCGATGGCCGGTTCCAGACTCATCAGCACGGCGAAGGTCGGGGCGGGCAGCCGCCGCAGGGCGAGGAGTTCGAGGGTGTACGGGAGTACGGAGGACATCAGCGCCACCGCCAGAGCCAGCCCCAGCGTCGACGGCACCAGCAGCTTCGACCCCGACTCCAGGATCCCCAGCGGCAGGGCCAGCAGCGCGCCGACCGCCATCGCCAGCGCCAGCCCGTCGGCCTGCGGGAAGCGCCGGCCGGTGCCCGCGCTGAAGACGATGTACGCCGCCCACATGGCGCCCGCCCCGAGCGCGAACGCCGCGCCCACCGGGTCGAGACGGTCGAAGCCGCCGCCGCTGAGGAGGAGCACACCGCCGAGCGCGAGAACGGCCCACAGGACGTTGATCAGCCGCCGGGAGACGATCACGGAGAGCGTGAGCGGGCCGAGGACTTCGAGGGTGACGGCCACGCCCAGCGGGATGCGGTCGACCGCCTGGTAGAAGAGGCCGTTCATGGCGGCGAGGGCGACACCGAAGGCGACCACCGTCCCCCAGTCGGCGCGCGAGTAGCCGCGCAGGGTGGGGCGGCAGACGGCGAGCAGGACGATCGCGGCGAGCCCGAGCCGCAGCGAGACGACGCCGACGGCGCCGGTGCGCGGCATCAGCAGGACGGCGATGGCGGCGCCGAACTGTACGGAGAGCCCGCCGGCGACGACGAGGGCGACGGGGCCGAGGGTGCGCTTGGAGGCGGCGGGCCGGCCGCCCTCCGCGACCCCGGCGGCCTCCGGCAGCGAGACAGCGGCCGCGGCGGTGGTGGCCGCAGCGGTGGTAGTACGCGGCTCTTCCACCGGAAACCTCTCCTAGTTCACTTCACTGGACTGGAGGTCCAACATACTGCACCTCAACCGCCGGCATCCGCCGACATCCACCGTCACGCTACGACTCCGGCGCTCACCCTGTGAAATGCCGATTGGGCTGCCGTTATGCTCCACGCGCATGAGCATCGAGCTGCGCCACCTCCGCTGCTTCCTCGCCATCGCCGAGGAGTCGAGCGTGACCAGGGCGGCGACCCGGCTGCATCTCACCCAGCCGGCCGTCTCCCGCGCCCTCGCCACGCTGGAGAAACATCTCGGCGTGCGGCTGGCGGAACGCTCCACCCACCATCTCGCCCTGACCGCAGAGGGCCGCGCCTTCCGCGACAAGGCGGCCGTGGCGGTCGCCGCGTTCGACGACGCCCTCGACGCGGGGCGGCTGCGCCGCCGGCCGCTGCGGCTCGGGCACCCGTGGTCGGCTTTCGGCCCGTACACTACGCCGCTGCTGCGGCGCTGGCATCAGGAATATCCGGAGACCCCGCTGGAGCTGCTCAGGATCGACGACCGTACGGCGGGGCTGACCAGGGGCGAGGTCGACGCGGCGCTGCTGCGCGGGCCGGTGGGGACGCCGGGGCTGGTCAAGGAGCTGCTGTTCACGGAGTCCCGCATCGCGGCGGTCCCGGCCGACGGGCCGCTGGCCGCGCGTACGTCACTGACGCTGGCGGACCTGGCGTCCGAAGTGGTGATCGTGAACACCGTCTCGGGCACGACGACCCCGGCCCTGTGGCCGCCGCAGGCCGGCCCGGCGATCACGCTGACGGTCGCCAACACGGACGACTGGCTGGCGGCCATCGCCGCGGCGCGGGGCATCGGCGTCACCGGCACCTCGACGGCGGCCATGCACCCCCACCCGGGCGTCGCCTACCGCCCGTTGCCCGACGCCCCGCCCCTCCATGTCTTCCTGGCCTGGCGCGAAGGCACCACCCACCCGGCGATCCCCCAACTGGCGGCCCTGGCCCACGAGTTGGCGTCGGGAGCCTGAGGCCGCGGCCGTACAGCCACCTCACAGTCCCTCCGCCAGCACCTCCGCCAGGTGCCGGGCCCGGTAGCCGCCCAGCTGGTCGAGTTGGGTACGGCAGGAGAAGCCGTCCGCCAGGACCTCCGGGCCCTGCGATCCCTTCGCCTTCGCCGCCTCCGCCGCTCGTACCGACGGCAGCAGTTGGTCCTCCGCGCAGGCAACCGACACCTCGTAGTGGCCGCGTTCGAAGCCGAAGTTGCCCGCCAGGCCGCAGCAGCCGCCGCTCAAATCCCCCGTCAGGCCCGCGCGTTCACGCAGCCGGCGGTCCGCGTCGTCGCCCAGGACCGCGTGCTGGTGGCAGTGCGTCTGACCGGCCACCGCGCGGTCGAGGCGGGGCGGCCGCCAGTCGGGGGCGCACTCCTCCAGCGCCTGGGCGAAGGTACGGACCGACGCCGCGAGCCGCGCCGCGCGCGGGTCGTCGGCGAGCAGTTCCGGCAGGTCCGTGGTCAGCGCCGCCGCGCAGCTCGGTTCCAGGACGACGACCGGCAGGCCCAGGTCCAGCAGCGGTTCCATCCGGTCCAGGGTGCGGCGCATGACCGTACGGGCCCGGTCCAGCTGGCCCGTCGAGACATAGGTCAGCCCGCAGCACACCCGGCCGCCCTGCGGCGACACGATGCCGATGCCGGCCGCCTCCATCACCCGTACCGCCGCCTGTCCGACCGACGGCGAGAGATGCTCCGTGAAGGTGTCCGGCCACAGGACCGCCGTACGGCCCTGCGGGAAGACACCTGTCCTGTCTCCCATATGCCGGCGCAGCCACCGCCCGAACGTCTCCGGGGCCAGCCGCGGGATCGCCCGCTCCGGAGCGATGCCCCCCAGCCGCTTCGCGACCGCCGCCAGCGGCCGCACCCGCGCGGCCGCGTTCAGCACCCGGGCGAACGGCGCCGCCGCCCGTAGCCACAGCGGCAGCCAGCCCATCGCGTAGTGCTCCGCCGGCCGCAGCCGCCCCGCGTAGTGGTGGTGCAGGAACTCCGCCTTGTACGTGGCCATGTCCACGCCCACCGGGCAGTCGCTGCGGCAGCCCTTGCAGGACAGGCACAGGTCCAGCGCGTCCCGTACCTCCGTCGAGCGCCAGCCGTCCGTCACGATCTCACCCGCGAGCATTTCGTGCAGCAGCCGCGCGCGCCCGCGCGTGGAGTGCTGTTCCTCGCCCGTCGCGCGGAACGACGGGCACATCACACCCGCCCCCGTACTCGGCCCGGCCACCCGGCACTTGGCGACGCCGACACACCGGCGTACGGCCCCGGCGAAGTCCCCGCCCTGCGGACCGTCGTGCGGATAGCTGAACGCGACATCGACGGGCTCGCGCGGCAGTACGGCGAAGCGCAGGTCCGCGTCGAGCCGGGCGGGACGGGCCAGGACGCCCGGATTCATGCCGCCCGCCGGATCCCACACGTCCTTGAACCGGCCGAAGAGGCCGACCAGTTCCGCTCCGTACATCTTCGGCAGCAGTTCCGCGCGCGCCAGTCCGTCGCCGTGCTCCCCGGACAGCGAGCCGCCGTGCGCGACCACGAGCCCTGCCACGTCCTCCGAGAAGCGCCGGAAGCGCCGTACGCCGTCCTCGCTCAGCAGGTCGAAGTCGATACGGACATGGATGCAGCCGTCCCCGAAGTGACCGTACGGCGTGCCACGCAGACCGTGCTCGGCCAGCAGGGCGCGGAAATCGCGCAGATACGCCCCGAGCCGGGCGGGCGGCACCGCGCAGTCCTCCCAGCCGGGCCAGGCCTCGCTGCCGTCGGGCATCCGGGTGGCGGTGCCCGACGCGTCCTCCCGTACCCGCCACAGCGCCCGCTGCCCGGCCGGATCGTCCACCACCGTCCCGTCCAGCGCGTCGGCCGCGCGGAGCATCGCCGACGCGGCGGCCCGTGCCTCCGCGGGCGTCGCGCCGCCGGTCTCCACGAAGAGCCAGGCCCCGCCGCGCGGCAGGTCGTGGCCGCTCCGTACGAGATCCTCGGCCATGCCCTCGACGGTCAGCGGACCGTACGGGAGCAGCCCGGACGCGGCTTCGGCGGCCGCGCTCTCGTCCGGATACCCCAGGACCGCGAGGGCGCGGGCCGCGGGCGCCTCGACGAGCCGTACGGACGCTTCCGTGACGACCCCGAGCGTGCCCTCGCTGCCGCAGAAGGCGCGGGCCAGATCGACGCCCGCCTCGGGGAGCAGCGCGTCCAGCGCGTATCCGGAGATCCGCCGTGGCAGTCCCTGGGGGAAGCCCGTGCGCAGCAGCGCGAGATGGCTGTCGACCAGCGCGCGCAGTCCGGCGGGGGCGCCGTCCCAGCCCTGGCCGAGGCGCAGCGTGTCACCGCCGTACGTGGTGACGGACAGCCCGCGGACGTTGTCGGCCGTCGTTCCCCAGGCCACCGAGTGGGATCCGCACGAGTTGTTGCCGATCATTCCGCCGATCGTGCAGCGGTTGTGCGTGGACGGATCGGGCCCGAAGGTCAGGCCGTACGGCCGCACGGTGTCGCGCAGGTCGTCCATGATGACGCCGGGCTGTACGACCGCCGTACGCGCCTCGGGGTCGACCGACACGATCGACCGCAGATGGCGGGTGAGGTCGAGCACCACGCCCACGCCCGTGGCCTGCCCGGCGATCGAGGTCCCGGCGCCGCGTGGCACCACTGGCACCCCGTGCCGTCGGCACACCTCCAGCGCCGCCGCCACGTCCGCCGCGTCACGCGGCGTGACGACGCCCACCGGCACCCGCCGGTAGTTGGACGCGTCCATCGTCATCAGCGCCCGCGCCGCCGCGCCGAAGTCGACCTCACCGCGCACGGCTGCCTTCAGCTCGCGCGCCAGTGCCGTCGACGCCGCCGCCGTGGCCGCTTTCGTCGCCGCTGCCGCCTCTGTCGCAGCTGCCGCTTCTGTCGTTTTCCGCTGCTCCGCCTGCTCAGCCATAAGCCCAGGATGCCTCTGTTATCACCTCAGCCCCAGCTTTTCCCTACCTGCCACACCAGCAGCACACAAGAAATCAAACAGGAATCTCCCAAACTGATCGTCAATTCTCCTATAGTGACCACCGTTTGAGCATGATTCAACAGATGGATGCCTCGCGGCATCTGCTCGAAGCGGCCCCACCCGTGTCCCGCCCTGCCCCACCCCTCCAGCCCCTTCCCCCGTCTACGAGGTAGCCGACTTTGCGCCCCCCACTCCGGCCGACCGCACCGGCCCTGCTGATATCGGCTGCCGTCAGCGCCCTTCTCTGTGTGTGGGCGGTGTCCGTGGCACCCGCTTCGGTACAGACCCCGCTGGCCTGGGGCGCGGGCGCGGCCGCCGTGGCACTGACCGCGGCCGTCACCTTCGCCGCCCACGCCGTGGCGACCGGCCGGCAGCTCCGTGAGCGGAACGCGGCTCTCTCCGCGCACGCGGACCAGCTCGCCGCCGACGCCCAGCAGGCCGCGGAAGACGTCCGGCGCACCGTCACGGAGGCACGGCGTGCCGCCGAGGAGGCCGCCCGCAGCGAGAACAACCGCGCGGCCGCCGTCTCCGCCTGCGCCAACGCCGCAGGACGCATGCAGGCCCTCGCGACGAGCATGCTCGCCGACCTCCGCGAGATGGAGCACCGGCACACGGACGAGGACGTACTCGGCGATCTGCTGCACCTGGACCACCGCACCGCCCAGGCGGGCCGTCTCGCCGACTCCATCGCCGTACTGACCGGCGCGCGCTCCGGCCGGCGCTGGGCGAAGCCGATCGTGATGGAGTCGATCCTGCGCGGCGCGATGGGCCGGATCAGCGGATATCAGCGAGTGCGACTCCATTCGACGAGTGAAGCGGCCATCGCGGGGCATGCGGCCGAGGGTGTTATGCACGCTCTCGCGGAGCTCCTCGACAATGCGGCGAACTTCTCGCCGCCGACCGCCGAAGTCCATGTGTACGTGGAGGAGGTCCCGGCCGGGATCGTCATCACGGTCGAGGACAGCGGGCTGGTGATGAGCGATGTCCAACTGCGCCGCGCCGAGCGGGCCGTCACGACGGAACAGTCGGACCTCAGCGGTCTGTCCGGCACCCGGCTCGGTCTCGCGGTGGTCGGCAAGCTGGCCCGCAAGCACGGGCTGACGGTCTCCTTCCGGCCGTCCGCGCGGGGTGGCACGGGTGCGCTGGTGCTGCTGCCGCACGAGCTGATCGCGCGGCTGCGTACAGAGGTCCCGGGGCAGCCGCCCGTACAGGCCGCCCCCGCGCCCGAACCCGAATCCGACGCCGTACCCGACGCCGCCCCCACCGGCGAACCGGCTGCGGAAACCCCGGCCGACAGCACCCCGGAGCCGGCCGCCGAATCGGCCGCCGAGCCGACACCCGCACCCGCGGCCACCCCCGAGCCGACGTCCCCCGAGCTGGGTGCGAGCGGCCTGCCCAAGCGCCGCCGTGGCCGTACCCTCGCCGCCACCCTGCGCCGTACCGGCGGTGAAGGCTCCCAGTCACGTCACAGCGCGGCCGCCGCACCCACCGCCGATGCCCCCTCCGCCGACACCTCCGCGCCCGCCACCGAGTCCACGGCCCCGCCCGCCACCTCGCAGGCGGCCCGGTTCAGCAGCTTCCTGAAGGCTGTACGCGCCACCCCACCGCGCCCGGCGCACTCCACGCACCCGGAAGGCAACCCCCGATGACCGGCACCTCCACCGACGAGAAGCTCAACTGGCTGCTGGAGAACCTGCTCCAGCGCACGCCCGGCGCGCGCCATGCGCTGGTCCTGTCCCGGGACGGCCTCAGGCTGTGCCGTACCCCCGAGCTCTCCGTCGACCAGGCCGACCAGCTCGCCGCCATCGCGGCCGGCATCCAGAGCCTGTCGCACGGCGCGTCCGTCGAGTTCGGCAACGGCGCCGGCGGCGTGCGGTCCGCCATGACCGAGTTCTACGGCGGCGTCCTGCTGATCGTGGAGGCCGGGGACGGCGCCCATCTCGCCGTCGTCGCCGCCGAGGACGCCGATGTCGGCCTGGTCGGGCACAACATGAGCGAACTCGTCGAACAGCTCGGGGAACACCTCAGCTCGCCCCCGCGCGATTCCACCGACGGAAGCAGCACCGCCCACAGCAGCACCGCCCAAGGCAGCACCACCGGCCCGGGGCAAGGCGGCGTACGGGTATGAGCCGGCCCGGCCGGGACGACTCACCCGACCGGCTGTACACCCTCACCGGAGGGCGCAGCCGGTCCGACACGGGCAGGTTCGACCTGGTGACGCTCGTGGTCGCGGAGTGTGACCCGACCCCCGGCATGCAGTCGGAGCATGCCGCGATCCTGCGCATGTGCCATCGTCCGACGGCCGTCGTGGAGATCGCCGCCGAACTCCGGCTGCCCGGCATCATCGTGCGGATCATGCTCGCCGACCTGCTCGACACCGGCCGGATCAGCGCCCGCCATCCCCGTACGGCCCGGGCAGCCGACCGACTTCCCGATCCCCACATCCTGGAGCAGGTGCTCGTTGGACTCCGCAACCTTTGAACGGACCACCGGCCCGGCCTCGGCCCGGCCGTCGCTGGCCAGTACCGCCGACAACGGTCTGAAGATCGTCATCGTTGGCGGCTTCGGTGTCGGCAAGACCACCATGGTCCGTTCCGTCAGTGAGATCCGTCCCCTGAACACCGAGGAGACGATGACCCGCGCGAGCGAGGGCATCGACGTACTCGCCGATCTCGAAGGGCTCCGCAGAAAGACCTCCACCACCGTCGCCTTCGACTTCGGCCGTATCTCCCTCGACGCGCGCTCGGTGCTCTACCTCTTCGGGGCGCCTGGGCAGGAACGTTTCTGGTTTCTGTGGGAGCGCCTCTTCTCCGGAACGCTCGGCGCGGTCGTGCTGGTCGACACCCGCCGTCTCTCCGACTCCTGGTACGCGATCGACCGCCTGGAGCACCACGGCACGCCGTTCATCGTGGCGTGCAACGACTTCGGCGGGCCCGTCCACACGGAGGAGCAGATACGGGAGGCGCTCGACCTGGCACCCGATGTGCCGCTGGTGGAGTGCGACGCGCGGGACCGCTCGTCCAGCAAGTACGTACTGATCACGCTGGTCGACTACCTCTACCGGCTGTCCGCGAAGAGAGAGGCCGACATGGCGGCGGACACCACCCCGGCCGCGTCCCCGTCCCCGGTGCCGGCCACGGCCTCGGCCCCGACCCCGGAGACCGCACCGTGACGACCCCGACCACCCCGACCACCCCGTCCGGCCTGTCGGGCTGCCCCGCCCACGGGGGCCCCGCGCCTGTCCCCCTCAGCGGCCCCCTCTTCCAGGCCGAACCCGCCCGGCTCTACCGGGAGATGAGGCGCGACCACGGCTCCGTCGCCCCGGTCGTCCTCACCGGCGACGTCCCGGCCTGGCTGGTCCTCGGCTACCGCGAGCTGCACCAGGTCACCGGCGACCCGGTGCTCTTCAGCCGCGACTCCGACCTGTGGAACCAGTGGGACAGCATCCCCGCGGACTGGCCGCTGCTGCCGATGATCGGCCGTAAGCAGCCGTCGATCCTCTACACGGTCGGCGAGCGGCACCGGCGGCGCGCCGCGATGATCAGCGATGTGCTGGAGGCGGTCGACCCGTTCGCGCTCAAGAGGTACGCGGAGCAGTACGCCGACGAGCTGATCGACGGCTTCTGCACCGAGGGCGGTACGGAGATCATCTCCCGGTACGCGTCGTTCCTGCCGGTCCGCGTCCTGCTGAAGATCTACGGCTTCCAGGACGACCGGGGCCCCGGCCTGGTCACCGCGCTCAAGAACATGATCGACGGCCGCGAGAACGCTCAGGCGGCCCAGCGCCTGCTCACCCGGTCCGTGGCGGAGCTGCTCGTCGAGAAGCGTGAGACGCCGGGACCGGACGTCGCCTCCCGGCTGGTGCGCGGCGCGAGCGGCTTCACGGACGAGGAGATCGCCGAGGACCTGCGGGTGATGCTGGTCGTCGGCCACCAGCCGACCGCCGACTGGATCGGCAACTCGCTGCGGCTGATGCTCACGGACGACCGGTTCGCCGCGTCCCTCTCCGGCGGCCGCCACAGCGTCGCGGAGGCCATGAACGAGGTCCTCTGGGAGGACACCCCCACCCAGAACGTCGCCGGCCGCTGGGCCGCGCGCGACACCCGCCTCGGCGACCGCCGGATCCGGGCCGGCGACCTGCTCCTGCTCGGCCTCGCCGCCGCCAACCACGACCCGCAGATCCGCACCGACGGCTCCGCGTTCACCGGCGGCAACAGCGCCTTCTTCTCCTTCGGCCACGGCGAGCACCGCTGCCCGTTCCCGGCACAGGAGATCGCCGAGGTCGTCGCCCGTACGGCTATCGAGGTGCTGCTCGACCGGCTCCCCGACATCGACCTCGCGGTCCCGGCCGACACGCTCACCCGGCGGCCGTCCCCGTGGCTGCGGGGCCTCTCGGAACTGCCGGTGAGCTTCACTCCCACCTCTGCCGTCGGAGGCACGACATGACCTGTCCCCACGCGAACCGGCCGGTGGAAGCTACGGGCGCCGCCGCCGACCCGGGCGGCGTCATCGTCCTCGACCCGTTCGTCACCGACCTGGACGGCGAGAGCGCCACGCTGCGCGCGGCGGGTCCGCTCGCGCGCGTCGAGCTGCCGGGCGGGGTGGCCTGCTACGCGATCACCCACCACGCCGAGGCCCGTCAGCTCCTCACCGACGCCCGGCTGGTGAAGGACATCACGGTCTGGGGCGCCTGGCAGCGCGGCGAGATCCCGCTCGACTGGCCGCTGATCGGGCTGGCCAACCCCGGCCGTTCCATGCTGACCGTGGACGGCGCGGATCACCGGCGGCTGCGCACCCTGGTCGCGCAGGCCCTGACCGTACGGAGGGTGGAGCGGCTGCGGGCGCGTATCGAGGAGCTGACGGCGGATCTGCTGGACCGGCTGGCCGCACGTGAGCTCACCGACCCGGCTGATCGGGCCGAACCGGTCGATCTGAAGAAGGAGTTCGCCTACCCGCTGCCGATGAGCGTGGTCAGGGAGCTGATGGGGGTGGATCCGGCCGATCTCCCCCGGCTGAAGGGGCTCTACGACAAGTTCTTCTCGACGCAGACACCGCGCGAAGAGGTCCCGCAGGTCATAGCGGACCTCGCCGTCCTGTTCACCAGGACCCTCGAATCGAAGCGCGCGAACCCGGGCGACGACCTGACCAGCGCGCTGATCGCGGCGTCGGAGAACGGCGACCGCCTCACGGACGAGGAGATCGTCAACACCCTCCGGCTGATGATGACGGCAGGGCACGAGACGACGATCGGCCTGATCGTCAACGCCGTGGTGGCCCTGAGCACCCATCCCGAGCAGCGCGCGCTGGTGCTGTCGGGCGAGGTGCCGTGGGAGAACGTGATCGAGGAGACGCTGCGCTGGTCGACGCCGACCTCGCACGTCCTGTTCCGGTTCGCCACGGAGGACATCGAGGTCGGTGACGCCGTACTCCCTCAGGGTGAAGCTCTGATCGTGTCCTTCGGCGCGATCGGCCGCGACGAGCGGCAGTACGGCCCGACGGCCGGCGATTTCGACATCACCCGCACCCCGAACCGTCATATCTCCTTCGGGCACGGCCCGCACGTCTGCCCGGGTGCGGCGCTGGCCCGGCTGGAGGCCGGGGTGGCGCTGCCGGCCCTGTTCGCGCGCTTCCCCGATCTGGACCTGGCGGTTCCGGCGTCGGAGCTGCGCAACAAGCCGGTGGTGACGCAGAACGACCTGTTCGACCTGCCGGTCCGGCTCGGCCGCTGACCGGACACCACGGAGCGCAGTGGGTGTCTCACCCGACGGACACGGTTCTCGACGGTGCGGCGGGAGGACTACGCTCCTTCTTCGTGGCCGATATCGAGATTCCCGCTGACATCAAGCCCGCCGACGGCCGTTTCGGCGCAGGTCCCTCCAAGGTGCGGACGGAGGCGGTGGACGCGCTCGCCGCCACCGGTACGTCGCTCCTGGGTACGTCCCACCGCCAGGCCCCGGTCAAGAACCTGGTCGGTGCGGTGCGCGACGGAGTACGGAGCCTTTTCGAGCTTCCCGAGGGCTACGAGGTGATCCTCGGCAACGGCGGCTCCACCGCCTTCTGGGACATCGCGACGCACGGACTGATCGAGAACAAGTCGCAGCACCTCTCCTTCGGTGAGTTCTCCTCCAAGTTCGCGAAGGCAGCGAAGCTCGCGCCGTGGCTGGCCGACCCGACCGTCATCGCCGCCGACCCCGGCTCCCACCCGGACCCGGAGGCCGAGGAAGGCATCGACGTCTACGCCTTCACCCACAACGAGACCTCCACCGGTGTCGCGGCCCCGATCAAGCGGGTCGCGGGCGCCGACGAGGGTTCGCTCGTCCTGGTCGACGCGACCTCGGGCGCCGGTGGCCTGCCGGTCGACATCACCGAGACGGACGTCTACTACTTCGCCCCGCAGAAGTCCTTCGCGGCCGACGGCGGACTGTGGATCGGCGTCTTCTCGCCGGCCGCGCTGGAGCGCGCCGCGCGTGTCCACGGGTCGGGGCGCCATGTCCCGGAGTTCTTCTCGCTGCCGACGGCGATCGACAACTCCCTGAAGAACCAGACGTACAACACCCCGGCGCTGGCCACGCTCTTCCTGCTCAACGAGCAGCTGAACTGGCTCAACTCCCAGGGCGGTCTGGACTGGGCGGTGCGCCGTACGGCCACCTCCTCGCGCACGCTGTACGGATGGGCCGAGGCGTCCAAGTACGCGACGCCGTTCGTGGTCGACCCGGCGAAGCGCTCGCAGGTCATCGGCACGATCGACTTCGCGGACGAGATCGACGCGACGGCCGTCGCCAAGGCGCTGCGCGCCAACGGCATCGTCGACACGGAGCCGTACCGCAAGCTGGGCCGCAACCAGCTGCGCGTGGCGATGTTCCCGGCGATCGACCCGTCGGACGTCACGGCGCTGACGGCTTGCATCGACTACGTGATCGAGCGCCTCTGACGCCGGTGCCTGATCAGGCGCTTGTTCCTGATCTGGCAGCTTGTTCCTGATCTGGCGCTTGTTCCTGATCTGGCAGCTTCAGGTTGACGCTTCCGGGCCCTGGCGCACACCGCGCCGGGGCCCGCTGCGTTGGCCTCGGGCCCGTCGCGTTGGCCTCAGTCCTTCCGGCGCAGTCGCTTGACGCCGAAGACGAGCGCGGCCACGCCCGCGAGGACGACCGCCCCCAGCGTGGCGTTCCCCTGCGGGCCGCCGCCGTCGCTGCTGCTGCCGCTGCCACCGGACGAGGAACTGCCGTTCCCGGAGGGCGAGTTACCGCCGGAGTCCTTGTCCAGGTCCACCCGTACCACCCCGCTCTCCTTGCCCTCGGAGCCGAACATCAGCGCCTTGCCGTCCGCCGTGTACGTCACCGACTCGGCCTGCCCCTGGAACGGTGCGCGCACCGCGTGGTCCGCGCCCAGCCGGCCGTCCTTCCACACATAGGCGCGGGCGCTGAAGTAGGAGCGCAGCACCAGCTCCTTGCCGTCCGGCGAGAACGCCCCGTCCGTCACCCACGGCACCTCGCCGATCCGCCGGAAGACATTCGTGCCGGACGACGTGAGCGTGGCCGGACCCTCGTACAGCCCGCCGCCGCCCTCGACCTTCGAGGCGATGTAGACCCGCCCGGTCGTGGGGTGGACCATCAGCGCCTCGGCGTTACGCGGCCCGTCCGCGTACTGCACCGTGAACTGTGTCGCGCGTACGGTCGCGTCCTTGAGCTGCTCGGGCTCGGGGAAACGGTAGATCCACACATGGTCCCAGCTACCACCCAGGTTGTCGCCGATGTCGCCGACATACACATTGCCGTCGGAACCCACGGAGATGCCCTCCACATCCCTGGGTTCACCTATCCCCCGCAGGGAGATCGTCGCGACCGTCTTGCCGGTCCTGGAGTCCACGGCGTAGACGTACGGTCCGTCGTCGCTGTCGTTGTGCGTCCAGTAGATGCCGGGGTGGGCGCGGCTGGCGGCCAGCCCGCTCGACTCGGTGATCCGCGGATCCTTGATCGTGAAGCTCCGGTCGGGTGAACCGTCGTCGGCGGCCACGGAGGCGGCCGGGGCCGGGGCCGCGCCCGCGGTCGCCGGGGCGGCCGAGGCCAGCAGCCCGGCGGCGGCAAGGGCAACAGCGGCGGTGGCGGCAGCGGCGACGGAACCGGAAAGACGCAGGCCGGGGTGGGGCGGAAGCGAACGCATGCCCCCAGCCTGCCACCCCATCACCCCCACGGCCCGTGGGTCCGGTCCACCGGGCGTACCGGGCGCCCGGCAGGCCGGCACGCGGTCAGCCGGCGGGGGCCGCCGCTCGGGCGATCTGGGGGTCGACCGGGGCCCGGGTGAGCCGGTTGGCGAGGGTCGACAGCGTGTACGTAGCGATGCCGAGGACGACTTCCAGGGCGTTCCGCTCCGTATAGCCGTGGGCCAGGAAGGCGCCGAGCGTCCGGTCGTCGACACCACCGGCGGTGGCGAGCACGGCGAGGGTGAACTGCCGTACGGCTTCGAGCCGTTCGTCCGCCAACGGCCGCTGTTCGCGCAGGGCGGCGATCAGCTCCTCGTTGGCGCCGAGGGCCACGAGTTTCCCCGTATGCATGGCAACACAGAGGTGGCATTCGTTGCGCACGACGACGACCATGACGATCACTTCACGCGCCACCGGATCGAGCGTGGTGGCCTCGAACAGGCCGGTGAGCTTCTGAAAGCCGTCGAGCAGCTGCGGCGAGGCGGCAAGGCGCGCGACGGCGGACGGCAGATATCCCAGGTGGCGGGTGGTGGCCTCCATGGCGCGGCGGGAGTCGGCGGGGGCGGAGTCCAGGGTGTGGTCGGGAAAGGGGGAAGACGGAGCCATGCGAGTCGCTCTCCTCGCTACGATGGACAACATGGTTGACGATAAAAAGGTAAACCAGGTTGTCGAGTTCTGCAATGGCTGAGCCGCTGAGGACCGGCGAAGACCGGGACGCGCCCGGTTACGAGCTGCCCCTGCTCCTCTTCGCCGGATTCCGGTCCCTCATCGACCAGTTGCACGCCGAACTGGCCCGCCAGGGGCACCCGGACGTCCGCCCGGCGCATGGCTTCGCCCTGCAGGCCATCGGGCTCGAAGGCGCCACGGCCGTCACCATCGGCCGCCGCCTGGGCGTCTCCAAACAGGCCGCCGGCAAGACGGTCGACCGCCTGGAGTCCCTCGGCTACGCGGCACGCACCGACGACCCCACCGACGCCCGCCGCAAACTGGTCCGGCTCACCCCACGAGGACTCGACGCCCTCGCCCGCTCGGCCGCGATCTTCGACCGGCTGCGCGGCGAGTGGGCCACGGCGCTCGGCGCGGACCGTCTGCGGGCCATGGAGTCCGACCTGCGCGCGGTCACCCCACCGGACTCCTTCGGCCTGGACGCGGCCGGCTGGCTGGCCAGCCCATGACACACGCGACCCCCGTCCACGTGGCCGCCACGGCATCCGCCCCCGCCCTGCTCCTGCGCCCCTGGGAGGAACGGGACATCGCGCCGCTGATCGAGGTCTACCGCGACCCCGCGATACGCCGGTGGACACGCATCCCGGTGGCGAACCACGAGGACGCCGTCCGATGGCTTGAGCTCCAGTCCCAGGGCTGGGCCACCGGCGACCGGCTGAGCTTCGCCGTCCTTGAGCAGAACCGGCTGGTGGCCAACGTAGTCATCAAGCGAAACGCCCCCACCGACCCCACCGACCCGAGCGCCGATGTCGGCTACTGGACCGCAGCCACCGCCCGAGGCCGCGGCATCGCCCCACGCGCCCTGGAAGCACTCACCGCGTGGGCCTTCAGCACCTTCAACGACGCCGACCTCGACCACCTGCGCCTGCTGCACCAGATCGACAACCCCGCCTCCTGCCGAGTCGCCGAAAAGACCGGCTACACCTACAGGGAAACCCTCCTGCCCTACCCCCCGTTCCCCAAGCCCGGCCACCTCCACACCAGAGGCCGCGGGGGCTGACGCCGGATGGCGTGGGCCTCGGGTCGGTGGGTGGTCCGCGCGGCAGTGGAATGGGGCGGCCCGGCACCGGCTCAGCGACTGACGGCGGTGGGGGCTGGGGCACAAGCAGGTGTCTGAGCTGGGATTGCCGTCTGCGAGTCAGAACCGAGGGGTACCCAGGGCGGGCCGGGCCGTGTGGCGTCGGGTGGGGCCGCCCCTTTCTGTGTGAGTGTCGCGGCTCCGGGCCGGGCATCAAGGGCGCTCCTCCGTCGCGTCGCTGCGCGATGGGCTTCGCCCACCCTTGACCCCCGTCCCTCCACCGCAAGTGAAGGCAGTGGGGGGCGGCCGGGGGGAGGGTTCCCCGGGGGGCTTGGTTCTGGGCCCGGGCGCTTTGCCGTCCTGGGGTCGGTGGGTGGTGGGCGCGGGAGTGGAATGGGGCGGCCCGGCACCGGCTCAGCGACTGACGGCGGTGGGGGCTGGGGCACAAGCTGGTGTCTGAGCTGGGGTTGTCGTCTGCGAGTCAGAACCGAGGGGTACCCAGGGCGGGCCGGGTCGTGTGGCGTCGGGTGGGGCCGCCCCTTTCTGTGTGAGTGTCGCGGCTCCGGGCCGGGCGTCAAGGGCGCTCCTTCGTCGCGTCGGCTACGCCGATTCCGCTCCGCTCCACCCTTGACTCCCGTCCCTCCACCGCAAGTGAAGGCAGTGGGGGGCGGCCGGGGGGAGAGTTCCCCGGGACGGCTCGCAATTGGCCGAGGCGCATTGCCGACCTCGGGCCGGTGGGTGGATTACGCGACAGTGGAATGGGGCGGCCCGGCACCGGCTCAGCGGCAAACCCTTATCAGCTGTCAGAGGCACAAGCAGGTGTCTGAGCTGGGTGGGTGGCGGGGTGGGTGTGACGCATGGGACGGAAGTGGGCCGGTAGAGGGCTCGCATGTGCCGGGGGACTCGCTTAACGCACTCTCTGACGCATAGCCGATCAGTGAGGGGCGCGAAAGGCGGGGCAAATAGGGATATACGGGGCATCATGTAGACCCGTCGCTCTCACCCCCGCCTGCGCGCCCGCCACCTCCCGGCCCGGCGGGCGAGAACGAGCCGCATGCACAGTGAGAATCCAACCGGGGCCGCGAGCCTCCTCCAGCCACCCGATATACCCTATATGTCTAGCTATTTGGGGCCTCAGGAGGGCTGTCATAGGTCAGGGGTTGCGTTAAGCGGATCCTCGGGCACAAACGGGGCCTCTACCGACCCACTTCCGCCTCCCAGGTCACACCCACCCCACCACCCACCCAGCTCAGACACCAGCTTGCGCCTCGGCCATGGACGGTGGTCAGTCGCTAAGCCCCGCCGGGCCGCCCCATTCCACTGCCGCGCAGGCCACCCACCGAGCCGAGGTCGGCAAAGGACATCCGCCGCAATCCTGGCTTCCCGGGAACCCTCCCCCGGCCGCCCCCCTCAAAGAGTCACTTGCGGTGGAGGGACGGGGGTCAAGGGTGGGCGAAGCCCATCGCGCAGCGACGCGACGAAGGAGCGCCCTTGACGCCCGGCCCGGAGCCGCGACACTCAAACAGAAAGGGGCGGCCCCACCCGACACCACACAACCCGACCCACCCCGAATACCCCTCGGCCCTGACCCGCAGACGACAACCCCAGCTCAGACACCAGCTTGTGCCCCAGCCCCCACCGCCGTCAGTCGCTGAGCCGGTGCCGGGCCGCCCCATTCCACTGCCGCGCAATCCGCCCACCGACCCCAGGACGGCAAAGGACAACCGCCGCGATCATGGCTTCCCGGGGAACCCTCCCCCGGCCGCCCCCCACTGCCTTCACTTGCGGTGGAGGGACGGGAGTCAAGGGTGGAGCGCAGCGGAATCGGCGTAGCCGACGCGACGAAGGAGCGCCCTTGACGCCCGGCCCGGAGCCGCGACACTCAAACAGAAAGGGGCGGCCCCACGGTGCTCAACACGACCCGACCCACCCCGAATACCCCTCGGTCCTGACCCGCAGACAACAACCCCAGACGACCGCACGCTACGCCGTCGTCGTCTCCTCGTCGTACCGTTCCCTCGCCTCGTTGACCTGGTCGAAGTGCGTTTCCGCCCAGTCCTTCACCCCCGCCAGCAGCGTGCCCAAGCTGCGTCCCAGGCCGGTCAGTTCGTAGTCGACCCGTACCGGGACCGACGGGGTGACCGTGCGGGTGACGATGCCGTCGCGTTCCAGGGAGCGCAGCGACTGCGTGAGCATCTTCTGGCTCACACCCGGGATCTTCCGGCCCAGATCGCTGTAGCGCATCGGGCCGGGGCCGAGGGCGCAGACGATCAGGCTGACCCACTTGTCGCTGACGCAGGCGAGCAGTTGGTGCGTCGGGCATTCCTTGAGAAAGGCGTCGTACGCGAGACGGGCCTCGTCGCGGCGCTCAGCCGCCGTCTTCGTCGCCATGTCCTGTCCCGCCTCCGGGTGGTCCTACCTCGGGGTACCGAACGCACCTTCACGTACGTACTTACGAAAAGAGAGTAACTCTTCCTAGGTTTGTTGCAGCGGGAATCGCCCGTCCCACCTTCGAACTGCCACTCACCCCCAGGAGAGCTGCCATGCGTGCTGTAGTGATCAAGTCCTTCGGTGGCCCCGAGGTCCTCGAACTCGTCGAGACCGCGACGCCCGAGCCGGGCCCCGGCCAGGTGCGGATCAAGGTGGCCGCCGCGGCGGTCAATCCGGTGGACGCGGCGTACCGCGCCGGATTCCTGGCGCCGCTGACCGAGCAGGGGCAGCTGGGGCTCGGCTGGGACGTGGCAGGGACCGTCGACGCCGCGGGGCCGGGGACGGATGTCGCCCCGGGCACCGCCGTCGTCGGGCTGTCGTACGGCCCCGCCGCGCTCAAGGCCCACGCCGACTACGTGGTGCTGGACGCCTCGGCCGTCGCGAACGCGCCGGCCACCGTCGATCCGGTGCACGCGTCGACCGTGCCGCTCAACGCCCTCACCGCCGCGCAGGCCCTGGACCTGCTGGCCCTGAACGCCGGGGACACTCTGCTGATCACCGGCGCGGCGGGGGCGGTCGGCGGGTTCGCCGTCCAGCTCGCCCGGCGCGCGGGCATCACCGTCACCGCGCTCGCCGGCCCCGACGACGAGCGGCTCGTACGGTCGCTCGGCGCCGACCACTTCGTACCGCGCGGCGGTCATGTCGAGCCGCACAGCGTGGACGCCGTGCTCGACACGGCGGTACTCGGCGCGACGGCCATGGAGTACGTACGCGACGGCGGCGCCCACGTGGGTGTCATCCCGGGGACCACCCCGGAGTCCGTGCGCTCCGTCCGGGTCGCGACGGTGGGGGTGCGCGCCGACGGGGAACGGCTCGCCGAACTGGTGGCGCTGGTCGACGCGAAGGTCCTGACGACGCGCGTCGCGGAGACCTATCCGCTGGCCGAGGCGGCAAAGGCGCACACCCGGCTGGCGGAAGGCGGAGTACGCGGCAGGCTCGTCCTCGTACCGTAAGCCGCGTACGCGACGCCGCCGCGTTCGTAACCCCGGCTGCGTAACGCCGCGTACGCAACACCGCAGACCACCGCAGCGACCACGGCGCATCGCCGGTCAGGCGCCCGCATCCGGGGCCTGGTCGGCGATCCGCTGCCGCATCGACCGCCGGTCCAGCGCTTCCAGCGCCTCGCCGATCAGGCGGCTCAGTGAGTACGGCAGCTCCGCCTCGAACGCTGTCGCCGCGGCGGCCGTCGCCGTCCATTCGGCGTCCAGCGCGGGGAGCAGTTCCTCCGCTCCGGGGGTCAGCCGGACCATGCGGTGGCGCGCGTCCTCGCCCGCCGTCAGGGCGACCAGGCTGGCCTTGGCCATCCGCGCGACGGTCTGGCTCGCCGCGGAGTGCGTCACCCCGGTCGCCAGCGCCAGATCGCGGATGGAACACGGCCCCGGCGCGGCGGCCAGGGCACGGACGACGGGGGTGTAGCGGGGGCGGAAACCGTCCAGACCGAGGTCGGTGTAGCCGGCCGCGACATCCGCGTCGAGGCGGTCGAGGAGATGCCGCAACCGCGTCCCGAGCAGCTCAGGGCCATGCCCGCCCGAGACCGCACCGCCCGAGACCGCGCCACCCGCGCCCGCATCGTCCGAGACCGCACCGCCCGAGACCGCACCCGCACCACCCGAGACCGCGCCCGCACCGCCCGCGCCCGGCCCCTCGGAGGCCGTAGAACCAGAGGTCATAAAACACAATGTAACAGCGCTGTTGTATCGGTAGGGTCGGCGCCGACCCTCCACCCGCCCGCGCCACCCCCAGGGAGCCCCCGCCATGGTCGACGACGACCCGCTGTACCCGCCCATCGAGCCGTACGAGCAGGGCATGCTCGACGTCGGGGACGGCAATCTCGTCCACTGGGAGATCTGCGGCAATCCGCAGGGCAAGCCCGCGCTCGTCGTACACGGCGGCCCCGGGTCCGGATGCACTCCGCGCGCCCGGCAGTTCTTCGATCCCGCGCGCTACCGCGTCGTCCTCTTCGACCAGCGCAACTGCGGACGCAGCACCCCGCACGCCAGCGACCCCGCCGCCGACATGCGCCACAACACCACCCGTCATCTGATTGCCGACATGGAGCAGTTGCGGACGCATCTGGGCATCGAACGCTGGTTGCTGTACGGCGGGTCCTGGGGGTCGACGCTGATCCTCGCGTACGCCGAGAGCCATCCGGAGCGCGTCTCGGAGATCGTCATCGCCGGGGTCACGACCACCCGGCGCTCGGAGATCGACTGGCTGTACAAGGGCGCGGGGCGGCTCTTCCCCGAGGAGTGGGAACGGTTCCGCGCGGGCGTGCCTGAGGGCGAGCGCGACGGCGATCTCGTGGCGGCCTACGCCCGGCTGATGGAGAGTCACGATCCTGCGGTACGGGAACGGGCCACGGCCGACTGGTGCGCCTGGGAGGACGCAGTCCTCTCCCAGGAGCCGAACGGCTCACCCGCTCCGTACAGCGACCGGCCGCCGGCCGCCCGGCAGGCCCTGGTCCGGATCTGCGCGCACTACTTCTCGCACGGCGCCTGGCTGGCGGAGGGCGCGCTGTTGCGCGACGCGGGGCGGCTGGCGGGGATCCCGGGCGTGCTGGTTCACGGCCGGTTCGACGTGGCCGCCGTGCTGGGCACCGCCTGGGAGCTGGCACGCGCCTGGCCGGACGCCCGGCTGGTCATCGTCGAGGACGCGGGACACAAGGGCAGCCGCACCGAGCGCCGCGAAGTACGTGCCGCGCTCGATGCGTTCGCCGGGCGGTGAGTTCTCCGGGCGGTGAGTTCGCCGGCCGGTGAGTTCGCCGGGCGTTGAGTTCGCGGGTCGGCTTCGCGCGCTGACGGTCCGCCGACCGTCACCGCCGCTCGCGCCGGCTGACCGCGCCCTCGCCTCAGCCCGCCATCCTCAGCCCGCCATCAATCCGTGATGACACCCGCGGCGGTGACGGCGCCGTTCAGATCGCACCAGGTGGTCGACACGCCCCCGGAGACGGCCCGGTTGCCGTAGTGCCGGTAGATCAGGTTGCCCTTCTGGCAGTCGATCCACCCCGTGAACGCGCCACCGCGGCACGCGACGGAAGCCCCTCGGTGCCCGGCGGTGCCCGTCACTCTCCTGACCGGGTCACAGGTGAAGTTCCCGGTGTTCGCGGGTACGGCCAGGGGCAGCGCCGAGGTCGAGGTCGACGGCGAGGTCGACAGCGAAGGCGCGGACGGAGCCGAGGCCGGAGCCGAGCCCGGAGCCGGGGGCAGGGTCAGCGACGCGGACGAGGACGAGGCCTTGGCTGACGCCGAGCCGTTCCCCAAGGACGCCGCGGAGGCGGTGTCGTCGGCCGAAGCGGACGACGCGCCGCTGAGAAGACCCGCCGCCGCGAGGGCGAGTGCTGCGGCCGTGGCGGCGAAAGTACGTCGAGTACGCAAAGCGAACCTCCTGTAGGCGCGGGATGCCGATACATCCCGTCACACAGAGGAACCGTACGATCACAGAGCGGGGTCATAGCGCCCCATCTGGGCAACTTGGCCGGAAACCACAGCAGACGTCCGTTTTGTGTCCAATAGTGGTCCCTTGTGCACCGACAACCACACAAGATCGGCCGCCACAAGACTGACGGCCACAAGACTGACAGCCACGAGACGCGCGCCCACAAGGCGGACCCGGGCTTGCCTTGAGTGCGCTCGAACGCGTTGGCTTGGGGCTCATGAAGTACACGCAGCTCGGACGCACCGGACTCAAGGTAAGCCGACTCGTCCTCGGGACGATGAACTTCGGACCTCTCACCAACGAGGTCGACAGTCACACCATCATGGACGCCGCGCTCGGCGAGGGCATCAATTTCTTCGACACCGCCAACGTCTACGGCTGGGGCGAGAACAAGGGCCGTACGGAGGAGATCCTCGGCACCTGGTTCGCCAAGGGCGGCGACCGCCGCGACAAGGTCGTCCTCGCCACCAAGGTGTACGGGAACATGGCCGCGGACGGCGACGCGTGGCCCAACCACGACAAGCTGTCGGCCCTCAACATCCGCCGCGCGGTCGACGCCAGCCTCAAGCGGCTGCAGACGGACCACATCGATCTCTACCAGTTCCACCACATCGACCGCGCCACCCCGGTCGAGGAGATCTGGCAGGCCATCGACACCCTGATCCAGCAGGGCAAGATCCTCTACGCCGGATCGTCCAACTTCCCCGGCTGGAAGATCGCCCAGACCAATGAGACCGCCCGCCGTCTCGGCTCGTACGGCCTGGTCAGCGAGCAGTGCCTGTACAACCTCGCCGAGCGCCGCGCCGAGATGGAGATCATCCCGGCCGCGCAGGAGTACGGGCTCGGTGTCATCCCCTGGTCGCCGCTGAACGGCGGTCTGCTGGGCGGCGCGATCCGCAAGGAGCGCGAGGGAGGCGGATCGCGCACGAGCGACGGCCGGTCCGGGAGCGGGCTCGCCAATACGACGATCCGGGCGCAGATCCAGTCGTACGAGGACCTGCTCGACAAGCACGGCATCGACCCGGGCGAGGCGGCCCTGGCCTGGTTGCTCACCCGTCCCGGGGTAACGGGCCCGATCGTCGGCCCGCGGACCATCGAGCAGCTGGAGTCGGCCGTACGGGCGGTCGACGTCGAGCTGTCGGACGAGCTGCTGTCCTCGCTGGACGAGATCTTCCCGGGTCCTGGTCCTTCGCCGGAGGCCTTCGCCTGGTAGTTCCCGGCCGGCGGCCGGGGTCGGCGAACAGGCCCTGTCCGGACAGCACATCTCGTCCGGGCAGGACCTAGGCCCTGCCCGGTGGCAGGACCTAGCCGACCGCGGCCGCTACCGCGATGATCGCGAACATCAGCACAAGCACACCGGCCATGATCCGGTTCCGGGTTTTGGGATCCACAGGTCGAGGTTAACGGCCGGGGGCGGCGGGCCCGTCGTCCGGGTTCCCCGAACGGGCCTTGCCGAGCGGGCAGCGTACGACGGCTTCGTACCGCGGCCGCTCCCCCGGCACCCCGCTCACCGGCAGATTGCTGCGTACGAGCACCAGCTCGGCCACCTCCCACGGCGTCCCCTCGAAGCCGTCCAGCGCCTCGGCGTACGGGCGCAGACCGGTGTCCGCGCGGGTGCGCGCGAGCGTGAGGTGCGGGTGGTAGCGGCGGTGCTCGTCCATCGGCACTCCGGCCCGGCGCGCGGCGGCGTCGGCGCGTTCCGCGAGGAGCCGCATCTCGTCGATCCCGCCGGCGACGCCGACCCACAGCGCGCGGTCGCCGAAGTGCCCGCCGCCGTGGACGCGCAGGGAGAACGGCTCGGTACGGTGCGCGGCCCGCTCCAGCCGCTCGGTCAGCTCGGGCAGCAGCCGGTTCTCGACGTGCCCCATGAAGGCGAGCGTGAAGTGCCAGCCGTCCCGCCCGGTCCACCGCAGCCCATCGGCGCCCGGAAGCTCCCGCAGCCCACTCACGGCACGGGAAAGTTCCGCAACGGCATCGGCGGGCGGCAGCACGGCGGCGAACAGTCTCATACCGACGAGTCTCCCAGCCACCCCGCGATCCGGGGCGTGACCCGGTCGCCGTGCCTATCGTTGTACCGCGCGCCTGCCGTCCGCTCGCGGCAGCGGGGAGGAGCGCCACGATGACCGTCATTGAGACCGACAGGATCGACATGGCCGACGAGAGCAACGAGCTGGTTCTGGACACGATGTTCGACCTGCTCGAGAAGATGCCCGTCCCCGAGGGAATGAAGGTCGAGATCGTCGAGGGGTACGTCTTCATGTCGCCGCAACGCCAGGTCCACTGGGAGATCACCCTGAGCATCGTCGAGCAGCTTCGGAGCACGTATCCGAAGAGGCGGCTGGCCTCCGATGTGCGGATCGACTACCCCGGGCACCTCAATGGCTTCTGCTCCGATGTCGCGGCTCTGGCCTCCGACTTCGCGAAGGACCCCAAGGGGCGCTGGCGCTACCAGGACGTCGAGTTCGTCGCCGAAGTGATCTCCAAGGGAACGGCCGCCAACGACTACGGCCCGAAGAAGAGCACGTATGCCACAGCCGGCGTCCCCGTCTACCTGATCGCCGACCCCTACACCGGCAGGTGCCATGTCCACACGGAGCCGAAGGACGGGGATTACACCACCGAAGTGATCGTCACCTTCGGCGCGGAGATCGACCTCACGCGCACCCTCGTGGGCCTGACCCTCAAGACCGACGAGTTCCCCCGCGACTGACCCACGCATAGGCGCGACCGGGCCCCGCGTGCGCGCCGCCGGTCCCCGCGTGCGCGCGGCCGGGCCCCGCGTATACGCCGGTGGCCCGGGCCCGGGGGTTGCCGGGCCGGGCCGCCGGGTGCGTTACGCGGCTGTGGTCAGTTGCTCCTTCGGGACGAATTCCATGTGCGGGCGTCCGCCGCGCAGGTCGATCTTGAGGCGCACGCCGACCACCCGGGTCAGGATCAGGCCGATCGTGGCCGCCGCGAGCAGGGAGACCGCGCCGCCCGTGGCGAAGCCGACGCGGGCGCCGTAGGTGTCGGTGACCCAGCCGAGGAGCGGGCCGCCCACGGGGGTGCCGCCGACGAAGACCATCATGTAGAGGCTCATCACCCGGCCCCGCATCTTCGGGTCGGCCGCCATCTGCACGCTCGTATTCGCGCTGATGTTGGTGGTCAGGCCGATCATGCCGATCGGCAGGAGCAGCAGCGAGAAAAGCCAGACGGACGGCGAGAAGGACACCGCGATCTCCAGCAGACCGAAGCCCATCGCCGCGAGGACGAGCAGCCGCAGGCGCGAGGAGCGGCGGCGGGCCGCGAGCAGGGCGCCGGCCAGGGAGCCTGCCGCCATCAGGATGTTGAAGAAGGCGTAAAGACCCGCCCCGCCCTTGTAGACCTCGTTCGCGAAGGCCGTCAGCCAGATCGGGAAGTTGAAGCCGAAGGTGCCGATGAAGCCGACGAGGACGATCGGCCAGATCAGCTCGGGCCGGCCGCGCACATACCGCAGGCCCTCTCTGAGCTGGCCCTTTCCGCGCGGTACGCGGATGGACTTGTGCAGCTCGTGCGGGCGCATCAGGAGCAGGCCGATGAGCGGCGCCAGGAACGACAGGCCGTTCAGCATGAAGGCCCAGCCGCTGCCGACCGTGGTGATCAGTACGCCCGCGACGGCGGGGCCGACGAGCCGGGCGGACTGGAAGTTGGCCGAGTTGAGGCTGACCGCGTTGCGCAGCTGGTCGGGACCGACCATTTCGGAGACGAAGGCCTGGCGCGTCGGGTTGTCGACGACGGTCACCATGCCGAGCAGGAAGGCGATCAGATAGACGTGCCAGACCTGGACGTTTCCGGAGAGCGTGAGGACGGCGAGGGAGAGCCCGCACAGGCCCATCGCCGTCTGGGTGAAGAGCAACAGCTGCCGCTTCGGGTAGCGGTCGGCTATGACGCCGCCGTACAGGCCGAAGAGCAGCATCGGCAGGAACTGGAGAGCCGTCGTGATGCCGACGGCCGCTGACGAACCGGTGAGGCTGAGCACCAGCCAGTCCTGGGTGACCCGGGACATCCACGTACCGACGTTGGAGACGACGGCGCCCGTCGCGAACAGTCGGTAGTTACGGATCTTCAGCGACGAGAACGTCCCGCCGCTGGTGGCGCTGATGGTGCTGTCGTGGGTGGATATCGGTGCGGGGGCGGAGTCTGCTCCGGATCCCGTACTCAAAGTGGGTTCGCCTCCTTACAGCGCGCGGATTACAGGTGAGCGAGCTTTTCCAGTACGGGGGCGGCAGCGCGCAGCTTCGCCCACTCGTCATCGTCCAGGCCCTCGGCGAGGGTCGCCAGCCAGACATTGCGCTTGCGGCGGCTCTCTTCGAGCATCGCCTCGGCTCGCTCGGTCTGGCTGACCACCTTCTGCCGACGGTCATCGGGGTGCGGCTCGAGCCTGACGAGACCCTTCGCTTCGAGCAGCGCCACGATGCGGGTCATCGACGGCGGCTGGACGTGCTCCTTGCGGGCCAGCTCGCCCGGGGTGGCGGAACCGCAGCGGGCAAGAGTGCCCAGCACCGACATCTCGGTGGGGCTCAGCGATTCATCGACACGTTGGTGCTTCAGTCGCCGGCCCAGCCGCATGACGGCGGAGCGAAGAGCGTTCACGGCGGCGTCGTTCTCGTCGCCGTGGGGTAGGTCAGGCATGTTCGTTAGCATAACTCATTACCCAATCTAAATACCAGCCGCGCGCACCCCGCGAGTCGCCCGTCCTGAGATCACCCATATGAGTGGGACCGCACCGGAAAGGGACCATGCCGCCGAACGGGTAATGAGCGTCCAGCCGCCGGCGTCGCAGGCGGCGACCGGCATCCCGGCGCCCCGGCGGCCCCGCCCGGCTCCCCGCATAGACTGACGCCATGAGCGGTTCTTCGACGGGATCAGCGGGGTCATCGGGATCGGCCGGATCGACCGGATCTCCGCGGCGTGAGGCGCCCGAGCCCCTGGAGGGGCCGGTCGTCGGCACCATCGTGGGCGGCACCGTCATCTGGTTCGTCCTCTTCCTCGTACAGCTCCCGTTCTACGGCTGGTTCAGCGACCACGGACACACCTGGTGGATCTGGACCTGTCTGGCCGGAGCCGGGCTCGGTCTCATCGGCATCTGGTACGTACGGGGACGGGACGCGGCGCTCAAGCGCGCCGCCGCCACGGCGGACACGACGCACGAGACGGATCCGGGTCACCAGTAGGGCCACGCCCCCGCCCCGTACGACCAGCGGAGCACCCCCTCTCGTCCCAGGGTCTGAACTTCGGGGCGGTCGGCGGGTGAAGGCGTCGGACCGGCCGTACCGTCGGAACCATGACTCAGCGGGCGAAGTCCGACACCGACGGCCTCGGCGGTCCCGAACCGCACGGCCGCGGCTCTCACGGCCCCATCATCGACGCGGGCACGGAGCTCGACCCCGTCCACCCCATGAAGCTCCCGCGGTCGGCCCGCCACTCCGGTCTGACCACCGCGGAGGTCGCGGAACATGTCGCCCGGGGCGAGGTCAACGACGTCCCTGTCCGCAGCAGCCGCTCCACCGCCGAGATCGTCCGCGCCAATGTCTTCACCCGCTTCAACGCGATCATCGGCGTGCTCTGGGCGATCACGTTCTTCGTCGCGCCGATCCAGGACACCCTGTTCGGCTTCGTGATCATCGCGAACACCGGGATCGGCATCGTCCAGGAGATGCGCGCCAAGCGGACCCTCGACGGCCTCGCGGTCATCGGCGAGGCCAAGCCGACCGTACGGCGCGACGGCGTCGCCGCCGAGATCTCCACCACCGAGATCGTCCTCGGGGACGTGATCGAGCTGGGCCCCGGTGACAAGGTCGTCGTCGACGGCGAGCTGACCGAGGCCGAGAGACTCGAAATCGACGAGTCGCTGCTCACCGGCGAGGCCGATCCCGTACTGAAGCGGCCCGGCGACCCCGTGATGTCCGGCAGCTTCGTGGTCGTGGGCGGCGGCGCGTTCCAAGCCACCAAGGTCGGCCGCGAGGCGTACGCGGCGCAGCTCGCCGAGGAGGCGTCCCGCTTCACGCTCGTCGACTCCGAGCTGCGCAACGGCATCAGCACGATCCTCAAGTACGTGACGTGGATGATGATCCCGACCGCGATCGGGCTGATCATCAGCCAGCTCGTCGTCAAGCAGAGCGACTTCAAGAACTCACTCGCCAGGACCATCGGCGGCATCGTCCCGATGATCCCCGAGGGCCTGGTGCTGCTGACGTCCATCGCCTTCGCGATCGGCGTCATCCGGCTCGCCCGTCAGCACTGCCTGGTGCAGGAGCTGCCCGCCATCGAGGGCCTCGCGCGCGTCGATGTCGTCTGTCTCGACAAGACGGGCACGCTCACCGAGGGCGGGATGGACGTCCGCGAGCTGCGGCCGCTGGGCGGCGCGGACGAGACGTACGTACGGAAGGTCCTGGGCGCGGTCGGGGCGTCCGACCCGCGTCCGAACGCCAGCCTCCGGGCGGTCATCGACGCCTACGGCGGCGACCGCGAGGACTGGCGGGTCACGGGGGCGCTGCCCTTCTCCTCCGTACGGAAGTACAGCGGCGCCGCCTTCGTGGCACCCGGCGCCGACGAATCACGCTGGCTGCTGGGGGCGCCCGATGTCCTGCTGCCCGCCGGCGATCCCGCGCTCAAGGAGATCGACCACCTCAACGAGCAGGGCCTGCGGGTGCTGCTCCTCGCCCGCGTCACCCGTGAGCTGGACGACCCGGACGCGGCAGCCGGGGCGCGGGCGACCGCGCTCGTCGTCCTGGAGCAGCGGCTGCGGCCCGACGCCGCCGACACCCTCGCGTACTTCGCCCGCCAGGACGTCGCCGCCAAGGTCATCTCCGGCGACAACGCGGTCTCCGTCGGCGCGGTGGCCGGCAAGCTCGGCCTGGCCGGCGCGGAGCACACGGTTGATGCCCGCGAACTCCCCGCCGAGCGGGGGAAGATGGCCG
The DNA here is from genome assembly GCF_055582185.1 of Streptomyces sp. NPDC042201. NCBI lineage: Bacteria > Bacillati > Actinomycetota > Actinomycetes > Kitasatosporales > Streptomycetaceae > Streptomyces > Streptomyces sp. NPDC042201. The sequence continues at coordinate 114,482 of NZ_JBVJDS010000005.1, read as the reverse complement.
AGGTGCTGGAGTCCGCCACGGTCTTCGGCCGCGTCACCCCGCAGCAGAAGCGCGACATGGTCGGCGCGCTGCAGTCACGCGGGCACACGGTCGCGATGACCGGGGACGGCGTCAATGACGTACTGGCGCTGAAGGACGCGGACATCGGCGTCTCGATGGGCTCGGGCTCGGAGGCGACCCGGGCCGTCGCGCAGATCGTGCTGCTCAACAACAGCTTCGCGACGCTGCCTTCGGTGGTGGCGGAGGGCCGCCGGGTCATCGGCAACATCACGCGCGTGGCGACGCTCTTCCTGACGAAGACGGTCTACTCGGTGCTGCTGGCGATCCTGGTGGCCTGCTTCCAGGTGGAGTATCCGTTCCTGCCACGGCATCTGACGCTGCTGTCGACGCTGACGATCGGCATCCCGGCGTTCTTCCTGGCGCTGGCCCCGAACAGGGAGCGGGCGCAGCCGAACTTCGTGCGCCGGGTGATGCGTTACTCGATTCCGTCGGGCATCATCGCGGGCATCGCCACCTTCGTCACGTACATGCTGGCCAGAAGCTACTACGTCGGTGCGGACGCCCTGACCGCGGAGACCAGCGCGGCCACACTCACGCTGTTCCTGGTCTCCATGTGGGTGCTGGCGATCGTCGCCCGCCCGTACACCTGGTGGCGGTACGTCCTGGTCGTGGCGATGGCGCTGGCGTTCCTGGTGGTGCTGGCCGTGCCGTCGCTCCAGCACTTCTTCGCCCTGAGGCTGGTGGGCACGGCGATGCCGTGGACGGCGGTGGGTGTCGCGGTGGTGGCGTCGGTGGCGGTGGAGTTCTGCTGGCGGTGGGTCGGGCGCCACTTCCCGGCGAACGCGAAGGGCTTCCTTCCGAAGCGGGCACAAGCCGCTCCGGAAGAAAGCCCTTAGAACCGCCGTACGCGGAACTGCTCCCGCGCGGGACTGCTCAGCGCGGGACTACCTCGCGCGGGACTACTTCACGTCGACGAAGTCACCGGTGGCGTTGACCGCGGGGGTCGAGACCGTACCAGCGAAGTTCCAGCGCCAGTAGCCGTCCTCCACCGCCTTCATGGTGGTCTTCAGCTCGCCAGTGCTGGAGCCGGTCACCGTCTTGACGGTGGTGTAGGTGTCGCTGTTCTTCTTACGGAACTGGAGCTTCACCGACTGCGTGGCATAGCCCTTGTAGGTGCCGGTCTCCCAGTTGGCGCGGGACAGCTTGCCGGTGACCGTGATGGTGCCGCCCTTCTTCACCGGCTCCGGCGCGGCGTTGACGGTCAGCTTGGAGAACCGCTGGAACCTGATCTTGGTGGCGTAGTCGTTCTGGACGATCTCGCCGTCGTTGGACAGCACGATGGCGCCGACGTTCCACCACGTGGCGTTGTCGTTGATCAGGTACCACGGGTCGACCGTGACGCTGAGCGTGCAGGTCGAGGTGGTGGCGCTGGCCGCCTTGCAGCTGGCGGCGTCCTCGTTCTGGCCGAAGCCGTAGTAGGTCTCGCTGTCCTTGTTGAACCAGAGCAGCGTGGCGGCGTCGGCGATCCCCGAGCTGTGGGACGCGGTGATCGCGATCGACACCTTCTTGGTGGCGGTGGTGCCGACGACGATGGGCTGGCCGCCGTTCACGACGACCTTGCTGATGACCGGAGCCACGGCCGCCTTCGCGGCGGCGAGGCCCTTCGCCTTCGGCGCGGCGGCGCGCTCCGGCGCCGAGAAGCCGTAGGACGGGACGGCCGGGAGGTCCTCGTGGGACTGAGCGGCCTGCGACGCCGGGACGGCGAGGGCGGACAGGGCCAAGGCGCCGGAGACAGCGGCAACGGTGGCACGAATACGCATGTGTTCCCCAAGTCTGGTCTGCGGGTCTGTTGACCCACGGACCAGACCTGGGACGCACGTGAAAGGTTGTACAGAAAGATGAATTCTTGGCGAAGAAGAGTGTGAGGCGGCCCGTCAGTCGAACCAGCGGTCCCGCGCCAACTCCGCTGTCCGTGACGGATCTTCGAGCAGCGCCGCCACCTCGAAGCGCCGTGGCCACTGCCCCGCCGCCCAGGCCAGGCCCGCCGCGACCCCCTCCAGCGTCGCCGCGTGCACGACGCCGTCCGGCGTACGGCGCCAGTCCAGTTCGACGCCGCCCGCGAGGAGTTCCTCGTGCTCGACGTACGTCGCGGGGGTGCCCGCCCCCAGCAGTACGTGGACGGAGTCCGGGACCGTGTGTTCCTCACCGGCCGAGGTCACGTCCGCGACGACCGTCTCGCTCAGCCGGCGTACCTGGAGCAGCTCCGCTAGCTCGGCCGCCCGCGCCGGTGACACCGGCAGCAGCGGCAACTCCGCGGCCAGCGGCAGCAGATCGGGCGCGTCCGCGATCACGGCGTCCGCCGCGTCCACGACCCGTACCTCTCCGTCGACGACCGCGCGCAGCTCGTCCGGCAGGGTCACCTGGTCCGGGTCGAGGTCGGCGAGCGCGGTGTAGAGCGCGTGGAGTTGCTCCGGAGTGACCGGCCGCTCCGGTTCGGCCAGCCGGCCGAGCAGCTCGGCCGCGCCGCCGGGCTCGTCGAGCAGCGCGGCGACCGAGGTCCGTACGCCCAGCGCCCGCAGCACCTGCACATCGTCGAAGCCCGTCGCGTCCACGGAGTCGTACAGCCCCGCCAGCATCGGGTCGCCGCCCGCGGACCGCAGCCCGGCCGGGCGCCGCCCGTCGAGCACCGGGTGATCGCGCAGCCACCACGCGGTGTACGAGCGCACGGTCTCCGTCGTGCCGTCCGGCAGCAGGATCCGCACGGGCTGGATCAGCGCGTCCCGCAGCGGCGGGCGGGCCAGCAGCGCCAGCGCCTGCGGCCACGCGTCGTCGTCCACCAGGTCCAGGTCCCGTACGGCCACGATCTCCGTGGCGACCGGCGGCACCGGCGTGTCGGGCAGCCGGTCGAGCACGTCTTCGCACCACACGTCGACGGCGTCCAGCAGCCCGGCGTCGTCGGGCTCGGCGAAGTCCCCGTCGCGGGGCTCCAGTTCGTCGGGGTCGAGGACGACGTCCGTGGCCCGTACGAGCGCGAAGCCGGCCAGCACCCCGCAGGCGGCGAGCGGCTGCTCGCCCCAGCGCTCGGCCAGTTCGGCGTCGCAGAGGGCGAGTTCGTCCTCGCGCATCACGGCGGCGAACGCGCTGCCGGGCAGGACGAGTTCACCGGCGGGCGCCAGTTCACCGTCCTCGTCGGTCAGGGCGAGCGCCGCCAGCCACGGCTCGTCGCCCGCTTCCAGGCCCGCGTCCCGTACGAGCCGCAGGACGGTCTCGGCCAGCTCCTCGGCGTCCGGCGTCGTGTCGTCCTCGTCCCACACCTCGCCGGAGTCCAGCGAGGCGGCGACCGCCGCGCGCACCTGAGGGGTCGTCAGGACGGCGCGCGGTGTGGCGGGCAGCGCGCCCAGCTTCTCCAGCAGGGGGTGGGCGGCGTCGGGATGCGCGACCTTCAGGCCGAGCCTGGCGAGGTCGGCGGGCGCCCCTCCCCCGTCCGTGCCCGTGTCGGTGTCGGGCAGGGGCAGCAGGACCTGGCGCGGACCGATCGTCGTACGCCCGTTGGCCAGCGGCACCGGCAGTCCTGACAGCCGGTCCGGGTCGACGCCCGCGAGGGACTCGTACAGCCGTCGCCACCACGCGGGCGGCCGCTCGGCGCCCGCGATCCGCTCGATGGCCTCACCGAGCGGCAGCCGGCCGACGCCCAGCGTGCGCAGCTCCGTGCGCCGCTCGAACCCGGCGGGCAGCAGGGTCGGCAGCACCTCGGCCAGGACCTGTACGGTGTCGGCGCCCGCGCCCTCCACGACCTCCGCCTCGAAGGGCCGCAGCGCGGTCAGCTCCTCGCTCGGCGCGGCCGGGGCGAGGAAGGCGACCCGCGGCAGCCGCTCGATGATCGCGGCCCGCAGCCGGCCGTCCAGCTCGCCCTTGCCGAGCGGTCCTGGGACGAGATCGATGGTGCCGGTGGAGACGGGCTCCCAGCCGCCGAGCAGCTCGGCGTACGCGTCGGCGGCCTTCCCGACGAGGAAGTCGGTGAGCGGTCCCGGCGCGGGATGGCGCCGGGTGGTGTCCAGCGGCAGCGAGGCGATCAGCAGCGCGGGCACACCGAGGGGCTCGTCGGTGGGCGTCGGAGCGTGCACGACGGGTGCGGTACGGGGCCGGGCCGGGGCGCCCTCGCTGTCCACGGGCACGGCCCAGGTGACGGACCAGTGGGGGCGCAGCCGCTCCTCGACGGGCCGTCCTTCGAGCAGCGCGGGCGCGGTGGGGCCGTTGTGGCTGACCACGCGCCAGCGGTGGATGTCGCCGCCGCCCGCGCTGTCGTCGACATGGACGTACGGGCCGTCCTGGGACCGGCGCAACACCCGTTCCCCGGCGGCGGTTTCGACCGCGATCTCGGCGAGCCCGGCGAGGGTCAGCAGCAGGGCGTCGTCGATTCCGGTGAGGAGCCGCTCGACCAGGTCGGCCGCGGTGCCGTCGCGCAGCGGCAGGATGACGACGGTGTCGTACCCGTCGGGGGCCGTGCCCTCGGCGGGCAGCGGCAGCCGCAGCAGCGGTACGTGCCCGTCGCGGCGGCGCAGCTCGTCCCCGAGGCCGGGGCTGGCCTGGGAGGTCTGCCGGGCCAGCTCGCGGGCTTCGGTGAGGGACCAGCGGACTCCACCGTGCCGGCCGATGACGGCGGGCTCGTCGCTGACGGCCAGGACGGCGGCGAACCCGACGCCGAACCGTCCGACGGCGGCCTCGTGCCCCTCGCGCTTGGCGGAGGCACGGAGGGTGCTGAGGGACTCGACGCCTGTCGCGTCGAGGGGCGCGCCGGTGTTGGCCGCCACCAGCACGGCGGGGCTGTCGGCGGTCCCCGGCCGCAGGGTCAGCCTGAGCCGGCCCGGCACCCCGGCGCGGGCGGCGGCATCGGCGGCGTTCTGGGCCAGCTCGATCACGAGCCGGTCGCGGTAGCCGCCGAGCGCGAGATCCTCCTCGGCGTTGGCGTCCTCCCGGAACCGCGCGGGACTGGCGCCCCACGCGTCGAGCACCCCGCGCCGCAGCCGCGCCGTTCCGAACGGGTCGGCCCCCTCGGTCGTCCTGACGCTCACGCTGTGACTCCGCTCTGTCCGCCTGCCTCTACTACGTGCGGGCCCGAAGGTACCGCGCCCGGGCGGCCGCCCTCGCCCCGCACCGGCCGGGTGAGACGGGACGGAGCCCCGGGGTGCCGTTCGCGGGCGGTCTCTTCGAGTGTCGCGCCCGCCGGGCGAGCGTCAAGGCGGGGTTCCGGGCGGGCGGCTCGGGGGCCCGCGCCCGGGGGTCGCCACCCGGCCCCGGGGTCAGCGGTCGGCGAGCAGGTCCGCGTCGTGCGCCAGGACCGCGGCCTGTACGCGGTTGACGCAGCCCGTGCGCGTCAGGATCCGGCTGATGTGCGCCTTGACCGTGCTCGCGCTCAGATACAGCTGATCGGCGATCTCGGCGTTGGACAGGCCGGTCCCCAGCAGCCGCAGGATGCCGCGCTCGGCGGCGGTCAGGTCCTCGATCCTGCGCAGGGCGGCCTGGGTGTCGTGGGCGGACCGTACATGCTGTTCCATCAGCCGCCGGGTGATCCGGGGCGCCAGCACCGGCTCGCCGCCGGCGGCGAGCCGCACCGAGTGGATCAGCTCGACGGGGTTGGTGTCCTTGAGCAGGAAGCCGCTCGCGCCGACCCGCAGGGCCCGCGTCACGCTCTGCTCCTCGCCGAACGCCGTGAGCATCACCACGTAAGTCGAGGGCGAGACACGGGCGATGTCCTCGGCGGCGGCGATCCCGTCCCCGCCCGGCATCTGGATGTCGAGCAGCGCCACGTCGATGGTCCGGTCGCGGCAGGCCGCGACGGCTTCACGGCCGTCACCCGCTTCGGCCACCACCTCGATGTCCTCGGCGTTCTCCAGGATCAGCCGGATGCCGGCGCGCATCAACGCCTCGTCGTCGGCTATGAGGACTCGTATCACCGGTTCATCGTAGAGCGGCCGTCGTGAGCAGCACGATCAGAAAGGTCACGGTGGGCAGGATCACGAGCGCGGACGCGCAGCCCGCGCCCAGCACCCGTGGCCAGGTGAGGACCTCGCCCGACAGGGGGGCGCGAGCGCCCGCGGGTGCGGCGCCGCCCCACGAGGCCCCGCCGCCCCACGGGGCCCCGGGGCTGCCGGCGGCCGCCTCGCCCGTGGTCGGCGGGGGTACGGCCAGGGTGATTCCGTTCGGACGGGCCGGCAGGACCGCGGCCAGGCGAAACCCGCCGTCCGGCAGGGGGCCCGCCGTGAAAGAACCCCCGAGCAGTGCGATGCGCTCCTCCAGGCCGGCCAGTCCGCTGCGGTTTCCGGCCTGTGGGTGACGTCTCTCGCGCGGCGCCTCGTTGGTGACGGAGACTTCGATCTCGCGGTGGGTGCCCCTGACCTCCACCCGCGTGGGCGCCCCGGACGCGTGCTTGAGCACGTTCGTCAGTCCCTCGCGGACCACGCGGTGCGTCGAGTGGCGGGTGGGCACGCTCGGATCAGCGGTGTCGGCGACCGACCAGTCGAGCTCGACGGTGCCCCCCGCCTGCCGGGACTCCGCCACCAGCGCGGCGATGTCCTCGCGGGTGCCCCGATGCCCCTCGGACTCGGGCTCCGCGTCCTCGCGCCGCAACACGCCCAGGATCTCCCGCAGTTCCTCCATCGCCGTCCCGGCGGTGGTACGCAGCAGCTCGGCCCGTCCGGCCAGCGGCGGTGCCTGACGCGCGGCGGCCAGTTCCAGCGCCCCGGCGTGCACCGATATCAGGCTCAGCCGGTGGCCGAGGAGGTCGTGCATCTCGCCGGCGATGCGGGTACGTTCCTCCATCCGCGCGGCGGCGGCGGTCAGCGAACGGGCCTGTTCCAGATAGGCGTTGCGTTCGCGCAGCAGACTGACCAGCGGCCGGCGCCGACCCAGCAGTATCCCGGCGAGCGCCGGGAGCAGCACCAGGAGAACCGCGGAGAGACCGTTCCCGGCCAGCTCCTCCAGCCACGCGCCGGGCCGGACCAGGCTGCCGGCCGCCGTCAGCGCCACGATCAGCGCGCAGGCCGCCCCCACGGCGTGCCACGCGCGGCGCGGCGGAGCGATCCGGCGGGTGGCGGCCGCCACGATCAGCGGTACCACCGCCAGCGTCCAAACGTTGGGGCCCACGAGCAGTGGCCCGGTGCCCAGCACCGCCAGGACCGGCCGGTGGCGCCGCAGGGGCATCAGGAACGCCGCGTACAGCGCCTCCAGCACGGCCAGTACGGGCCGGTCCGGGTGCACCAGCAGCAGGGGGACCAGTCCGAGGGCTGCCGTCAGCGCACCGGCCAGTGCCTCGGCGGCGACGGTACGGCGCGGGGCGCGGCGCAACGCGGCCCAGTCCTCCGCGCCCGCGCGCCGCACCGATCGCGCGGCGTGCGCTATCCCGCGCCTCGCGGCATGCACCATTCCGCCCCTCGCGGCATCCGCCGTCCCGCCCTGCGCGGCATCCGCCGTCCCGCGCCTCGCGCGTGCCCGGACCCGCCGCGTACGTTCGGGCGCCCGCCCCACCGTCATCCCCGCCCTCACTCCTTGTTCCCGTACAGCTCCCGTACAGCGTCCGGCCCCTCACGCGCTCAGTCGGAGGCTCAGGCCCGTCTTCAGCGCGGCCAGGTCCACGCCCTGCGCCCCCAGCCGCTGGGCGACCGGTCCCTCGGCGTCGTCGAGGAGCGCGGCCACGAGGTGCACCGTTCCGGCGGCGGTGGCGTGGTGCTCGGCGGCGCTGAGCCGCGCCGCGGCCACGGTCCGCTCGGCCTCGGCGGAGAGCGGCACCTCACCGGATACGGGGAGCGGGTCGGCGGCGACGGCCGACAGGGCGAGCGAAGCGGGCCGTACCCCGTGCGTACGCAGCAGACCGGCGGCCTCGTTGACGGCTGCCCGCTCCTCGGGCAGCGACCGTCCGGCGAGAGACAGCGCCCGGTCCAGAGCCAGGACGGCCAGCAGCAGATCCACCGGTTCCGCCGCGCTCCGTCCGGACCGTACGGCCTGGCGTGAGGCCTCGGCGGTCACGGCGAACAGGACGGGCGTACCGTCGCCGGTGCTCCAGGTCATCCACGACATCAGGGCGCGCGCCGACCAGTTGCCCCGGTCCTCCAGCGCCCCGGCCCGGAGCAGGAGGGTGACGGCCGCGGATTCCGGCTCGTCGGTCCCCACAGTGGCCGCGGCCTCCGTGTCCAGCGTGTCCAGCGCGGCGTACGCGGCGGCCAGGTCCAGCCGACGCAGCGTGAACGCTTCCCTCGCCCTGCTTGCGGGGAAGTCCAGCAGGGCACGGGCCACATGCCGGCAGCGGACACCGGGCGACGCTTCCCCACGGGCGAGCCGGAGGGCATGGAGCAGGCAGGCACGCAGCGCCCCTGACAGCTCGGGCCACTCCTGGTCGCCCTCAGTGACCGGCCGGCGGGAGCGCCGTGCGGTGCGCCACTGCGCCAGGCGCCAGGCGGCGGCGACCTCGTGCTCATGCTCGTGCTCATCAGCGGCCACGGCCGAGGTGCCGCCGTTGCCATCGCTGTCGTCGCTGTCGTCGCTCACCCATCCGCGCCCCGCTCGGCCGGAGATCACTCCGCTCAGTGCGCCGGCCCGCCGCATGCCGGGGGCGATGGCCGCGCCGGCTGCCGAGTCACCCATGACCAGTGCGGCCAGGAGGTCTTCGGTGCCCACCTTCGGGGACACGTGCTTGAGCGCGCGGAGCAGCGTGTCGCCGAGGAGGTCGATGACGTCGGGCGCGAACTCCGTTGCCTCGGCGCTGAGATGCACGGCGCCGGTGCGCTCCGTGACGGGAGGTCGGTTTTCCATCGGGCGGTTCCCCTCGGGGTGCGGTGGGCTGTTCCGCGACCGACGCTAGGTGCGCGCCCCGTACCGGCACATCGGCCGACCGGTCAGACGCGCGGTCCGATCGGCCATGGCACCGGCGGCCCCACCGGCCGGCCCGCCTTCGAGCCGGCCCCCGGCCTCAGAGCCTGTCGGATGACCTCTGATCGGGCGGCCACGCCCTGGCACGCACGCTTCCCGCGTTGCCGAAATATCCTAGTAGCTCCGCTACGAGGACATCCCGGCGCCTTGGAATCGCCCGCACCAGACCGCGTCCGCTCTCCGATCGAAGGTCACCCGACAGGCTCTCAGGAGTGGCCCAGGTCCTCCGACTCCCCGTCCGCCTCCGGCGGCACCGAGCCGCTGTCGGGCGACGGGCGCAGCGAGAAGGCGTCCGTGGCCAGCGAGTCCAGGACCGGCGGCGCCGGGCGCAGGGGCTTCGGCATGACCGCCGCCTCCGAGTGGCCGCCGCAGCCGTACGCCAGGGAGACGACCCGGCCGTCCGCCGGGGAGAACTCGTTCGCGCAGACGCCGAAGGCCTGTCTCAGCGAGCCCGCCAGCGGCAGCAGGAAGCCGCAGGACACGCACGGCGCCGGGGCCGCCTGGGCCATGGGGGTCTTCGGGCCGAAGGCCTCGTCCCAGCGGTCGGCCGCCACGTGCAGTCCGTACCGCGACAGCACCCGTGCCCGGCGCATGCCGAGCTCCTCCGCGACCGAAGCGATCGTGCCGCGTGCCGGTACGGCGCCCGCCGTACGGTCCCCGGGCTCTGCCTCCGCCGTCGGACCCGCGTCCTCCGCCTCGACGAGATCCGCGAGCGTCTGCGGGGTCACCGCCGTGTCCGGCACCGCCCCGTCCGTCACCACCGAGTTCGGCGGCGGGGCGTCCTCGCCCGTGTAACCGGGCTCCAGCCGCAGATCCTCCGCCTCCGTCGGCAGTAGATCTCCCGGGCCCATGTCGCCCGGCCTGAGCCGCTCGCTCCACGGCACCCATTCGGGGGCGAGCAGTGAGTCGGAGCCCGGCAGCAGCACCGTTTCGTCCAGCGTGACGACCTTGGCGCGGGATGCCCGCGCGACCGTCACCGCCCAGCGCCAGCCGCGGTAGCCCGCGTCCTCGCACTCGAAGAAATGGGTGACGACCCTGTCCCCGTCCGCCACCGCCGAGACATGTTCCCCGACGATTCCTGGCGCGGCCGCCTCCTCGGCAGCCGACCGGGCGAGGTCTACCGCCTCGGCGCACAGACGGTCGGGGGTTCGGCTTCGCGTCGTCGCTGCACTCACAGGTCTCGCTTCTCTCCTACGCCGTCTCACGGGTGCGCCGGCCGAATCGCGATGTACGAGCCGAGGGCGGAGCGGACCTGAGGGCCGCATCGACGTCCACGCCCGATCTCTCCTCGGGCACACCTACCGTCATCCATTCTGCGGGATGACAAAGAGGCGCGCGGCCGAGAACAACCGCCGGTGGCGCGCTACGCACGCTACCTCCTCTGCCGCCCCCCGCCCACCTGCACGCCGCCTTTCCCGTACTTCGGGCCACACCGCAACAAGGCCGTAACCCTGTAAACAGCGGTCAGGGGCGCGGTCAGGACCCGCGCAAGAGAATTTCGGGACCGACGAGAACGCCGGCCCGAAGCCCCGCACGAAGCCCCGCCCGAAGACCCACACGAAGGCTCGCACGAAGACCCGTAAGAAGACCCGGCCGAAAGCCGGCACGAAGGCCGGCACGAAGGCCCGCGTGAACGCTTTCGGTGAACGCCTCCTGTCCCACCGGTGACACGTCCCGGCTCGTCCGACATGGCGCCGTCACGGCCCCGTCATGCCCGGAATCGGTTCGCACCACGGCGCCTTGGGGCACTATGACGGAGTGGCAGCCGCAAGGTCGTCCGACGACGCAGCCGGCCCGCTCCGCAGGACGGCGCGGGCGATCGGCCATGCCCTGCGGCTTCCGTTCACCGGCACCGCGAAGGGCATCCGCAAGGCCACCCACGCGCACGGCGCGGGGGAATCCGGGCTCGGCAAGCTGATCGAGCTGCACGCCGTGAACGGCGCGGGCGATGTCATGATCACCGTCGCCCTCGCCTCGACCGTGTTCTTCTCCGTGCCGACCGACGAGGCACGCGGCCGCGTCGCGCTCTATCTCGCCATCACCCTGGCCCCCTTCGCCCTGCTCGCCCCGGTGATCGGCCCGCTCCTCGACCGTATTCCGCACGGCCGCCGCGCCGCGATGGCAGCCGCCATGCTCACCCGCGCGGTACTCGCCATCGTTATATCGACGTTAGTGGTCACCGGCGGCCTGGAGCTCTACCCGGCGGCGCTGGGGGTGCTCGTCGCGTCCAAGGCGTACGGAGTGGTCCGCAGCGCGGTCGTACCCCGTCTGCTGCCGCCCCGGTTCTCGCTCGTACGAGCCAACTCCCGGGTCACGCTGGCCGGGCTGCTGGCCACCGGAGTGGCCGCGCCGATCGGTGCCGGGCTCCACCAGATCGGCCCTCAGTGGCCGCTCTACGGCGCCTGCGTGATCTTCCTCGTCGGTACGGTGCTGGCCTTCACGCTGCCGCCCAAGGTGGACTCGGCGAAGGGTGAGCACAAGGCCAGGCTGGCCACGCACGGGGAGAAGCGGCCGAGTCTGCGTACGGTCGGCCCGTCGGTCCTCCACGGTCTGCAGGCCAACGCGGCGCACCGCGCCCTCTCCGGCTTCCTGATCTTCTTCCTGGCCTTCCTGCTGCGCGAGCACCCGCTCTCCGGCTACAGCGCGGCCGTCTCCCTCGGCATCGTGGGCGTCGCGGCCGGGGCCGGCAACGCCCTGGGCACCGCGGTCGGCGCCTGGCTCAAGGCCCGCGGTCCTGAGCTGATCATCGCCACGATGCTGGGCCTCGCCCTCAGCGCGGCGGTCTTGGCGGCCCTGTTCTTCGGCGGCGCGCTGATGGCCGTGGTGTGCGCGGTCGCGGGTCTGTCGCAGGCGCTGTCGAAGCTGTCCCTGGACGCGGTGATCCAGCGCGATGTCCCCGAGGAGGTGCGGACGTCCGCGTTCGCCCGCTCCGAGACCCTGCTCCAGATGGCCTGGGTGCTGGGCGGCGCGGTCGGTATCGCGCTGCCGCTCAACGGTGTGCTCGGCATGTCGGTCGCCGCCTGCATCGTCGCGGCCGGGGCGCTCTTCGCCGTGCGAGGGCTGCTGACCACGGCGAGGCGCGGCTCACCGCACCCCCGCGTGGCGTGACCTGCGGCGGCTCGCCGCACCCCGGCGCGGCGCGGGGCCGGGCGAGCGATAGCCTTCGACCCATGACCGTTGCGTTCTTCTCTGGTAAGGCCCGCCGGGCCGGCGTCGCTCTCGGCGCCGTGTCCGCCGGACTCCTCGTCCTCGCCGCCTGTGACAAGCCGACGCCGCTCGCGACCGTGACGGTCGGCGACAACTCGGTCAACACCGAGGCGACCTGCTACAACGACGGCAAGGCGATCAGCGAGTCCGACATCCAGCCCTGCCTGAACAAGAAGGCGGACAAGACCATCGACGTCGCGATGGACGACAAGATCCGCTTCGGGGTCGACCCGGAGATCGCGGACCACGGCTGGACGCTCTTCATCAACGGCCAGCAGGCCGAGCAGGAGCCGTACAAGAAGACGTACCGGACCATCCCGGGCAGCGCCTTCTTCACCAGCCAGACCGGCGAGACCACGAAGGACACGCAGGTCAGCATCGTCGAGACGGACGGCAAGAAGCTGACCGGCATCTGGCACTTCGAGTTCAAGAAGACTTCCTGACCCGACCCCGATCCCGACCCCGGCTTCGGCCCCGCGCCCCGGTGCGGTGGACGGCCGGGCGTCCCTGAGAGGCTCCGCCATGCGTGTGCTTGTGGTGACGGCGGTGGCGGCGGAGGCGGACTCCGCCGCCGCGGGGCTCGGCCGGTTCGCGGGCGGTGCCGTCCGGGAGATGACCGGCGGGTACGAGCTGACGAGCCACGCGCAGTACATGCCCCGGCCGTCGTCCGTGCAGATACCGGTGGTGGACGTCCTGGCGGGCGGGGTCGGCCCGGCCGCGGCCGCGGTCGCCACGGCGACGGCGCTGGCCTCCTCGCCGTACGACCCTCCGTACGACCTGGTCATCTCGGCCGGCATCGGCGGCGGCTTCCCGCACCGTGCCCCGCTCGGCTCGCTCGTCGTCGCGGACGCGATCATCGCCGCGGACCTGGGCGTCGAGACCCCCGACGGCTATCTGCCGGTCGACGAACTGGGCTTCGGCCGCAGCGTCCACTGGCCCCCGGCGGAACTGACGGTACGTATGGCCAAGATCCTGGGCGCCGAAGCGGCGGCCGGCGCGGTCCTCGCGCCCGTCCTCACCGTCTCCACCGTGACCGGCACGGCCGCCCGCGCGGCCGAACTGACCGCACGTCACCCGCTCGCCGCCGCCGAGGCGATGGAGGGCTTCGGTGTCGCCGAGGCGGCCGCCGTCCACTCCGTACCGTGCGTCGAGATCCGCGCGATCTCCAACGCCGTCGGCCCCCGCGACCGCGCGGCCTGGCGGATCGGCCCGGCGCTGGACTCGCTGCGGACCGCGATCACGCTGCTCACCCCAGTCTTCGAGGAGCCGTCATGACCGTGCGGATCGCCTACTCCCCCTGCCCGAACGACACGTTCGTCTTCGATGCCTGGGCCCATGGCCGGGTGCCCGGCGCCCCCGGCCTCGATGTCACCTTCGCGGACATCGACGTCACGAACGGCATGGCGGAGCGCGGTGAGTTGGACGTACTGAAGGTCTCGTACGCCGTGCTGCCGTGGGTTCTCGACGAGTACACCCTGCTGCCCTGCGGCGGCGCGCTGGGCCGGGGCTGCGGCCCGCTCGTCCTGACGAAGGAGCCGGGCGCCGATCTGACGGGCCGGACCATCGCCGTACCGAGCGAGCGCTCCACGGCCTATCTGCTCTTCCGGCTGTGGGCGGCGGAGGTCGTTCCCGGCGGGGTGGGCGAGGTCGTCGTCCTGCCCTTCCACGAGATCATGCCGGCGGTACGGGACGGCAAGGTGGACGCCGGACTCGTCATCCACGAGGCGCGCTTCACCTACCAGGACTACGGGCTGCACCGCCTCGCCGACATGGGCGAGCACTGGGAGTCCACGACGGGCCTGCCGATCCCGCTGGGCGCGATCATCGCGAAGCGCTCGCTGGGCGCGGAACGGCTCCAGCTGCTGGCCGAGTCGACCCGCAGGTCGGTCCGTATGGCCTGGGACGACCCGGAGGCCTCACGCCCATATGTCCTGGAGCACTCCCAGGAGATGGACCCGTCGGTGGCCGACCAGCACATCGGCCTGTACGTCAACGAGTTCACCGCGGACCTGGGCGTCGACGGCTACGCGGCGATCCGCGGCCTGCTCACGCGCGCCGCGGCCGAGGGGCTGGTGCCGCCCCTCGGCCCCGACGCGCTGCGTTTCGTCTGATCCGCGAGGATCGACCCGACAGGGCCTTCCCGACAGGACTTAGACGTCGAGCTGGTCCGCGACCGCGCGGAGCAGGCCCGCGATCTTCGCGCCGTTGGCCTTGTCGGGGTAGCGGCCGCGCTCCAGCATCGGCGTGATGTTCTCCAGCACCGTCGTCAGATCCTGGACGATCGAGGCCAGTTCGTCGGGCTTGCGGCGCTGGGCCGCGGCGACCGAGGGGGTCGGGTCGAGGACCGTCACCGAGAGCGCCTGGTCACCGCGCTGGCCTGCTACGACGCCGAACTCCACGCGCTGGCCCGGCTTGAGTACGTCGACTCCGGCAGGGAGGACCGACGAGTGAACGAAGACGTCGCCGCCGTCGTCACGGGAGAGAAAGCCGAAGCCCTTCTCGCTGTTGAACCACTTGACCTTGCCGGTAGGCACGTCTGTCCTCGTCCTCGTTGGGGCGCTGGCGCGCACAAAAACGGCTCTGAATAGCACTACAGCGGGTCGACCGACCCGCCACTCCCCAGGCTAATGGTCCAGGGGCTGGTGACAAGACGTTGCCGAGTGGTTCCTGTCCGCTGCTGTCCGCAGGGAACTACCCTGGTGGCGTGACTGCTACTCCTTCATCCCGCGCACTCAGCGCGACGGACGAGGCCGGACCCGGCGACGGGCTGGTCCGTATCGGCGCGATCGTCTTCATCATCGGCGCCGTGGCCACTCTGGTCACTGTGGCGCCTCTGTTCCTCGGCTCCGACCCGTTCCCGTCCCTCGCGTATGCCGTCTGCATGCTGATGGGGGTGGGGTTCCTGATCGCGGGCGCGGGCGTGCTGCGGACGATCGCGGCGCAGCGCCGGGATGCCAGGTCGGCTGCCGCCGCCGCGTCCTCGCCCGCCGCGTAGGGCGCCGGCCGCGCGGGCCCGTACCCGAAGCCCCGTCAGACCGCGTCCGCCACGGCCTCACCTGCGGCGTAGCGCTCCAGCCAGGCCGGGAACTGCGTCAGGTCCCGCAGGATCACATCCGCTCCCGCCGTACGCAGCTCCTCCTCGTCACACGGACCTGTCGGTACGGCGACGGAGAGCGCCCGCGCCGTGCGCGCCCCGCGCACATCGCCCGTGTGGTCGCCGACGTACACCGTCGCGCCGTGCTCGCGCAGCGCCACCGCCTTGGCCTCGGCCCACAGCTTGCCGACGATCACATCCGGCTCCATGCCGAGGTGAGCGAGGTGGAGTTCGGCGTTCGGCGTGTGCTTGGCGGTGACGACGATCGCGCGGCCGCCCAGCGCCTGGACGGCGGTGATGGCCTCGCGGGCGCCGGGCATCGCGAGGGTCGGGACGATCGCGAATGTGGGATAGATCTCCCTGTAGCGGTCGCCCATTTCCGCTATCCGGTCCTCGGGGAACCAGTGCGCCAGCTCCAGTTCGAGCGGCGGCCCGAGCCGGGTGACGGCGAGATCGGCATCGATCGGAACCCCGGTCTCGGCGGAAAGCGCCAGGTAGGCGGCGTGAATACCCGGTCGTGAGTCGATCAGGGTCATATCGAGGTCGAAGCCGACCGTGGGCGCGGGCCGAGCCGTGAGGGAAGCCATAAGAGCCATTGTGCCCAGGCGAGTGGCTTGATCCAGGTGCTTAGACTTAGCCAAGCCTAACCAGACCCTCACCATCACCTGTCCGCATCGGCCGTCTTCGTCCCCTGTCTTGCCTTGCCCGTTCCCGCTTCTGTCTTTTCCTGCCCGTACCCGCTTCCGGCCGCACCTCCTGATTGGTTCCGATGCCAGCCGCCGCCCCGACGACCCACAGCGTGCCCCACAGCGCCCGACACGTCCTGACAGCCCGCCGTATCGGCTGGACGGCGGCAGCCGTCGTGGCCGTGCTGCTCGCCGTCCTGCTGAGTCTCGCGGTCGGGGCGCGCGCCGTCGCTCCGTCCGCCGTCGTCGACGCGCTGCTGCGCGGCGGGCACAGTGACGATGCCCAGGTCGTACGGCAACTGCGCGTGCCCCGGACGCTGATCGGCCTGATGGTCGGGGCCGCGCTGGCCCTCGCCGGCACCGTCCTCCAGGGCATCACCCGCAATCCGATCGCCGACCCCGGCATCCTCGGCATCAGCCAGGGCGCCTCCGTGGGTGTCGTCCTGGCCATCGCCTTCGCCGGGGTGCACACCCTCTCCGGCTATGTGTGGTTCGCCTTCGCGGGCGCGGGGTTCGCCTCCGTGGCGGTGTACGCCATCGCCTCCGGCGGACGCGGCGGCGCGACGCCGGTCAAACTCGCCCTCGGCGGCGCCGCGATCAACGCGCTGCTGGTGTCGGTGACGATGGCGGTGCTGACGACCAACGCGGCGACGCTGGACGAGTTCCGCTTCTGGCAGGTGGGGTCGATCGCCGGCCGGGACGCCGAAGTGGCCGGTCAGGTCTGGCCGTTCCTGCTGATAGGCACCGTGCTGGTGATATCCGTGGCCCGCGGTCTGGACGCGCTGGCACTGGGCGAGGACGTCGCGAAGGGCCTCGGCCAGAATGTCGCCGCCGTACGCGTCCTGGGCGGCCTCGGCGCGACGGTGCTCACCGGCGTGGGGGTGGCGGCGGCCGGCCCGATCGCGTTCATCGGCCTCGCCGTTCCGCACATCGCCCGCGCGATCGTCGGCACCGACCACCGCTGGGTGCTCCCGATGGCCGCCCTGATCGGGCCGGTCATGCTGCTGGTCTCCGATGTCATCGGCCGGATCGTCTTCCCGCCGAGCGAAGTCCCCGCGGGTGTGATGACGGCCCTGCTCGGGGTGCCGTTCCTGGTCGCTCTCGTACGACGGAAGGCGGTGCCGGCATGACCACGGCCACCAAGGCCGCCAAGGCCGCCGGCGCCGACGGCGGGGCGGGTCCGGCCCCCGGCGGCATACGGCCCGCGGGCTACGCGCTCGTACGGACCGGACGCGGATCGTTCCTGCTGCACCGGCGGGCGGCCGTCGTCGCCGGCGCGCTCACCGTCCTGCTGGCCGGGGTCTGCGTCGCGTATCTGAGCGTGGGCGAGAGCTTCGTACCGCCCTCCGAGGTCCTGAAGGTGCTCCTGGGGCAGCCGTCGGCGGACGAACTCGTCGTCGGTACGCTGCGGCTGCCGCGCATGGTGGTCGGGCTGCTCGTCGGCCTCGCCTTCGGCATCGCGGGCGCGCTGATCCAGACGGTCGCCCGCAACCCGCTCGCCAGTCCCGACATCATCGGCATCAGCCAGGGCGCGAGCGCGCTCACCGTCGGCGCGATGACCTTCGGCGTCACCTCGTTCAGCGTCCTGCCGTATCTGTCCGTGACGGGCGGGATCGTGGCGGCGGGGCTGGTGTACGTCTTCGCCTGGCGCGGCGGGCTGCACGCCACGCGCTTCGTGCTCATCGGCATCGGCTTCGCCATCGCGCTGCGTTCGATCACCACGCTCTTCCTGACCAAGGGCGACTATCTGGTCGCCCAGCAGGCCCAGGTCTGGATGACCGGCTCGCTCAACGGCCGCGGCTGGGACGAGGCGGCGCCGCTCGGCTGGGTGCTGCTGGCGCTGCTGCCCGGGGTGCTGTGGGCGGCGTACGCGCAGCGCACGGTGTCGATGGACGACGACACGGCCACCGCACTGGGGGTACGGCTCGGCCGCGTCCGGCTGGGACTCGTCCTGCTGGGCGTGGTGCTGGCGTCGGTCGCGACGGGCGCGGCGGGCCCGGTGGACTTCGTGGCGCTGCTGGCACCGCAGATCGCCCGGCGCATGACCCGTACCGCGCAGATCCCGCTGCTGTGTTCGGCGCTGCTGGGCGCGGTGATCGTCGTCCTCGGCGATCTGCTGGCCCGCAAGCTGCTGTCCCCCACGGAGCTGCCGGTGGGTGTACTGACGGCGGCGGTGGGCGCCCCGTATCTGATCTGGCTGATCATCCGCGGCCGTACCGCGGGAGCAGGAGGCACAGCATGAGCAGGCTCGTCGCCCGGGAGCTGACGCTCGCGTACGAGGACCGCACGGTCGTCCACGAACTGGAACTGGCCGTCCCCGACGGGCGGGTGACCGTGATCGTCGGCCCGAACGCCTGCGGCAAGTCGACGACGCTGCGCGCGCTGGGACGGCTGCTGAAGCCACGGGGCGGGGCGGTGCTGCTGGACGGCGCCGAACTGGCGAAGATCCCGACGAAGAAGATCGCGCAGTCGATCGGCCTGCTGCCGCAGTCGCCGGTCGCGCCGGAGGCGATCACGGTCGCGGACCTGGTCTCGCGCGGCCGCCAGCCGCACCAGCACTGGTGGCAGCAGTGGTCGGACGAGGACGAGCGCGCGGTGACGGACGCGATGGAGCGCACGGACGTGACCGCGCTCGCCGACCGGCCGGTGGACGAACTGTCGGGCGGTCAGCGGCAGCGGGTCTGGATCGCGATGGCGCTGGCGCAGGAGACGGACCTGCTGCTGCTGGACGAGCCGACGACCTTCCTGGACATCGCGCACCAGGTGGAGGTACTCGACCTGGTGCGCCGCCTCAATCACGACCAGGGCCGTACGGTCGTGATCGTCCTCCACGACCTCAACCAGGCGGCGCGCTACGCGGACCACCTGGTCGCGATGAAGTCGGGGCGCATCGTGGCGGAGGGCCGTCCGCAGGACATCGTGACGGCGGAGCTGGTACGGCAGGTCTTCGGCCTGGAGTCCGTGGTGGTCCCCGACCCGGTGACGGGCTCCCCCCTGGTGGTCCCAGGAGCCCCCTACCGCCCGGACCCGACCGCCGACGCCCAGGCCGCAGCCGCCCGCCCGAGCCCGGCTTAGGTGTATTAGCGCGCACGGCTACTTCCGCCGGGACCGCCAGATCAGGTACAGCGCCGAGGTCACCGCCGCCGTTCTGACCACCACCGGCCAGGTGCCCGACAGGGCCTCGGCCATGGCGTCGTCCGGGATCGGGTCGCCCCAGCGGCCGTCGAGGCGGCCCCAGAGCCAGACCAGGCCGCCTGCGGCCGAGACGCTCGGGAGCCCGAAGACCGCCCATTTCGCCTCGGCTCGGGAGAGCGTGCGGGAGGCGTAGGCGAGGAGCCAGCCGCCGCCCAGGGCGATCCAGGAGCCGAGGAAGGCTCCGACGACCAGCAGCGCCGCCGCCAGCAGCAGGAACGGGTTGGATAGGCCCCTGGCGCCGGACTGCTTCCCCGCGCCACGGCGGGGCAGCCGCAGGCGAAATCTGCGGCGGCCCTCGTCCTCCTCCGCCCCCTTCTCGACCGCCTCCCCGGACTCGGACCCGGCCTCACCCTCCGTCTCGCCCTCCGCCTCGTCCTCCGGGTCCTTCGGCGGCGGCTTGAGGATGTCCGGGATCTCCACCCCGCCCACGAACCCCGGCACCCCCGTCGGCGCCGCGCCCATCGGCCCCGACTCGATCCGCCACCAGTCGGGCTCCCTCCCGGGGGGCTGCCCGTCGGCCTGGCCCGGTCCGTCCGTGGCGGCCGGATACGGTTGCGCCCCCGAAAGCGCCCCCGACGGCGGCGCCGACGCCTGCTCCGGGATCACCGCCTTCCTCAGCCGCCGCGCCCGCTGCTCGGGTACGGCCGGCTCGGGCAGCACCGGCGGCGGCGCGGCGCCCGTGCCGCCCGCGGAAGCCGCCCGTACCAGCGCGTCCGGTTCCCCCAGCCGCCCCAGAATGCGGCGCACGGCCGCCGGGCTGTCGCTGCCGAACTTCCCGCGCTGCCGGTCGATCTCGTTCCGCAGCGTCGACACCAGCCGCATCCGGTCCCCGGACTCCAGCTGCTGTTGCTGAGCCGCGTCACCGACGCGGCTCAGGTAGTCGTAGACCAGCTGGTCGCTCTCGATCCCCACACAGTCCTCCGCACCCAGCGCACAGCCCTACCGCCACACGGCACCCGCACGCGATGGTGTCGGAGTCATCCCCGTAACGTCCACCCCGAACCTCCCCCGAACCGCCCGCCGAACCTCCCGTACGAACAAGGCCCGCCGCGACCCCCGGGCCCGGGGGCGCGGCAGAGCGCCCCTCAGGGGCTAACGTGGAACGGATGGGGACCAGCGAAGCCTGAGCAGGAGGCGCACGTGCCAGAAGGAACCGGCGGTACGCCACCGCGCACGCTCGCGGAGGCCCTGCGCATCCAGGGCGACGACTCACTCGCCGCCCTCCTGCGTGCCCGCCCCGATCTGCTCACTCCCGTACCGAACGACCTCTCGCAGCTCGCGACACGTGCGGGCACCCGCGCCTCTGTCGTACGGGCGCTGGAGCGGCTCGACCGGTTCACGCTCCAGACGGCGGAGGCCCTGGCCGTCGCCCCCGAGCCGGCGCCGTACGCCACCCTGAGCGCGCTCCTGACCGGCGACGAAGGGGACGCGCGGATCGAGGCGGCCCTGCCCCTCGCGGTGCGGACCCTGCGCGACCAGGCCCTCATCTGGGGGGCGAACGACCGGCTGCGGCTGGTGCGTACCGCACGCGAGCTCCTCGCGCCCTCCCCCACCCACCCCTCGCCGACCGGCCTCGGCCCGACCGTCGCCGAGGCCACCGCAGGCATGTCGCCCGGCCGGCTCCAGGAGATCCTGACCGCGGCCTGGCTGCAGTCCACCCACGACCCGGTCTCCGCGGTCGCCTCGCTCACCGCGCTCTTCACCGACCGGACGCGGATGGCGGCCCTGCTCGACACCGCCCCGATGGAGGCGCTCTCGGTCCTGGACCGGCTGGTGTGGGGGCCTCCGTACGGAGAGATCACCTCCAGCCCCACCCCGCCCGTGCGATGGCTGCGTGACCGCGGGCTGCTGCTGCCCGCGACCACCCGCACGGTCGTCCTGCCGCGCGAGGCCGCGCTGCATCTGCGCGCCGGGCGCGCGCACCGTACGCCGGAGCCCGTGGCGCCCGACGTCGCGCCCCGCTCCACGGAAGCGAGCGCCCCTGGCCGCCCGCAGATCGTGGACAGCACGGCCGCCGGGCAGGCGTACACCGCGCTCGCCACCATCGAGGAGCTGGCCAAGGACTGGAACGAGGGCGGTCCGAACGTCCTGCGGGCCGGAGGTCTGTCCGTACGTGACCTCAAGCGCACCGCCGCCGCGCTGGACGTCACCGAGCCCGTGGCCGCCTTCTGGGTCGAACTCGCCTACGCGGCCGGACTGCTGGCGGCGGACGGCGAGGCCGACGAGAGATACGCCCCGACGCCCGCGTACGACGACTGGCAGGAGCTCCCCTCCCCCGAGCGGTGGGCCCGCCTCGCCACGGCCTGGCTGACAGCCACCCGTACCGCGGGTCTGGTCGGGAGCCAGGACACCAAGGGCCGTACGCTCGCCGCGCTCGGCCCGGATCTGGACCGCGGCCCGGCGCCCGAGGTACGGCGACGGATCCTCGACCTCCTCGCGACCCTCCCCGAGGGCACGGCCCCCGACCCCGAATCACTGCTGGCCAGGCTGCGGTGGGAACGGCCCCTGCGCGGCGCGTCCGCGGCCGGGCGGCCCGACGATCTGCGTGCGCGGCTCGCGGCCTGGACCCTGAACGAGGCGGAAATGCTGGGGCTCACCGGCCGGGGCGCGCTCTCGTCGCATGCCCGCGCGCTGCTGACGTCCGTATCCGACCCGTCCGAGGACCCGGCCCGCGCCCGGGCCGAACTCGCCGCCGCCGGTACTCGCGCCGCACTCGCCCTCGCCCCGCTCCTGCCTGAGCCCCTCGACCATGTCCTCCTCCAGGCCGACCTGACCGCCGTCGCCCCCGGCCCCCTGCTGCGTCCCCTCGCCGAGCTGCTCGCCATCGCCGCCGACGTCGAGTCGAAGGGCGGGGCGACCGTCTACCGGTTCACGCCCGCGTCTGTACGCCGCGCCCTCGACGCGGGACAGTCCGCCACCGATCTGCACGACCTGCTGAAGACCCACAGCCGCACGCCCGTCCCCCAGCCGCTCGCCTACCTCATCGACGACGTGGCCCGTAAGCACGGCCATCTCAGGGTCGGCGCGGCCTCCGCGTACGTCCGCTGCGACGACGAGGCCGTACTCGACGAGATCCTCGCCGACAAGCGGTCGCACGGACTGCGGCTGCGCCGCCTCGCCCCGACCGTGCTGGCCGCCCACGCCGACCCGGCGGCGGTGCTCGACGGGCTGCGCGCGATCGGGTTCGCGCCGGCCGCCGAGTCCGTCGAGGGCGACGTACTGATCACCCGCGCCCACGCCTACCGCACCCCTCCGCGCACCGCGCCGGTCCCCGTCCCCGACGGGCCGCGCGCGCCGGGCGCGACGCTGCTCGGGGCGGCGGTGAAGGCGATCAGGGCGGGGGACATGGCCGCCACGGTCGTCCGCAAGCCGGTGCCGGAACCGTCCACGTCCGGATCCACGACGGCCGCGGCTGCCGCAGCGGCGCGAGCAGCCGGGAGAGCGGCCGGGAAGACCCCCGCCCCCGGCTCCCTGTCGGGGAACGGCGACCTCCCCCGCACCACCTCCGCCGAGACCCTCGCGACCGTCCAGGCCGCCGCGATGACCGGCTCGGCGGTCTGGATCGGCTACGTCAACGCGGACGGCGCGGCCAGCCAGCGCGTCATCGCGCCGGTGCGCGTCGAGGGCGGGTACGTGACGGGGTACGACCACACGGCGGACGAGGTCCGTACGTACCCCCTGCACCGCATCACGGGAGTGGCCGAACTGGCCGACGACCCGGCCTGACCGCACCAGACGTCAGGGCCGTGCCAGACGTCAGGGCCGTGCCACGTACCCGATGAGCTTGGCCATGTTCGCCACGTACGCGGACGAACTGATCCCCAGCGGGTGTTCGACGGGCTGGTAGGGCGGCTCCTGCGGCGGGTCCTGGGGGTTGTACGGCGAGGTGTCGCGCAGGTCGCCGACGTTCTTGCTCATGTACGCCTTGCCGTCGTACGGCTTCGTCGAACCGGGCCCCTGATAGGGGTTCGTGACGGCGTCGATCGGGGTCAGCCAGTAGTCCTTCGTACCGAGGCCGTCGACGAGCGCCGACGCCTCGGCGTCCGTCACCACCGGCAGCGGCAGCGGCGCGTCCCGCAGCAGATCGGACAACTGGAGGTCACGGACCGAGAAGTAGCGGGGCAGCGGAATCGGCCGGCCGTGCGAGGAGGCGGGCGACAGCGGCGACCGGGCGCGCATGGCGGCCACTTGAGCCGGCGTCATCGCGGCCAGCTCCTCGTACGTACCGCGCAGACCCGCCAGGTCCACGGAACGCCCGGCCGAGTAGTGGCTCAGCGTCTCCCGGTGGTCGTAGTCGTTGTAGTACGCGCCGTTGCGGATGTTGGAGCCGAAGCGGTGGACGAACCGCGCCCGGTTCGTGCCCAGTTCGACGAAGGTCGGGTGGGTACGGCCGGCGAGCAGCGGGTTCTCCGCGATCTGCCCGCTCGTCAGCTTGCAGCTCTCCAGCCAGTCGAGCGCCTCGGGCACCCGCCCGAGGAAGGCGCGGTCGCCGGTCAGCCGGAAGTAGTGGAACAGCTGCTGGACGTTCGTCTGGGTGGTGTGCGTGGCGAGGGCGCGCGGTTCGTACGACCGTGCGCCCGCGGGCGCCCCGGCGGGCCGGCCGCCCTTGGCGCGGGAGAGGTGCTGGAGTCCCCAGCCCGCCTGCGGCCCCGGCTGCTGCATCCGCTTCAAGCAGGCCATCGCACGGGTCACAGGACCGGCCAGGTCGCGCCGGCCCAGCGTGGACATGCACATCAGCAGGAACTTGATGTTCTCGCCCAGGACGTCGTCGTTGAAGGTGACCTGCTGGGTGTAGTCGCCGTCCTCCATGCCGTGCTGGACACCGCGCGGCAGCCAGTCGGGCCGCCTGTCCGGCCAGGGCATCCGGCTGACCGCGCCCGCGAACGCGGGATAGCGCTGCGGCCAGCCGCCGTCGGCGGTGCCGCCGCTGAACTGCGAGGCGAGTACGAAGCCGATGGCCCGGTCCAGCGACCGCTTGAAGCGTGGGTCGCGGCGCTCCGCGTACAGCCGCAGGATCAGCTGCGCGGCGGCCGAGGTGCCCGCGTCGTCGAACGTGGCGTTGCCGTAGTAGTGCTGGAACTCCTCCAGCCGCCAGCCGTTGGCGCCGATCGTCTCGTACCAGTCGCGCAGGGATTCCTCGCCGGCGAAATCATGGATGTAGTTCCAGCCCCCGACCGGGAGCTGCGCCTCGACGAGCGCCAGGCCGGTGCGCGCGGCGGCCCGGTAGCAGACCTCTTCGCCGGTGGCGTGGTACGCGTCGAGCATGCTGTGGCCGACGGACGGGGTACCGGGCGGCTGGACCCAGCACATGGTGCGCTTGGCCTCCATCTCACCCCAGGTGACGGACAGGTCGGGGAGGTAGTTCCAGACGTAGCCGCCCCGGTACGAGACGGTCCCGTCCATGAAGGCGGCGGCGCGGCTCATGGCACGGACGGTCAGGGTGCGCTGCGGCGCCGGGGGCGCGGCCTGGGCCGCCCCGGGCCGGAGCACGGCCGGGGCCGCGAGCAGCGGGGTGACGGCGAGCTGATGGAACGTGCGGCGGCTCAAGGGCTTCTTCATGCGGTGAAGTGCCTTCCTCACGGGTGGCCGGAGCGAACGCGGCAATCACCCTCCTGTTCAGTGGGCTGAACAGAGGTTCCGCGTTCAACAAGGGGGAAGGTAGTGATCCCCTCCGCACTCTTCAAGTATGTGGACGACACTTTCGTATAAGAACCACGGCGCACATGAGTCAGCCCCGCGGTCGGTCGCGGGGCTGAGGGCTGGGACTCGGGGCTCGGGGCCGTACGGAAGGATCAGCGGCGCCGGGCGAGGCGCTCGGTCCATGACGGACCACCCGCCGAGCCGGACTTCCTCAAGGACGGCTTCTTCGCGGTCCCGCTCTTCGCGGCGGGCTTCTTGGCTGTGGGCTTCTTGTCAGCCGGCTTCTTGTCAGCCGGCTTCTTGTCGGCCGGCTTCCGCTTCGTCGTCGCCGGCTTCGTCATCACCGGCTTGGACCGCGCCGGCTTGGACCGCGCGGGCACGTCCTTCCTCACGGGCGGCTCGGCCAGCGCGTGGAACCGCCGCCCGATCCGCCGGCCCAGCAGCAGATACCCGATCAGCGCGCCGCTCGTGTTCATGATGACGTCGTCCACGTCGAAGGCGCGTCCCTCGACGATCGAGCCCTGCGCCAGCTCCACCAGCACCATGACCACCGCGGTCAGCGCCACCACCCGCACCATCCGCGCCCTGCGCGGTACGAGCACCGGAAGAATCAGCCCGAAGGGCACGCCCATCAGCAGATTGCCGCCGATCTGCTTGCACGCGGCGAGGAAGGTGTAGTCCTCCGCGTACTGCCGCAGCGAACGCCCCGGCTGAAGATTGGACCCGGCGATCTCCGCCGACGCCGGCGACGGCGTCAGCGTCAGTTCGGCCAGCACCGCGGAGAAGGCCACCAGGGCGGCAAAGGCCACCACCGTGATGATCACCCGCAACAGGATCCGGCCCCACGAATTACCCGCCGGGGCGGCGCTCCCCGACCCGGTCCCTTCCGTTTCAGCGGTCATACGCCCCTGATGCCCCCACCCCCGCCGTATACGCCGCCCGCCCGCGCCGTAAAACCCACCGGCCCCGAATCAGCCCGCGATGGGCGACACTGTGTCATCGCCTTGACACAGTCGCCTTCCGGTCGGCAGATTGTGTCAGGAAGCTGACACACTTGCAGACGTAAGGGGGATCCGCATGCCCAATTCCTGGGAGGCGAAGAGCAGTTGGCGGAGCTGGGCGGACACGCCCGTTCGGTGGGGTGGGCCGGCGGTCGGGATCGTCGTCAACAATCTGGTCACTTTCAGTTCCGAGCCCGATGTCGAGCTGCTCTACGCCATTCCCGTCTTCGGGCTCTGCGCGGTGGGCGGCGTGCTCCTGGCGGACCTGATCGCACATCCGGCAGCCAGCGGAGTGCGGTCGGCCGAAGTGACTCCGCGCCGCATACGCGATCACATCCCCCGCGGGCTGACAGCGTCCCTGGGCGTCCAGGCCGTGATCTTGACGGCCCTGTTGGTCGTCGCCGTCGCGACAGCCTCGACAGACACCGCCGGCCGCGCGGGCAGGGCCCTGTCCATGAGCTGCCGGGGCCAGACCCAAACCACCGGGCCCTGGCCCGGCGCCTACTACGCCTGGCCGGTCCTCGGGGGCCTCGTCATCGGCACCGTGGTCTGCGCCTTGGTTCTGCGGCGCATCACCGTACGCGCCGCGAGTGACGACCAGCGCCGGATCAGTTCGCGGGCCACCGTCGGCGCCTGGGGGCTGCTTGTGGCCGCACCGCTGTTCGCTGTGTCCCTGACCATGGCAGTCGCACTGCAGAGCCTGACCTGCGGAAGGTGGGCGGAAAACATGACCCTGGGTGGCCTGGGGCTCACCGCATTCGTCTCGGCGCTGACAGCCGGCTGGACTCTGGGCGCCCTGCTGCTGCCCCAGGCGCATGTCAGGGAGCAGTCATGAAAGCCGGCTCGATCGCCATCCGAGTGGATCCCTTCACGCCGGTCCCTCCGTTCGAACAGATCAGAACGCAGCTCGCCGATCTGATCTCCGTGGGCAGACTGCGCGAAGGCGACAAACTACCCTCTGTGCGCCAGCTCGCCTCCGACCTCGGACTGGCCAACAACACAGTGGTCCGGGCTTACCGAGAGCTGGAGTCGGCGGGCCTGGTGCACAGCCGCAGAGGATCCGGCACCCGCGTGGCCGCGTCTCCCGCGAACGCCGCGGCGAGGGACAGGCTCGCGGACCACGCCCGCAGCTACGCGACGGCCGTCAGGAACCTCGGCGTCACCAATGAAGACGCCCTGGCAGCGATCCGCCACGCGCTCGCCACTCCCGACGCGACCTGAGCCGCAGCGTGGGCAGGTGGAGAAGACCAGGACGACCAGGACGTCGAAGCCGGCCGGACGAGTGGCGAGACGGGTGCGGACGCGTCGCGGCCCGGGACGGTCCGGCCCACGAGAAAAGCGGGAGGTGCTCTCCCCGGTCTCGCGCGATGAGCGAACATAGATGGCGGCGCGCATACCCGGCGCGCCGGCCGGGACACCCTTCCGGTGCCGAGCACGGGGCATAGCCCGTGCCGTGGCAGGCGTTGTTCCTGTCACCGGACGACCTGATTCTCTGGAGGAATGTGTGTCCTGCCTAATCGTCCAGAGCGACAAGACGTTGCTGCTCGAAGTCGACCACGAGCAGGCGGACGCGTGCCGTCGCGCCATCGCGCCCTTCGCCGAACTGGAGCGCGCCCCCGAGCACATCCACACCTACCGGCTGACCCCCCTCGGTCTGTGGAACGCCCGCGCCGCGGGGCATGACGCCGAGCAGGTGGTCGACGCGCTGGTGGAGTTCTCCCGGTATCCCGTGCCGCACGCGCTGCTCGTCGATGTCGCGGAGACGATGGCCCGCTACGGACGGCTCACGCTCTCCAAGCACCCCTCCCACGGCCTCGTCCTGACCTGCACCGACCGGCCGGTGCTGGAGGAGATCCTCCGCTCCAAGAAGGTCCAGCCGCTGGTCGGCGCCCGGATCGACGCGGACACCGTCGCCGTACACCCCTCCGAGCGCGGCCAGATCAAGCAGACGCTCCTCAAGCTGGGCTGGCCGGCCGAGGACCTCGCCGGTTACGTCGACGGCGAGGCGCACGCCATCGAGCTGGACGAGACCGGCTGGGCGCTGCGCCCGTATCAGAAGCAGGCCGTCGAGGGCTTCTGGCACGGCGGCTCGGGTGTCGTCGTGCTGCCCTGCGGCGCAGGGAAGACGCTGGTCGGCGCGGGTGCGATGGCCCAGGCCAAGGCGACCACGCTGATCCTGGTGACCAATACCGTCTCGGCCCGCCAGTGGAAGCACGAGCTGGTGAAGCGCACGTCCTTGACCGAGGAGGAGATCGGCGAGTACAGCGGTACGCGGAAGGAGATCCGCCCGGTCACCATCGCCACGTACCAGGTGCTGACGACCCGCCGTAAGGGCGTCTATCCGCATCTGGAGCTGTTCGACTCGCGCGACTGGGGGCTGATTCTCTACGACGAGGTGCATCTGCTGCCCGCGCCCGTCTTCAAGTTCACCGCGGACCTCCAGGCCAGGCGCCGGCTCGGGCTGACCGCGACGCTCGTCCGCGAGGACGGCCGCGAGTCGGACGTCTTCTCGCTGATCGGGCCGAAGCGGTTCGACGCGCCGTGGAAGGAGATCGAGGCGCAGGGGTATATCGCCCCGGCGGACTGTGTCGAGGTACGGGTCAACCTCACCGACCGCGAGCGGCTGGCGTACGCGACCGCCGAGACGGAGGAGAAGTACCGCTTCTGCGCGACGACCGCGACGAAGCGGAAGGTGACGGAGGCGCTGGTACGCAAGCACCAGGGCGAGCAGACCCTCGTCATCGGCCAGTACATCGACCAGCTCGACGAGCTGGGCGAGCATCTGAACGCCCCCGTCATCAAGGGCGAGACCAGCAACGCGCAGCGCGAGAAGCTCTTCGAGGCGTTCCGGCAGGGCGAGATCTCGGTGCTCGTGGTGTCGAAGGTCGCGAACTTCTCGATCGACCTGCCGGAGGCGACGGTCGCGATCCAGGTCTCGGGTACGTTCGGCTCCCGCCAGGAGGAGGCCCAGCGCCTCGGCCGGGTGCTGCGCCCGAAGGCGGACGGCCACGAGGCCCGCTTCTACTCGGTCGTCGCCCGCGACACCATCGACCAGGACTTCGCGGCCCACCGCCAGCGCTTCCTGGCGGAGCAGGGGTACGCGTACCGCATCGTGGACGCGGACGAGCTGCTGACGGAGAACCCGGAGAGCACAGAGAGCACAGAGAACTGAGCCGGCGGCCCGGCCCGCTACGTCAGCCGGGCGCTAGCCGGGGTGCCCGGCCCGCCGCGTCAGCAGGCGCTAGCCGGGGTGCGTCAGCCGGTGCCCGCCGGGGTGCTCAGCCCGGCTTCCGGGCGGGGTGCCGGCAGCGCGGCGCCGGCCCGGGCCGGGGCCGTACGCCAGGTCGCGAAGGCCAGCAGGCCCAGCGTGAACAAGGGGTACGGCGACGCCAACGGCTGCTGCCACCAGGGCAGTTGGAGGTCCAGCTCCCCTTCGTGCGGTACGGCCCAGAAGCTGCGCGCCGTCCAGACCACCCCGACCGCCGCCGCCGTACGGAGCCGGCCCTCCGCGATCAGTACCGCCAGCAGCGGCACGCACCACACCCAGTGGTGCGACCAGCTGATCGGCGAGACGAGCAGCGCGGTCAGCGCGGTGATCAGCACGCCCCAGGTCTCCAGACCGCACCGTACGACGGCCCGGCGGGCCAGCCACAGCCCGGCGGCGGCCGTGAGCGCGGCAGCCACCACCCACACCGCGCCCGGCTCCGGGGTGTGCAGCACCCGCGCCAGCAGCCCGCGCAGGGACTGGTTGTCGACGACCCAGGTCTTGCCGACCCGGCCGGTGTCGAAGACGCGGCTGGTCCAGAATTCGGTGCTGGCCTGCGGGAGTACGAGCATCCCGAGCAGCACGGTGCCGGTGAGGGAGGCGATGGCGGTCAGTCCTGACCGTACGCGGCCCGTCACCAGCAGATAGACGATGAAGACGGCCGGGGTCAGCTTGATCCCCGCCGCGATACCGAGGGCGAAGCCCTTGCCGAGCGCGTGCTCGGGCCGCGAGAGGTCCCAGAGGATCAGGCAGGCGAGCGCGAGATTGATCTGTCCGAAGACGACGGTCTGGAACACGGGTTCCAGCCAGAGCCCCACGGCGACGGCGACGAGGAGCGGTACGGGCCCGGCGGGCAGGCCGGCGAACCGCCACGACAGGCGCACGAACAGCGCCAGCAGCGCGGCGTTCCCGGCGACGAAGACGACCTTGAGGGCGGCGACGGGCAGCCAGGTGGTGGGGACGAAGAGGATCGCGGCGAACGGCGGGTACGTGGCGGGCAGCTGCCACTCGGTGACCGTGAACCCGTAGAGATCGGTGCCGCCGACGACGGCCGCGCCTTCCGCCCGGTAGACGAGTGTGTCGGCCATCTCGATGCGCAGGGCGACGCAGAGAGTGGCGAGTGCGGTCAGCGACAGGGCGAGCGCGCTCACTGCGGCGAGTGAGCGGAGGGTCACGGTCCGGTAGGTCACGGCCGCGACCCTAGTGGATCGGAGGCACTACTCAGGTGCGGGCCGTACAGGGGCGGCCCGGGTCGGCCCGGATACGGATCAACGGCGCTTGATGCCCGCCTCCTCGGCGTACTCCCCGAGGACGCTCACGCTGAACGCGGTGGTCACGAAGACCTTGATCGCGCGTAGCGCGTTGCCGAGGCGGTGAGCGGGGTGTGGGGTGGAGCCCGTGGCGGTCGCACCGGGAACGGGTGCGCCGTGCGGGGCGTGGGTCGGGGTATAGGTCGCAGCACTCATATATCCATGATGGATTCCGTACATAGTCAGGCACATCGGTCTGCGGACGGAATCTTTCGTGGCGGCTCGTACGACTCCAGGCAGAGGGCACCCCCTACGTGGAGGGGACAGCGCGGCGGGGACAGCGCGACGGGGACAGAGCGGCGGGGACTGCGTGGAGGGGACAGCGCGAAGGGGACAGAAAAGCATTCGCCCGCACGTCATCGACTGGCTACAATCGCCGGTCTTGCCCGCCTCCCTTGCGGAGTGCCGTCGTCCGGACGGAAACCGGACGGCTGCCATGACGTGACCCCACGTGGTCCCACGTGATTCCACGCCGACCGGATACCGCCGCCCCGTCGTCCGACGGGCTCGCGGCCCGTCGGCCTGCGTACAGCCCGGAGGCAACACCGTGCCCGCGCACGACCAGCGACCCCAGTCCCTCGACGCGCCCTGCGCGCCCGACCCCGGCGACCCAGCCATCGTTACCGACCCGGTCGTCGCCACCGACCCCGCCGACCCCCTCGCGCGCGAACGTGCCCACCTCGGCGCCTCCCGCGCCGCGCTCCGCGCCATGCGCGAGAACGTCCAGGCGCTCGACATCCGCGATGTCACCGCGAACTGGGTCAACGCCGCCGTCCTGGAGGCCCAGATCCAGGAGCGCATCAAGGCCCTCGCCGATCTCTCCCACACCCCGCTCTTCTTCGGCCGCCTCGACTATCTGCACGCGGTCGGCGCGGCGGAGGCCGAGGGCGCGGAGGGCGAGCGCTTCTACATCGGCCGGCGCCACGTCCACGACGCCGACGGCGACCCCATGGTCATCGACTGGCGTGCCCCTGTCTCGCAGCCGTTCTACCGGGCGTCCAAGAAGGACCCGCTGGATGTCGGGCTGCGCCGCCGCTTCGGTTACACCGCCGGTGACCTCACCGCGTACGAGGACGAACACCTCTCCGACCCCACGGAGGCGGCGCAGACCAGCAAGCTGCTCCAGACCGAGATCGAGCGGCCGCGCGTCGGCCCCATGCGGGACATCGTCGCGACGATCCAGCCCGAGCAGGACGAGATCGTCCGGAGCGGGCTCGGCGGCACGGTGTGCGTACAGGGTGGTCCCGGCACCGGGAAGACGGCCGTCGGCCTGCACCGGGTCGCGTATCTGCTGTACGCGCACCGCGAGCGGCTGGCCCGTACCGGCACGCTGGTCATCGGGCCGAACGCGTCCTTCCTCCACTACATCGAGCAAGTCCTCCCCGCGCTGGGCGAGTTGGAGGTCAAACAGGCGACGGTGGACTCGCTGGTCGGCTCGGTGGAGGTACAGGGTACGGACCCTGCCGACGCCGCCGTCATCAAGGGCGACGCCCGCATGGCGGAGGTCCTGCGGCGGGCGGTGCGGTCGCATGTGACGCTGCCGACGGAGCCGGTCATGGTCGTCAGGGGTTCGCGGCGGTGGCGGGTACCGGCGTACGAACTCGAAGAGATCGTCCAGCAGCTGCTGGCCCGGGACATGCGGTACGGCGCCGCGCGCGAGGCCCTGCCGCAGCGGATCGCGCACGCCGTGCTCGTACGGATGGAGGAGGCCGGCGAGGCGCCCGACGACCGGGTGCAGGACGCGGTGGCGCGCAGCGCGGCGGTGAAGGCGGCGGTGAAGGCCGTCTGGCCGCCGGTCGAACCGGCAAAGCTGGTGCTGCGGCTGCTCGCCGACGCGGAGTTCCTGGCCGCGCACGCGGAGGGCGTGCTGACGCCCGACGAGCAGCGGACGATCCTGTGGGCGAAGCCGGCGCGGAGCGTGAAGTCGGCGAAGTGGTCGCAGGCGGACGCGGTGCTGATCGACGAGGCGGGCGACCTGGTCGCCCGTACGCACTCGCTGGGGCATGTGGTGCTCGACGAGGCGCAGGATCTGTCCCCCATGCAGTACCGCGCGGTGGGCCGGCGCTGCTCGACCGGCTCGGCGACGGTGCTGGGCGACCTGGCCCAGGGGACGACGCCCTGGGCGACGGCGAGCTGGGCGGACGCGCTGCGGCATCTGGGCAAGTCGGACGCGGTGGTGGAGGAACTGACGGCGGGCTTCCGCGTGCCGCGCGAGGTGATCGCGTACGCCTCGCGGCTGCTGCCGGTGATCTCGCCGGGGCTGGCGGAGGTGGCGTCGGTACGGGAATCCCCCGGCTCGCTGGAGGTACGCGAGGTGCCGGAGGCCACCGAGCTGAACCAGCACGTCATCGCGGCCTGCGTCGAGTCGCTGACGCACGAGGGCTCGATCGGCCTGATCGCGGCGGACGCGCGCATCCCGGCCCTGGCCGAAGCACTGACGGCAGCGGCCCTGCCGTATCTCCAGCCCGGCGAGGAAACCACGACGACCGCCCGCCTGACCCTGGTCCCCGCTTCCCTGGCCAAGGGCTTGGAGTACGACTACGTGGTCCTGGACGAACCGTCGGCGATCGTAGCCGCAGAACCGGACGACCGAACGGGCCTACGACGCCTGTACGTGGCCCTCACCCGAGCAGTCTCCGGCCTCACCATCCTCCACGCGACCCCCCTCCCCCAGGCCCTGACGACGTAACGCCCACCTGCGCTTCCAAGGTGCGGGGGCGCCGGTGGGGCCCGGCCGCTGAGCCGCGGCGGACCACGGGTACGGGCCCACCACCCCCTCCGGGGCCGGCCCTCACGCCGACCCCGGCACGGCGCCCCAGTGTGCGAGGGTGCGGGGTCGGCCGTCATCCGTGCGCCTCCTTCTTGTGTTCCCTGAGTCCGACGTTCTCGTCAGATACCGCGCTGTAGTCACCAACAGAGCGGAAGTTCTTCCGACGGACGCAACGAGACAGGCAGTCGGGGCACCCCGGATGTGGGGAGGGCTCGCGAGGAGGCTCTTCGAGCGCGTATCCCGTGGGCTTCTGCGTTGGTGTCGTCGCCATGCGCGCCGTCGTCCCTCCGTGCGGAATGTCGTCTGATGCGATGCTCTTCCGCTCGGTGCAGCACCGCTAGAGCGTTTCCCGTTGCTGCAACAAGTCGTCCCGGATGCGCTCCACGAGGGTCCGCATGGGGTCGCCGTGCAGGGCGCCGGCGGCGAACCCGTCGAACTTGGCCACGTACAGGGCTACGTCGCGCGGGTCGGTGACGATCACTTCGGCGTGCACGGTCTCCACCGTCACCGCACGGTCGTCCCGGATGACGAACGCGTGATTCGGTATGTCGTGCTGCCGTCCGCTCAGGGGCACGACCCGCACGTCCAGGTGCGGCAGCCGGGACAGGCTGATGAGCCGGTCCAACTGCCCAGCCATGACCAGCGGGGGCACGACCAGCCACCGAAGCACCGGTTCCGTGACGACGAAACGCAGCCGCTTGTCCTCGTCGTACAGCACGGCTTGGCGTTCGAGACGCGCGCTCACCGTCTCTCGTACGGTCTCCGCGCTCAGGTCGTCGTGCCGGGACAGGATGGCGCGCATGTACTCGGGCGTCTGGAGCAGGCCCGGCACCAGCGCGGGTTGGAAGAGCCGCAGGAGGTTCATCCGGGCGTCCACGGCCTTGAGCTGCCGCTGTGCCTTATGAAGTCCCGCGCGCTGGATCAAGCGCCATGCCGTCGTCTCAGTCGCGGCAGCCCGGGCGGCATCCATGTATTCGGACTTCACGTCGTCCGATACGCCGATGGCGGTAAGGATGCGTTCTACGTCGTCGGCGTGGGGACTGAGCTTCCCCGTCTCGATCTTGCTGAGCTTGCTTGCGGACATGACAGCGCCCCGGGCCACCGCTTTGGCTTCCTTGCTGGAAGCGTGCCGCAGTGCCCGCAGCGCCGCACCCAACTCCGAGCGGTTCACTCCCCGTGCTTAGCCCACCAGTCCGCGAACGGCACGGCGTGGGCAAG
The DNA here is from genome assembly GCF_055582185.1 of Streptomyces sp. NPDC042201. Taxonomy (NCBI): domain Bacteria; kingdom Bacillati; phylum Actinomycetota; class Actinomycetes; order Kitasatosporales; family Streptomycetaceae; genus Streptomyces; species Streptomyces sp. NPDC042201. Next base: position 80,174 of record NZ_JBVJDS010000005.1, on the reverse strand, counting down.
GGCGGTATTCCGATAGCCGACGAACTCGGCGGCCTGGCCGTCCGGCAGCGGGTTCGGCGGGTCGGTCACGTCCAGGATGAAGAACTCTTCGCCGGCTGTGATGGTGGGGCAGTCCTTCTTGTCACACGTCGTCGCCAGCATCGTCACCTTCACGAGCGTTCCCCTTCCCGTGGTCCCTGGTCTGCCTGCCGATCCTTCCGGGGCGGACGAGCCCGGGGCAAGAGCCGGTGCTTTCCGGAACGGGAAATCGTCCCAAGCACGCAGGAAACCCCCGTACCCGCCGCCGGTCTCCTTGCGGCCCGGGGCCCGGGGCCCGGGGCTCCGGGCCCCGGGCGCGGCTGTGCGGCGGGGGGGGTCCGGGCCCCCGGGGTCGGGGAGGGGGATAGTCACCGGTTACGTGTCTAGCGCCTCGCGCCATCCCCGGACCGCCTTCGCCGAGACCGAACCCGACCAGCCCGCCGGCCTCGCCGCGCCGCCGATGTGGAACGCGTCCACTCCCGCCGACCGCAGCACCGGCAAGTGGTCCAGCCGCAGACCGCCGCCGACCATCAGTCGCGCCTCGTAGCCCGCCTCGCCCCACCCCGACGCCGCCGCTTCCGCCAGCAGCGTCGGCAGGCCCTCGTCCACGCCCGCCGGCGAGCCCGCCGTGAGGTACGTGTCCAGGCCCGGCATGTCCGCCAGCCGCAGGCGCAGCGCGTTCCGGTCGCTCGCGCGGTCGATCGCCCGGTGGAAGGTCCACCGGCAGTCGTCCAGCTCCGCGACCAGCCGTTCCACCGTGACCAGGTCCGGCGTGCCGTCCGCGTCGAGGAAGCCGAACACGAACTCCTCCGCCCCCTCCGCCCGCATCCCCCGCGCCGCGTCCACCAGCGCGTCCACCCCGTCGGGCCCGCCCGGTTCGCCCACCGAGAAACCGTCCGCCAGCCGCAGCATCACCCGCAGCGGGATGTCGACGGCGTCACGGATCTTCGCGAAGGTCTCGCGGGACGGGGTCAGCCCGTCCGCGGCCATGTCGGTGACGAGCTCAAGGCGGTCCGCACCTCCGCTCCGGGCGGCGACGGCGTCCTCCGCGTCGAGAGCGATCACCTCCAGGACTGCGCGCTTGCTCATGAGACCTCATTCGTATGGATAGATGGCGACGACAGGCTAGCTATAGGTCTAGTCCAATGTCCCAGCCTAAGGGCCCGCGCACCCCGGCGCATCAGTGCACACCCTTGAATTGCATACCGTAGGGGGGTATACCTGAAGGAGCACAATACCCCTAGGGGGTAAGATGCACAGGGATCGATGACAAGGAGCCGTCAGCCATGAGCCTCACACGGACTACCGGCGCGCGCCCCGGCGCACAAGCCAAGGCACCCGCCGGCACACCCGCCGAAGTCGAGCTCACCATCGGCGGCATGACCTGCGCCTCCTGCGCGGCCCGCATCGAGAAGAAGCTCAACCGCATGGCGGGCGTCGAGGCCACCGTCAATTACGCCACCGAAAAGGCCAAGGTCAGCTACCAGGGCGGCGACGGTCTCACCGTCCAGGACCTGATCGCCACCGTCGAAGCCACCGGTTACACCGCCCAGGAGCCCGCACCCGAAGACGCGCAGAGCGCCGCGAAAGACGTCGAGGACGCCGAAGACGCCGAGCTCCGGCCCCTCCGTCAGCGGCTGATCACCGCCGTCGTCCTCTCCGTACCCGTCATCGCCATGGCGATGATCCCCGCCCTCCAGTTCACCTACTGGCAGTGGCTGTCCCTGACCCTCGCCGCCCCCGTCGTCACCTACGCCGGCTGGCCCTTCCACCGCGCCGCCTGGACCAACGCCCGCCACGGCGCCGCGACGATGGACACCCTGATCTCCGTCGGTACATCGGCCGCGTTCCTCTGGTCGCTCTGGGCCCTGTTCTTCGGCATGGCGGGCATGCCCGGCATGACCCACGCCTTCGAGCTGACCATCGCCCGCACCGACGACACCGGGAACATCTACCTCGAAGCCGCCGCCGGCGTCACCGCCTTCATCCTGGCCGGCCGCTACTTCGAGGTCCGCTCCAAGCGCAAGGCGGGAGCCGCGCTCCGTACGCTGCTGGAGCTGGGCGCGAAGGAAGTCACCGTCCTCCGGGACGGACGTGAGGTCCCGCTCCCCACCTCGCAGCTGCGGGTCGGCGACCGTTTCCTCGTACGGCCCGGCGAGAAGATCGCCACGGACGGCACCGTCGTCGAAGGCTCCTCCGCCATCGACGCGTCGATGCTCACCGGCGAGTCCGTCCCCGTGGAGGTCTCCGTCGGCGACGGCGTGACCGGCGCCACGCTCAACGCGGGCGGCCGGCTCGTCGTCGAAGCCACCCGCATCGGCTCCGACACCCAGCTCGCCCGCATGGCCCGCATGGTGGAGGACGCGCAGAACGGCAAGGCCGCGGCCCAACGGCTCGCCGACAGGATCTCCGCCGTGTTCGTACCGGTCGTGATGGTCCTCTCGCTCGCCACGCTCGGCTTCTGGCTCGCCACCGGCGCCGGCCTCACCGCCGCCTTCACGGCCGCCGTGGCCGTACTGATCATCGCTTGCCCCTGCGCCCTCGGTCTGGCCACCCCGACCGCGCTCATGGTCGGCACCGGACGCGGCGCGCAGCTCGGCATCCTCATCAAGGGGCCCGAGGTCCTGGAATCCACCCGCCGCGCCGACACGATCGTCCTCGACAAGACCGGCACCGTCACCACCGGCCGGATGACCCTCCTCGCCACCCACACCGCCGAGCACACCGAGGAGTCCGAGGTCCTGCGGCTGGCGGGCGCGTTGGAGCACGCCTCCGAGCACCCCATCGCCCGCGCCGTCGCGGACGGCGCCGCCGAGCACGTCGGTACGCTGCCCGTCCCCGAGGACTTCGCGAACGTCCCCGGACTCGGCGTCCAGGGCGTGGTCGAGGGCCATGCCGTCCTCGTCGGCCGGCCGAAGCTGCTCGCGGAGTGGGAGATCCACCTTCCCGAGCCGCTGGACCTGGCCAGGCGGTCCGCCGAGGCGGCGGGCCGTACGGCAATCGCCGTGGCCTGGGACGGCGAGGCACGGGCCGTGCTCGAAGTCGCCGACGCGGTGAAGGAGACCAGCGCGGAAGCGATACGCCGGCTGCGCGCCCTGAACCTCACTCCCATCCTGCTCACCGGCGACAACAAGGCCGTCGCGGAGTCCGTCGCCGCCGAGGTCGGCATCGATCAGGTCATCGCGGAGGTCATGCCCGAGGACAAGGTCGAGGTCATCAAGAAGCTCCAGGCCGAGGGCAGGTCGGTCGCCATGGTCGGCGACGGCGTGAACGACGCCGCCGCGCTCGCCCAGGCGGACCTCGGCCTCGCCATGGGCACGGGCACGGACGCCGCCATCGAGGCCGGCGACCTCACGCTCGTACGGGGCGACCTCCGCGTCGCCGCGGACGCCATCCGCCTCGCACGGCGCACCCTCGGCACCATCCGTACGAACCTGTTCTGGGCCTTCGCCTACAACGTGGCCGCGCTGCCCCTCGCCGCGGCCGGGCTGCTGAACCCGATGATCGCGGGCGCGGCCATGGCCTTCTCATCGGTCTTCGTCGTCGGCAACTCGCTGCGACTGCGCGGCTTCAAGGCCTCGTAGTCCCAGTCCCACCGGATACGCGCCGGACGCTCATCGGATACGCGCCGGGCCCCGGAACCTCTCCGTTCCGGGGCCCCGCTCTATCGTCGTCCCATGCCCGACTCCGACCCCGATCTCCGCGGCCGTTTCGCGACGGCGCTCCTCGCTCTCCGCGACGGAGCCACGCACACCGACCCACACGACTGCGCGGACCCGTGCGACTACGCCGACCCGTACGACTACGCCGACCGCCTCCTCGCCCGCTGGGCCGAGCCGCAGCGGCGGTACCACACCACGGATCACCTGCTCGCCGTCCTGGACCACATCGACACCCTCGCCGCGTACGCGGACGACCCCGATCTCGTCCGCCTCGCCGCCTGGTTCCACGACGCCGTCTACCGCCCCGACCGCTCCGAGAACGAGGAACGCTCCGCCCGCCTCGCCGAAGTCGCCCTTCCCGAGGCCGGTCTGAGCCAGGACCGTACGCACGAGGTCGCGCGGCTCGTCCGCCTGACCACCAGCCACGCCGCCGAGCCCGGCGACCGGAACGGCGCCGTCCTGTGCGACGCCGACCTCGCCGTCCTGGCCGGGGCCCCCGCCGCGTACGCCGCCTACGCGGCAGCCGTACGGGAGGAGTACGGCTTCGTCCCGGACGACGCCTTCCGCACCGGCCGGGCCGCCGTACTGGAGCAACTGCTCGCCCTGCCGAGCCTGTTCCGTACCCCGCACGGCCTGGCGGAGTGGGAGGCGCGCGCCCGCGCGAACCTGGCGGCCGAGCTGCGCACACTCACCGCCTGAGCCGCCTGAGCCCACGCCGCCGAACCCGCCACGAACCCACTGCGAACCCACCGCGAACGCACCACCGAACCCGCCGCCGAACCCGCCACGAACCCGCCGTGGGCGAGACGCACGGCACACCGGGACCGGGAATGTAACGGCCGACCGGCACGTTGGCACCTGTCATGCCAGACTCCGCCGATCGCAGCGCACCCGTCCGCGCCGGAATGCCGCTCGCCGTCTACATCCTGGGCCTCTCGGTCTTCGCGCTCGGCACGAGTGAGTTCATGCTCTCCGGTCTGCTGCCGGCCCTCGCCGACGACATGGACGTGTCCATCCCGACGGCCGGACTCCTCATCTCCGCGTTCGCGATCGGCATGGTGGTCGGCGCCCCGCTGCTCGCCGTGGCCACCCTGCGGCTGCCCCGCCGTACCACCCTGATCACGCTGATCTCGGTCTTCGGCGTCGGCCAGGTGGCGGGCGCGCTCGCCCCGACGTACGAGGTGCTCTTCGCGTCCCGCGTCATCAGCGCCTTCGCCTGCGCCGGATTCTGGGCGGTCGGCGCGGCCGTAGCCATCGCCATGGTCCCGCTCAACGCACGTGCCCGCGCCATGGCCGTGATGATCGGCGGGCTCTCCATCGCGAACGTACTCGGCGTCCCGGCCGGCGCGTTCCTCGGCGAACACCTCGGCTGGCGCTCGGCGTTCTGGGCGGTCGGCGCGGCCTCCGCCATCGCGCTGGTCGGCGTGCTGACGCTGATCCCGCGCATCCCGCTCCCCGCCGAGAAGCCGCAGCTCAAGCGGGAGCTGATCATCTACCGCGACCGTCAGGTCTGGCTCGCCATCGCCATCACCGCGTTCGCCGCGGGCAGCGTCTTCTGCGCGTTCTCCTACCTCGCCCCGCTGCTGACCGAGGTGGCGGGCCTTGACAGCGGCTGGGTGCCGACCGTGCTCGCGCTCTTCGGCGTCGGCGCGCTCGTCGGTACGGCGATCGGCGGCCGGTACGCGGACGCGCACCTCTTCGGCGTCATGATCAGCGGAATCACCGCGTCGACGGTCCTGCTGGTCGCCCTGGCGCTCACCGCCTCGAACCCCGTCGCCGTCATCATCCTGACCTTCCTCCTCGGCGTCTCGACCTTCTATACGGCTCCGGCGCTCAACGCCCGTATGTTCAACATCGCCGCCGCGGCCCCCACCCTCGCCGGCGCCACCACCACCGCCGCCTTCAACCTGGGCAACACGGGCGGCCCCTGGCTCGGCGGCGCGGCGATCGACGCGGACTTCGGCTTCGCCTCGACGGCATGGGCGGGCGCGGCGATGGCGGTGGCCGCGATCGGCCTGACCGTCCTGTCGCTGCGCTACCACCGCAGGGCCGACACCAGGATCGTCACGGGCTCGCTCCAGACCACGTCCATCGACAGCGCGTCGGACGGGATCCCGTCGACCGGAATCGCGCCGGACGGGATCGCGTCGGACGGGATCGCTTCCGGCGGGACCGCCACGACGGGGCGCGGCTAATATCGGCTCCCCTCGGCCGGGACCTGAAGGCTGTCCGCCAGGGCCACCGGCCCGCGAAGGAGACGACCGATGAGTGACGAGAACGTGCTCGGACACCGCGACGACGTAACGGCGGTCCGTGGCGAGGAACGCGCCGTCGCCACGCTGACCTGGGCGGTCGACGCGCGCGCGGAGTCGTACACGGTCAGGGCGGACGGCCCCTGGGGAGCGTCCGAGGCGCAGGGTCACGACCTCGTGGCGGCGCTGGACACCGTACGACGTGAACTGGAAGGCGAGCACTGGCTGCTGGCGCTCAACGCGGCGCGTCCCGACGTCGCCCAGAGCGGCATGCTCCGGGGCTCCGGGAGCAGCCGTGCCTATCTGCTGCGGCACGGAACGCCGGGTCGGCGCGACGCCATGGTGAACCTCTTCGACGATGCCCCGCCGTCGGCCGTCACCACCGTGGACGCACAGAAAGAAGCGCACGAGCGCTGGCTTCGCTCCCTCTGAAAGAGCGAGCGAAGGGACGGGGCGAACTGCCCCGGGGCCCAGCATGGTTCATCGCGTGGTTGGGCCCCCGAGTAGGCCCTGGGGCCCTTTCGGCTGGGCCTGTCCGTACCTAGGCTTCTCACGCTCGGGGGAGCGGTGGCTCAACGCCGTCGGCGGACTGCCGGTACCAACTCGTAAGGGGCTTCCCTGTGTCCGAGTCAGACGTCTTGACCCTGCAAGGCGCCGGAGCGCGGGGTGACCTACGGGAGCTGCCGCGCACACTCGGCGCGGCGCGGATCCTGCTGCACCTGATGTTCGCCATTACGGTGACGGGCGGCCTCAGCCTTCTCATATCCATGCTCGGCCGGGGCCCCATGACCCCCGGACTGTTCCTGCTGGCTCTGTACGCGCTCGCGCCCGGCATCCTGGGCCTGGTGCTCGCCCAGCTCATACGGACCGGTGGCAGGGGGGTGTGGTTCGGCCTGCTCGCCTTACCGCTGGGACTCCTGCTCGGCAGCCTGGTCAACCTGTACATCGGCTCCGGGCGCGGCTTCAGCCAAATGCTCCTTCCCTGCGCGGTGTTGATGCTGATCGCCAGCAGGCACAGCCGCGCGTGGTTCGAGCTCCCGCAGTACCTCCGGCTGCCCCCGGCACCGCCGACCGGCGGACTGCTGTCCCGTCTCACGCTTCCGTCGCTGCCGCACCTGATCAAGTGGCGCCGCGACCGCGGTCAGACAGCGGTCGAATACCTGGGACTCATCGCCATGGTGGTGGCGATCATCGGGACGATATCCCTGGCCGGCATCGGTCCCCGGATCTCCGCCGAACTGCACTCCGCGATCTGCAGCGTGACCGGCAGTACGTGCACCACGGTTGTCGCCGGAGAGGGTGGTGACGGCGGCGGCAGTACCGGTGGTGGTAGTGGCGGTGGCGGAAACGGTTCGGCTGGTGGCACCGGAGCGAATGGCGGCAACGCCAACGGCGGGAACTCCAACGGCGGAGGCTCCAACGGCGGTTCTGGCGACAACGGTTCGGGCGGTGACGCCGGTTGGAGCGGCGGGAGCGGTTCGAGCGGCGGCAGCTCCGGCGGGACCAGCGGCGGTAATTCGTCGGGCGGCAACCCTTCGGGTGGGGCGAGTGGCGGTTCCGGTGGGGCCGGCGGCAGCAGCGACAGCGGCGGTAATTCCACCGGAGGCAGCTCCAGCGGTGGAAGCTCCACCGGCGGAAGCTCCAACGGTGGAAACTCCACCGGCGGGAACGACGACGACGATGACACGGCCGCCGTGGGCGGCGCCTCGGGCGGCTCCTCCGGCGGAAGCGGTAACTCCGGCGGGAACGCCTCGGGCGGCAACAGCAGCGGCGGCGGAAACTCCTCCGGTGGCAACAGCTCCGGCGGTAACTCCGGCGGAGCGAGCGGCAGTTCCGGCGTCAGCAGCGGCGGAAGCTCCACCGGCGGGAACGACGACGATGACACAGCTGCTGTGGGCGGCGCCTCGGGCGGCTCCTCCGGTGGTAGCTCTTCCGGCGGTAGCTCTTCCGGCGGTAGCTCTTCCGGTGGCAACTCCTCCGGCGGAAGCAGCAGCGGCGGCAGCTCAGGCGGAGCGAGCGGCGGCAGCTCGGGCGGCAGCTCGGGCGGCAGCTCCGGCGGCAGCTCCGGCGGCAGCTCTGGAGGCAGCTCTGGAGGCAGCAGCGGCGGCAGTTCCGGTGGCAGCAGCGGTGGCAGCTCCAGCGGCGGAAGCTCCAGCGGCGGCGGCAGCTCCGGAGGTAGTTCCTCCGGCGGTAGCAGCAGCGGCGGAAGCTCCGGCGGAGCGAGTGGCGGAAGCAGCGGCGGAAGCAGCGGCGGAAGCAGCGGCGGAAGCAGCGGCGGGATCTCCGGAGGAATTTCCGGAGGAATCTCGGGCGGGATCTCCGGCGGAATCTCAGGCGGCAGCTCCGGCGGCAGCTCCGGCGGGGCCAGCGGCGGAAGCAGCACCGGAGGGAGCAGCGGCGGCAGTTCCGGCGGAGCCAGCGGCAGTTCCGGTGGTAGCAGCAGCGGCGGCAGCTCCACCGGCGGCAACGACGACAAGAAGGACGACAAGGACAAGGACGACGACAAGGACGACGACGAGAAGGACAAGTGCGGCGACGGTAAGGGACTGGCTTCGCAGCTGTTCTCCCAGCGGCCCATCGCCACGAAGGCGTCCTTCTCCACCACGGTGAAGACGCCAACGGCCGCCGGCGCCGTCCGCGCCAGCTACAGCTACGCCACGGTCAGTAGCCACACCTTCATCGCCGCGCCCGAAGACGACGGGGACGGCGGCATAGCCGAGCTGATCGACGCGATGTCCCGGCTTTCCCTCCCCGGCTACGACACGTACCGAGAAGCCGAGGACGCGGCGCGAGACGCGTTCGACGAGACCATGTCGGAGGACACCCGGCCCGAGCCGGAAAATCCGGACTCCGACACGGAGATGACGAGCCCGGACAACTGCCCCACCGAGGACGACCACCGCGAGATCGCCGCCAACCCCGAGGTCAACTGGGACGGCATCCCGGACTACGCCGTCTACCGCACCACGAACGAGCCCCTCTTCCGCTCGGACAACCGCGACCCCTCGGAAATCTTCGAGCAGGGCTTCCAGCCCAAGAACGACTACAACGCGGACCTGGACAATTACGTACTGACCAACCAGCCCGCGATATACGTCTCCACCTCGACTTCGGGCAACCTCGCCTTGAGTTGGGGAGCGAAGTACACCTACGACATCCGGACGCCCACCAGCGGAATCGATGTCAACGCCACCTATGGAGACCAGTCTCCTTACCCGGACCAGGAGGAGATCGCCTTCCCCGGCGGGATCGACCCGAAATACATCAGGGGCGCGTGGACGGACGGCCCCCAGGGCTACATCCCGAACCCCAACTACGACCCGGGCCCGGGCGTGGTCGAAGGTGAAGTCGACCCGGTCAGCGACATCGAGATGCAGGACGCACCGCCCGACACACCCATGACCCGAGGCGAGGACGACCTGACGGGCCCGGACGCCCCCGACTTCATGGACATCGACTAGGTCCTGTCCGGTCGATCATGTGCGGAGCCAGAGATGAGGGCTGGGTTGTAGCGCTGCTTGTCGAAGCCGGGTGGCCGTCCGCCGCGTGAGCCTTTGCGCCGGCGGGCGGATGGCCCCAGGCCGGGACAGCGATCCGACGAGGCGACCGTCACGCGGGCGGACACATCCCGGGACTTACGCTCCCGGGCATGACCAAGTTCTTCGCCACTGTGTGTCTGCCGCCGACCACGCCTCGGAAGGTTCCACAGGCGATAGCTGCCACCATGGCGCCCTACAACGCCGACCTCACCGAGGAATGGAATCCGGCCGGCCACTGGGACTGGTGGGCCATCCACTCCAGCCCGGGCAACGCCTACCTCGTGTTGCCTCCGCACGACGGCGACCGCAGGCTCGTCACGGCCTCAACCGTGCCGCGCAGGAAGGCCAAACTCGATGCCCTCGGGCCGCTGGAATGCTACGGCGGGCCTCGGGGTCTGCTCGACTTCGACGGTATGCGGAAACGAGCGGCGCGCGCGCATGACGCCCGGCTCGCCACGTGGACCGAGCTGACCGCGCTACACCCGCCGGCCCGCCCGCTCACCGACTTCCTTGCTCGCCACGAGGCCGATCCTGAAAGGTATTCCCAGGCAGACGCCAGGAAGGAGCATCTGGTCCAGCCGCTGGTGCAGGACGTGGCTCAGCGGGCCGTCGCGGGAGACCCGCACTTTGGCACGTCGTTCCTGCTCAACGACCCGATCGCCTACTTCGCGCAGGAACACGAGGAGGCCCGGCTGTGGGCGGTCCGGTGCGCAGTGCCCGGCTTCGCCCTGGTCACCCTTGACGGCTCGTGGATGGACGCGGACACAGACGGCCACTGGGAACAAGCCAACCGCTATCTCGACGGCCTCGACGCCGAGGCCGTCGTCGTAGACCTGCTCTGTCACTCCTGAGTCGTCAGACCGGGCCGACCCATGGTGGCCACCAGCCCCCCGAACCCCACCCCAGGGGCCACGGCGCTAGAGTGCGATGTTTGTTTGATTCGCCTGTTTGTTTGATTCGCCGCATGGCGAAGGGGTTGGGGGGGTGGGGGCCGTGGGTGCACAACTCAGGGACATCGCAGGAGGATTGGCAGGGCTGCTCTGGCGGGAGCACACCGTGTACCGGGAACGGTCCGGGGGTGTGGTCATCCGGGGCGAGCATGTGCAGCGCTGGATCAGTCTGGCCCCCGCGGGCGGCCAGGGCGAGATCCTCGTCCGCGCGGGACGCATCCTGGACGGCGGCACCACCGCCCCGGCGCGTTCGGAGGCTGTGGTGCCGCTCTCCGCCGGTACGGGTGAACTCGCCGCCACCTGCCGCCGGCTGCTCGCCGAGACGACGGCCGACGTAACACCTGCCGCGGCGTCTCGCCGATCCGGAAAGCCCGCCCGGTCCGCCCGGTCCGGGAGATCCGGGAGATCCGGGAAGCCCGCGCGGTCGAGGCGCGGCAGGAGGCATACGAGCTTCACTTCCTGGGTGATCATCACCTGCGTGATCGCTGTACTCGCACTCGCCGTCTACAGCACAACGGCCGGCCGCTAGGCCGCTAGGCCGCCGGGCGGCCCTTTGGGCGGCGTAGGCCTGCCTCCGTGATCCTGCGTACGAGTTCCTTGGAGCCGATCTCCACCGCGCCCGCGCGCACCGCGTCCTCGTAGTACCGTGACGGGACGTCGTAGTGGTCCCGTTCGAAGGCGCGCGGGGGGCAGCCGATGGACGCGGCGAAGGCGTGGAGTTCGTCGAACGAGACGTCGCTGACCAGGTGCGACCACAGACGTCCGTGGCCCGGCCAGGTGGGCGGGTCGATGTAGACCGTCACGAAGTCCCCGCCCGGCCCGCCGGCCCCGCCTGACCCGCCGAGCCCAGCGCGCCCACCGCCGCGACCGCCACTGCCGCCTTCCCGCACACCCAGTGCGGATCGGGCCCCAGCTCCGGTTCCACATCGAGCGCGTGCGGCTCGGCCTCCTCGCAGACCGGGCAGAGCGGCCAGCGTCCGTACCGCTCCAGCAGTGCGTCCTGGACATCCTGGGCGACCAGCCCGGCCACGTACGTGGCGCCTTCCGGCCACTGCTCGACCCACCAGCGGCGGTGCGAGACCGACTCCTCGACCAGGGACACGACGTCCGCGCGGGCGACATCACTCGCGGCGAGGTCGGCCAGGACCAGGGCGCGGGCGGCGTGCAGCGCCTGCTCCAAAGGGTTCACCTCGGCGTTCACGTCCGGCTGGGCACCGGGATCCGTATCGGGATCCGCAGCGGGATTCACTTCTGGGTTCGCGTCGTCCATCAAGCCATTGTCACCCGTTCGCCGGGCCCACGGTCGTGAGCCGGACCGAAACAGGGGGGGTTGACTACCAGCCAATTTCGAAAATATCTTTCAGAGGTGACCCAAGACGTGAAGGAAAGTTTCAGCGGTGTTACCCCGCCCGCGCCCGCCGCCCTCGCCGCCAAGGTGCGGACCCTCGCGCCGTCCATGACCCGCTCCATGCAACTGGTCGCCGAAGCCGTGGCCGGCGACCCGGCCGGCTGCGCCGCCCTCACGGTCACCGGTCTCGCCGGGCTGACCGGCACGAGCGAGGCCACCGTGGTCCGTACCGCCCGGCTCCTCGGCTACCCCGGCTACCGCGATCTCCGCCTCGCCCTCGCCGGTCTCGCCGCCCAGCAGCAGTCCGGCCGCGCCCCCGCCGTCACGGCCGACATAGCGGTCGACGACCCCATCGCGGACGTCGTCGCCAAGCTCGCCTACGACGAGCAGCAGACCCTCGCCGACACGGCCGCCGCGCTCGACACCGTCCAGCTCGGCGCCGTCGTCGCCGCGGCCGCCGCCGCCCGCAGGATCGACATCTACGGCGTCGGCGCGTCCGCCCTCGTCGGGATGGACCTCGCCCAGAAGCTGCTGCGGATCGGCCTGATCGCCCACGCCCACAACGATCCGCACCTCGCCGTCACCAACGCCGTGCAGCTGCGCGCCGGCGATGTGGCCATCGCGATCACCCACTCCGGCTCCACCGGCGATGTCATCGAACCCCTCCGCGTCGCCTTCGACCGCGGTGCGACGACGGTCGCGATCACCGGCCGGCCCGACGGTCCCGTGTCCCAGTACGCCGACCATGTGCTGACGACCTCCACCGCCCGCGAGAGCGAGCTGCGCCCGGCCGCCATGTCGAGCCGTACGAGCCAGCTGCTGGTCGTCGACTGCCTGTTCATAGGCGTCGCCCAGCGCACGTACGAGACGGCCGCCCCGGCCCTCTCCGCGTCGTACGAAGCCCTCGCGCACCGCCACAGCCCCCGCAGCACCCGCTGACCGGCAGGCCCCGTCCGCACCACCGGCACCCACGCCCACCAGCACCCGCACCCCAGGCACCCGGCACCCAGGCACCCGCACCCACAGGCACCCGGCACCCGCACCCGCGCCCCGCCCCGTGCCCGTAGAAGAAAGAGCCGCTTCTTCATGACCTCCACGCCCGCCGACGCCGCGACCTCGCACTACGGCGAACTCCGCGCGCAGCTCGACACCCTCACCACCGAGGCCTTCCGCCCCGAGCTGGCCGAGATCGACCAGCTGCCCACCCTGGACATCGCCCGGATCATGAACGGCGAGGACGCCACCGTCCCCGCCGCCGTCGCCGCCCAGCTCCCCCGCATCGCCGCCGCCATCGACGCCACCGCCGCCCGGGCCGCCCGTGGCGGCCGGCTGATCTACGCGGGCGCGGGTACGGCGGGCCGGCTCGGCGTGCTGGACGCCAGCGAGTGCCCGCCCACCTTCAACACCGACCCCGCCGAGGTCGTCGGCCTCATCGCGGGCGGACCCGGCGCCATGGTGACGGCCGTCGAGGGCGCGGAGGACTCCAAGGAGCTGGCCGCCGCCGACCTGGACGCGATGAAGCTCACCGCGCTCGACACGGTCGTCGGCATCTCCGCCTCCGGCCGCACCCCGTACGCGATCGGCGCGGTCGAGCACGCCCGCGGGCTCGGCGCGCTCACCATCGGCCTCTCCTGCAACGCGGACAGCGCGCTGGCCGCGGCGGCCGAGCACGGCATCGAGGTCGTCGTCGGCCCCGAGCTGCTCACCGGCTCCACCCGCCTCAAGGCCGGTACGGCACAGAAGCTCGTGCTCAACATGATCTCGACGATCACCATGATCCGGCTCGGCAAGACGTACGGAAACCTGATGGTCGACGTCCGCGCCTCCAACGAGAAGCTGCGCGCCCGCTCCCGCCGGATCGTCTCGCTCGCTACCGGCGCGTCCGACGCCGAGATCGAGGCCGCCCTCGCCGCCACCGACGGGGAGGTGAAGAACGCCATCCTCACCATCCTCGGCGACGTCGACGGACCCACCGCCGCCTCGCTCCTCTCCGACTCCGACGGCCACCTGCGCGCCGCGCTCAAGGCCGCCGGCCCCAGCACAGCCACAGACCCAGGCACGGCCAAAGACACAGGCACAGAGGCAGGCACAGACACCGCTGATTGAACGTCCCGCCCCACCCCTCGCACAGCAAGGCACCACGCACCATGGCACCAACAGACAAGAACCGCGCCACAGCCGAAGCGATCCTCCCGCTCGTCGGGGGCGCCGGAAACATCACGTCCATCGCGCACTGCATGACCCGGCTCCGCCTCGGCCTCAACGACCGTTCGCTGGTCCAGGACGAGGCCCTGAAGGCGCTCCCCGCCGTCCTGGGCGTGGTCGAGGACGAGACGTATCAGATCGTCCTCGGCCCGGGCACGGTCGCCCGGGTCACCCCGGAGCTCGAATCCCTGGTGGAGGAGGAGCGTGCGTCCACTCCGGCGCCCGCACCCGAGCCCCCCACAACCGGCACAGGTACCGGCACCGCCGGCGACCTGGCCGTGCAAGGCGCCGCGCTCAGGGCGGCGCGGAAGGCCAGGAACGCCACCCCGTTCAAGCTCTTCCTGCGCCGCATCGCCAACATCTTCGTCCCGCTGATCCCCGCCCTCATCGGCTGCGGCATCATCGCCGGCCTCAACGGTCTGCTGACGAACCTCCACTGGCTGCCCGCGCTCGTCCCCGCCCTCGCCGCGCTGGCGTCCGGCTTCATGTCGCTGATCGCCGTCTTCGTCGGCTACAACACGGCGAAGGAGTTCGGCGGTACGCCGATCCTGGGCGGCGCGGTCGCCGCGATCATCGTCTTCCCGGGCGTCGCGAACATCGACGCGTTCGGCCAGAAGCTCTCCCCCGGCCAGGGCGGTGTGCTGGGCGCGCTCGGCGCGGCGGTCCTCGCCGTGTACGTGGAAAAGTGGTGCCGCAGGTGGGTTCCCGAGGCCCTGGACGTCCTGGTCACCCCGACGCTGACCGTCCTCGTCTCCGGTCTGGTCACCCTCTTCGGCCTGATGTACGTCGCCGGTGAGGTCTCCACGGCCATCGGCGACTTCGCCAACTGGCTCCTCGCGAACGGCGGTTCAGGCGCGGGTTTCGTCCTCGGCGGGCTGTTCCTGCCGCTGGTGATGCTCGGCCTGCACCAGGCGCTGATCCCCATCCATACGACTCTGATCGAGCAGCAGGGCTACACCGTCCTCCTCCCCATCCTCGCGATGGCGGGCGCGGGCCAGGTCGGCGCCGCGGTGGCGGTCTACTTCCGCCTCCCCCGCAACGGCTCGATCCGCAGGACCATCAAGTCCGCCCTCCCGGCCGGTTTCCTGGGTGTCGGCGAACCGCTGATCTACGGCGTCTCGCTCCCCCTGGGCCGCCCCTTCGTCACGGCCTGCGTCGGCGGCGCGTTCGGCGGCGGCTTCGTCGGCCTGTTCAACCAGCTCGGCGGCGCGGTGGGTTCGACGGCGATCGGCCCGTCCGGCTGGGCGTTGTTCCCCCTGCTCGACGGCAACAAGGGCCTGGGCGAAATGATCGCGATCTACGCGGGCGGCCTGCTCGTCGGCTACATAGCGGGCTTCGTCGCCACGTACTACTTCGGCTTCACGAAGACGATGCTGGCGGAGCTGAACGTGAACACGGACCCGACGACGCCCCTGCCGCTGGGCACGAACCCGGCCCCGGGCCCGGACGCGACACCGGACCCGGAGTCAGCCCCGGACCCGACAGCTCCGCAGCAGGAACCGGCGCGGGCCTGACCGCCCGGGTGGCACACGGCGGCGGTCATCGGTGATCGTCCTGGTGCGCGGCGGGGCCGGTATCGGGTGAACCGCCCATCGTGCGGAACATCCCCGCCCCGCCGGTACGCCAGAAACGCACCAGAAGGGCCGCGGCCAACAGGAGGAAGACAATGTTGAGAAAGGTCGTGTAGTTCCAGCTCACGCCCTCCATCGGGATTCTCGCGTCGGCCTGGTCGGGGATCAGCCCCAGGCCGCCGAAGGCGAACTCCACGATGTAGCCGGCGATGACCATGGCCACGTAGAAGGTGCCGAGCAGGAAAGCGGCCATCTTCGCGCCGTAGTACTTCCGGTAGATGTTGAGGATCGGCAGGATCAGCAGGTCGGCGAAGATGAACGCCACGACTCCGCCGAAGCTGATACCGCCCTTCCACAGCACCACGGCCAGCGGCACATTGCCGATGGAGCAGACGAACGAGGCGATGGCCACCAGCGGCCCGATGACCGGGCCCCACAGCTTGGACGCCAGAGGATGGCCGTCAAAGAAGAAGGTGCGCCAGAAGGAGTCGGGAACCCACGCGGCGATGGCCCCGGCGATCAGCAGACCGATCACCAGGTCGCGCAGGATCGCCGCCCACTCCATGACGAAGACGTGCGACGTCGCCGTGAGCCCCTCCCGCGACAGCAGACGGCGAGCGAAAGGGCCTTCGCGACGGACGGACATGTCCATCGCCGCGTGGCCCTCCATCGATCCGGCGAGCCCGCGCTCGGCCTGCTCTCGCGCCCGCCGCAGCAGTGTGTCCCGCAGGAACAGGCGGAACAGCACCGCGAGGACGATGATCATGATGGGGCCGCCGACGAATTCCGCCACGGTGAACTGCCAGCCCATCAGCAGGGCCAGGATCACGCCGAGCTCGACCACCAGGTTGGTCGAGGCGATCTCGAAGGCCATCGCGGCGGTGAAGTTCGCCCCCTTGCGGAAGAGCGAACGAGCCAGCGCGACGGCGGCGTACGAACAGGAGGAGGAGGCCGCGCCCAGACCGGCGGCGACGACAAGGGTGCGGGGCCGGTCGTCACCGAGGAGCGAGACGACCGTGGATTTCCGTACCACCGCTTGCACCACGGCCGAGAGGGCGAAGCCCAGGATCAGAGCCCAGGTGATCTCCCAGGTCATGGATCCGGTGATCGACAGCGCGTGCAGCACGGCGTGCAGTACGGCGTCCGGTACGGCGCTCATGGGGCCTGACCCTTTCTCGCCGGCGGATCATCAAGGGCGACCCGCCGTTCCGGGCCCTCTTCTGGAGAGCCCGGAACGGCGCTGGTGAGGCAGAGGTCAGAGCCGGTCGAGGATCTTGTTCATCTTCTCGATCTCGGCCTTCTGCGCCGTCACGACCGCGCCCGCGAGCTTCTTGGCATCGGCGTTGCGGCCTTGGTTCTGGAGGGCCTGGGCCATGGTGATCGCGCCCTCGTGGTGACCGATCATCATCTGGGTGAACTTCCGGTCGAAGTCCTTGCCCTGGGCGGCTTTGAGACCGGTCATATCCGTTTCGGACATCATGCCGGGCATCGCTGAGCCATTGGTGGAGCTGCCGCCGTGGTCCATGGCCGGCGTGCCGCTGTCCGCCGAGGGCGAGGCGGGCTTGCCCCAGGACTTCAGCCAGTCCCGCATGGTGTTGATCTCCGGGCTCTGAGCCTTCTTGATGTCCGTGGCCAGGACCTTGAGCTCCGGGTCGGAGGCCCGGCCGTCGGCCAGTTCGGCCATGTCCACGGCCTGCTGGTGGTGCGGGATCATCATCTGCGCGAACGTCACGTCCGCGTTGTTGAACGTGCCGGACGCCGACGCGGAGGAACCGCCGCCGCCGTGGCCCATGCCGGGCATGGCCGCGTCCTTGGAATCGGAGCCGCAGGCAGCAAGCCCCAGGGCCAGAACGGCGATGGTGCCGGCCGCCGCGAGAGCACGACGAAGAGCGGGGGAACGCAGGGAAACAGACATGTCAGGGTCTTTCCGGTGTGGGCGCGCCACAGCAGTGAGCGAGGGCGCGCGCGGCAGAAACAGGGCACATGTGCCGAGCCCGGCCGGAGAGCCGAGATTGGCGGGAAGTGCCTGTCACGTCCGCGTCGTACACACCTGGAGCAGCAGACCTCGCCCGTATATCGGCGGCCCCCGCCGCCCGGTGGTCGGAGCACCCGACGGCCGACGGGGCAGAGCCCAAGCGGCCACAGCGGCAAGCGAGGCGACGGCGAGCAGGCCCGCCGCGGGGAGCGGAAGCCGGTCCCGTACGGGCGTGGCCACACACGTCGACCCGCTCATCCCGTGCGCGCCGACGGCATGGGCCGAGGCGGTGGAATGCGCGGCTGCCCCCGTCGAGTGCGACGAGGAGGCCGAGGACGCGTCGGCCGTGTCGGCCGCGTCCGCGTGCGTGCTCTGCGACGCGTGCGTGGTCTGCGACGCGGGCGTGGAGCCGTGACAGCCCGTGGCGGCGGAGGCCGGGGAACCGTGCATGAGGAACAGGCCGAACAGGACGGCGCACAACGTCAGCCACCGGGCCGCGCCCGGTCGGCATGTGTGCCTGCTGCTGCCCGCCACTGCCGTCGTCCCTCCTGGAAGAGTCCAGCCGTATCCGGTGCCGACGATACCCCCACCGGGTTACCCCGGCAGGCCGGCCCGTCCCCCGTCCGCCACCGGCCCGCCGCCGCTCACGGCAACCGCCGCTCGCGGTTCAACTCCTTCACCCTCGCCCGGAGAACCTCCCCCGGAGTTGCCTGCCGGACGCACTCCGGCGGACAGTCCCACTCCACCCCGCCCCCCGGTGGGCGCAGCTGGACATACGTTCCTTCAAAGCCCATCACCCGTCCCACCCGCCCGTCCCGGGAGTCGACGGCGTACGACCCCAGCTCGGGGACGTACTCGTACGCGCTCATCGCCGCACCTCTTGCAGTACGGCGATGAGCCGCCGCGCCGTGTCGAGGTTGCAGCGGCCGAGGTCGATCAGCGGGGTGGGCTCGTTGCCCGCGGACGACACCGGATCGATCCGCAACGACGGCAACACCACCCCCACCACCCCCAGCCCGGCCCGCAAATTCGCCACCGTCTCCTCCGCCGCCCGTACGTTTTCCACCGTCGCGCGACGCTGCTCGCTCGCTTCGTTCATCACCATGGGTTTCTACCTCCACTCTGAGTATTCACGTTCGCCACACAGAGTGGTCAACCGTCGCTAGGCTGAACAGTGACGGCAGCACAACATCGCGACATGTCCCACCGGGAGTCCCTATGCCTCCGAAGCCCCTCGACCCGTCCGCCTCCCCGCGCGCCATGCTCGGCGCCGAGCTCCGACACAAGCGCGACGAAGCGGGTATGTCGCAGGGCGAGTTGGGCGGGCCGCTGTTCGTCAGCGGCTCGTTCATCGGCCAGCTCGAAGCGGGTATCCGCAGAATGCAGCCGGAGTACGCGACGCACTTCGACCAGGTCTTCCAGACGGACGGCTTCTTCTTGCGCAACTGCATCGCGCTGAAGAAGTCGAAGTACCCGGATCACTTCGCTGCGGCGGCGGAGGCCGAGGCGGTCGCGACGATGATCAAGCAGTCCGCGCTGCTGCTGATTCCTGGCTTGTTGCAGACGGAGGCGTACGCGAGGTCCGTATTCCGTGAGTACCAGCCGACGGCGACGGAAGAGGCGATCGACGAGCTGGTGTCCGCACGACTGGATCGAGCCAGCCTGCTGAAAGATCCAACAACGCCCCTCGTTTGGATGGTGCTTGACGAGGCAGTACTGCGCCGGGTGGTGGGCGGACCCGCGGTGATGGCGGAGGCACTGCGTCACGTCGCGAAGCTGATGCGGCGACATCGAATTATCGCGCAGGTACTGCCGTTGGGGGCTGGCGCTCATGCGGCGATGGGGGGCGGTCTCAAACTGATGGCGTTCAGCGACGCGCCCCCACTCGCCTACCTCGACGGGCTGGGCACAGGCCAGTTGCTCGACGATCCGGCCTCAGTGACCCGGTACGAACTGACCTACGATTTGTTGGGGGCCAGCTCGTTGTCACCGAAAGCATCCTTGGCCCTGATCGAATCAGTGGCGGAGGATTACGCGCATGAAGAGAAGCCTTGAGTACGACCTGAGCGCCGCGTCCTGGCACAAGTCCAGCTACAGCGACGGCAGCGGTGGCGACTGCCTCGAAGTGGCCCGGGACTTCCCCGGCGCCGCAACGTGGCGCAAGTCGACGTACAGCGACGCAAGCGGTGGCAACTGCCTTGAGGTCGCCCAGGACTTCGTGGGCGCCGCGACCTGGCGTAAGTCCACGTACAGCGGCGGAGACGGCGGCGACTGCCTCGAAGTCGCCGACGGCCTCACCGGCATCGTCCCGGTCCGTGACTCCAAGATCCCGCACGGCCCGGCGCTCGTCTTCCAGGCCGCGACCTGGTCCGTCTTCGTCGCCGAGGTCAAGGCGGCCGGCTAGTCCGTTGGTGTTCGAGGAGCGGCGGAGACGGTCAGCCGTCGCGGCCGCTCCTCGACACCTCAGGCCGCCGCCCGCTCCGCCGCGCTGCGCTCCACGCAGAACTCGTTGCCCTCCGGGTCGGCCAGGGTCACCCAGCCCCCGCCGTCGGGACGGCGGAGGTCGCCCACGAGCGTGGCGCCGAGGGCAAGAATGCGGTCGACCTCCTCGTCGCGGGTGCCGTCCTGCGGCTGGATGTCGAAGTGGATCCTGTTCTTGATCGTCTTGCCTTCGGGGACCACGATGAACAGCAGCGTGATGCCCTCCGCCGCGAGCAGCGCCTCGGGGTCTCCCGGGAAGTCGTCATCCGCCAGGGAGGCGCCGAGCACCTCGCCCCAGAAGGTGCCGAGGGCGTAGGTGTCGGCGCAGTCGATCGTTACGTGGTGCACAAGGGAAGTCATGCGCGCCACTCTGAGTCTCTCCGGGCCGGCCTGTCCAAGGGGTTTCTGCTGTCACCGGAGGGTGACCTCGCTCGGACCGTTGAACTGCGCCAGCGACAGCACCGTCTTCGGCGTCCGCAGCCCCTCGTTCTCCTCGAACAGCTTCTTTGCTGATTCGAAAGACACGTCGTCGCCCGCCACCAGCGATACGTCGTCGTACAGCTCACGGATCGCGTCGTTCATCCCCTCGTCGCTGTCCGCGCCCGCCCCCCAGATGTCCCACAGCAGCGTCTCCGCCTTGTTCAACGCCGCGAGGTCGAGCCGGACGTTGCCCGCCACGAACCACTCCCCGATCAGCGCCATTTCGGGGATCTGGAGCCCGAACGTCTTCGGGTCCGCCTCGCCCGCGCGGATGGCCCGCCATGCCGATCCTGCGACCAGGAAGCGGTCGCGCGGCACGTCCATCGGGTCGAATCCCACCCTGAACGTGTCGATGACCAAGGCATTGGCCAGCTGCGGATCGGCGAGCAGCCAGCCGCGCTCGTCGTCCCAGTACTCGGTCACCACGTGGTCTGCGTGGAAGCCGTCCGAGCCGAAGTAGTCGGCGAAGCCGGACCGCAGCCGGGCGGGGACGCCCGCGTGGCGCAGGAACGAGCAGAACAGCAGCGCGAAGTCGCGGCAGATGCCGACGAAGCGGTCACCCATCTCCCGCCGCTGCGCGAGCGGCGCGTCGTCGCGCTCGGTGATGATGCGCAGGATGTCGTCGATGTAGCGCGTCTCGGCGTCGTTGTGCAGGCGGTCCTGCGGGATGGCGTAATGGAAGAGCTCGCCCTCCATGCGGTGGACCATGAGATCGCGGACCACGCGGGCGAGTTGAGCCGGATCGCGCGGGAGATCGGCGTAGAGCGGGGCGAGGGCGCCCGGGTCGGAGAACGCGCTCTGGGCGGCGTAGAAGGCGGCGGCGTCCGGTGCGAGGCGGGCGGATGGCATGGCTGGACCCCCGAGGAATATCGGCCACACGTTCGATTACCGGGCCGGTGCTGCACACCGTGCCAAATGTCCCCCGGTCGTGTCCAGATGCCGCGGGCCGGCGCGTCAGAGTCTCGCGTCAGAGTCTGATGCGGGCGGCGATGGGCATGTGGTCGCTCCCCGTCGTGGGCAGCGTCCAGACGTGCGTGACGGACGCCGCTCGGGTCATGATCTGGTCGATCCGGGCCAGCGGAAAGGCCGCCGGCCAGCTGAACGCGAAACCCGAGGGCGGGGAATCCAACTGCGAGCTGACCGGGGACAGACCGCGGTCGTCCACCGTGCTGTTGAGGTCCCCGAGCAGAATCACCCGGTCCAGCGGCTCAGCGGCTATCGCCGCCCCGAGCAGCACGGCGCTCTCGTCCCGCCAGGCCGAACCGAACCCCTTGCTCGGACTGAGGCGCACCGACGGCAGGTGGGCGACGTACACGGCGACATCACCCTGCGGCGTCCCGGCGGTCGCCCTCAGCCCACGCTCCCAGCCCTCCCCGATTCCGGCCGGCTTGATGTCCACCCGCCGTATGTCGGCGAGCGGATACTTCGACCACAGCCCGACCGTTCCGATGACCGCGTGGTGGGGATAGTCCGACGCCAGGACTTCTGCGAACAGCGGCACGGCGGAGGGAGTCAACTCCTCCAGGGCGATGAGATCGGCCCGCGCCCTGACCAGTTCCCTCGCTGTGCCCGCCGGATCCGGATTCTCATCGCTGACATTGTGCTGAAGCGCGGTGATGTCGTACTCCGAGCCGGCCCGGGAAAACGCCAGACCGCCGAAGAGACTGACCCACGCCACCACGGGCACCAGCAGCACGGCCAGCCCGACGACCGAGCGGCGCAGCAACGCCACACCCATCAGCACCGGAACGGCCAGGCCCAGCCAGGGCAAAAAGGCCTCCAGGAGACTGCCCAGACGGCCGACCGCATTGGGCACGGCGCCATGGAAGACCAGCAGGCAGCCCACCACGACGGACAGCCCACCGAGTACGCGCTCCCCCGTCCCGAACCTGAGCGGCAGCCAACGAGCCCTCGCTCCCCGCGTCCCCGATATCGCCTTCCCCGCCTGCTCCACCATCGCCCACTCACCCTCAAGCCCGCCCCGATGCCGCACCCTACGACGACGCAAACCCCCCAGCCCCGGTTCCCGGCCCCCGCCGACGTCCCGGGGCGCGGCCGAGGCCGGTCCGGTGCTGGACGGGTTCAGGCTCCGAGGCGGTGCGCGAGGTCGAGCAACTGCGGCAGCTGGAGCACCCGTCCGCCGGACCCCGGCAGCGGAACGTGCAGGGGCTCGGTCCAGCGAGTGGGGATCGCGTCCAGTCCGTAGTACGCACCCGCGAGGCCGCCGGTGACCGCGGCGACGGTGTCCGTGTCACCGCCGAGATCGATCGCGGCGCGTATCGCGTCCTCGTAACTGGCCGTGGTCCGCAGGGCCCAGACAGCGGAGCCCAGGCATGGCCAGACGGCTCCGTTGAACTCGGTGGCCTGATCGGGGTGCCAGTCGGCGGCGAGGACCGTGGCGTAGCGCGGGCGGTGGTCCGGGTGGACGAGGTCCACGATCCCGGGAAGAGCGGCAAGAGGCTCGACATCGTCCAGCGTGACCCGGACGAGTTCGTGGAAGACGGCCGTGCCTTCCCAGGCGGCGCGATCTCCGTGGGTCAAGGCAGCGATGCGCCGGGCGGCGTCCATGGTGGCCTGCTGTCCGCCGCGTGCGAAGTAGACCGCGGAGGTGGCCGCCCGCATCAACGAGCCGTTGCCCGCGGCGCGCCGGTTGACCTGGAAGTGAATGCCGGCCGCCAGGTCCCAGGGCATGCCGTTGGTGAGGACATCCTCGGTCTGCAGGCCGATGTCCTTGGGCTCGGATGCCGCCCATCGCTGGAAGCGGCCAAAGATGTCGGGCAGATCCAGTCCGCCTCGTTCCAGCAGTGACTCCGCCACCAGGACGGCCATCTGCGTGTCGTCCGTGGCCTCGCCGGGATCCCAGCCGCCGCCTCCGCACATCTCGCGGTGGGCACCGGGCGCCGGGAACCGTGCGGAGAATGCTCCCGCCGGGCCGAACTCGAAGGGGCCTCCCAGCGCGTCACCCACCGCCGAGCCGATGACCGCGCCGGCGGTCCGCTGTGTCCGTTCCACATCGTCAGGTTATCGGCGCGCGGTCCGGGGGCGGCTTCCTTCGGGCCGGGCCCGGAAAAACACCCGAGGGCGGCACCCCTGGGATAGGGGTGCCGCCCTCGTTCAGGACGGTTGATCAACCGGTGGCCGGAGCCGGGGTCGATCAGAAGTCCATGTCACCGCCCGGCATGCCGCCCGGAGCGCCGGCGGCGCCGGCCTTCTCCGGCTTGTCGGCGATAACGGCCTCGGTGGTGAGGAACAGCGCCGCGATGGAGGCCGCGTTCTGCAGAGCAGAGCGGGTCACCTTCGCGGGGTCGATGATGCCCTCGGCGATCATGTCGACGTACTCGCCGGTCGCGGCGTTGAGGCCGTGGCCGATCGGCAGGTTGCGGACCTTCTCGACGATGACGCCACCCTCGAGACCACCGTTGACGGCGATCTGCTTGAGCGGGGCCTCCAGCGCGAGCTTGACGATGTTCGCACCCGTCGCCTCGTCGCCTTCGAGCTCGAGCTTCTCGAACACCGAGGAAGCCTGGAGCAGAGCCACGCCACCACCGGCGACGATGCCCTCCTCGACGGCGGCCTTGGCGTTGCGCACCGCGTCCTCGATGCGGTGCTTGCGCTCCTTGAGCTCGACCTCGGTCGCGGCGCCGGCCTTGATGACGGCCACGCCGCCGGCCAGCTTCGCAAGGCGCTCCTGGAGCTTCTCGCGGTCGTAGTCCGAGTCGCTGTTCTCGATCTCGGCACGGATCTGGTTGACCCGACCGGCGACCTGCTCGCTGTCACCGGCACCGTCGACGATGGTGGTCTCGTCCTTGGTGATGACGACCTTGCGGGCGCGGCCCAGCAGGTCCAGGCCGGCGTTCTCGAGCTTGAGGCCGACCTCCTCGGAGATGACCGTGCCACCGGTGAGAATGGCGATGTCGTTGAGCATGGCCTTGCGGCGGTCACCGAAGCCCGGGGCCTTGACGGCGACGGACTTGAAGGTGCCACGGATCTTGTTGACGACCAGGGTCGACAGGGCCTCGCCCTCGACGTCCTCCGCGATGATCAGCAGCGGCTTACCCGACTGCATGACCTTCTCCAGCAGCGGAAGGAGGTCCTTCACGTTGCCGATCTTGGAGTTGACGATCAGGATGTACGGGTCGTCGAGGGACGACTCCATACGCTCCATGTCGGTGGCGAAGTACGCCGAGATGTAGCCCTTGTCGAAGCGCATACCCTCGGTGAGCTCGAGCTCCAGACCGAAGGTCTGAGACTCCTCGACGGTGATGACGCCTTCCTTGCCGACCTTGTCCATGGCCTCGGCGATGAGCTCGCCGATCTGGGTGTCAGCGGCGGAGATGGAGGCGGTCGAAGCGATCTGCTCCTTGGTCTCCACGTCCTTGGCCTGCTCCAGCAGGGCACCGGAGACGGCCTCGACGGCCTTCTCGATACCGCGCTTGAGGGCCATCGGGTTGGCGCCGGCCGCCACATTGCGCAGGCCCTCGCGGACGAGCGCCTGGGCGAGAACGGTCGCGGTGGTCGTACCGTCGCCGGCGACGTCGTCCGTCTTCTTGGCGACTTCCTTGACCAGCTCGGCGCCGATCTTCTCGTACGGGTCCTCGAGCTCGATCTCCTTGGCGATGGAAACACCATCGTTGGTGATCGTGGGGGCGCCCCACTTCTTCTCGAGGACGACGTTGCGACCCTTGGGGCCAAGGGTGACCTTGACGGCGTCGGCGAGCTGGTTCATCCCGCGCTCGAGACCGCGCCGAGCCTCCTCGTTGAACGCGATGATCTTGGCCATGTGAAGTGGTCCTCCCGGACTGGGGTGGATTGCTCCGGACCGGGCTGGCGCCCGCGACGGACGGCCTGAGAGCCGTGCGGTTCCTTGCCCCACCGGCTCTTCGGGCCTCACCGACCCGGTCCTTAAGTTGTCACTCTCACTTGCAGAGTGCTAACGCCAATGATTAGCACTCGACCCCTGCGAGTGCAAGCTTGTCTTGCCGACTCGCCACCTGTTCGCACCTCTGCCGCCCCCGGGTCGCACACGGGTCGCCCCCGGATCCCGCCCCGGATCCCGCCCTGCCGGGAACGCACGAAGGGCCCGTATCCCATCTCTGGGACACGGACCCTTCGGCGTGAGTGCGTCGCTGGCCGATCGCGCCGGGATCAGACGGCGAGCTTGACCATGTCCGCCTGCGGACCCTTCTGGCCCTGCGAGATCTCGAACTCCACTCGCTGACCTTCTTCAAGGGTGCGGTAACCGTCCATCTGGATCGCGCTGTAGTGGACGAAAACATCCGCACCACCGTCGACCGCGATGAAGCCGTACCCCTTCTCCGCGTTGAACCACTTGACGGTGCCCTGAGCCATGCCTAACTCCCCTATTACTGGCCCTTGCGCGGGGCCACTTTTCGCGCCGGAACGCGTCGACCGCGGCTGAATGTATCTGCCCAACTGCCCTCTGCAACAGGTCAATCGGACGAGAATTCTGGGCATGGCTGAACACGCATAGCGATGAATTCCCCACGTTCCGGGGCAAGTCGGGCCGGGCAAAGCGCATCTACTGCGCAAAGGGCACCAAGACTTTGACCCCATGTTGTCGCGTTCTCATAGGCGTTGAGCCTGCGCGGGGGAGGGGGCGTTCCCATACTGTATCGCGCTCAACCATACAGAACGGCCCCCTCCGCTTCTCTTGCGGAGGGGGCCGGACCGATCACTGAGCGTCGAAATCAGCCTCCGGCGACGGCGGGGATGATCGAGACGCCGACCCCCTCGGGGGTGGCGGTCTCCAGGCCCTGCTCGAAGCGGACGTCGTCGTCGTTCACGTACACGTTCACGAAGCGGCGCAGCTTGCCCTGGTCGTCCAGGACGCGCGCGGCGATCCCCGGGTGGCTCTGCTCCAGGGACTGGATCACCTCGGAGAGGGTCGTACCCTCCGCCGGGACCTCGGCCTTGCCACCGGTGTACGTACGGAGAATGGTGGGGATGCGGACGTTGACGCTCATGGTGGGGTGCCTTCCTTCAGTGGTGGGCGGAGCTCAGCGGGCCAGGCCGGCGGCGCGGAACGCGTCGAGGCTCGGACGGATCGTCGCGGTCGGCCCGGTGGTCGGCGCCACGGCGTCCAGCGTCTTCAGGCCGTCACCCGTGTTCAGGACGACGGTGGTCAGGGTCGGGTCGAGGACTCCGGCCTCGATGAGCTTCTTCGTCACGCCGACGGTCACCCCGCCCGCCGTCTCCGCGAAGATCCCCTCGGTGCGTGCCAACAGCTTGATCGCGTCGACGATCTGCTCGTCGTTGACGTCCTCGACCGCGCCGCCGGTGCGGCGGGCGATGTCCAGGACGTACGGGCCGTCGGCCGGGTTGCCGATCGCCAGGGACTTGGCGATGGTGTTGGGCTTCTGCGGCCGTACGACATCCTGGCCGGCCTTGAAGGCGGTGGAGACCGGCGAGCAGCCCTCGGCCTGGGCGCCGAAGATCTTGTACGGCTTGTCCTCGACCAGGCCCAGCTTGATCAGCTCCTGGAGACCCTTGTCGATCTTCGTGAGCTGGGATCCCGAGGCGATCGGGATCACGATCTGGTCGGGCAGCCGCCAGCCGAGCTGCTCGCAGATCTCGTACGCGAGCGTCTTGGATCCCTCGCCGTAGTACGGGCGGAGGTTGACGTTGACGAAGCCCCAGCCCTCGCCCAGCGGATCCCCGATGAGCTCCGAGCAGAAGCGGTTGACGTCGTCGTAGTTGCCTTCGATGCCGACGAGTTCACCGCCGTAGATGGCGGCCATGACGACCTTGCCCTGCTCCAGGTCGTGCGGGATGAACACGCACGAGCGGAAGCCCGCGCGGGCGGCCGCGGCGCCGACGGCACCGGCGAGGTTGCCGGTGGAGGAGCAGGAGAGCGTGGTGAAACCGAAGGCGCGGGCGGCCTCGACGGCGATGGCGACGACACGGTCCTTGAAGGAGTGCGTCGGGTTGCCGGAGTCGTCCTTGATGTGGAGGGAGCCGGTGACGCCCAGTTCACGGGCGAGATTGTCGGCCTTGACGAGCTTGGTGAAGCCGGGGTTGATGTTGGGCTTCGTGGCCACGTCGGCGGGGACGGGCAGCAGCGGGGCGTAGCGCCAGATGTTGTCCGGGCCCTCCGCGATGCGCTTCTTCAGCTCTTCGGGGGTGCCGCTCGGCAGGTCGTACGCGACTTCGAGCGGCCCGAAACAGCTGGCACAGGCGAAGATGGGGCCGAGGTCGAAGCGCTCTCCGCATTCGCGGCACGAAAGTGCGGCGGCGGGTCCGAGATCGATCGATCCGGGGGCGGCTTCGGTGGGGTGGACGGTCTGCACAGCCATGGAGGCGAGGCCCTTTCTCCTCATCTTCCTCGCGACGTACTTCGCCGCAAGACGGAATTGGCACCTTCCCCACCGTGACCTCGATTGGTCGGCAGGAGGGTTGCCGGGACTTCAACGGGCCGTTCCCTCTGTCCCTCTGGATGAGCGCTATGGCGCCGGATGCGGGATCCGGTGCGTTTGTTCACCTGGCGACCCCCGGCATGCGGCGGTCATCGGTGTTGTTCAAGACTGTAACCGAAGGAGCGGATGGTTGAGATAGTCGTCCGCACCGCGAGATGGATCACGTTCATGCATCACGTACAGGGAGTACCGACCGTGCTGGAAGAGGTGGAACGCTGGCTGACCAGGCGTTCCTGGTCCGCAGCCGACCGTCCGCTCGACCGGCTCCTGGTGGCGAAGGCCATGCGCGGCACCACGGTGAGCGTGGTGCTGCCGGCGCTCGACGAGGAGGAGACGGTCGGCGAGATCGTCTCCGTGATCCGGCGTGAGCTGATGGAGAAGGTGCGGCTCGTCGATGAACTGGTGGTGATCGACTCCGGTTCCACCGACCGTACGGCGGAGGTCGCGGCGGCGGCGGGCGCGCGGGTGGTGTGCCGGGACGCGATACTGCCGCGGCTGCCCGCGCTGCCCGGCAAGGGCGAGGTGCTGTGGCGGTCGCTGCTGGTGACGAGCGGCGACGTCGTGTGCTTCGTGGACGCCGATCTGCGGGAGTTCTCGGCGGATTTCGTGTCGGGGATCGTGGGTCCGCTGCTCACGGATCAGGACGTGCAGTTCGTGAAGGCGATGTACGACCGGCCGCTGAGCGAGCGGGCCGGGGGTGCCGCGGCCGGTCAGGGCGGACGGGTGACGGAGCTGGTGGCGCGGCCGCTGCTGAATCTGCACTGGCCTCGGCTGGCGGGCTTCGTCCAGCCACTGGGCGGGGAGTACGCGGTGCGGCGCTCGCTGCTGGAGCGGCTGCCGTTCCCCGTCGGGTACGGCGTGGAGCTGGCGCTGCTCGTGGACGCGCTGCACACGGTGGGTCTGGACGCGCTGGCCCAGGTCGACGTGGGGGTACGGATCCACCGCCACCAGGACGACCGGGCGCTGGGGCGGATGGCCGCGGCGATCTACCGTACGGCTCAGGTGCGGCTGTCCCGGGGGCACTTGGTGCGGCCGGAGCTGACGCAGTTCGAGCGGGGCGAGGACGGTTTCGTACCGCGCACGCATGCCGTGGACACGGAGGAGCGGCCGCCGGTGCGGGAGATCGCGGAGTACACGGCGGGGCGCGCGGCGTAGCGGTTCGGCGCGGGGGTGGATACCTCTGGGGCGTGACCCCCGCGGGCGTGACCCCCGCGCCCCGTGCCCCGGGCCCCCGTGCCCCCGCGCCCCCGCGCCCCGGGCGCTCGTGGCCGGAGTCACCCACACGGAGACTCGCCCGTACGTTTGAGCGTTTACGGGACGGGCTAGGTTTCGGCACATGGTCTCCGAGCAAGCCGCCCAGGTACTCGTCGCGTCCAATCGCGGCCCCGTCTCGTACACGCTGCGCGACGACGGCGCGCTGGAAGCGCGCAGGGGCGGCGGCGGGCTCGTGTCGGGCCTGTCGGCCATCGGGCCCGAGACGGACGCCGTGTGGGTGTGCGCGGCCCTCGGCGACGGCGACCGGGAGGCCGTACGACGTACGGACGGCCGGCTGGACACGGCCGACACGGGCGGACAGCGCGTCCGGATGCTGGGCATCGCGCCCGAGGTGTACGAGGCCGCGTACAACGGCGTCGCGAACTCGACGCTGTGGTTCGTCCACCACCTGCTCTACCAGACCCCGCTGGAACCGGCCTTCGGCCCGGAGTTCCGCGCGCAGTGGGCGTCCTACGAGACGTACAACCGCGCCTTCGCGGAGGCGCTGGCCGACGAGGCGGGCGAGGGCGCGGCCGTCCTGGTGCAGGACTACCACCTGGCGCTGGTGCCCGGGATGCTGCGCGCGCTGCGCCCCGACCTGAAGATCGGGCACTTCTCGCACACGCCGTGGGCGCCGGTCGACTACTTCCGGCTGCTGCCCGACGACATCGCGCGCCAGCTGCTGCGGGGCATCCTCGGCGCGGACCGCGCGGCGTTCCTGACCCACCGGTGGGCCGACGCGTTCACGGCCTGCTGTACGGAACTGCTGGGCGGGACCGGCAACACCCGCATCGGCGTCCACGGCCTCGGCGCGGACGCGGACTTCCTGCGCGAGCGCGCGCACCGCCCGGATGTGGACGAGCGCCTCGCCGCGCTGCGCGAGCAGATCGGCGGTACCGACCGGAAGACCATCGTCCGGGTGGACCGTACGGAACTGTCCAAGAACATCGTCCGCGGCCTGCTCTCCTACCGGCAGCTGCTGGCCGACCGCCCCGAGTGGCGCGAACGCGTCGTCCACGTCGCCTTCGCCTACCCCTCCCGCCAGGACCTGTCGGTCTACCGCGACTACACCGCCGAGGTACAGCGGCTGGCCGACGAGATCAACGCCGAGTTCGGCACGGAGGGCTGGCTTCCGGTCGTCCTGCACGTGAAGGACGACTTCGCCCGCTCCCTGGCCGCCTACCGGCTGGCGGACGTGGCCCTGGTCAACCCGATCCGCGACGGCATGAACCTGGTCGCGAAGGAGATCCCGGTGGTCTCGGAAGACGGCTGCGCGCTGGTCCTGTCACGGGAGGCGGGAGCATACGAGGAGCTGGCCGACGACGCGATCGTGGTGAACCCGTACGACATCACAGCCACGGCGGCGGCGCTCCACGAGGCCCTGAGCATGCCCCCGGACGAACGCGCGGAACGCACGAAACACCTCGCCGCGGCAGCAACGGCACTCCCACCCCAACGATGGTTCCTTGACCAACTCCACGCCCTGCGCGACTAGGCACTGGCCGGCGGATCATGTGGCCTTCTGACCGGTTGCTCCGCGTCGGGGCCGTACCGCTGCTTCGCTCGGGAAGGAGCGGGTACGGCCCCGATGAGAACGTGCGGCGCCGATCCACGATCAGGCGCCCGCTTGGTCGCGGGGAGTTGTGGTGTGTCAGTTCGCGGTCTTGAGGAAGGCCGTCAGGCTTCCCAGGAGCATGGTGGCGCCCTGTTCGGCGAGGTCGCGCTCGTCGGCGGTGTCGCAAGTCTGGGCCACCACGATGCGAGTCCGGTGAGCACTCTGCTCGGCAAGTTCGACGGTCATGACCGCCGGCTCGTTCTTCCCGGGTACGTCCATGCCGATCACCAGACGCCGGTTCTCATCGACCTCGGAGTACGAGCCGGTCAACGGGAACTGCCCACCGTCCGGGGTGACCATCGTCGCCTTCCACGTCCCACCCGGCCGCACGTCCATCTCGACGGACCCTGGGGCGGCATGGGACCACTGCGCGTAGGACTCCGCAATGGTCCAGGCGCTCCAGACCGCCGCCACAGAAGTCTCCAACGTCCGCTCCAACGTGTAGGAGAAACCCTCGGCCGTTCTCTGTTCCGTGATCATCTCGCGCTCCCTGTATCGCTCTTGTCGGGTTGTCGCGGTGTAGACAGGGGCCGGCCCCAAAAGTCATCGGTCTTCCGCGCGTTCGTGGCGTTGGGCAGCCAGCGCGTCGGGATGAGGCGCACCAACCCGGCGAACCTATGTGGTCACAGCACTAGAGGCGGCGGACCACCTGGGCCTCGGCGCGTTCTACCGAGGCGCGGCCGTGTACGTGGACCAACGCCAGGTGGAAGAGCGCGGGGGCTCCAGGACGAAGGACAGCAGGGCGAGGGAGTACTCGTGCGGGTCCAGGGCGAGTTCCTCCCGGATGCCGCGGCGGGCTGCGGCATACAGGTCCGGGGCGCCCCGGCCGGCGGAGTCGATGTGACGGGAGAGGCCCTCGTTCACCGACGAGTTCCACAGGCCGGGCGCCGTCCGGACCCGTTCGCTGCGGTGGCTGACGACCAGCAGGTGGTCGGAGGTGACCACCGCGATGTTGACGGCGAAGCTGCACTGGAGGAAGGAGGGGGCGTCCAGTGGCCGCCTGTCGGGCCGTCAGCCGTCCGTGACGGCCTGCGCCAGGGCCGCCAGGAAGTCCACGACCGCCGCCGGGCCCGGGAGCACGAGGTCGGCGCGCTCGGCCAGTTCGGGGACTTCCGAGCCGCTGCACACCAGCAGGCCCGCGTGGCCGTCGGAGCGGAGTTTCTCGACCGCCGCGAAGGCCGGGAGGTCGCCCAGGTCGTCGCCCGCGTAGAGGACCGTCCCGGCGCCCGCCTCGCGTACGTACTCCAGGAGCGCCACGCCCTTGTCCACACCGGGCGGGCGCAGTTCCAGGACCATGCGGCCGGGTTCGACGATCAGGCCGTGGCGGGCGGCCAGCTCGCCGAGCGGATCGCGCAGGGCGTCGAAGGCGGCCTGCGGGTCGGAGGCGCGGCGGGTGTGGACCGCGACCGCCTGGCCCTTCTCCTCGATCCAGGTGCCGTGCCAGGCGCCGAACCGGTCGAGGAGTCCGGGGAGTTCGGCGCGGGCCGCCGCCACGCCCGGGTGCGGGGCGGGGGCATGGACGGTGCTGGAGACCGCGTCCCAGCGCTCCGCGCCGTAGTGGCCGAGGACGACCAGACGGTCCAGACCGGGCACTCCGGCGAAGCCGCCGTACCGTACCGCCACCCCGGCCGGGCGGCCGGTGATCACCGCGACGGACGCCACGCGCGGTGCGAGGGCGGCCAGGGCGGGGACGGCGCGCGGGTGGGCGCGGGCCTGTTCGGGGTCGGGGACGATCTCGGCGAGGGTGCCGTCGAAGTCGAGCGCGACGACGGCTTTCCTGGGCCGGGCGAGAAGCGCGGCCAGGCCGTCGGCGCCGGCGGGAGTGGTCGGATTCGGCAGGGGGTGCGGGTTGCTGCCCATGTCCCGACCCTATCCGCGTACCCCGGATCGCAGCCATGGGGAACAGGACACAGGGAATCAGGACACGGCGAAGTGAAGCGGCGCACACAGCGGCCCGGGCTCAGCGGCCCGTACTCAGAGCGGCCCGGGCTCACGGCCCGGGCTCAGCGGCGCTCTCTGCGTTCGTCCCTGATCCGCCGCAGCCGGTTCACCGTCACCGGGTCGTGCTCCGCCGCCCGCGGATCGTCCA
The DNA here is from genome assembly GCF_055582185.1 of Streptomyces sp. NPDC042201. Classification (NCBI taxonomy): domain Bacteria; kingdom Bacillati; phylum Actinomycetota; class Actinomycetes; order Kitasatosporales; family Streptomycetaceae; genus Streptomyces; species Streptomyces sp. NPDC042201. The sequence goes on along the minus strand of NZ_JBVJDS010000005.1, from coordinate 47,302 downwards.
GCAGCGCGGTCAGCAGCTGGTAGTAGCGGGTCGGCGACAGCCCCAGCTGCTCGCGGATGGCCCGCTCCTTGGCGCCGGGCCCCGGCCAGCCGCGCCGCTCCATGGCGAGAACGGCGCGGTCCCGCTCGGACAGCTCCGCGGGACCGCGTACGTCTACGTCTTCGGACTCGGCCGGGTCTCCGGCGTCCGGCGTGCGCGCGGTCATATGCCCGACACGCTACCGGGCGGCCTCCGCGGCGGACGCGTCGCGGGCGATCCGGCTGAGGACAGCCCTCGGATCCCCGCCGGGCCCGACCGCATCGCCGATGTTCTTCTTGATGCTCTCGCTGACGCTGGTCCAGGAGTTCTTGCCGTACGGGTACAGCTCGGAGGTGGCCAGTGCCTCCTGGAACTTGCTCAGGTTCTTGTACTCCGGGTCCGCGGCCATCGCGTCATTCGCGCTGTAGGTGACCGGCAGCAGGTCGTACTGCCCGACGAAGTCCAGGACGTTCTTGTCGTTGTACGCGAAGTCCAGGAACTTCCCGATCTCCGCGCCGTGCTTGTTCTTCTTGAAGGCCATCAGCCAGTCGGCGACACCCAAGGAGGACTTGGCCTGGCCGCTGATTCCGGGCAGCTGCACCGTACCGACCTTGATGCCGGCCTTCTCGGCGTCCTGCATCAGCGTCGGGTGGCCGTTGAGCATGCCGACCTGGCCGCTGCTGAACGCCTTGAAGGCGATGGTGCGGTCGAGCTTCCCGGGGGCGACCGGGCCGGTCAGCTTCGGCTCGACGAGGTTCTTCCGCAGCCACTCGAAGGTCGCGATGTTCTGGTCCGAGTCGATGCTGTACGAGCCGTCGGCGTTCTCGGTGTAGCCGCCCCCGCCGCTCAGCAGCCACATCAGCGTCTCGCCCTGCGCCTCCTCGGAGCCCAGCGGCAGCGCGTACGGCGTCGTGACGCCCTGCTGCTTGAGGGCCTCGGCGGCGGTCTTGATGTCGTCCCAGTTCTTCGGGGCGCTCAGCCCTGCCTGGTCGAAGAGCTTCTGGTTGAAGAAGAGCAGCCGGGTCGAGGCGATGAACGGTAGCCCGTACTGGATCCGGTTGACCTTGCCGGCGTCGGAGAGCTGGGTGAGGAAGTTCGCCTGGGTGGGGATGGAGAGCAGGTCGTCGGCGGCGTAGAGCTTGCCCTGCTTGGCGTAGTCGGCGTACGAGCCGATCTGCGCGATGTCCGGATCCCTGCCCTGCTTGACCATCTCCGCGACATCGCGGTCGACGATCTTCCACGAGCGGACATCGACATCGATCTTGATGCCGGGGTTGTCGGACTCGAACTCCCTGGCCAGGGCGGACCAGTACTTCTCCGAGCTGTTGGCCGATCCGTTGCCGTAATCCGCGGCGACGAGCTTGAGGGTGACGGGCCCGGGCCCACCGGTGTCGCCGCAGCCGGCCAGCACCATCGTCATGCCCAGCGCGGCTATGGCCGCGCCCACTCTCAGGTAGCGCTGCTGCACAGCTCTGTTCCGCCCTTGTTGTTCCGTTGCCCGTAAGGTCCCCGCCGGTCCCCCGTGAAGCCCTGTTATCAGCCAGTTATTTTCCCCTATCCGGAGGTTTGAGGTCCACACAGGGCTGATTGCGCTTCGGCAACGTCTGTGCCAGGCACATGTCAGGGTGGGAAAGGGTCGAGTACCGGCCGTCGGCGGCGATTCGCGTTTGTATGGACGCGCAACAATCCAGGACAGTGGACTAGACCTTTCAACGCTCTACGCGCGACACTGTCCCTGTGAGACACGTCATCGCCCTGGATGTGGGCGGCACCGGCATGAAAGCCGCCCTGGTCGGGGCGGACGGCGCACTGCTGTACGAGGCGCGCCGGCCGACCGGCAGAGAGCGCGGCCCCGAAGCCGTGGTCGAGACCATTCTCGGCTTCGCCGCCGATCTGCGCGCCTACGGCACCGAGCACTTCGGCGAGAGCGCCGTCGCCGCCGGGGTCGCCGTGCCGGGCATCGTCGACGCCGAGCGCGGCATCGCCGTGTACGCCGCCAACCTCGGCTGGCGCGACGTACCGATGCGGCAGCTGGTCGGCGAGCGGCTCGGGGGCGTACCCGTCGCGCTCGGGCACGACGTCCGTACCGGCGGCCTCGCCGAGGGACGGCTCGGCGCGGGCAAGGGCGCCGACCGCTTCCTGTTCCTCGCGCTGGGCACCGGGATCGCCGGGGCCATCGGTATCGGCGGCCTCATCGAGGCCGGCGCGCACGGCTCCGCGGGCGAGATCGGCCATGTCGTGGTCCGCCCCGACGGGCCGCTGTGCGGCTGCGGACAGCGCGGCTGTCTGGAGACCCTCGCCTCCGCCGCGGCCGTGACCCGCGCCTGGGCCGCCGCGAGCGGCGACCCGGAGGCGGACGCCGCCGACTGCGCGAAGGCCGTGGAGTCGGGCGACCCCGCGGCCGTACGGGTCTGGCGGGACGCGGTCGACGCGCTCGCCGCCGGACTGGTCACCGCGCTCACCCTGCTGGACCCCCGCACGCTGATCATCGGTGGCGGACTCGGCGAGGCGGGGGAAACCTTGTTCACACCCCTGCGGGCCGCGGTCGAGGAGCGAGTGACGTTCCAGAAGCTGCCCGAGATCGTCCCGGCGGCCCTCGGGGACACCGCCGGATGCCTGGGCGCGGGGCTGCTCGCCTGGGATCTACTCGCCACGGAGGTAACCGCCTGATGGCCGCACGCGCCGAAACCACCGTTCTCGCCGGCGCCCGGGTGGTACTGCCCACCGGGACCGTGGACGGCGGGCGGGTGATCATCGAGGGCGGCCGGATCGCGGGCGCCGCCCCGGCGGACGCCGTCACGCTGGATCTGTCGGGGCACTGGCTGGTCCCCGGCTTCGTGGACATGCACAACCACGGCGGGGGCGGTGCCTCCTTCACCTCCGGGTCGGTGGACGAGGTCCTCAAGGGCATCCGTACGCACCGGGAGCACGGCACCACCACGCTCGTCGCCTCCGGCGTCACCGGCGAGATGGACTTCCTCGCCCAGCGCGCGGGCATCCTCTCCGAGCTGGTCGAACAGGGCGAGCTGGCCGGGATCCACTTCGAGGGCCCGTTCATCTCCCCGTGCCGCAAAGGCGCGCACAGCGAATCGCTGCTGCGCGACCCCGACCCGGCGGAGGTGCGCAAGCTCCTCGACGCCGCGCGCGGCACGGCCAAGATGGTCACGCTCGCCACCGAGCTGCCGGGCGGCATCGAGTCCGTACGGCTGCTGGCGGAGCACGGCGTGATCGCCGCGATCGGGCACACCGACGCGACGTACGAGCAGACCGTCGAGGCGATCGACGCGGGCGCGACCGTCGCCACGCACCTCTTCAACGCGATGCCGCCGCTCGGACACCGCGCGCCGGGGCCGATCGCCGCGCTGCTGGAGGACGAGCGGGTCACCGTCGAGCTGATCAACGACGGTACGCATCTCCACCCGGCGGCCCTGGAGCTGGCGTTCCACCGCGCGGGCGCGGGCCGGGTCGCCTTCATCACGGACGCGATGGACGCTGCGGGCTTCGGCGACGGGAAGTACCAGCTCGGCCCGCTGGCCGTCGAGGTCAAGGACGGTGTCGCCCGGCTGGTGGAGGGCGGCTCGATCGCCGGCTCCACGCTGACCCTGGACACGGCCTTCAAGCGGGCGGCGACGGTGGACAGGCTGCCGGTCGAGGACATCGTCCAGGCCATCTCCGCCAACCCGGCGAAGCTGCTCGGCGTGTACGACAAGGTCGGCTCGCTGGAGCCGGGCAAGGACGCGGACCTGGTCGTGCTGGCCGCCGACTTCTCCGTCGCGGGCGTGCTGCACAAGGGCGAATGGGTGGTCGAGCCCCACCTAGGGTGATTTTTTCATAAGTCTGTACGAGCCTGTATAAATCTGTACGAGCCTGTACGAGCCCGTACGAGTCTGTACGACTCTGTATGAAGGCGGTCGGTCCGGGGGTCTGGGCCAACCGCCTTCTTTTTGACATGATCGCCCCGGCAACCGGCCGGGCAAGCGCGTTCTTCGGGGGAAGGGACACGGATGATCCTGACGGTCACCCTCAACACCGCGCTGGACATCACCTACCGCACGCCCGTACTGGTCCCGCACGCCACGCATCGCGTCAGCGAGGTCGTCGAACGCCCCGGCGGCAAGGGCCTGAATGTCGCGCGGGTGCTGTCGGCGCTGGGCCACCGGACGGTGGTGACGGGGTTCGCGGGCGGCCGGACGGGCGATGTGCTGCGGGAGCTGCTCGCGCAGTGCGGAGCCGGCCGTACGGGGCCGTCGCGATCTTCCATGACCTCTTCCACGCGGCCGGTGGACGCACTCGTACCGATCGCCGGGTCCACCCGGCGCACCATCGCCGTCGTCGACGAGGCGACCGGTGACACCACCCAGCTCAACGAGCCGGGCCCGACCGTCTCGCCCGCCGAGTGGAGCGCCTTCCTCAGCGTGTACGACCGGCTGCTCACCGGCGCCGACGCCGTCGCCCTGTGCGGCAGCCTGCCGCCCGGCATCCATGTCGGCGCGTACGCCGAGCTGATCCGCCGGGCCCGCGGCGCCGGGGTGCCCGTGCTCCTCGACACCAGCGGCGAGCCGCTGCGCCGGGGCGTCGCCGCCCGCCCCGACCTGGTCAAGCCGAACGCCGAGGAACTCGCCCGGCTCACCGGCTCCCGCGAGCCGCTGCGCGCCGCCCGCGACGCCCGCCGCCGCGGCGCCCACTCCGTCGTCGCCTCGCTGGGCGCCGACGGTGTCCTCGCGGCCACCCCGGACGGCATCTGGCAGGCGACCCCGCCCGCGCCGGCCAAGGGCAATCCGACGGGCGCGGGCGACTCGGCGGTGGCCGGCCTGCTGTCGGGCCTCGTCGAACGCCTCCCCTGGCCGGCCCGGCTGAGCCGCGCGGTCGCCCTGTCGACGGCCACGGTCCTGGCCCCGGCGGCGGGCGAGTTCGACGCCGAGGCGTACGAGGACCTCCTGCCGCGCATCGCGGTGACGGAGCACCAGGCGGCGTGACGCGCGCCGCCGCAGCGCCGGGCCGTACGCACTCGGCCCGGCACCGTAAGGACGGGCCTGACAGCCCGGGAAACATGGGGGCGTATGCCACTCGTCAGCACCGCTGAACTCGTCACGGCCGCCGCGGCCCAGGGACGCGGGATCGCCGCCTTCAACGTCATCACGCTGGAGCACGCGGAGGCCATCGCCGCGGGCGCCGAGCGGGCGGGCGCGGCCGCCGTCCTGCAGATATCCGAGAACGCCGTGGCGTTCCACGGCGGCCGGCTCGACGTCATCACCGCCGCCGCGGCCGCGGTCGCCCGCGCCTCCTCCGCGCCGCTCTCGCTCCACCTCGACCATGTCGAGTCGGCCGGACTGCTGCGGGCCGCGGCCGCCACCGAGGGCCTCAGCTCGGTGATGTTCGACGCCTCGAAGCTGCCGTACGCGGAGAACCTCAAGGCCACCGCCGATGCCGTACGCCAGTGCCATGAGCAGGGCATCTGGATCGAGGCCGAGCTCGGCGCGGTCGGCGGCAAGGACGGTGAGCCGTCCCTCGGCGCGCACGCCCCCGGCGTCCGTACGGACCCAGCGGAGGCGGTCGTCTTCGTCGCCGAGACCGGCGTCGACGCGCTGGCCGTCGCGGTCGGCTCGTCCCACGCGATGACCCGGCGCACTGCGACGCTCGACCACGCGCTGATCGCCGCGCTCCGGGAGGCCGTCCCCGTACCGCTCGTCCTGCACGGCTCCTCCGGCGTCCCCGACGAGGAGATCCGCCGGGCGGTCGCCTCCGGCATGGTCAAGATCAACGTAGGGACGGCGCTCAACACGGCCTTCACCGGAGCCGTACGCGACTACCTCGCGGCGAACCCGACGACCGTCGACCCCCGGAAATACCTCGCCCCGGCTCGCGAGGCGATGACCGGGACGGTGGCGGGGTTCCTACGGGTGATCAGCTCCGCGGCAAGGTGATCAGTTCTTCCGCGGAGGCGTGACCTCGAGCCAGTCGAGGATGGCATCGCACTGGTTGCCGTCCTCGCAGGAGATCTTGATCGTGTTCTTGCCCTGCTGAAGCTCGACCGGCGCCCAGGTGGTCTGCCAGTTCTTCTCCCAGTTGGGATCGCTGGAGTGAATGAAGTTCTTCAGCCCCAGGGGGGAGGTGTTCGCCTTGCCGTTGACGGTCAGCGTGGCGTTCGCGTCCTTGCCCGGGATGGCGTAACGCACGGACAGCGCGTAGGGACCGGCCTTCTCGATGTCGGCGGTCCAGGTCACCGAGGCGCCGACGGCGTTGAAGCCGGACACATACGCCCCGCCGGTGCCCTGGGCGCCCTTGATGTCGGTCGCCAGGACGGCAGGCGGTCCGAGCTGGAGGGTCGCGGCGTCCTGCTTGGGCAGCTGGATCGCCTCGTCCGGCTTCGGGTCCTTGCCGGCCACTTCATCACCGGGCTGCTGCGACTCGCCGATCGACGGGCCGCCGGACGGCGTCGCGCCGCCGTCCTTCGTGCCGCCGTTGTTGGAGAGCAGCGCGGCCGTGATGCCGATCACGACGACCGCGACCACCGCGATGGCGCCGATCAGCAGGCCCTTGGTGTTGGGGCCGCCGCCGCGTCCGCCGCGCTGGGCCGGCACCTGGCGGGTGGTGGCACCGCCGGGGTGGGTCTCGGGGGCCGCGTAGTGGGCGTTCGGCTGCTGGCCGTAAGGGGCCTGGCCCTGCTGCTGCTGGCCGTACTGCCCCTGCTGGCCCTGCTGGCCATAGGGCTGCTGGCCGTACTGACCCTGCTGGCCGTACGCCTGCTGCGGCGGGACCTGCTGCTGCCCGTACTGGCGCTCGCCGACCGTTCTGACCTGGTTGTACGAAGTCCTGGGCACACCGGGCTGCGCGGCCGGTCCTGGGTAGCCGTAGCCGCCCTGGCGTCGCTGATTGGCGGCCGCCGCCTGTCCGTCCTCGTACAGGTAGCCGAACGGATCGTCTTCCTCGGGCGTGCTCGCGCCGTTGTTCCCGGCCGTCATCCCTGGGTCACTCCTTACCATCTCGCCAGCGTCGCCGACCGGCCGAGCCTACCTCGAATGCGTAAGCCTACGGACGGGCCTTGACTGGTGGCAGCCACTGTGCGGCGCCTGGGTGAACAACGCGTCGCGGCCCTGTCCCAGCCCTGTCCCAGACCGGTCCCGTAAGCGAACGGGATCCCCTCCGAGGCTAAGCCCTCTTCTTAACCGGCCCGCCGGTGATCCTTGTTCCGCGACCGCTTTTCGATGTACATCCGCTGGTCAGCGGATTGCAGCACTTCCTCCACCGACATCCCGCAGCTCGCCCAGCTAATGCCGAAGCTCGCCCCGACCCGGACCGCCCGTCCGTCCACCCTGATCGGCGGAATGATCGCGTTCCGCAGCCGTACGGCGAGGTCGGCGGCGTCCGCCGCGCCCAGGCCGTCCGCGAGAACGACGAATTCGTCACCCCCGAGCCGGGCCACGGTGTCCCCGTCCCGTACGCCGGTCGTGAGCCGGCGCGCGACCTCGATCAGGACCGCGTCGCCGGTGTTGTGGCCGAAACGGTCGTTGATCGACTTGAAGCCGTCGAGGTCGCAGAAGAGGACCGCGAGGCCCTTCGTACCGTCGTCGGCCTCCCCGTCGCCGGCGGGCGCGGTCATATGGACGTGGTGGTCGAAGGACCCGCCGCCGACCGGCAGGCCGAAGCCGTCGAGGCCGAGGCCGCCGCCGAGGGCCGCCTTCTCCTCGTACCCGTCGTACGCGTCGTATCCGGGCTCGTACAGGACGGTGCCCTCGTACCCGCCGTACGCCGCGTCCAGGGCCTCGACCGCGGTCTCCCGCATGGCGTCGGGGCGCGAACAGAGCCGTGAGCTGAGGCGTGATCGCAGCTCCGCGCTGTTCGGCAGGCCGGTGAGCGAGTCGTGCGAGGCGCGGTGGGCGAGCTGGAGCTCGCGGCCCTTGCGCTCCTCGATGTCCTCGACATGGGTGAGCAGGAAACGGGGGCCGTCGGCGGTGTCCGCGACGACGGAGTTGCGCAGGGAGACCCAGACGTACGTGCCGTCGCGGCGGGTCAGCCGCAGTTCGGCGCGGCCGCCCTCGGCGGAGGTGCGGAGCAGCGTCCCGATGTCCTCGGGGTGGACCAGGTCGGAGAAGGAGTGGCGGCGCATCGCGGAGGCCGGGCGGCCCAGCAGCCGGCAGAGCGCGTCATTGGTCCGCAGCAGCCTGCCGTGCTGGTCACCGCCCATCTCGGCGATGGCCATGCCGCTGGGCGCGTACTCGAATGCCTGGCGGAAGGATTCCTCACTGGCCCGCAGCGCCTGCTGTTCGCGCTCCAGCCGGACGAGGGCGCGCTGCATGTTTGCTCGCAGCCGGGCGTTGCTGATCGCAATCGCCGCCTGGGACGCGTACATCTGCAGGGCTTCCTGCCCCCAGGGCCCGGGACGGCGGCCGCCGCGCGGCCGGTCGACGGAGATCACACCGAGCAGCTCGCTCCCGCCGCCCGACGCGTACATCGGGGCGTAGAGACGGTCCTGCGGGTGCCACTCGTCCTCGAAACGGGGGTCGGGGCCTTCGGTGTACCACTGCGGAACGTCGTCCTCCAGCAGGACCCAGCCCTCGGTGTGCGATATGAAGCGCAGCTCGCCCCAGCTCTCGCCCATCGCGAGGCGGCGCTCCCAGGAACCGCGGGAGCCGACCCGGCCGGTGATCAGGGCTTCGGCGGCCGCGCTGCCCGCGAAGGCGGCGACGACCAGGTCACCGTCGGCCTGGACGACATTGACGCACGCGAGCTGATAGCCGAGTCCGTCGACGACGCCGTCGGCGACGGTCTGCAGCGTGTCAGCAAGACTTCGGGCCGTGTTGAGTTCGGCGACGGCCTGATGCAGCTGCCGCAGGGTCGCAAGACGGACATACGGCTCCGACTCGGTCTCCATTGCTCGCTCTCCCCGAGACCTCGACAGCAACTCCAGGATTCTCATCGACTCTCGTGTTGCACTGTCCTCGCAACTGAATCACAGCGAGCTGTGCGGCCGGTACACAGGGTCAACAAATACTGCACACTGTGACTCAAGTCACATCATATGATGAAGGAGCGGCGAATTTCATGGGAGCGCTCCATGGCTTCTTGAACGCAAATCCGGGCGCCCAGCAGGGGTTCGGCGGGCGTCCCGAGCGCCGGCGCGCACGGCTCGGGTCCTAGGACCGGCTTGGTCCCCTGGCCCGATGCGGGCACATGACGGCCGAGACTAGCGTCTCCCCTGTGCCCCAGACGACCCCCGCGCCCCGCCCCGAACCCCTTCCCCGTGCTTCACGGGCCATCCCCCATCCTGAGGGGGTGAGCAACGACGACTTCCGCGCCGCCCTGTCCCGGCTGGCCTCGGGTGTGGTGCTGGTGACGGCCCACGAGCCCGCATCGAGCGCGGACGGCCCGCGCGGCGAGGACGCCGGCATGACGGCGACCGCCTTCATGTCGGTCTCCCTGGACCCGCCGCTGGTGCTGGTCAGCGTCCGCAACGGCTCCCGTATGGACGACCTGCTCGCCGAACAGCCGCTGTGGGCGGCGTCTTTGCTCACCGAGAACCACCGGCACATCGCGGGGCGGTTCGCGATGAAGGGCCGGATCAGCGACCGGCTGCTCTTCCAGGAGATCGCGTACCGGCGGGGCGAGGTGAGCGGAGCGCCGCTGATCGAGGGTTCGCTGGCGACGCTGGAGTGCCGTACGGAACAGCGGGTCGAGGCGGGCGATCACACGCTGGTCATCGGCCGGGTGCTGACGGTGGACCTGCCGGGCGCGGAGGGCGGCCCGCTGACCCACTTCAAGGGCCGCTACCGCCAGTTGGGTTAAGGGTAGGCGGGGCGGAGGGCCGGCGGGCGGAGGGCCCGCGGCTCGTACGGCTCCCAGCGGCTCGTACGGCTCCCAGCGGCTCGTACAACTCCCGGTGGCCCGTACGGCTCCCGGCGGGCGGGCGGGCTCGCGGCTCGTACGGTTACGACCAGCCCTGGCCCGTGCGGCCGCGCTTCGTCTCCGCGCGCTGCTTCTTCTCGCGCAGTCGGCGCTCGTTGATGCCGCGCGGGATCTTCGTCTTACGGCGCGCACGCGGCGGCGGGGCCGTCGCCTCGGCGAGCAGCGCCGCGAGCCGCACGGCCGCCGTCTCGCGGTTGCGCCACTGAGAGCGGTGCTCCGACGCGCGTACGGTGATCACGCCACCCACCAGCCGGTTCGCGAGCCGCTCGAGCGCCCGCTCCTTCCACACCGGCGGCAGCGCCTCCGTCTTCGCGAGATCGAAGCGAAGCTCCACCTGCGAGTCGCTGGTGTTCACATGCTGGCCGCCGGGCCCGGACGAACGCGAAAAACGCCACATCAGTTCGGCCTCCGGCAAGGAGACCGAACCGCGGATGACATGAGGAGACCCGGACATGTCCCCATGGTCCCGTGCCCGGGCCGCCCGCGTCACCCCTTTTTCCCGGGCGTGTCTCTCTCCCGGGTAAAGAAAGTAAAGCGGGGCGGAACCCTGCGGTCCTCTGCCTGCGTTATGTCGGGTGACGGTAACTTCGGGAGCACTCGAAGCCCGCACACGTCAACGAAAGGGACATCCCCATGGCTGTAAGCCTGTCCAAGGGCGGCAACGTCTCGCTCACCAAGGAGGCCCCGGGCCTTACCGCCGTCACGGTCGGCCTCGGCTGGGACGTCCGCACCACCACCGGCACCGACTTCGACCTCGACGCTTCGGCCATCGCGGTGAACCCGGGCGGAAAGGTCGTCTCCGACGGCCACTTCGTCTTCTTCAACAACAAGTCGACGCCGGACCAGACCATCGTCCACACGGGTGACAACCGCACGGGCGCGGGCGAGGGCGACGACGAGGCGATCAACGTCAACCTGGCGGGTCTGCCCGCCGACGTCGACAAGATCGTCTTCCCGGTCTCCATCTACGACGCCGAGTCCCGCAGCCAGAACTTCGGCCAGGTGCGGAACGCGTACATCCGCATCGTCAACCAGGCCGGCGGCACCGAGCTCGCCCGCTACGACCTGAGCGAGGACGCCGCCACCGAGACCGCCATGGTCTTCGGCGAGCTGTACCGCAACGGCGCGGAGTGGAAGTTCCGCGCGGTCGGCCAGGGCTACGCCTCGGGTCTCGTGGGCATCGCCACGGACTTCGGCGTCAACCTCTGACACGAGCGCCGACGCTGACGCGCACGCAGGAGTGAGTACGAGTGGGCCCCGGCCGCGGCCGGGGCCCACTCGCGTCAGGACCGGCTCCCCGCGCGCCGTACGGGCGCCCGCTTCCCCGCGCGGCGTACGGCCGGTTCCCCGCGCGCCGTACCGCCGGTCCCCGCCCGGCCGCGCCGCTCGTCGGTAGCCTGCGCCACATGATCGTCGAACCGCTGACGCCCGTGGACGGCGCCTTCCCCGGGCCCCTGCTGACGGAACTCGCCGCCCTCTACGCCTCCAACCGGGAGTTCCAGCAGCTCAGCGGGGACTTCCCGGACCCCGGCAACATCCGCCCCGAGCAGGTCGCGGTCTCCCTCGCCGACGAACTGGCGCACCCCGACGCGAAGGTGCTGCTCGCCCGTTCGGCGGGCCGGCTGGTCGCCATCGCCGTGACCCTCGCCCACCACCCCGACCCGGACGACCCCGATCCCTGGATCGGCCTGCTGATGGTGCACGCGCGCGACCAGCGCGCCGGGTACGGAAGCGCGTTGGCCCGGGTGGTCGAGGACCGGTTCCTGGCGGCGGGGCGTACGGGCGTCAGACTCGCCGTACTGGAAACCAACCAGAAGGCCCTCGCCTTCTGGGCCGCGCTCGGATACGTGGAGATCGACCGCCGCCCGGACACCGCGCGGGGCCGCCTCTGTGTGGTGCTGCGCAAAGCGCTCTGACGGAAGTCCGCTTACGGATAAGAGAAGCCCGCTCGTGGTCACGGACGCCCGCTCGTGGTCACAGCAGCGGCGGCTTGCCCTTGCCGTACAGCCAGCCGTTCCACACCCCGCCGAGGGGCCGGCCCGCCTCCTTCTCCGCGTACGCCGTGAAGTCGCGGGTGGAGGCGTTGCCATGACGGTACGTCCGCAGCCAGCCCCGCAGGATCGAGAAGAACAGGTCGTCGCCCACGGTCACCCGGAGCCGGTGCAGGACCATCGCCCCGCGCCCGTACACCGGCGCGCGCGAGATGTCCGCCGCAGAGGGCGGATCGGACGGCGGGAACGTCCAGTTGTCGTCATCGTCGTACGCCTCGGCGAAGTTCTCCCGTACGGGTACGTCGTTGGTGTCCTCCTCCCAGAGCCATTCCGTGTACTCCGCGAACCCCTCGTTGAGCCACATGTCCCGCCAGGACTCGGGGGTGACGGAGTTGCCGAACCACTGATGGGCCAGCTCGTGGACCAGCGTCCCGAGACTGGTCGGGCCGGGGAGGAAGGGCCTGTTCTGGGTCTCCAGGGCGTACCCGGAGTCGTCCCGCTGTCCGATGACCACACCGGTCGAGGAGAAGGGGTACGGACCAAGGGTCTTCTCCCCCCACGCGATGATCCCGGGGACCGCCGCGACCAGGTCCGCGCTGTCCTCGGCGACGGCCGGATCGACCGCCGAGTAGACGGGCAACGCGCCCTTCGATCCCCTCGTCGCCTTGGTCTCGTACGGGCCGATGGCGACCATGGCCAGATAACTCGCCATCGGCTCCGCGCAGTGCCAGTCGAAGGAGGTACGGCCGGCCGTCGTACGCTCGCTCGTCAACTCGCCGTTGGAGACGGCCTTGAGCCCCGTGGGCACGGTGACCCGGATGTCGTACGACGCCTTGTCGCGGGGGTGGTGATTGCCCGGGAACCACGCCATCGAGCCGGTCGGCTCGCCCAGCCCGACCGCACGCTCCCCTGACCTGAGCCAGCCCTCCTCCGACTCGTCTGGGTCGGTGATCGTGCGCGGCGTACCGGAGTAGCGGACGACCGTACGGAAGGTGTCGCCCCGGCCGAGGGCGGCGGGGGGCCGCAGGGTGAGCTCCGTACCGGCCCGGTGGACGGTGGCCCTCCGGCCGTCGACGGTCGCGGAGTCGACCGTCATCCCGGCGAAGTCGAGATTGAAGGCGCTGAGGTTCTGGGTGGCGCGGGCGGTGATCTCGGCGGTGCCCTGGAGCCGGCCGGTGGCCGGGGCGTAGTCGAGGGTCAGTCCGTAGTGCGTGACGTCGTAACCGCCGTTGCCGATCTGCGGGAAGTACGGATCGCGCAGGCTCGCCGCGCCCGGCCGGGCGTGCGCACCGCCGTCGGTGCAGCCGGCGAGGACGGCCAGAGCCACGCCGAGGGAGACGGCTACGGCTACGACACGGCCTGGGGCTGCGGGAGTGCGCTGGTCCACGCGGTGATCGTAGGCCGCGGAGGGCGGCGGACGGCTGCGGCACGGCTCGGCGGCGGGGCGATGCTTCCCGGCGGCCGGCCTGCCGTCACTCGGCCGCCCGTCTGCGCCAGTCGGCCACGGTCTGCCGCCACTCGGCCGCCGTCTGCGCCACTCGGCCGCGGCCGGTGACCTCCGTCGGCGGCCGCTCCGGCCTGGCGTGGGCGTGTTGATGATGATTGGTCGAAGGGCGGTACTTCGATGCGGTGAACCCGCGGGTGATCTTGGTTGGTGGAGAGCCGGGCGTAGCAGCCTTCCTGTGACCGGGCGCTTCCCGCGCCCTGACGGAAGGACACCACCATGCTGCGCACCGTCGCAGGTACGTTCGCCGCAGTCGCCGCTCTCGGCATCGGCGTAGCCGCCCCCGCAGTCGCCGCTCCGGTGCCGGTGACGGGCCTGAACTGTGACGGCGACACCTACAAGTGCACCGCCAACCTCCGCTTCGGCGACGGCAACTGGAAGGCGAACTGGAACGTCAGCGTCTTCCACCAGGCGACCAGGACCGCGACCCCGACCGTGGCCGCGCCGTCCATGGCGGCCCCGTTCCTGGCGGCGTCGGCCCCGAGAGCCGCGGCCCCCGTGCCGGTGACGGGGCTGAACTGTGATGGCGACACGTACAAGTGCACCGCCAACCTCCAGTTCGGCGACGGCAAGTGGAAGGCCAGCTGGAACGTCAGCGTCTTCCACCAGGCGACCAGGGCCGCGACACCGGCCCTGGAGGCCAAAGCGCCCGTGCCGGTCACCGGCCTGAGCTGCGACGGCGACACCAACAAGTGCACCGCCAACCTCAAGTTCGGGGACGGCAACTGGAAGGCCGCCTGGAACGTGACCGTCTTCCACCAGGCGTGACGCACGGCCTCCGGTCCGGCGTGCGCCGCGCATCCGCCGAGCGGTGTCAGGGCATCGCTCGGAGCGCGCCACGCGCCGGACCGGAGGCCACACCGAACCGCGCCGGCGGACTCCCGCCCCGGCCGGCCCCGCGCGCCCTCGCTTGATCAGATCCGCGCCCGCACTTGATCAGATCCGCGCGCTCACTTGATCAGGTCGTTGCCGGCCTTCACCGCGCCCTTCACGGCGCCCACCTTCTTCTCCACCTTGTCCCCGGCGACACCGTCCGCGACCGGCTCGGCCTTCGCTCCGGCGGCAGCCGCGGTCTGGGCCGCGCCACTCAGGGTGCCGCCGAAGTCGGCTGCCTGGGCGGCGGGAGCGACGGCGGCGAGGAGCGCGGAGCCGGCCGCGGCGGTGGTGAGGAATCGACGCATGTTCATGAGCGGTACAACGCGCGGGCAGGTCCCCAGGACACGCCCGGCACACGCCCTGATCCCCTCCGTGCCCGGGGCCGCGCGGCCCGCGCGGCCGGCCGTGACACCATCGGGCCCGTGCTCGACATCGGCTACTCCCTCTCCCGGCGCTTCCCGGATCCCCCGCAGACCGACTACCGCCTCGCGGACGTCCGGGCGCTGCGCCACGACCTCTTCTGCGGGGACGTCTATCTCGCGGACACCAAGGCGGACCGCGAGGTGTCCACAGCCTGGGGATGGGTGCCGGTGCTGGACTTCGCCTGGGCGCTGTGCGACATCGTCGAGCAGCTCGACCGCGACCCGCGCGGCAGCCGGGCGGCCAAGCCGCAGTACGCCGAGCTGGACTTCACCGAGTCGGCCGACCGCATGCTCTTCCAGCGGCGCTTCGGCTGGGTCGATGTGGAGGCCGACTGGATGCCCGGCGACGAGCCCCCGCTCAACTTCAGCCACCGGCTGCTGCGCCGTGAGGCACGCGACTTCCTGCACGACCTGATCGCGGACCTCACCGATATGCACGAGGGCCTGGCCGACAACCCGATCGTCTGGGATCTCCAGTCCCGCTTCCCCCGCGCCTGACCAGCTACGTTGTAGGACCCACGCATCGCCCCCACAGCGCGGTCACAGACCCCACTCAACGATTTTCGAATCGGCAGGCGTACATCCCGCATCACCGGGCACACGAGGACTTGCCGAGGTACTGCCGGGAACCGGGCGACCTGTTCCTCCCCCCACAGAAGGCCGTACCTCTGGAGCACCACGAAGGCCCCGGCCCATCCCCCCAGGTCGGGGCCTTCGAAAATCCCCGCCCCGAGGCGAGCCCGGCCCAGGCCCTGAGGACTGTCGGTCGGACAGGACCTAGTGCCCCTCCCAGCAACGTTTGCCCCGTCGCGGCACTAGTCCTCCACCCGGACTCCTATCTGCGCCGCGAACGCCGGTGCCAGCTGGAGCAGTTGCGCCGAGTTGATCACCGCGCCCGACAGCCGTTCCAGCCCGCGCGCGATATCCAGCTCGGCGACCGTCCGCAGATCGACGTCCTTCATCCGTACGCCGCTCAGATCCGCCCGCCTGAGCACGCAGTCCCGGAACTCCACCCGCTCCAGCTCCGCGCCCGCGAAGTCCGCCTCCGACAGGACGCAGCCCTCGAAGACCACATCCTTCAGCCGGGCGTCCCGCAGATTCAGATAGTCGATCTTCCCGCCCCGGAACAGCACCCGCTCCAGCACGGCGCCGTGCAACTGCGCGCCGCCGAGGCGCGCGTCGACCACCTCCACATCGCGCAGCGACGCCCTCGCGAGATCCGTGCCCACCCCCCGGACACCGCTGAGCACGCAATCGATGAACCGCGCCCGCACGAGCGTCGTCTCGTCCAGCGCGCAGTCCCGCAGCGCGCAGTCGATGAACCGCGCGCCAGGACCGTCCTGTCCGCCCAGGTCGAGGTCCTTGAACTCCAGCCCGTCGTAATCACCGTCCGGGTCGAGCCCGCCGCCGTACGGACTCAGCGGCGGCAGCCGCACCTCCGCCCGCCGCACCTCCACCCGCTTCGCCGAAGCCCCTCTCGCCCCTCTCGCCCCGGACGACCCGCTCGCACCACTCGTACCGCTCGCACCGCTCTTCGTCGCCTTCCGTGCCATGCCCCCATGGTGACGCACGCCACTGACAACGCTCCGATGTCACATCGAGACGGCCGGCATCCGTCACATCGGTGAGAGCGAGCGAAGGAGACACCGTCATGAATCCCAGAAATCGCGTCACCGTCGTCGGGGGCGGGTTCGCCGGGCTCACCGCGGCCATCACCGCCGTCGAGTCGGGCGCGCACGTCACCCTCTACGAGGCCCACCACACCCTCGGCGGGCGGGCACGCACCGCGGAGGGCCCATATCTGACCAACGAAGGCCCGCATGCCCTGTACCGCGGCGGGCCGCACTGGGCTTGGCTGCGGCAGCGCGATCTGCTCGGCCCGATGGCCACCGTGTCCCTGCGCGAAGGGCTCCGCTTCCGCTTCCACCGCGGCGGCGCGCTGCGCAGGACCCCGCCCCTCGGCCTGCTCGCACTCGCCCGCCGCAAGGCGGGACAGGCCCCGGTGGACGTCGACTTCATGACCTGGGCCACCGAGGTGGCCGGCCCGCACACGGCCCGCACCGCCGCGAACTATGCCGCTGTCGCCGTCTATCACCACGACCCGGGCGCGCTCTCCGCCGCCTTCGTCCAGGAGCGGCTGCGGCGCGCCACCTCGCTGCCGCCCGAGGCCCGCTTTCCGGTCGGCGGCTGGGGCAGGCTGATCGACCGGATGGCCGCGCACGCCTGGAATCTGGGTGTCCGGATCGAGACGGCCGCCCGGATCGACACCGTTCCCGAGGACACCCCCGTCATCGTCGCGACCTCCCTGGAAGCGGCCCGCCGCCTCCTCAAGGACGACAGCCTGCGCTGGCCCGGCGGCCGTACCGCCCTGCTCGATCTGGCGCTGCGTACGGGCAGGGGCGAGCCGTTCGTCATCTCCGACCTCGACGCCCCCGGCTGGCTCGAACGGTTCACCTCGCAGGACCCGTCCCTCGCCCCGGCCGGCGAACAGCTGCTCCAGGGACAGTTCCCGGTCGGCCCCGGCGACTCCAGGGCGGACGGCATCGCCCGCGCCGAAGCCCTGCTCGACCTGGGGTTCCCCGGCTGGCGCGAGCGCACCGTGTGGCGGCGCGAGGCCCTCGCGACCGGCCGTACGGGAGCCGTCGACCTGCCGGGCACCACCTGGCGCGACCGGCCCCGGATCGACCGCGGCAATGGCATCCAGCTGGCCGGCGACCAGGTCGCGGCGCCCGGCGTGCTCTGCGAGGTGGCGTTCAACAGCGCGATCGGGGCGGCCGCCCTGGCCCTCGGGCAGCTGAAGCACCTGAAGGCCCCGAGCGGCGCCAGGGGCCTTACGCCCCCGAAGGGCGGCGCGGGATCCCTGACGGGCAGCACGGGATCCCCCAAGGGCGGCCAGGGTTTCACGCCCCCTCACGCCCCCGTCGGACCCGGGGCCGACGCCGCTTGACCTCAAGCATGGTTGAGGTCGGAGGCTGATTGCCGCAGCCAGCCGACCCATAGGGAGCCCGCCATGCGCGCCGTCCGCCTCCACGCCTTCGGCCCCGCCGAGAACCTCACGTACGAGCGGACGGAGGACCCCGTCCCCGGCCCCGGCCAGGTCCGGATCGCCGTCGCCGCCGCCGGGGTCCATCTCCTCGACACCGCCCTGCGCCAGGGGATGCGGGGCCCGTACCCGGCCCCGGCCGAACTGCCCACCGTCCCCGGCCGTGAGGTGGCCGGCACGGTCGAGGCGCTCGGCGAGGGCGCGGACGCCGGCTGGCTCGGCAAGCGCGTCGTGGCGCATCTCGGCATGGCCCCCGGCGGGTACGCCGAGCTCGCCGTCACCGACACCGCCCGGCTCCACGAGATCCCGGCCGGGCTCGACGAGGCCGAGGCGGTCGCCATGATCGGCACGGGGCGTACGACGATGGGCATCCTGCAGTTCGCGGACCTGGGCCCCGGTGACATCGCGCTCGTACCGGCCGCGGCGGGTGGCATCGGCACGCTCCTCGTCCAGTACGCGAAGAACGCCGGCGCCACCGTCATCGGCCTCGCCGGCGGCCCCGCCAAGGTCGCCCGGGTCGCCGCGAACGGCGCGGACCTGGCCGTCGACTACACCCTGTCCGACTGGCCGGAGCGGGTAACCGCCTATCTGGGTGACCGGGGCGCGACCGTCGTCTTCGACTCCGTCGGCGGGCCGGCCGGACTGGCCGCCGTCGGCCTTCTCGCCAAGGGCGGCAAGCACCTCGTCTTCGGCTGGTCCGGGGAGGGCCTGCACGACGGATCGCCACTGACGTTCACCGACGAGGAACTGACGCAGCGCGGCATCACGTCCGAGTCCGTCCTCGGTCCCGTGATGCTCCAGAAGGCGGGCGGTGACCTCCGCGTACTCGAAGAGCGCGCCCTCGCCGAGGCCGCGGCCGGCCGCCTGCGCCCCGCCGTACAGCGCTTCCCGCTCGCCGAGGCCGCGCGGGCCCACCGCGCGCTGGAGACCCGCGGAACCATCGGGAAAGTCGTCCTGGAGCCGTAGCGGCGGGGCCCGGGAATCGCGAGGGGCGAAGAGGACCGATTCATGGTGTTGTGGGTGAGGTCCGACAGAGATCCACTGCGAAGGAAGATCTCGATGAGCGAGGACCCAGAGCCCCCAGAACCCCCAGAACCCGGCACCTCCGAGACCGGCGCCTCCGAGACCGACACCCACCGCTGGTGGGCCCTGGCCGTCATCGCGACCGCCCAGCTCATGGTCGTACTCGACGCCACCATCGTGAACATCGCGCTGCCCTCGGCCCAGCGGGAGCTCGGCCTCACCAACGGCAACCGGCAATGGGTGATCACCGCGTACACCCTCGCCTTCGGCGGACTCCTCCTGCTCGGCGGCCGTATCGCCGACCTCGTCGGCCGTAAGCGCACCTTCATCATCGGCCTGATCGGCTTCGCGGCGGCTTCCTCGATCGGCGGCGCCTCCAGCGGCCCCGAGATGCTTTTCGCCGCCCGCGCGCTCCAGGGCGTCTTCGCCGCCCTCCTCGCCCCGTCCGCGCTCTCGCTGCTCACCACCACCTTCACCAGCGGCAACGACCGCGCCAAGGCTTTCGGGATCTTCAGCGCCATCGCGGGCGGCGGCTCCGCCATCGGCCTGCTCCTCGGCGGTGTCCTCACCGAATACCTCAGCTGGCGCTGGTGCCTCTACGTCAATGTCCCGATCGCCGTCATCGCCGTCATCGGCGCGTTCACCCTCCTCAGCGACCGGGCCGGCACGCGCGGGGCGCACCTCGACATCCCCGGCGCCATCCTGGGCTGCGGCGGACTCGTCGCCATCGTCTACGGACTCAGCGAAGCCCAGTCCGACAGCTGGACCGCCCCGCTCGTCCTCGGCCTGCTCTTCGGCGGAATCGCGCTCCTCTGCGCCTTCACCTGGTGGCAGACCCGCTCGCCCGCCCCGCTGCTGCCCCTGCGCATCGTCCGTGACCGCAACCGCGGCGGCTCCGTACTCATCATGTGCCTGACGACCATCGGGCTGTTCGGGGCGTTCCTCTTCATGACGTACTTCCTGCAGAACATCCTCGGCTACTCGCCGCTGAGGACCGGCCTCGCCTTCCTGCCGCTGTCCGCCGCGATCATCATCGGAGCCACCCAGATCTCCGCCCGGCTGCTGCCCCGCGTCGGGCCACGGTTTCTGCTGACCCCGGGACTGCTGCTCGCCGCGGGCGGGCTGTACTCCCTGACCTTCATCGACACGCACTCCAGCTACCCGGCCCACATCCTGCCCGGGACCACGCTGCTCGGCCTCGGCCTCGGGCTCACCTTCATGCCCGCCATCGCCACCGGCACCTCGGGAGTGCCTCCGAAGGACGCGGGCGTCACCTCCGCGACCGTCAACACCGCGCAGCAGGTCGGCGGCTCCATCGGAACGGCGCTGCTGAACACCATCGCGACGACCACGACGAGCGCCTACCTGGCGACCCATCTCGCCGAAGCGGCCAGAAAGGGCGGCCTCACCCCGGCCGAGAAGGCCAATATCGTGAACACGGGCACCGTCCACGGCTTCACCGTCGCCATCGCCTGGGCGGCCGTCATCCTGGTCGTCGCGGCGGTCATCGCGGCGATCCTCGTCACCGCCGGCTCACCCCGCAGCCGCGAGGCGTCCGAAGCCGCCGCGGGCACCTGACGCCGCGCACACCTGACACCGCGCGCACCTGACCGTCTAGTCGGCGGCGGGCTCACCCGGCCCACCCAGCGCACCCAGCGGCTCGTCCGTCAGCCGGAACACCGTCCACCCGTCCTTGGGCCGCGCGCCCAGCGACCGGTAGAACGCGATCGACGGCTCGTTCCAGTCCAGGACCGACCACTCCAGCCGCTCGTAGCCGCGCTCCACACAGATCCGCGCCAGCTCCGTCAGCAGCGCCGTACCGTACCCGCCGCCGCGCCGCTCAGGGCGTACGTACAAGTCCTCCAGATAGATGCCGTGCACCCCGCGCCAGGTCGAGAAGCTCAGGAACCACAGCGCGAACCCCACCGCCTCCCCGTCGTCCGACTCCGCGATATGCGCGAACGCCGCGGGCCGCTCACCGAACAGCGCCTCACGCAGCTGCTCCTCGGACGCCCGGACCTCGTCCAGGGCCTTCTCATACGCCGCCAGCTCACGGATCATCGCGTGGATCACCGGAACATCAGCGGCCGTGGCAGTACGAATCATGACCGCAGCCTGCCCTCTTCCCCGGCCACAGCGCCAGCGGCGACCGAGCGACGGACACCGACCGGGGCCGAGCACCCGCAACGGACGCCCGATCGGGGCCGAGCGCCGCCCACTCCGGATCCGGAATGTCGATCACCTCCCGGATCCGACGGCCGTGCGTGAATCGGCCCATGCGCCGCATCCTCCACACCGTCCGTACCTGGATCACGCGCGCCCCCGGTACCTACCTCTGGCTGGCCGCCCTCTTCGTCACCACCGTCGCCCTCCACCACATGTCGCCCGAATTCGAGAAGCAATTCCTGCTCCAGCGCTCGACCAACATCCACGAACTGTCCACCAACCCCGTCCGCGTCCTCATCGCCAGCGCCTTCTGGATCGACAGCGGCAGCTGGCTCCCCTACGCCCTGCTCTACACCCTCTTCCACGCCCCCGCGGAACACTGGCTCGGCACCCCGCGCTGGCTCGCCGTCGCCGCCCTCGCCCACATCGGCGCCACCCTCATCAGCGAAGGTGTCCTCGGCTGGGCCATCCACCACGGCCACGCCCCGCAATCCGCCCTCAACACCCTCGACGTCGGGGTCAGCTACGCCCTCGCCGGAGTCGTCGCCGTCCTCACCTACCGCGTCCCCCGCCCCTGGCACCTGCCCTATCTGGCCGTCGTCCTCATCTTCTTCGGCACCCCGCTCTTCACCAGCCGCAGCTTCACCGACCTCGGCCACTTCGCCGCCGTCCTCATCGGTCTCGCCTGCTACCCCCTCACCCGCGGCCGCCGCCCCCGGCAGAACCTGGACAAAAATACGAACAACGGTGTACGAACACCCTCATGACGAGCACGATCAACGGCGGCATCTCCTTCTGGTACGCGCAGGACGGCATCCCCGCCCCCCGGGAGCCACTCCCCGGCGACGCGACCGCCGACGTCTGCATCGTCGGCGGCGGCTACACCGGCCTCTGGACGGCCTACTACCTCAAGAAGGCCGTCCCCTTCCTCAACATCACCGTCCTCGAAGCCAAGTTCTGCGGCTACGGCGCCTCAGGACGCAACGGCGGCTGGCTCTACAACGGCATCGCGGGCCGCGACCGCTACGCCCGGCTCCACGGCCACGACTCCGCCGTACGCCTCCAGCAGGCCATGAACGACACCGTCGACGAAGTCGTCCGCGTCGCGGCGGAGGAGAACATCGACGCCGACATCCACCAGGGCGGCGTCCTGGAAGTCGCCTACACCCCGGCCCAGCTCGCCCGCCTCAAGGCCCACCACGCCGCCGAGATCGCCTTCGGCGAAACCGACCGCACCCTCCACGGCGCCCGCGAAACCGCGGACCGCGTCCGCGTCACCGGCGCGGTCGGCTCCAGCTGGACCCCGCACGGCGCCCGGCTACACCCCGTCAAGCTGGTCAAGGGCCTCGCCGCGGCCGTAGAAGCGCTCGGCGTCACCATCCACGAATCGACCCCGGTCACCGAGATCAAGCCCAAACACGCCATCACCCCGTACGGCACCGTCCGCGCGCCCTACATCCTGCGCTGCACCGAAGGCTTCACCGCGGCCCTCAAGGGCGCCCGCCGCAGCTGGCTCCCGATGAACTCCTCGATGATCGCCACCGAGCCCCTGCCCGCCGCCATCTGGGACACCATCGGCTGGGACGGCCGCGAAACCCTCGGTGACATGGCCCACACCTACATGTACGCCCAGCGCACCGCCGACGACCGCATCGCCCTCGGCGGCCGTGGCTACCCGTACCGCTACGGCTCGAAGACCGACAACGACGGCCGCACCCAGGCCGCCACCATCGAAGCCCTGCGCGACATCCTCGTCCGCTTCTTCCCCACCACCGCGGGCGTCCGCATCGACCACGCCTGGTCCGGCGTCCTCGGCGTCCCCCGCGACTGGTGCGCCACCGTCACCCTCGACCGCTCCACCGGCCTCGGCTGGGCCGGCGGATACGTGGGCTCCGGCGTCGCCACCACCAACCTCGCGGCCCGCACCCTCCGCGACCTGATCCAGCAGGACTCCGGCCAGTCGGGCCCCACGGACCTCACCACCCTGCCCTGGGTCAACCACAAGGTCCGCAAATGGGAACCGGAGCCCTTCCGCTGGCTCGGCGTCCACGGCATGTACGCGGCCTACCGCACCGCCGACCGCCAAGAATCCACCGCCCGTACCACCACAACCCACCCCATAGCCCGCACCGCCAACCGCATCTCCGGCCGCTGAACCACGCACGAAAGCCCAGGCCCCCACCACCGGCCCGGGCTCCCGGCGCCCCTACCAGCTCATGACCCGCAACCGTCCCCTCAGGCCCGCAAGCCCGTCATGCGTGGTATTCGACTTCCGGAGTTCGGTTCCACCACCCTGCGCAGCGCTCGGTCATCACGCGCGAACTCCGCCAGCACCTTGCCAGGGAATCACGTCCGCCTCGGCGCTCTTCGGGAGGTCGACCGGCGCGTGAAATCCAGCCGATCAGAGAACAGCGGAGTTCGCCTTTTTCAGCCTCACGGAGGCTGTCAGCGCAGAGCTGACGCACAGCATCAATCTTCAACCGGCCGGGTGCAGCACCTGATCGCATCGCTACAGTCGACGCAGGGTTTTGGCACCTCTCGGTGGGGGTTAAGTGCGTCGGCGATTCTTCATAGCACTGGGGAGCGGTCGGTACCGGCATCTCCCTGAGGATGAACAACTGCGATCCGTGCCGGGCGACATTCGTGCGACTGCCGAACTCTTCGCAGCCTTCGGGTTCGAGTCGGTTCTGCCAGGGCTCGGTGAGTACGACGGGGCCGAGCAGATCCGCCAGAAACTGGCCCACTGGTCGGAGGACACCGCGCTGACCATGGATGACGTGGTGGTTGTGTACTTCGCGGGCCACGGTGCCGTGGAGGAACGTGATCGGCACTACCTGTTCTGTTGGGATTCACGGGACGGGGATCTCGTGACCACGGCCCTGCCCACCGAAGAGCTGGTGCGCATTCTTTGCAGGGGCAACTTACGGCATCTTCTGCTCATTCTCGACACATGCGCAGGCAGCGCGGGAGGCGCGGAGGCATCAGCAGTCGCACTGCGGACTATCGCCTATCGCAATGCGGACGCCGACTCGACGGGCCTGTGGTTCCTCGCCTCCGCGCGACGCAAGGACATCGCCGAAGACGGCGCGTTCGTGGCCGCACTCGGCGAGGCGGTGGCAACAACGACAGGGCGTACCGGTCAGCGGCAGCAGTATCTCGACCTCACTGAACTGGTGAAGGCGGTCAACGAGCGTTTTGAGGCAGACGGACGCGGCCAGCGGGCCGAGTTGGCCAGTGGACTCGTCACCGGGTTGGCGCCCTTCCTGCCCAACTCCGGATACGAGGAAGAACTGCCGCCCATCGGCACCGACCTCGAAGTGCAGCGCCGGGTGGTCGCACAGGATCTCACCGAGCACTTCGGACCACGCTCGCGTGGTGTTGAGTTCGAGTCGGAGCAAGGCTTGTACTTCAGCGGACGTGTGCGCGTGCTGTCCGAACTCGTGGAGTGGCTGACCGCTTTGGACGGAGACGGCCGAGGGCGGGTGGTCACTGGCAGTCCGGGCTGTGGGAAGTCCGCGGTCCTCGGCAGGATCGTCGCGCTGTCGGACAGCCGGTACCGCTCGCGGCTCGACCTCGCGGGTGTCGATCCTCGGACCGTAGTGCCCCCCGGATGTGTGACAGCGGCCGTACACGCTCGTCACAAGCGGCTTGAAGAGATCGTGGAACGACTCGCAACCGCCCTGGGTGCGGAAGCGGACGGCGCGGCTGCGCTACTTCAGGAGCTGACCAGGCGCGGCCGCCATGGGCCGCCTCTGATCATCGTCGTGGACGCCGTGGATGAGGCGGGGTCGGATACCGCCGCAGACGCGGGCGGACACGGGGAGCCGCGCCGGATTACCCGGGAACTTCTGCGCCCCATGTCCGAGATCGAGGGCGTACGGCTTCTCGTAGGCACCCGCCACGAACTGGTCGCGCCCCTCGGCCCCACTTTCACCCGCATGGACCTGGATCGGAACGAGTTCCGCGCCGGCGAGGACGATGTGGCCGGATACGTGACCCGAGTGCTTCTCGCCAGCGAGGAGCCCGATGTACGCACCCCATATCGTGGCCAACGAGACCTGGCCAGGACCGTCGCGAGGGGTGTTGCTGAGAAAGCCGCAGGTGTCTACCTCTATGCGAGAACGACCGCACGTACCCTGCGGTCGGACCAGACGCCCGTGGATATCGGCCGACCCGGTTGGGCCGAGGCACTGCCGAGTGAGATCGGCGAGGCATTCGACGACTACCTGGCCCGCTTCGGACCTGACGAGCCACGGGTGCGCCGCATGCTGCTCGCCCTTGCATTCTCCGAAGGCAAAGGACTTCCCCGGGGACGGGTCTGGACGGCGCTGAGTTCGGCGATCTCGGGAATCGTCTGTACGGAGGAGGACGTCTCCTGGGCCCTGGATGTCGCTGAGGCGTACATCGCCGAAGTGATCGATGACGACCGGCGTTCGGCCTACCGGCTTTACCATAAGGCGCTGGCTGAGCATTTGCGCGCGACCGCGGACCGGCTGCCCGAGGACGTACAGCGGTCGGTGGTCGAAGCACTCAACTCTCTTGTTCCAGGCTCGTCGTACGCTCGACCCGACTGGTTCGTGGCCGTTCCATATGTTCGTCAGCATCTGGCAACGCACGCAGCCGCGGCGGGAGTGCTCGCCGAGCTTGTCGAAGACCCTGGGTTCCTGCTCGCCAGTGAACCTCTCGCTCTGTTAGGGGCGTTCACTTCGATCGAGGGCGAGGGGCCGAGACGTATCCGCAGCTCGTACGAGCAGGTCGCGCACCGGCTGACGGGTGACCGCGCGATGGGGGAGCGGGCAGCTGATCTACAGCTGTCCGCCCGCCGTTGTGAGGCCGATCAACTGGCTGACCGGATCGGTGAACTGGGTGTTTCGCTTCCGTGGTCTGCCTGCTGGGCATGGTGGTCGACCAGCGGAGTGCACAGGCTGCTCAACGGTCATCACAAGACGGTCGGCTGTGTCGCGGTCGGGGATCTTGACGGGCGCCCCATCGCTGTGACCGGAAGTGTGGACGGTACGGCCTTGGTATGGGATCTCACTTCGCAACGGCAGATCGGCGATCCACTGTCAGTGGGAATCGCGGTGAGTGCTATCGCCATCGGCGATCTTGGCGATTACACCGTTGCTCTGACCGGCGCGGAGGACGGCACTGTAAGGATCTGGGACCTTTCGGCGGGCCAAGAATACGGCCAGGCGCTCACGGGGCACACGAACCGCGTCGAAAGTATCGTGGTGGGCGCGGTCCACGGGCACCCGGTAGTACTGACAGCCAGCGCCGACGGCACGGCGCGCATCTGGGACCTCGTTCGCAGAGAGCAGCTCGGCTGTGGTCTAACCGCCCATAAGCGGACAGTCTGGGACGCTGACCTGGGCGAACTGGACGGGCGCCCCATCGCGATCACCGGAGGCGACGACAAGGCCGTCTACGTGTGGGATCTGAGTGAGCTCCTCGATGGCGGTGATGCGCGTCTCGACGGGAGTCCACTCATCGGCCCGGCGGCAGCCGTCACCGCTGTGTGCCTGGCACGCCTGGGTGACAGGACGGTGGCATTGATCGGAGACGGAGCGGGAATGCTCAGCCGGTGGGATCTCACCGAGCGCCGCCAGATAGGTGAGCCGGTCATGGCCCACGTGTACTGGGCCATGAGTGGGGTCGCCTCCGCCGTGATCGGGGAGTTCGACGGCCGTCCCGTCGCTTTGAGCAGCGGGCGCCACGAAGCACGTCTGTGGGATCTCCGCACGCTTCAGCCGCTGGGACATCCACTGCGCGGGCACGTCGAGGGCATCACGGCGGCAGCTCTCACCGACCGGGGAGACGAATCCTTGGCGGTCACAGTGAGCGAGGACCGCACCGCGCGTATCTGGGACCTGACGGCGGACCAACCGGATGAGGGCCATACACGTCCGGTCTGTTCCACGGCGTTCTGCGACATTCAAGGCCGCCCCATGGTCGTTACGGGCGGCGAGGATGGCACCGCCAGGCTGTGGGATCTGCGGACCCGCAGCCAGATCGGCAGCCCCATGGAGGGGCATTCCGGCGAAGTGTCCGCCGTGGCCTTCGGAATCGCGTCCGGACAAGCGATCGTCGCGACGGGCGGGTCCGACACCACGGTGCGGCTCTGGGATCCCTTCCGGGGAGAGCCGCTGGGGCCTCCTCTGACGGGGCACACCAACGCGGTGCGCTGTGCGGCATTCGGCGAGCTGGATGGCGAGCCGGTTGTGGTCAGCGGCGGCGAGGACGGCACCGTTCGAATCTGGGATGTCGCTTCCGGCGAGCCGCTCGGCGCTCCGCTGGTGGGGCACATCGGCGGCATCTATCACCTTGCTGTACGTCGGGCCGGCAAAGGAATGGAGATTGTTCTCGCGACCTCGTTGGACCATGCCTATGTCTGGCAAGTGAGCGGTCGTGGGGCTCCGCGGTCGGTTGTACCGCATGTGCATTTCAACGTGGAGGAACTCACCGCCTCAGCTCGGGCTGTCGGCGTGGCGTTTCACGGCACGTCCCCGGTGGTTGTGTCCACCCTTGAGGGGAACAACGTGTATGCGCACGACGTGGTAAACCGCTCTGTCGTCGGAGGTCCGTTCCTCGGGCACACCGAATACGTGATGGCGGGAGCCCTCGGTCGAGTCGGAAGAAAAACTGTCGTCGCGAGTATTGCGTTCGACGATACCGTTCGAATCTGGGACCTGGATACGGGCGCCCCTTTGGGACCGCCGCTAGAAGGATTCACGAGGAGGGGCCGTGCTTTTACACGCGCGGCGCCGCTGTTCGCTCAGGTCGACGGGATGCCGGTGACGGTGATCGCCACCTCACGAGACGTAAGAATCTGGGATGTGGCCGCCATGCGTCCTGTGGGAGAGCCGTTGTGCGGCGCCGACCAGCGACTGGTATCGGTCGACATCCTTCGGGCCTCACGCAGCAGAGCGGTTGTTGTCACAGGAGCAACAGACGGCGTCGTACGCACACATGATCTCGACGACGGCCGCCAGGTGGCGGCTCACCTCACGTCAGGGGCGCAGGCGATCACGGATTCGGCGACGGTCCGGCTGAACGGCGACAGCGTGATGGTGCGCAACAGCTGGGCGGAGGCGGAGGTGTGGAGTCTTGAGTCCCGGAGGCGGCTCGGTAAGCGTTCAGGTACGTCGTGGCGGGCTTGTCTGCAGATGATGGATGGCCGTGCCGTAGTGGTGTCGGTCGCCGGCGACTACGCGCTCAACAGCTGGGATGTGCACACACAGGCCCCCTTGTGCCCCCCGATGACCGGTCACACCGCCGACGTGATGACCGTACGGTCGAAGGCGGTCGGCGATAGGCACGTTGTAGCGAGTGCCTCCCGCGACGGCACGGTGCGGTTGTGGGATCTTCGCACGGGCATGCCTTACGGTGAGCCGCTCGCCGGCCACGAGATGGGTGCGTTCGGCTTGGAGATCGCGCAAGTGGACAGCCGGGACGTCGTCATCTCCGGAGCGGGTGACGGGCGCTTACGGTTCTGGGACATGGCCGGCGGGGACGACGTCGGCGTGGAGCTTGAACCGTTCCCCTCGGCGGTGCGGGCAATCCGCGCCGTGGACATCGACGGCACACTCACCATGGTCGCCGCCGACCGCTATGGGTTGATGCGGGTCTGGGAGACAGGCTCTCCTTCTTGGACGGCCGAACTCGACATCGGCAGTGGCATCAACGGCCTCGCGGTCGACAGCGACGGACGGGTTTGCGTCGCGACCGACATGGGAGTCGTCGCGCTTCGCCTCACTGGACATGCGAAGAAGCGGAGTGCCTCTTGACCCGTATCGTCCTGGTCCACGGTATCGCCCAAGAGGTCAAGGGCCCGGAAACGCTGCTGGCCAACTGGTATCCGGCGCTGAGTGACGGCCTTGCTCTGGCGGCCGACCTCCGTGTGACGCGCGATGAGGTCTCCATGGCCTTCTACGGCGACCTCTTCCGCCCCGCCGGTCACCGCGGACTCGGTGCCCCGGAAATAGACGCCTCCGATGTTCAGGACGGCCTTGAGCGCGAACTGCTGCTCCAGTGGTGGCAATCCGCGTCGGAGCTTGAGAGACGAGTCGCGGGCCCGGGCTCCCCGGCCCGGCTGCGTACCCCCCACCTCGTCCAGCGCGCCCTGAACGCGCTCAGTCACTCGTCCTTCTTTGCAGGGTTCAGCGAGCGCATGATGATCTCCAGCGCTCGGCAGGTGCGCCGATACTTCACGGAGCCCGACTTGCGTACCGGCGTCCAGGACAGGATCGCCCGGCGCGTCACTCCTGAGACCGAGGTAATAGTCGCTCACTCGCTCGGGACAGTAGCCGCGTACGAGGCGTTGCACGCCCACCCTAAGTGGCCGGATCTGACACTGGTGACGCTCGGCTCCCCTTTGGCTGTACGCAACCTCGTCTTTGAGCGCCTCGTCCCCCGCCCCACCAACGGCCGCGCCCTCTGGCCGAGTCCCGTGAAACGCTGGACCAACATCGCTGACCAGGGCGATGTAGTCGCCCTGGCAAAGGAATTGGCGCCGTCGTTCGGGGAACGCGTTCATGATCTCCCGATCCACAATGGCGCCAAGGCGCACGACGTGCGTCCGTATCTCACGGCCCGAGAAACCGGCCGGGCCATTGCCGAGGCGCTGCGCTCAGGTCCGGTGGGCCCAAAAAGGACAACGTCGTAGGGCCCGGTGAGAGCATGGCGGAGAATCGAGGTTCGAACCCGTGCGGGGTTACCCCCCAATCCTCGAGGCAGCCTCCGCACAGGACGGCTGGGTGTCGTCGGTGCTGACCTGACGCCCTCCAACGGCCGGACCTGCTGGCCGTCGCCGGGGATACTCCGCGGGATGTCGAGGCAGCCCTCGCCACGGGCTCTCGCATCGTCGCGGTCGCTTCGGGCATCCACAGTGCACGTCCCGGGCACGGCCGCATACGCGGTGACGCGATCCTCGTACGCTCTGCCACCAGGGACCTCGCCCAGGTCGTTCAGCACGCTAAGCGGGTCGAGATCTGTAGCAACGGCTACCGGCCGAGGCCGAGAAGGCTCGGGAAGCGGCCAAGAAGGCAAAGGGCCAGGTCAAGGCCAAGAAGAAGGCCAGAAAGAAGCCCAGGAAGTAGGGGCCCCAGCCCACCCCGCTCACGCGTCGCTCACGCACGCCATGCCTCTGTCCTCGGATGTGTGACGCGCCACATCCGGGGCAAACGAAAAGCCCAGGTCAGCGGGTATCTGCCCTGGGCTTCGCGGAGCCCCCTGTCGGATTCGAACCGACGACCTACGCATTACAAGTGCGTTGCTCTGGCCAACTGAGCTAAGGAGGCGTGCGCGAGCAGTGTAACCGGCCTGGATCACCGGCCGGTCGGGAATTTCATGTCCGCCGGACTACTGACAGATCAGGGATCGCCAGGTAGCGTCACCTCAAGTTCACCCAGGTGGACTAGACCCATCTTCCGCCCGACGGCGGCAGAACCATTCCTTTACTCGGATCGTCCGGCACGTTCCTGCCGGTGGAGGGACACATCACCATGGCAACTGTCTCGTTCGACAAGGCAACCCGTGTCTACCCGGGTTCCACCAAGCCCGCTGTCGACCAGCTCGAACTTCATGTCGCGGACGGCGAGTTCCTCGTCCTCGTCGGTCCTTCCGGTTGTGGCAAGTCGACCTCCCTGCGCATGCTCGCGGGTCTTGAGGACGTCAACGGCGGCGTCATCCGTATCGGTGACCGCGATGTCACGCACCTGCCGCCGAAGGACCGGGACATCGCGATGGTGTTCCAGAACTACGCGCTGTACCCGCACATGTCCGTCGCCGACAACATGGGCTTCGCGCTCAAGATCGCCGGCGTGAACAAGGCGGAGATACGCAAGAAGGTCGAAGAGGCCGCGAAGATCCTCGACCTCACCGAATACCTGGACCGCAAGCCGAAGGCGCTCTCCGGTGGTCAGCGTCAGCGTGTCGCGATGGGCCGCGCCATCGTGCGTGAGCCGCAGGTATTCCTCATGGACGAGCCGCTGTCGAACCTGGACGCCAAGCTCCGTGTCTCCACCCGTACGCAGATCGCCTCGCTGCAGCGCCGCCTCGGCATCACCACCGTGTACGTGACCCACGACCAGGTCGAGGCCATGACCATGGGTGACCGGGTGGCGGTCCTCAAGGACGGTCTGCTCCAGCAGGTGGACTCGCCGCGCAACATGTACGACCGCCCGGTCAACCTCTTCGTCGCCGGCTTCATCGGCTCCCCCGCCATGAACCTGGTCGAGGTGCCGATCACCGACGGCGGCGTGAAGTTCGGCAACAGCATCGTCCCGGTCTCCCGTGAGGCGCTCTCCGCCGCCGCGGACAAGGGCGACAGCACCGTTACGGTCGGTGTCCGCCCCGAGCACTTCGACATCGTCGAGGAGGCTGGCGCCGCCGGTGCGCTCTCCAAGGACGCCCCGGCCGGTCTGGCCGTGACCGTCAACGTCGTGGAGGAGCTGGGCGCCGACGGTTACGTCTACGGCACCGCCGACCTCGGCAGCGAGAAGAAGGAACTCGTGGTCCGGGTCAACGGCCGCTCCGTGCCGGACAAGGGCGCCACGCTGCACGTCGTGCCGCGCGCGGGCGAGACGCACGTCTTCTCGACCTCGACCGGCGAGCGTCTGACTGACTGATCTACCTGCACACCCACGCGTTCGCGCCGCGCAACGGCCCGAATTCGTCCGCACGGCCCCGCACTTCGGTGCGGGGCCGTTTGCGTATGTCGATAAATACCCCGGCAGACCGGTCATTTCAGACGGGCTCGTCAACACTGGATTCGAAAAAACCTATCGAACCATCCCCCGGCAGAGTGACTAAATGTCGCCAAATCATTACTGACCGCTACGCTCGCCAGCGTGACCCACACAGCCCGCCGTATCGGCCGAACTCTCGCTCTCGTACTGCCCGTCGTCCTGGTGCTCTCCGGCACCCTCGCGGTCGCCCGCGTCCCGTGGGCGGCCGACCACTCCGACTCGCGGATTCTGACCGCTTCCTCGGACACCGCCTCGGTCCCGGCCATCGCCCGCACCCCCCAGGACACTCTGCGCGACCAGCTTCTCGTAGAACTCCAGGAGAAGGATCCGGGAATCGCCCTGACCCATCTCCAGCGGCGGATCGAGGAGCGCCCGTCGCTCGCCCGGCACTGCATGTCGATCGCCCGGGCCCTCGGCCGCGCCGCCGTGGCCGCGTACGGACCCACCCGCGCGCAGTCGTTCTCGCGTCCCGTGTGCGACACGTCGTTCGCGTACGGGGTCTCCCAGCAGACCGCGGGGAGCTGACCGCCGGCTCCCTGTCCGCCCCGCCTATGGTTCACGGCATGCATACGTATCCGACGCAGGCCGTGGTCCTCGCGGGCGGCCAGGGGTCGCGGCTGCGCCCGTACACCGATGACCGTCCCAAGCCGATGGTCGAGATTCCCGGAACGGGAACCCCGATCATCGGCCATCAGCTTGCCTGGCTCGCCGCTGAGGGCGTGACGCACGCCGTCGTCTCGTGCGGCCATCTCGCCGAGGTCCTGCAGGAGTGGCTGGACTCGGCGGACCTTCCGCTGCGTGTCACCACCGTGGTGGAGACCGAGCCCCTGGGGCGTGGCGGTGGCCTCAAGTACGCCGCTGCCCGGCTGCCGGAGCCCGATCAGCCGTGGTACGCCACCAACGGCGATATCTGGACGCGCTTCTCGCTGCGCGACATGGCCGCGTTCCACGCCGAGCGCGATGCCACCGCCACGCTCGCCCTCGCCCGCCCCCGGATCCCGTGGGGAGCCGTCGAGACGGACGAGTTCGGCCATGTCCTCGACTTCATCGAGTCGCCTCCGTCGCCTTATCTGATCAACGCGGGTGTGTACGTGTTCTCCGCGGCCTTCGTCGGGCTGCTGCCGGACCGCGGCGACCATGAGCGGACCACCTTCCCCCGGCTCGCGCGCGAGCGCCGGCTCGCGGGCTACCCGCTGCCGAACGGGGCGTACTGGCGGGCCATCGACACCGCGAAGGACCTCACGGAGGCGGCCAAGGAGCTTGCCGCCGGGGCTCGCTGACGCATACAGACAGCGCACGCAATACGGCACAGGTAATACGAGTGTCGTACTGAATGCAGGCGGGAGGGGCGGCCACCCATGACCGGGTGGCCGCCCCTCCCGCCTGTGTGCCGTGGGCGTCAGCCGAGCAGCCCGCCGATGGGGTTGCTGTTACTGCCGCCGCCCCCGCCCGACGAGGAGCCGCCGGTGGCTGAGCCGCCGCTGTCGCCGCTGCCTCCGGTGCTTCCATCGCCCGCACCGCCCGTCGTGGACGGTCCCTGGCTGCTGGACGGCGGCGGGGCCTGCCGGCCGGGCTGCGGGGGCTGCTGGCCCGTCCCCTGGGTCTGGCTGGGCTGCTGCTGTGTCTGTCCGGTGCTGACGCCGCCGGTCCTGGGGGCCGTGGCGTCGCCGGGGGCGGACTGCGAGGCCGACGGGCTGCCGGACCTGCTCGCCGACGGCTCGGACTTCTTGCCGTCCTTGGGGTCGCCGCCGGGAGTGCCGGACGCGCCGCCGCGGCCGGGCTTCTGGGGCAACGGGATGCCCGGCAGCTGGTTGACGGGGTCGACGTCGGGTCCTGGCACGGTGACCATGTCGGAGGACCGTACGGCTCCGCCGAGGACCGAGCCGACCACGAGCGTGAGGCCGATGACGACGGTCGCGACGACCGAGCCGCGGCGCAGAACGTGACGCCGCAGGTCCCAGATCTCCGAGCGCGGTCCGAGCCTGCGCCAGGCTTCGCCCGCGAGCCGCGCGTCCATGGAGTAGACGGGGGCGCCCGCGATGATCAGCGGGGACCAGGCGGCGAGATAGATGATGTCCGGCGCGTCGTACGCCGGCACGGTCCGCCAGCTGACGGTGAGGAGCAGCGCGGCCGAGAGCAGGGCGCCGAAGGAGGCGGCGACGCGCTGCCAGAGGCCGAGGACGGTGAGGACGCCGGCCACGACCTGGAGGAAGGCGATGCTGAGCCCGGCGCCGACCGGGTGGGAGAGCGCGAAGTCCCTGAGGGGTTCCGCGAGGGCCCAGGGATGCAGCGAGTTGAGCCACTTGGCCATGGAGCCGCGCTCGCCGCCGTCGAAGAAGACGGGGTCGCAGAGCTTGCCCATGCCGGCGTAGATGGAGATGAAGCCGAGGAAGACGCGGAGCGGGAGCAGCACCACGCCGAGGTTCATCCGGCGGCCGGGGTAGTAGGCGTGCCGGACGGCTTCCGGGGTGTGCCGGTGGGAGCGGGGCCGGCCGTGCGGGGCGGGGCCGGGGCCCGTACCGAAGTCCGCGCCGGTGCCGGAGTCCCCGTACGGGTCCGTACCGAAGTCCGCGCCGAAGTCCGTGCCGATGCCGGTGCCGGAGTCTCCGTACGGGTCCGGCTCGGGTGCGTCGTAGGCACCGACGGCCCGCCGCATGGGAGGCAGCAGCGGGGTGGTCCCGGTGCGGGATCCGCGGGGTCCGCCGGGTCCTGGTCCGCCGACGACGGGCGTCGGCATCGTGGAGTCGTCCTCTAAGCCGGGCCGGGGGATGACCTGGGTGGCTCCGCTGTTGTATCCCCTTCCGGATACGTCGTTGTAGCCGCCGCCCGCCCGGCGCACGGAGGAGTTCCGTACGGCCTGGAGGAGTCCGGTCGCGGCGGGGTCGCCCGGAGCCGACCTGCCGCTCCAGACGACGGGAGCCCTGCGGCGTGCCGCCCTGCCGGCGGCCGCGCCGCTCATGGCGGGGATACGCGCGGCGTCCGCCGCGGCACGTGCGGGGCTGGGGCGCTGGCGCGATGCGAGCTTCACCCGGAAGCTGGCGTGGTTCACGATGACCTGCGCGGGATCGCAGTCCACTTTGAGCATGCTCAGCGGGGGCTGATCGTCGAACCCGGGCCGGGGCGTTCTGGTGTCCACACTCATCTAACCGAGTGACTTGTGTTTAGGACACTGCCTTGACGCGCGGGAAATGTCCGAGGCCCGTCAAGATCACCAGGCAGGGCCGTTCGAGTGGCCCCTCGGGGGCTACTCGTGACCCGTTCGAGTGGCCCTTCGGGGGCCGTTCGCGGCCCGTTCGAGGAGCCGAGCAGGCCCCAGCCGGGCAAGCCCCGGCCCGGCCCCCGGCCCCCGCAACCTCAGGCGCGTCGGCGGGCCGCCTCGTACAGCACCACTCCGGCAGCGACTCCCGCGTTCAGCGACTCGGCGCCGCCCGGCATGGGGATCCGTACGCGGAAATCGCACGTCTCGCCGACCAGCCGGGACAGGCCCTTGCCCTCGCTGCCGACGACGATCACGACGGGGCCGCCGAGGGCCTCCAGGTCACCGACCTCCGACTCACCGTCCGCCGCCAGACCGACGACGACGACGCCGGCCTTCCGGTACGCCTCCAGGGTGCGGGTCAGGTTGGTGCAGCGGGCGACGGGCGTACGGGCCGCCGCGCCGGCCGAGGACTTCCAGGCACCGGCGGTCATCCCGGCGGCACGCCGCTCCGGTACAACGACGCCGTGGCCGCCGAAGGCGGAGACGGAGCGGACGACGGCGCCGAGGTTGCGCGGGTCGGTGACACCGTCGAGCGCGACGATCAGCGGGTCCTCGCCGTCGTCGAAGGCGGCGGCCGCGAGGTCCTCGGGGTGCGCGTACTCGTACGGCGGGACCTGAAGGACGAGGCCCTGGTGGTTGAGGCCGTTCGTCATCCGGTCCAGCTCGGGCTTGGGGGCCTCCATCAGGTGGATGCCGCCGCGGTCCGCCGCGAGCTGGAGCGCCTCGCGGACGCGCTCGTCGTTGTCGATGAACTGCTGGACGTAGAGCATGGAGGCGGGCACGCCGTCGCGCAGCGCCTCGAAGACGGGGTTGCGGCCGACGACCATCTCGCTGGTGCCCTTGCCGCCCCGGCGGGCGATCTGGCGCCGGGCGGTCTGCTTGGCCTTGGCGTTGGCGGAGCGGTTCTGGACATGGCCCTTGCGGGCGGCCGCGGGCGGCGTGGGGCCCTTGCCCTCAAGGCCGCGGCGTCGCTTGCCACCGCTGCCGACCTGCGCGCCCTTCTTGTTGGACGTGCGGCGGTTCCTGCGCTGGCTGTTCCCGGCCATGACCTACCTGTTTCGTTGCTTCAGACGTGCGTACGAGCCGTACGCAAAGTTCCTGTGTGTAACAGCGTTGCGTAACAGCGTACGCAAGTGTGCCGCCCGGAGGACCGGGCGGCACATCGGGCGAGGTCAGCGCGGGCCGAGGGTCCAGCGCGGGCCTGCGGGGCCGTCCTCAATGACGAGTCCGGTCTGCTGGAGCTGGTCCCGGATGGCGTCCGCGGTGGCCCAGTCCCTGCGGCCGCGCGCCGACTCGCGCTGCTCCAGCACCAGTCGTACGAGGGTGTCGACGACGCCGTGCAGATCCTCGCCGCGGTCGGTCTCGCCGGCCCAGTGCGGGTCGAGCGGGTCCAGGCCGAGGACGCCGAGCATGGCGCGCACCTCGGCGAGCCGGGCGACGGCGGCTTCCTTGTCGTCGGCGGCGAGCGCGGAGTTGCCCTGCCGGACGGTGGTGTGGACGATCGCGAGGGCCTGCGGGACACCCAGGTCGTCGTCCATGGCCTCGGCGAAGGCGGGCGGCACCTCGTCCGCCGCCTCGACCATCCCGCCGGCCTTCTCCACGACGCGCTGGACGAAGCCCTCGATGCGCGCGAACGCGGACTCGGCCTCGCGCAGGGCCTCGTCGCTGTACTCGATCATCGAACGGTAGTGCGGGGTGCCGAGGTAGTAGCGCAGGACGATGGGGCGCCAGTGCTTGACCATCTCGGAGACCAGCACCGAGTTGCCCAGCGACTTGGACATCTTCTCGCCGCTCATGGTGACCCAGGCGTTGTGCACCCAGTACATGGCGAAGTCGTCGCCGTACGCCTTGGCCTGCGCGATCTCGTTCTCGTGGTGCGGGAAGATCAGGTCGAGGCCGCCGCCGTGGATGTCGAAGGCGCTGCCCAGGTACTTGTGGGCCATCGCCGAGCACTCCAGGTGCCAGCCGGGCCTGCCGCGTCCCCAGGGGGTCTCCCAGCTGGGCTCGCCGGGCTTGGTGGCCTTCCACATCGCGAAGTCCCGCTGGTCGCGCTTGCCGGTCTCGCCGTCGCCCGAGGGCTGGCGCAGATCGTCCAGGTCCTGGTTGGACAGCTCCAGGTAGCCGGGGTAGGAGCGGACGTCGAAGTAGACGTTGCCGTCGGCCTCGTAGGCGTGGCCGCGCTCGATGAGGCCGCGCATCATCTCGATCATCTCGGTGATGTGGCCGGTGGCGCGCGGTTCGTAGGTGGGGGGCAGGCAGCCGAGGACGTCGTAGCCCGTGTTGAAGGCGCGCTCGTTCTCGTAGCCGATGGCCCACCACGGGCGACCCTGGGCGGCCGACTTGGCGATGATCTTGTCGTCGATGTCCGTGACGTTGCGGATGAACGTCACCTCGTAGCCGCGGTACGCGAACCAGCGGCGCATGATGTCGAAGTTCAGTCCCGACCTGATGTGCCCGATGTGCGGGGCGGCCTGCACGGTGGCGCCACACAGGTAGATCGAGACGCAGCCCGGCGTGAGCGGGGAGAAGTCACGGATCTGCCGGGCGCCGGTGTCGTACAGCCGAATAGTCACGCGACCAGGGTAGTGCGCCAGGGGTAGTGCCCCGCGACCCTTTGGGCCACGGGGACACCGAAGCGTGACACTAATGGCCGCGCGGCCGTGCCATCAGTCATTTTTTGGGCTCATCGGCCGCTTTTGGGCTCCTCGGCCGGTGCGCGCTCCCGGGCCTGTCGGCCAGCTGCCGGTGCTCGCTCCCGGGCCTGTCGGCCGGCTCAGAGCCGGCCGACGACCTTGCGTGGGGTGATACGGACGACCACGCGCTCGCTGTCCTCGGCGGAGGTCGGGTTGAACTCCGCGTACGGCTTGCCGGTGTACTTGAGCGACAGCTCGTTGATCAGCTCCTCGCCACCCTCGGTGGTGAGCGTCGCGGAGCCGCGGATCTCCGCATACGTGTACGGGGAATCGAAGGGCTGCACGACAACCGTCACCCGGGCGTCGCGGCGCAGGTTCCGCTCCTTGCGCCGGCCGACCGTGGTGGAGATGAGCACGTCGTCGCCGTCTCGCTTCACCCAGACCGGCGACACCTGCGGGCTGCCGTCGGGCTGGATGGTGGCGATGTTGACGAAGACGGGTCCGTCCAGGACCTGCTTGAGCTGCTCGGAGAGTGCGGCTGCCATGAGTACCTTCCTGATGACTGAGGCCTGTCTGATGACTGACGGGCATACGCCTACCCGCCGAACTTCCTCAACTCACGGACCGCCGCGGTTATTTCGAGCAGGTCAGTCCGTACGGACCAGCAGCGCCGTGGCGATGGCGGCCAGTCCCTCGCCGCGGCCGGTGAAACCGAGTCCGTCGGAGGTGGCCGCGGAGACCGAGACGGGGGCGCCCGCAGCCTCGGAGAGGACCTTCTGCGCCTCCTCCCTGCGCTTGCCGATCTTCGGCCGGAGACCGACGACCTGTACGGCCACATTGCCGATCGTGAAACCCGCGTCTCGCACGATCCGGGCCGCCTCCGTAAGGAGGGTGAGTCCCGAGGCTCCGGACCACTCGGGGCGTCCGGTGCCGAAGTGGGCGCCGAGGTCACCGAGTCCCGCGGCGGAGAACAGCGCGTTGCAGGCCGCGTGCGCGACGACGTCCGCGTCGGAGTGGCCGGCCAGTCCCGGTCCCTCGTTCTCCCAGAGCAGGCCCGCGCACCACAGCTCGCGGCCCTCCTCGAAGGCGTGGATGTCGGTGCCGATGCCGACCTGCGGCAGGCATACGGACACGGGCAGCGGGACGTCAGAAGCCATCGTTGGCCCTCCTTCGGGCGAGAACCGCCTCGGCCAGCACCAGATCGAGCGGCCGGGTCACCTTGAACGCCTCCTCGTGGCCGGGCACGACCACGACGGGCGCGCCGAGCCGCTCGACCATACCGGCGCAGTCCGTCGCGCCCTCGCCGACCGGCAGCACCGTCCGGTGGGCGCGCTGGAGCGTGTCACGGTCGAAGCCCTGCGGGGTCTGTACGGCGCGCAGCAGGGCCCGCTCCGGGGTGGCGACGACCGGCTCCGGCTCGCCCTTCTCCCGGGGCTCGACCTGCTTGACGGTGTCCGCGAGCGGCAGCGCGGGCACGACGGCCGGCGCTCCGTCGCGTACGGCCTCGATGACGGCGTCCACGGTGTCCACGGGCACGAGCGGGCGGGCCGCGTCATGGACGAGGACGGTGGTGATGCCGTCGGGGAGCGCCTCGACACCGAGCCGTACGGACTCCTGTCGGGTGTCACCTCCCGGCACCACGAGATAGTCGGTCCGCTCGGGCAGCGCGTGCTCGTCGAGGAGGTTCTTCACCTCGGTGGCGCCGTCGGGGGGCGCGACCACGACAACGAGCGAGACGGCGCGGGAGGCGGCCATCGCGCGGACGGCGTGGATCAGCATCGGGGTGCCGCCCAGCGTGCGGAGCGCCTTGGGGGCGCCCGGGCCGAGCCGTACCCCCCGGCCTGCTGCGGGGATCACCGCGGCGGTGCGGTGGGGGCGGGCTTCGTCTGACATCGGTTGCACTCCGGCAGGTTTGTTTCCTCGGCCGACATGGGTATGGCCTCAGCGTGCCTGGCGCGACGCCTTGACCGGACCCTTCCGTGACACATGGTCGAGACGAACCGCACCGGCCGCCCGGGCCGTGGCGCATCGCGGTCGCGGTGTTCCGCTGCCGGGGCACGCGGTATACAAGACACACACACGCGGATATCAGCGCATGTGAAGGTGTACGGGGGATGTGTACGGAGTGTCGGACGGGGTGCGGGTTTGCGGACATGCCGCAGCGCCCGGCGACACAGCTTTTCCCTCATAGCTGGTCAGCGGGCACCACGGCATTCACTGCGTTGTTCGTTGTGACGTCATGCGCTGCTGGAACGGCAGCGTCATGATTCAGGACGCGAGGACCTCGTCGAGCAGAGCCTCGGCCTTGTCTTCATTCGTGTTCTCCGCGAGAGCGAGTTCGCTGACAAGAATCTGTCGCGCCTTCGCGAGCATGCGCTTCTCGCCTGCGGAGAGTCCGCGCTCGCGCTCCCGACGCCACAGGTCACGCACGACTTCAGCGACCTTGATGACATCGCCGGAGGCGAGCTTTTCGAGATTTGCCTTGTATCGACGGGACCAGTTCGTCGGCTCCTCTGCGTACGGTGCCCTGAGCACCTCGAAGACCCGGTCCAGCCCGTCCTGACCGACCACATCGCGCACGCCGACGAACTCCGCATTGTCCGCCGGTACACGTACCGTCAAGTCGCCTTGGGCGACCTTGAGCACCAAGTAGGTCTTGTCCACGCCTTTGATCTGGCGAGTTTCGATTGCCTCGATCAGCGCGGCCCCGTGATGGGGATAGACCACGGTGTCGCCTACCTTGAACGTCATGTGACAGGTACCCCTTCCGTGGCTATCCAGGGTAACACGAGAATGGCTTCTTCTGAATGGCGTTTTCGCAGGTCAGGGCGCATCTCGGGGCTTGACAACAGCGACACGAACGTGCTGCGAGCGGCTTCCGGAAGGGGGTATTCGCAGGTCGGAGCGGCTACGCGGGCGCGAAGAAACGCACGCGCCACCCACCGCACAACACCCTCCGAAGAGGCTGAACGTCCCGATTTGCCGGATTCCAGACGGTGCAGTTCCCGTACTCCGTTCGGATGTCGGTCACCCGTACGGACGGAAGTGCGGGGGAAGTGCAGCGGAAGTGCGGGGGATTCTGAATTTGATCACCACGGCTCCTGTGCACGGTATTCGTAAGGAATGTGTGGCGGCCGGATAATTGATCACCGGCGTTATGTGAACGGCGCGCGAAACCGCGTGATCAAGCGCGGGATGGCATGCGGGATGGGGTGCGGGTCGGGGTCCGGAATCGGCCGGGAACCCGTCGGGGAGCCCGTGGGGGGCGGGTCGGGTGCGGGGCGGTCAGGACGGCTCGGTAACCTGAGCCCGCTGATACACCCTGTACACCCTGAGACCGCCACAGCTCGTCCCCTGCCCCTCCGTCCGTACGTCCTAGGAGTTGCCGCCGCCGTGAGCCGCAGCCTTCGACGCGGCGCCCTCGCCGCTTCTGCCCTCGTGTTCTCGCTCGCCACGCTCACCGCGTGCGCCGCCGGCAACAACGCGCAGACACTCGGCGTCAAGCCGGACAACGCCGCCACGTCCATCGGCGACATCACCATCCAGAACGCGACGGTGATCACCCAGCCCAAGGCCGATACGCCGGGCCCGGCGGTCGTCACCGGCACGCTCTTCAACAACGGCAAGACCAAGCAGACCCTCGAGTCGATCACGCTGCCCGGCACCCGTGCCACGGTGAAGCTCTCGCCGGCCAAGGGTTCAGGACCGATCACCGTGCCGGCCCTCGGCTGGGTCCAGCTCGGCGGCGCGGGCAATGCCTCCGCCGTGATCGTGGACGGCCGTGAGGCCGGGCGGGACGGCGACGCACAGCAGGTCGTGTTCGCGTTCAGCGAGACCGGTGACGTGAGCCTGCGCGCCTTCGTCTTCCCCTCGAACACGTACTTCAAGGGCGTCGGCCCGAGCGCGCTGCCCACGCCGCCCGCGGCCCCTTCGGGCACGCCTTCCGGTACCCCCTCGGGGACGCCGTCGGGCACGCCGTCAGGCTCTGCGTCGGAGTCCGGGCAGCCCGGCTCGGCCATCATGCCGTCGGACTCCTCGTCCGCCTCGCACACGGCCGGCTGAGGCACGCGACACACAGCCCGGCAGACGCAAAGCAGTACGGCACACAGGCACGGCACACGTCCCGGACGTGGCTGTGGCGCCCCACCCGGGTCTCCCGGGACGGGGCGCCACATCTCTGCCGGCCCTCGTCGGCGCGGTGCCGGACTCAGTCCGGGCCGAGGTGACCCGGCCCGACCCGCTCTGGCCCGACCTGACCCCATCCGACCCGCTCCGGCCCGACCCGGCCGAGGCCGGTTTACGGCTCGAATTTGTAGCCCAGGCCTCGTACCGTCACCAGATAGCGCGGCGCTCCCGGGTCCGGTTCGATCTTGGCTCGCAACCGCTTCACATGGACGTCGAGCGTCTTCGTGTCGCCCACGTAGTCCGCGCCCCAGACCCGGTCGATCAGCTGCATCCGGGTCAGCACCCGGCCCGCGTTGCGCAGCAGCATCTCCAGCAGGTCGAACTCCTTGAGCGGCAGGTCGACCTTGCCCCCGGAGACCGTGACGACATGGCGGTCCACGTCCATCCGGACAGGACCGGCCTCCAGCGCGGCAGGAGTGACCTCCTCCGGTTCGCCCCGGCGGCGCAGAACCGCGCGGATACGGGCCACGAGCTCGCGCGAGGAGAAGGGCTTGGTCACATAGTCGTCGGCCCCTATCTCCAGGCCGACGACCTTGTCGATCTCGCTGTCCTTGGCGGTCACCATGATCACCGGGACATTGGACTTGCCGCGCAGCTGCCGGCAGACCTCGGTGCCCGGCAGGCCGGGCAGCATCAGGTCGAGGAGGACGAGGTCGGCGCCGTTGCGTTCGAACTCGTCGAGCCCCGCGGGCCCGGTGGTCGCGATGGCAACCTCGAAGCCTTCCTTGCGGAGCATGTAGGAAAGGGCGTCGCTGAAGGATTCCTCATCCTCGACGACGAGCACTCGGGTCACGGAAGGACCTCCGGGGCAGGAATCACGGTCGGTGGAGCCAGCTCGAGGCTGGAGTCGGTGTCGTAGGGCCGGTCGTCTTCGTCCGGGCCGGTGGGTGTGCGGTCCCGTACGGCGGCCGCCTCGGGCAGCCTCAGGGTGAAGGTGGAGC
The DNA here is from genome assembly GCF_055582185.1 of Streptomyces sp. NPDC042201. Taxonomy (NCBI): domain Bacteria; kingdom Bacillati; phylum Actinomycetota; class Actinomycetes; order Kitasatosporales; family Streptomycetaceae; genus Streptomyces; species Streptomyces sp. NPDC042201. The sequence continues at coordinate 4,593 of NZ_JBVJDS010000005.1, read as the reverse complement.
CCTGGCCTTCGGAGCTCCATACGGTGACTTCCCCGCCGTGCGAGGCAGCCACATGTTTGACGATGGCCAGGCCGAGCCCCGTACCGCCGGTGGCTCGGGAGCGGGCGGGGTCGACGCGGTAGAAGCGTTCGAAGACCCGCTCGCGGTCCTTCTCCGAGATGCCGATGCCCTGGTCGGTCACGGCTATCTCGACCAGGTCCCCGCCGGGAGCGGAGACGCGGTGCGCGGCGATGCCGACGCGAGTACGGGCCGGGGAGTAGTTGACGGCGTTCTCCACGAGATTACCGAGAGCGGCGGCAAGCTGGCCACGATTGCCCCAAATGTGCAGTTCGGCGGTGCCTCCCGGAGCCATGGTGATCTGTTTGGTGGACGCCGCGTGCCGGGACCGGTCGATGGCCTCGGCGACGAGTTCGTCCACGCGCACGGGCTCGGCGTCCTCCAGCGGGTCGTCGTTCTGCACCCGGGAGAGGTCGATGAGTTCCTGTACGAGGTTGGTGAGCCGGGTCGCCTCGATCTGCATCCGGCCGGCGAAGCGGGTGACCGCCTCGGGGTCGTCGGAGGCGTCCATGACGGCCTCCGAGAGCAGGGAGAGCGCACCGGTGGGGGTCTTGAGCTCGTGGCTGACGTTGGCGACGAAGTCGCGCCGTACCGCTTCGATACGGCGGGCCTCGGTGAGGTCCTCGACCAGGAGCAGGACGAGGCGGGAACCGAGCGGGGCGACCCGCGCGGAGACGGCGAGCGCCTCGCCCCGGCCCGTACCGCGCCGCGGAAGGTCCAGCTCCACCTGTCTTATCTCGCCGTCCCGCCGGGTGTCACGCGCCATGTGCAGCATCGGCTCGACAGCGAGTTTGCCGCCCCTGACCAGGCCCAGCGCGTACGCCGCGGAGCTGGCCTTGACCACGGAGTCGCTCTCGTCGAGCACGACCGCGGAGGAGCGCAGCACGGACAGCACGGTGTCGACGCCCGGGGGCAGTACGGCATCCGTGTGCAGTGAGGTACGAGTGGGTCTGGCCTGGTCGCGCTCGCTCCAGCGGAACGCCAGCATGGCGATGACGCCGGTACACACCCCGGCGATCGCTGCCACTGCGGCGACCGCCGCGTTCACGTCCATGCATCCAGGTTATGCGCGGGTACGGACACTCTCCCAGCGGTCAAGGTGTCTCCTCGGACACTCGTCGCCCAGAGTTCACCGAGGAGAAAGTGCCGGTTCACTTGTGCGGGAGGAGCCGGACGCGTAACGGACAGAACGTGGGAACGTGGGGGCACGGGCCCCGGCCCACGGCCCCCGGCTCACGGCCCCGGCCCACGGCCCCCCTTCCACGGCAGGAACGTTCAAGAGAGGGACACCCCATGCGGGACGCGTACCACGAGGAACTTGACTCGATAGGCGAGGACCTGGTCGAGATGGCCCGGCTGGTCGGTTCCGCCATCGGGCGGGCCACCACCGCCATGCTCGACTCCGATCTCAAGCTCGCCGAGAGCGTGATCGCCGCGGACCAGAAAGTCGATGATCTCCAGCACGCCCTGGAGGCCAGAGCCATCGCACTGCTGGCCCGCCAGCAGCCGGTCGCGACCGATCTGCGGATCGTGGTCACCTCGCTGCGGATGAGCGCCGACCTGGAGCGTTCGGGTGACCTGGCGCAGCATGTCGCCAAGCTGGCCCGGCTCCGCTTCCCGCAGTCCCCCGTGCCGCACGACCTCCACGCGACGCTGCTGGAGATGGGGCAGCTGGCGCAGCGCCTGATGGCGAAGGCCGCCGAGGTCATCATCACGAAGGACGTCGAGCTGGCGCTCCAGCTGGAGCAGGACGACGACGAGATGGACCTGCTGCACCGCACGCTGTTCCAGCACCTGATGGACGACCGCTGGAAGCACGGCATCGAGACGGCGGTGGATGTGACGCTGCTGGGCCGCTACTACGAGCGGTTCGCGGACCACGCGGTGTCGGTCGCCAACCGTGTCGTCTACCTGGTGACGGGCGAGCACGCGGGCGACATCCAGCCGGTGGAGACGCCGGTCGAGGGGGCCTAGGCCCTGTCGGGCGGATCTTCGCGGGCGCGGGGCGCAGAAGGGGCGCGAAGGGCGTACGGCGGCGCTTGTGCGTAATGCGCCGTTGCTGCGCCCGCCTCAATGGGCATGCAATGGGCAGAGGCGCCATCCGTGCACGCCTTTCAGGAGGATCCCATGGCCGATTCCGCCCCGACCGACCCTCAGCAGGAAGCCCCTGTCGAAGTGGTGCACCTGCCCGTCCTCGGCGCATGCGGCTGCGGCTCGGGCTGCGGCTGCGGCTGCCAGTCCGGCGCACCCTGCCAGTGCGGCTAGCCGCTAGCGTGTGTGGCGAAGGGCCTCGTCCGGGAACGCGGAGGGGGCCCTTCGCCACATGCGGCGGAGTACTCTTCGCCACATGCGGGCCAACCGGTCAGGCGGGGGTGAGGGCGGAGGCGTAGCGGGCCGCCAGGACCCGGGTGGTCTCGGCGAGTCGCGCCCGGAGTTCGGGTGGGCCGATGACCTCGATGTCCGCGCCCAGCGCGAGGAACTCCCCGTGGGCGCGGTCGAGCGATTCGATGGGGAGCACCGCGCGGGTCCAGCCGTCCGGCTCGACGGTCACGGTCCCGCCCACCGCTGCTTCCGACAGGCGGGACGCGACGCGCGGCGCGAGACGGACGACGGCCTGGCCCCGGTGGAGGCGGGCGTGGAAGTCCGCCTGGTGGCGCTGCCAGTGGCCGGCCAGGTCGAAGTCGTCCGGCGGCTCGAACTTCTCGTCGCGTACGGCGAGGTCGAGGATCTGGTCGATCCGGTACGTACGCGGACCCACGTCACGCGGCCCGCGCGGCCCCGCTCCCGCTTCCGCACCCGCACCCGCACCCGCTCCCGCTCCCGCGACCACGTACCAGCGGCCCGCCTTGAGCACCAGACCGTACGGCTCCAGGCGCCGGTCGACATCGGTCGGCTCCTTCCAGCGGCGGTAGCGGATGTCGAGCACCCTGCTGTGCCACACCGCGTCGGCGACCTGCGGCAGATACGGAACCTCGTCGCCCGGCGCGTACCAGCCAGGCGCGTCGAGATGGAAGCGGGACGACATCCGGTCGGCCTGCGCGCGTAGTTCGGCCGGAAGCGCGGCGCGCAGCTTGAGCTGGGCGGCCGCGAGTACGGAGCCGAGCCCCAGCTCGGCGGCCGGCCCCGGAATGCCGGACAGGAACAGCGCCTCGGCCTCGCCGGCGCTCAGCCCGGTGAGCCGGGTGCGGTAGCCGGCGAGCAGCTGATAGCCGCCGGAGTGCCCGGCGTCCCCGTACAGCGGTACGCCCGCCAGGTGCAGCGCCTCGATGTCGCGGTAGACGGTCCGTACGGACACCTCCAGCTCCTCGGCGAGCTGGGCGGCGGTCATCCGGCCCCTGGTCTGGAGCAGCAGCAGGATCGACAGAAGACGGCTGGACTTCACTGACACAAGATGTCAGTGAAGCGCTCCTACGGTCCAGCCATGGCTTTCGCAGAGAAACTGCTGTTCGTGCCGCCCCCGGTCGAGGTGGGCGGCCGCCGCGTCAAGCGCTATCACGTCACCGCCGATCCGGCCGGTATCGATCCCGAGGTCGAGAAGGCGGCGTACGCGATCCTCCCCGACCTCCTCCCGGAACCGGACGGCACACCGCCGGCCACCTTTGTCGTCCTCCACCGGGGAGGGGACGACGGGGCGTACCTCAACGCGTACAGCTGGGTATGGGACAACGTCCTGCACTTCGGCGGCGCGGCAGCCGGCCAGCCGGTCCTGGGCTGCCCGGACAACGATCCGACGCACTTCGTCCAACTGAACCGCTCGCTGATCGGCTGCGTATGGGAGCTGCCGCCGATCCTCCACGAACGCGACGCGTGGGTACGCCACATGATCGCCCCCGAAGCACCCGATCTCGACGCCTACCTCGCGAACTCCCTCCCCGAGGGCACCACAGGAGACCACGCATGAACGCTCCGGGCAGCGATTTCGACTTCCTCACCGGCAGCTGGGACGTAGCCAACCGATGGCGTACGGACTTCCTCGACGAGGTGAGCGCGTGGGAGGAGTTCCCCGGTGTCAGCCACGCCTCCCGGCACTTCGGCGGCGGGGCGAGCTTCGACGAGATCGACTTCCCGACGAAGGGCTTCGCCGGGCTCACGCTGCGCCTGTACGACCCGGAGCGCGCGGAGTGGTCCCTGTACTGGGCGAGCAAGCGCACGGGCACGCTGTTCCCCCCGGTCGTCGGACGGTTCACCGACGGCCGGGGCGAGTTCTACGGGGACGACACCCACGCCGGCAAGGAGATCCGGGCGCGCTTCATCTGGTCGAAGATCACGGCGGACTCGGCTCGCTGGGAGCAGGCGTTCTCGGTGGACGGCCAGCAGACCTGGCTAACCAACTGGATCATGCATCTGACCCGCCGCTGACACCTCGCACCGCACACCAGAAACCCCCTGCCCGCAAGGAACCGGCGGACAGGGGGTAGCGGCGCTAGGGCGCTAGGTCCTGTCCGGTCGATCTTCGTGGATCAGCCCGCGGCGTCCGGTGGAGGGGGTACCTCCCGTGCCGTTCAGGCTACGGGGGAGCATCGCAAGGCGGAGGAT
>NZ_JBVJDS010000004.1:426708-751761 GCF_055582185.1 Streptomyces sp. NPDC042201 | reverse complement strand
GGGTGGTGGATGGTTCGGTGCGGGTGCCGGGTCGTCCGGCGCGTGAGGTTCCCGAACGGCTCCTGCGGGTCCTCGAACTCTGCGACGGCACCCGCTCCGCCCACGCGATCCAGCTCCACCTGGGACCGGACACCGATGTCGCCGAGGCGCTCGACCGGCTGGTGGAGCTCCGCTGCGTCACCTGGCGGCTCGACGTACCCGCCGACACCCACCCCGAACTGCGGCTGCGCGAAACGCTCGAACGGATCGGCGACCCCGCCGTACGGGAACGGGCTCTGGCCACCCTGGAGGTACTGGAACGCGGCCGCGACCAGGTCCGGGCGGCCGGGGACGATCCGGACCGGCTGATCAGCGCGATGGCGGCGCTGGAAGCCGACTTCGAGCAGCTCACGGACGCCGCCGCCCAGCGCGAGAAGGGAGCCGCCACCGCTCCCTGCCGCGCCCTGGTCTACTCCGACTCCGTGCGTTCCGCGCGGGCCCGGATCGGCGGCGACGTCCTGACGGCGCTCGCGCCACTGGATCTCTTCATGACCAGCGCCACCTGGCTGACCTCGCACCTCGCCCAGCAGGTGATGCACCGGGTCGGCGAGGTCTACGACCGGCTCCGGGAGGCGGCGGGGGACAGCGGCACCGTGGATCTGGCGGCCTTCTGGTTCGCCTGCATGCCCGTGCTGCACGGGGACGCAGCTGCCGACGCGGCACGCCTCCAGGAGGAGTTCCGCCGGCGCTGGGCCTCCATCCTGCGGCTGCCCGAAGGGGCAGGCCGGGTCCGGGTGTCCGGCGCCGAGATCGCCGAGCAGGTGCACGACGCGTTCGGCGACGCCGGCGCGGGGTGGACCGCGGCGCGCTACCTCAGCCCGGATGTGATGATCGCCGCGACCGACACGGCCGCCCTGGAGCGTGGCGAGTTCGAACTCGTCCTCGGCGAACTCCATCTCGCCACCAACACCCTGGGCGCCTCGCTCTTCGTCCATCAGCACCCCGCGCCGGACGAGCTGTTCGCCCTGACCGGCCGTGACCACCCCGGGCCGCGGCTGGTGCCGATGCTGCCCAAGGAACACAAGTCCCGGCTGTCCGCGCGGATCAGACACTCCCTGGTGCGGCCCGAGGACTACTACGTCGCCCTCGTGGACCACTCGGCGGACCCGCACCGCCCGAACACGGTCCTCAGCGCCGACGCCACGGTCGAACGCCGGGCGGACCGCCTGGTCGTGGTGGTGCCCGACGGGGCCGTGTTCGACGCGGTCGATGTCTTCTCGCACGTACTGACCACTCTCGTGATGGACCTCTTCCAGATCCTTCCGGAGAGCGATCGTTCGCCGCGGGTGATGGTGGATTCGATGGTGGTGGCGCGGGAGACGTGGCGGTTCGTGGGGTCGGAGGTGGAGTTCGCGGGGGAGAAGAGTGAGGCGCGTCGGTTTGTGCGGGCGCGTCGGTGGCGGGAGGAACAGGAGCTGCCGCGGTGGGTGTTCGTGGTGTCTCCGACGGAGCCGCGGCCGTTCTATGTGGACTTCGACAGTCCGGTGTACGTGAACATCTTCGCCAAGGCGGTGCGTCGGCTGGCGCGTAAGGATCCGGCGGCGCGGCTGACGGTGACGGAGATGCTGCCGACACCGGAGCAGGCCTGGCTGACCGACGACGAGGGCAATACGTACACCTCGGAACTCCGCTTCGTCGCGGTGACCGACTGACCGACCGATCGGCGGCCCCGCCGATCCATGAGCCGGGCCCGGTCCTGACCCTCAGGACCGGGCCCGGCTCTCGTATGCGCGGGCGCGGAACCGTCGGGGCGGGGGCGGCGGCATCCTCGGTGGCGGCCACATCCTCGGGCGCGCAGGCGGCGAGGGCACAGAAAAGCGGTGGGGCACCGGCCTGATGCCGGTGCCCCACCGCTCTGTCCTGCCGCGCCCCGCAGGGTCAGCCGGCCGCCCCCTCATGGCCGGGGATCAGCCCGTTGACGACCTCCGCCAGGCGCGACACATGGGGAGGCTTCATGACGCCGAAGTGGTCGCCCGGTACCCGGTGGACCTCCACGCCCTCGGTGAGCAGCTCGCGCCAGCGGCTCACATAGTCGGCGAACGTCTGGCCGAACGCCACCTCGTGCTCGCCCTGGGCGAGTTCGTCGCTGACGATCAGATGGAGCCGGCCGGGGAACGGCCGGTGCCGGTAGGCGAGGTCCATCTCCATCACCTCGCGCCAGATCCGGGCGGCGCGCGGCCACGCGTCGCCGACGCCGTCCTCGGGCAGGGTGATGCCGGTCTCCTCGTCGACATCGTCGACCAGGTGGTCCAGCAGATCGAGGATCTCCTGCCGGCGCTCCGGGGTGTTCGCCGCCGCGCCGCCCTGGTCCACCTCGTTGACCAGCCGTTCCAGCCGGCGGATCAGCGCCAGCTCCCGCCAGCCCTCGGCCCGCTCATGGGCGTCGAGGCCGGGGTCGAGGAGCATGAAGGTGACCTCCTCGCCCTCGCTCACCAGCTGTCGGGCCATCTCCGAGGCGATGCCGCTGCCACCGCACCAGCTGAACAGCACGTACGGCCCGCGGGCCTGGGCGCCGCGCAGCTCGGTGAGATAGCGCTCGGCCATCTCCTCGGCGGTCGGCGGGGCCGCCGACGCGTGCGGGCCCGGCCACTCGAACGCGGCCACCGGTCGGTCGGCCGGCAGATGCGGGGCGAGCCGCAGATACCAGTGCGCGCTGCCGCCGCCCGGGTGCACGAAGAACAGCGGTGTACGGCTGCCCTCCTTGCGGATCCACAGCATCGCGCCGGTCGCCCGCTCGGCCTCCGCGCGCCGCTCGCCCCGGGCCGCCTCGATGCTCGACGCCAGCCCGGCGACCGTACGATGCTCGATGAAGGACCGGAACCGCAGCTCCAGATCGTGCCGGGAGCGCAGCGTCGCCACGATCCGCATCAGCGCGAGCGAGTGCCCGCCGAGTTCGAAGAAGTCGTCGTGCGCCCCGACCCGTTCGATCTCCAGCGCTTCTCTCCACGCGGTGGCGATGGCCACTTCCAGCTCGCCGGAGGGCGCCACGTACTCCGACGTGAGCGCGGGCCTGGCGCCGTCCGGCACGGGCAGCGCCGCGCGGTCGATCTTCCCCGCCGGCGTGAGTGGGAAGCCGTCGAGGGCGAAGTAGTGCGTCGGCAGCAGCCCCCGCGGGACCTTGCCCCGCAGGTGCTCGCGCAGCTCGGCAGGCTCCACGCTGTGCCCTTCCACGGTCTCGGAGTACGCCACCAGGGTCGCGTCCGGGGTACCGGCGCGATGCACGGTGACCACGGCGGCGGCCACCGCGGGATGGCTGAGCAGCAGGTTCTCGATCTCGCCGGGCTCGGCGCGCAGGCCGCGCACCTTCACCTGGTGGTCCCGGCGGCCGCGGTACTGCAAGGTGCCGTCGGCGTTCCTGGAGACGAGGTCCCCGGTGCGGTAGAGCCGTGCCCCCGGCTGCTCGCCGTACGGGTCGGGTACGAAGTGTCCCGCCGTGAGACCCGGGCGGTTGAGATACCCCCGGGCCAGTCCGGCGCCGCCGACGTACAGCTCTCCCTCGACTCCGTCCGGCACCGGGCGCAGGTCCGCGTCCAGGACGTATGTCTGGAAGTTGGCGATCGGCCGGCCCATCGAGGGCTGCCGTCCGGTCGCCGCGGCCGGTACCGGAGCGAGGGTGGCGCAGACCGAGGTCTCCGTCGGCCCGTAGGCGTTGATGAAGGTCACCCGGCCGGACCAGCGGGCCGCCTGCTCGGCGGAGCAGGCCTCGCCGGCCGACACCAGGACGCGCAGCTCCGGGAAGTCCGCGGGGGACAGCCGGTCGAGCAGCGACGGCGGCAGCGTCATGTGTGTGACCAGAGCGGACTGCTGCCGCAGATCCCCCACGTCCGTGTCCGGCGGCGGAAGCACCAGCTCGGCGCCGTTGGTGAGCGCCATGAGCACCTCCCAGACGAAGGCGTCGAAGCTCGGTGAGGCGAATTGCAGCACCCGGTCGCCGGGCCGCAGGTCCAGGTGCTCGCGCTGCGCGTACCGCAGGTTGAGGGCGCCCCGGTGCGGTACCCCGACGCCCTTGGGCAGCCCGGTGGAACCGGAGGTGTAGATGACATAGGCGAGAGCGTCAGGACCGGGCCTGACGTCGGGCGCCTGCGGCACAAACTCCTCGTACGGCAGGTCGTCGATGGTCTCCACCGGGCACGTCAGGCCGGACGGCAGCGTGGATCGCAGCGCGCGGGTGCTGAGGGTGACCGTGACCTCGGCGTCGGTCAGCATGTGCCGCAGCCGGTCGGCCGGATACTCCGGGTCGAGCGGCAGGAACGCGCCGCCGGCCTTGAGGGTCGCCAGCAGCGCGACGATCAGGTCGGGGGTACGGGGCAGATGCAGGCCGACGATGGTGTCGGGCCCGACGCCCAGGGCGCGCAGCCGGTGCGCGAGCCGGTCGGCGCGCTCGGCGAGCGCGCCGTAGCCGACGGTCTCGTCCCCGTACCGCAGGGCCACCGAGCCGGGCGCCGACCGGGCGTGCTCGGCGGTCAGCTCGTGCATGAGCAGATCGCGGGGCACCGGCCGCGCGGTGTCGTTCCCGGTCCGCAGCGCCCGCGCGTGGTCGGCGGGCGGCAGGGTCAGCCCGTACGCGTCACCGTCGGGATCGGCGGCCATCGCCTCCAGCACATGGCGGTAGACGCGGCCCAGCAGTTCGAGCTGCGCGACCCCCACCAGGCTCGGCCGGCCGCCGATGCGCAGCACCCCGGGGAAGGTCCATACCTCCAGGGCGAGTTCGCTCGGGCTGAAGTCGTCGACCATGCCGACCTCGCTGGACTGCCAGTCGAGCACATGGAAGTCCAGATAGCCGAAGGCCACATCGATGAGGGTCGGGGACGTGCCCCACTCCCGCTGCATGGCCGGCATCGGGAAGCGGCGGTGCGGCCACAGCGCGGCCTCGCCCGCGAAGACCTCACGGACCAGCTCACGCCAGGTCGGGGCCGACAGGTCGGCGGCGAACGGCACCGTGTTGAGATACAGCCCGCGCACCTCGTCGCCGCGCGCCAGCTCCGGCCTGCCGTTGCAGACCAGCCCGGTGAAGAAGCGACGGCGGCCGCTGACGATGCCCAGCGCCCTCAGATGGGCGGCGTGCAGCACGCTCTTCATGGAGCCGCCGGCCGCCGCCGCCAGCCGCTTCAGACCCGGCGTCAGATCCCGGTACGGCACATCGATGATGGTGGCCTTCTCGTCGTGGTCCGCGCCGCCCCAGGCCGCGGGGAGCTCGAACTTCTCGCTGCCCCGGATCCGGCCGGCCCAGAAGGCGCGGTCCTCGTCCGAGGCGAGCGCCGCGCGCTCCTGGGCGATGAAGTCGGCGAACCGTACGTCCGGCGGTGGCGGCAGATCCGGCGTGCGCCCCTGCCGTACCGTCCGGTAGAGGGAGATCAGCTCGGCGACCACCGAGGTGTGGCTCCAGCCGTCCAGAATGGCGTGGCACTCGATGTGGGTGAGCCACCACTCCTCGTCGGAGACGTGATGAACGTGGTAGCGCAGCAGCGGGGGACGGCCGAGGTCGAAGGGCTTGCGCCGCTCGCCCACCAGGAAGCCGTCCACGATGGCCCGCTGGTCGGCCGACGGGATCGAACGCAAGTCATCGAATCCCAGCGGGAGTTCGGCCTCGCGGTGGACGAGCTGCATGGCCTCGGAGTAACCGGACAGATCGAACGAGGTCCGCAGGATCTCGTTGCGGCCGACCAGTAGCCGGGCCGCCTCGGTCAGCGCCGTCAGGTCGAACGGCAGAGCGTCGCTGACCCGGTAGCAGGAGACGTTCTGGTAGACCGCCCGGTCGGTGGCGGCCAGCATCTCGTAGACCATCCCGGCCTGCGTCTGCGCCATGGGGTAGGCGTCGTCCAGACCCTCGGGCAGCCGGGCCCGGTCCTCGTCGGCCACCAGCGCGAAGCGCTCCACGAAGGAGTCGGCGGCCAGCGCGCCGGCCGTCTCGCCAGCGGTCTTCGAGCGCAGCAGCGCGGCCAGTTCGGCCACCCGCTGGTGGGTGAACATGTCGTGCACGGACAGCCCGAAGCCCTGCTCGCGCAGTCGGCCGACCACCCGGATGGCGCGCAGTGAGTCGCCGCCGAGCTGGAAGAAGCTGTCGTGCACGCCCACCTTGTCGACGGCCAGGGCCGCGGCGAACGCGTCCGCGAGCGTCTGCTCCAGCGTGTCGCGCGGCGCGGTGTACTCCCCGGCCAGCAGCGACCGGCCCGCGTCGGGCGTGGGCAGCGCCTTACGGTCGATCTTGCCGCTGGGCGTCAGCGGCAGGGAGTCCAGCAGCATCCACTGCGCCGGGCACATGTGCTCGGGCAGCCGTCCGCGCAGCTCCTGGCGCACCGCGGCGACGTCCGCCGTGGCGGGTGCCAGATGGGCGACGAGCCGCTCGTCGTGGAGGGTGACCGCGGCCGCGTCCACGCCGGCGCACTCGGCCAGCACCGCCTCGATCTCACCGAGTTCGACGCGCTGACCGCGGATCTTGACCTGGTGGTCGATCCGGCCGAGGTACTCGATGGCGCCGTCGGCCCGGTGACGGGCGAGGTCGCCGGTGCGGTACAGCCGCTCGCCGGGACCGGTGCCGAACGGGCTGGGGACGAACCGGTCCGCGGTCAGTCCCGGCCGGTTCAGATAGCCGCGGGCCAGCTGCACGCCGCCCAGCAGCAGTTCTCCCGGCACCCCGACGGGGACCGGCCGCAGCTCGTCGTCGACGATGTAGGTACGTGTGTTGGCGATGGGCCGGCCGATGGTGACGGGCAGGCCGGGCACGCACCGTACGGCCGTGACATCGACCGCGGCCTCGGTGGGCCCGTACAGGTTGTGCAGCTCGCAGCCGATCCGCTCGTGCACGGCCGTGACCAGATCCGCGGGCAGCGCCTCGCCGCTGCAGATCATCCGCCGCAGCGAAGGCAGCGCGGGCAGCGGCCCGGCCAGGAACGCGCGCAGCATCGACGGTACGAAGTGCAGCGTGGTGATCTCCTCCGCGGCGACGACCTCGGCCAGATAGGAGGGATCGCGGTGACCGCCGGGCCGGGCGAGGACCAGCGTGGCGCCGGTCGTCAGCGGCCAGAAGAACTCCCACACCGATACGTCGAAGCTGTACGGGGTCTTCTGCAGCACCCGGTCGGCCGCGGTGAGCCCGTACGCCTCCTGCATCCAGTGCAGGCGGTTGACGATGGCGCGGTGCTCGACCACCACTCCCTTCGGGCGGCCCGTCGACCCCGAGGTGTAGATGACGTACGCGGGGTGTTCCGGGGCGGGGCCCGGCAGGGGGGCGGGTGCGGGGCGTGCGGACCGGTCGGCGTCGATGTCCACGACCTGCCGGGCGCCGCCGGACACCAGCGACCCCAGGCCGGCGTCGCTGACGACGACCCGGGCGCCCGAGTCGTCCAGCATGAAGTGGAGGCGCTCCGGCGGGTACTCCGGATCCAACGGCAGATACGCGCCCCCGGCCTTGACGACCGCCAGCAGCGCGACGACCAGCCCGGTGCCCCGGGGAAGACAGACTCCGACGACGGACTCCGGGCCCACCCCGTGGGCCCGCAACTCCGCCGCGAGCCGGTCGGCTTCGGCGCCGAGCCGGGCGTAGGACACCGTGGCGCCCTCGGAACGCAGAGCGGGGGCGTCAGGAGTCAGGGCGGCCTGCGCCTCGAACAGCGCGGGCAGCGTCCCGGACGGGTAGGGCCTGGCGGTGTCGTTCCACTCCTCCAGCAGCAGGCTCCGTTCGGCGGCGGGAAGGATCTCCAGCTCGTCGACCGGCAGCCCGGGGGCGGCCGTGGCACTGTCCAGGAGCCGGGCGAAGTGCGCGGCGAACCGTTCGACGGTGTCCCGGTCGAACAGCGCCGACGCGTAGTTCACGGCGCCGGCCAGCGAACCGTCGGCCCGCTCGGACACCCCGAGCGTCAGATCGAACTTGGCGGTGCTCTCACCGACCGGCAGCCGGCCGAGCGTCAGCCCGCCCATCGTCCTCGGGCCCGCCGCCGCGGCCGATTCGTCCTCCCACAGCAGCATCGCGGAGAACAGCGGGGTGCGTGACGGGTCGCGCTCCGGCGCCAGCTCGTCCACCAGCTGCTCGAACGGCACTTCCTGATGGGCGTACGCGTCCAGCGCCGTTTCCCGTACCCGTCGCAGTACGTCCACGAAGGACGGCGACCCGGACAGATCGGTCCGCAGGACCAGGGTGTTGAGGAACAGCCCGGCCATGCCCTGGACTTCGGGCCGGTCGCGTCCGGCCACGGGGGTGCCGACGGCCACGTCCCGCCGTCCGCTCCAGCGGCCGAGCAGGACCGCGTACGCGGCGAGCAGCGCCATGAACGGCGTGGCGCCGTGCTCGCGGGCCAGCGCGGTCAGCCGCCGGGCCACATCCGCCGGGACGGCCAGCGGCACCTGGGCGCCGGCGCTGTCGCGCACCGCGGGGCGCGGCCGGTCCGTGGGCAGTTCCAGCGGCGCCAGCCCGGTCAGGCGCTCCCGCCAGTGGCCCAACTGCCGCTCCAGCAGCTCCCCGGACAGCCGCTCACGCTGCCAGACCGCGAAGTCGGCGTACTGCAAGGGCTGTTGCGAGTCGGCCGTCGGGCGGCCCGCCACTGCGTCGGAGTAGCGGGTCGCCAGCTCACGCACCAGCAGATCCTCGGACCAGCCGTCCGAGGCGATGTGATGCACGGTCAGCAGCAGTGCGTGCTCGGCGTCCGCGAGCCGGGCCAGCGTCGCCGAGAACACCGGACCGCGGGCCAGGTCGACGGGGCGCCGCTCGGAGGTGACGAGCGCGGCGAGCCGGGCGTCCGCCCGCTCGCGGTCCAGGGCGCCGAGGTCCAGCTCGGTCAGCGGCACCCGGCCCGGCTCGTCGATCACCTGCACCGGATCGTCGTCCACCACCGGATACCGGGTCCGCAGCACCTCGTGCCGCGCCAGGAGCCCGTCCAGGGCGGTGCGCAGCGCCGCCCGGTCCAGCTCGCCCCGTACCCGCAGGGCGGCGGTCATCTGATACTCCGTGCCGCCGGGCGCCAACTGGTCGAGGATCCACAGCCGGCGCTGCGCGAAGGACAGCGGCAGCGGGCCGCCGCGCGGCGCCCTGCCGATGGCGTCGTTCCGCCGGGGCGTCACCCCGCCGCGCAGGCGCTGCCGCAGCAGCTCCTGCCGCAACGCCACTCGGTCGCTGATCTCGGTCATCGCACACCTTCCCGGGACAGCAGCCCCGCCACTTCGTCGTCCGACAACTGGGCGATATCGGCCTCGAGGGCCTCGGACACCGCTTCGGCGAGTCCGGCCACCGTGGTGGCCTCGAACAGCCGGCGCAGCGGCAGCTCGATCGCGAACTCCTCCCTGAGCCGGGCGAGGACCCGGGTGGCCAGCAGGGAGTGCCCGCCCGACGCGAAGAAGTCGTCCATGGCACCGATCCGCGCCAGACCCAGCACCTCGCACCAGATCCGGGCGACGGCCTCCTCCGCAGGATCGCGCGGCGCGACGTACTCCCGCCCGCCGTCCGTGCGCAGGAGCACCGGATCGGGCAGCGCCTTGCGGTCGACCTTCTTGCTCGCGGTCAGCGGCAGGGCGTCCAGCGTCACCCACAGGGACGGGATCATGTACTCCGGCAGCAACTCACCCAGATGGGAGCGGAGTTCGCTCACCGCGGGGACGGCGCTGTCCGGCTGAGCCACCAGATAGGCGGCCAGCCGCTTGTCGCCCGGCGCCACGTCCACCGCCACGACGACGGCCTCCTGGACCGCGGGGTGCCGCACCAGGGCGGCCTCGATCTCGCCCAGCTCGATCCGCAGCCCGCGGATCTTGACCTGGTGGTCGATCCGGCCGAGGAACTCGATGGTGCCGTCGGGCCGGTGGCGTACGAGATCTCCCGTCCGGTACAGCCGTTGCCCCGGCTCGGTGGCCAGCGGATCGGGTACGAACCGGTCGGCGGTCAGCTCAGGGCGGCCGTGGTAGCCACGGGCCAGCCGCACCCCGCCGAGGCAGAGCTCGCCCGGCACGCCGACCGGGACCGGCCGCAGATCCGCGTCCAGCACATAGGCCCGCGTCCCGGAGACCGGCCGCCCGATGGGCAGCGCGGAGGCTCCCTGCTCCTCGGCGGGTTCCGTACCCACCGGGTGGAGCAGACAGGTGACGGTCGCCTCGGTCGGCCCGTAGTTGCACAGGAAGCGCCCGGGCAGCCCGGCCGCCGCCCAGCGCCGCGCGTCGGCCACGGTGACCACGTCACTGCCGACGTTCATCAGCTTCAGACCGGTCAGCCGGCACAGGGAGCCGGACTCCGTCATGGCCCGGTAGTAGGCCGGGGTGATCTCCACGATCGTCACGTCGTGCTCGGCGAGGCGCTCCGGCAGCTCGGCGGGCGTCCAGAAGACCGGATCCCCCACCACGATCGTGGCACCGGCCGTCAGCGTGGCCGCGATCTGGTCCATCGCCACGTCGAAGGTGAGCGCGGACAGCAACACCACCCGTTCACCCGGCCCGACGCCGTACGCGTCGGCGATCACCCGGCAGTGCTGGGCGTACGACCGGTGCTCGATCATCACCCCCTTGGGGCGGCCCGTGGAGCCGGAGGTGTAGATGATGTAGGCCAGGTTGCCCGGCGCCGCCGTCACCGGCGGGTTCGCCGTCCGCGCCGGTCCGCCGGCGTCCTCCCACTCCCCGTCGACCGTCACCACCCGGTACGGTCCCGCGCCGAGCCGTTCCGCGAACTCCGCGGAGGTCACCACGGTCGTCGCCCCGACGTCGGCCAGCATGAAGTCCAGCCGCTCCGCCGGATGCCGGGGGTCGAACGGGGCGTACACCCCGCCGGACTTGAGCACGCCGAGCAGCACCACGACCGCGTCGGCGCTGCGCTCCAGGCAGGAGGCGACGACCGTCTCGGGTCCGACGCCGAGCGACCGCAGATGGTGGGCGAACCGGTTCGCCCGGGCGTTCAGCTCCGCGTAGCTGATCCGCTGTTCGCCGCTCACCACCGCGACCGCGTCCGGTGTCCGCTCGGCCTGCCGCTCGAACAGCTCGGGTACGCACAGCGCGTGCTCCGCCACGGGATCGAGGACGCCGAGCCGGTCCCCGTCCGGGTCCGGCCAGCTGGAGAGGATGCTGTGGCGCTCGGCGTCGGTGAGCATGTCGAGGTCGGCGATCCGCGCCGCGGGATCGGCGGCGATGCTGCTCAGCAAGGACAGATAGTGATCCGCCATCCGCTCGATCGTGCCCCGCTCGAACAGCCCCGTGGCGTACTCGAACCAGCAGTTCAGCCGCCCGTCGGCGCGCTGCTTCACCGTCATCGTGAGGTCGAACTTGGCCACGGCGGGGCCGGTACGGAGCGGCTCGATGACCGACTCGCCCAGCGTCGCGGGAACCCCTTCCATGTGCTGGAGCTCGAACATCACCTGGAACAACGGATTGCGGGAGAGGTCGCGGTCCGGCCGCAGCGCGTCCACCAGATGCTCGAACGGCACATCCTGGTGGGCGAGCGCCTCCAGGGACACCGTGCGCACCTGGTCCAGGAAGTCCGTGAAGACGGGATTGCCGGCCAGGTCGTTACGGATCACTAGATTGTTGGTGAAGAAGCCGACCAGCTCCTCCGTCTCCTGCCGGGTCCTTCCGGCGACCGGGGTGCCGACCGCGACATCGGTCCGCCCGGTGTAGCGGCCCAGCATCAGCTGGAACGCCGCCAGCAGCATCATGAACGGGGTCACGCCCCGCTGCGCCGCGAGACCCGTGACGGCCCGGCCGGTCTCCGCCGGCACCTCCACGATCACCGTGTCACCGCGGGCGTCGCGCACCGCGGACCGGAGCCGGTCGGCGGGCAGCTCGACGGGGCTGAGACCGTCCAGCCGGTCGCGCCAGTAGGCGAGTTGCCCGGCGGACTCCTCCGACGACTCCTGCTCCCGCTGCCACACCGCGAAGTCCGCGTACTGCACCGGCTGCGGGCGCAGCGGCGAGGCCTCACCGGCCTCGAACGCCCGGTACGCGCTGTCCAGATCGCGCAGGAAGAACCCCATCGACCAGGCGTCGAAGGCGATGTGATGCAGAGTCAGCGCGACCAGATAGTCGTCGGGCGCCGTACGGATCACCGTGACCCGCAGCGGGGTCTCCGTCTCCAGGTCGAACGGCCGACCGGAGGCCCGGTCCAGCAGCTCCCTGGCTCCGGCGTCCGCGTCCGCGGCACCGATCAGATCGTGCAGCGTGAACGGGACAGCGGCCGGAGGGTCGATGACCTGCACCGGATCGCCGCCGCGCGAGAGATAGCGGGTACGCAGCACCTCGTGCTGGGCGGCGGTCGCGTCCACCGCCCGCCGGAACGCCTCGACGTCCAGCGGGCCGCGCAGCCGCAGCGCCAGCGGGACGACGTACTCGTCGCTGCCCGGTTCCAGCTGGTCCAGGAACCACATGCGCTGCTGGCCGAACGAGAGCGGCAGCTCCCCGCCGCGCTGTACCGCGCGGATGACGGCCTCGTCGGTGTCCGCCGCGACCGAATCGATCCGGGCGGCCAGCGCCGCGACCGTCGGGGCGTGGAACAGCTCGCCGACCGTCAGCTCGATTGAGAAGGCACGCCGCAGCCGCAGCACCAGACGGATCGCCAGCAGTGAGTGACCACCGAGGGCGAAGAAGCCGTCGTCGGCGCCCACCCGCTCCACCCCGAGGACCTCGCCCATCAGCTCGGCGACGGACCGCTCGGTGGCGGTGCGCGGAGCCACCCAGCGCACCCCGCCCGGCCGGTCCCGGCCCTCGGGCGACGGCAGCCGCTTGCGGTCCACCTTGCCGTTCGGGGTCAGCGGCAGCGCGTCGAGGCCGACCGTGACCGACGGAATCATGGATTCCGGCAGCCGGGCCGCGAGAAGCTCACGCAGTTCCTCGGCGTCCGGGAGGGACGCGCCGTCCGCCGGCACGAGATAGGCGACCAGCTCGGTGTCCCCGGACTCCGGCCGGTGCGCGGTCACCACCGCGGCGGCGACCGACGGATGCCCGGTGAGGGCCGCCTCGATCTCGCCCGGCTCGATCCGCACTCCGCGTACCTTCACCTGCTCGTCGATCCGCCCGACGAAGTCCAGGGCGCCGTCCGCGCGGCGGCGCACCAGGTCCCCGGTGCGGTACCAGCGCTCACCGGGCACGGCCGGGAACGGATGCGGCGTGAAGCGGTCCGCCGTCAGGTCCGCCCGGCCGGCGTACCCGCGGGCGACACCGACCCCGCTGACGCACAGCTCGCCGGGGACACCCACCGGCACCAACTGGTCCTCGGTGTCCACCACGAACGTACGGACATGAGGCAGCGGGCGTCCGATCGGGACGATCTCGGCGCGCTCGGTCCCGTCGTAGCGCCATGCGGTGGAGTCGATCGCGCACTCGGTCGGGCCGTAGGTGTTGAACACCTCGACGTCGACGCTCTCCCGCAGGCGCGCGCACAGCTCGGCGGGCAGCGGCTCGCCCGCCGAGCACACCAGACGCAGCGCGGCGCAGTCGCCCAGGCCGGTCTCGGCCAGCAGCAGCCGCAGCACCGACGGGACGAGCTGAAGCACCGTCACGCCGTGTTCCGCCATCGCCCGGATCATCACGGACGGGTCGCGGTGGGCGTCCTCGGGCGCCATGACCACCGTGCCCCCCGACACCAGCGGCGAGAGGAACTCCCACACCGCGGCGTCGAAGCCGATCGTGGTCTTCTGGAGCACCCGGTCGCCAGGACCGATCCCGTACCGGTCGACCGACCACAGCACCCGGTTGCGGATGCCGGCATGGGTGACCACCACGCCCTTGGGCCGGCCGGTCGAACCGGACGTGTACATGATGTACGCGGCATCCGTGTCCCCGACGGACGGCGGCGTAAGAGAGCCGGCGGCCGGCCGGGCGATCTCCTGCCAGGCGCTGTCGACCGCCACCACACACGGGTGCGCGGGCAGCCGGTCACGCAGTGACTCCTGGGTGAGCAGCACCTCCGCCCCGGCGTCGGTGACCATGAACGCCAGCCGCTCCGCCGGATGGTCGGGTGCCAGCGGTACGTACACGGCGTCTGCGGCCAGCACCGCGAGGAGCGCCGTGACGAGATCGGTGCCGCGGTGCATCGCGACCCCGACGGGGGTGCCGCGTACGACTCCGAGGGAGCGCAGGTGCCCGGCGAGCGCGGTCACCCGCTCCGCGAGCTCCGCGTAGGGCGTCTCCTGGCCCCCGGACACCACGGCCACCGCGTCGGGAGTGGCCCGCGCCCGGTCGAGGAACAGCTCGGGCAGGGACCGGTCGGGGGTCACGGCGTCCGTGCGGTTCCACTCGGCCAGCCGCCGCTGCTCGGACTCGGTGACGATCTCCAGCCGGTGTACGGGCACCCCGGGCCGGTCGGCGATGTCGGTGAGCAGCCGCAGCAGGCCGGCCGCCATCCGCTCGATCCGCGCACGGTCGAACAGGGCGGTCGGGTAGAGGAACTTCCCCTCGAACGAGCCGTCGGCCAGCTCGGCCAGGTGCAGCGACAGGTCGAACGCGGAACTCGCCGAGGCCGAGTCGTACCTGCTGACCTCCAGGCCGGGCAGCCGCAGCGGCCGCCGCCGGGCGTTGTGCAGCGCGAAGCCCACCTGGAACACCGGGTTGCGGGACAGGTCCCGGTCCGGCGCCAGATCGGTGACCACCCGCTCGAACGGCACCTCCTGGCATCCGAAGTCGTCCAGGTTCGACTCCCGGACCCGCGTCAGCAGCTCCGTGAAGGAGGGATCACCGGACAGATCGGTGCGCAGCACGACGGTGTTGAGGAACATGCCGATCATCGGTTCCAGCTCGGCCTGCTCGCGGCCCGCGATGGACACGCCGACCGCCACATCACGCTGCCCCGTGTAGCGGGAGAGCAGCAGCTGGAACGCCGCGAGATGCACCATGAACGGGGTCGCGCCGGCGCGCTGCCCGATCTCCGTCACCCGCGCCGCCAGTTCGGCCGGCACGTGGAAGTAGTGGCTGTCGCCCGCGGACTCCCACTGCGCAGGGCGCGGCCGGTCGGTGGGCAGCTCCAGCGGACCGAGATCCGCCAGCCGCTCACGCCAGTAGGCGCGCTGGCGGTCCATCGACTCGGCGGACGCCTCCCAGCTCTCGCGCTGCCACTGGGCGTAGTCCAGGTACTGCACCTCCAGCGGCTCCAGCGGCGAAGGCTCGCCCCGGCCGAACGCGCCGTACAGCGCGCCGAGTTCCTCCGCGAGCACCCCCCACGACCAGCCGTCGAAGGCGATGTGGTGCACCGTGATCAGCAGCGCCGCGTCATCCGGGCCGAGGCGCACCAGCGTCACGCGCCACGGCGGACGCTCCCGCAGATCGATCGGCGTCCGCAGCTCCGCGGCGCTGAGTTCGCGCAGCCGCGCCTCCCGTTCGGCGTCGGGCAGTTCGCCGAGGTCCACCCGGGCGGGCTCCACCGGCTCCGGGTCGTCCACGATCTGCACGCCCGCGTCGTCCACGGCGTCGTACCGCGTCCGCAGCACCTCGTGCCGTACCGCGATCTCGGACAGCGCGGCCGTCAGCGCTCCCATGTCCAGCGGTCCCCGCAGCCGGAACGCCTCATGCAGCAGATACTCGGTCGCGGCTCCGGACCGGAGCTGATCGAGAAACCACAGCTGTTCCTGTGCGAATGACAGCGGGTATGCGCCATCACCGGTTGCCATCGGTCGCCTCCCAGAGCGAGATGTAGGGGTTCACGGGGCCGGAATGAGGACACCCGGCGGCGCGGAGCAGGACACTCCGCGGTAGGGGGTTCGCGGCGCTCACGCCGGACCGGCCACCGTGGCGTCCGACGGCTCGGCCATGGCCACGGCGATCTTCCGCGGTCCGGTGAACGGCTCACGACCGTGCGAGGCCAGCATGTTGTCCACCAGCAGCACATCGTCGAGCTGCCAGTCGAAACGCCGCTGCTCCGCGCGGTAGCAGCTGCGCAGATGTGCCACCACGTCGTCGGGGATGCGCTCACCGTCGCCGTAGAAGGTGTTGGTCGGCAGTTCGTCCTCGCCGAACATCTCCCGGAGACCCGTGCAGACCTCCTCGGCCAGCGTGGTCACATGGAAGAACGAGAGGTGGTTGAACCAGACCTGTTCGCCGGTGACGGGATGCCGGTGCACGGCCTCGCGACGGGCGCGGGTGCGCAGCCCGTTCGCACCGGTCCACTCGGCCTCGACGCCGTTGCGCGCGCAGTACCGCGCCACCTCGTCACGGTCGTCGGTGTTGAACGCCTGCTGCCAGGGCACCCCGAAGCCGTCGATGAAGTTGCGCACCACCATCCAGCCACGGGCCGCGAACTCCTCCCGTACCGCCGGATCGATCGCGCGCAGGACCCGCCGCGTGTCGGCGAGCGGGGTGGACCCCAGGGTCTCCGGGGGCCGCACGCAGTAGAAGAAGAGCGTCAGCGGCCAGGTGGCCTGGTAGGAGTTCTCGTTGTGCAGGAAGATCTCCTCGCTCGGCGGGTAGTCCGTCGAGGTGTAGACCTGTCCCTGGATGGTGCTGCGGGGCGACGAACGCTCCGCGTAGGCGAGAGGTGCGCCGGAGACCGCGCGCACCACGTCCTCGAATCCGCCCACACCACCGACGTCGAATCCGCGCAGCAGGACCGCGCCGTGCTCGCGCAGGCGGCGGCGGATGACCGAGCGGGCGTCCGGCAGGAAATCGGCCACCGGAGAGCCGGGCGTGTCCGCCGACATGACATACGGCAGTGTGGATGGCGTGCTGGACTCCACGGCCGGCTCCGGGGTGGACTGCCGCTCGGCGCCCGCTCGGTCGGACGGGGCGGGCGGGGCGGATGAGTTCGCAGTCATGCGCCTCAGCTTCTGCGGCGGGCCCCGCCCGAACGAGAGAACAACCAGCAGCGCTGTCGGCAGCACCCGTGCCCGCCTCTCTGCGCTTTCTTCTCTGCAACCGGGTTGAGCCACCGGGCAGGCTCGCTCTCGCCACCACCCATCACGTGACGTTCGTGATGCGGCAGCGAAGCCGAGGAGGGCCGCCATGGCCGAGGAACACACCGACGAACGCGTCCACCAGGTCGTTGTGAACGACGAGGAGCAGTACTCCGTCTGGCCCGTCGACCGGGCCCTGCCGCTCGGCTGGCACGCCGAGGGCACCCGGGGCAGCCGTACGGACTGCCTGGACCACATCGGCACCGTCTGGACCGACATGCGGCCCCGCAGCCTGCGCCGGCAGATGGAGCAGGCATCCCACGGATAGCCCCCGCCGAACCGGACCCGCTGGCCGAGGTGCGTGACTGATGAAGACGCCGAGGACCCCTGAACGGGGTCTGCCGGACCGGTACACCCAGGGGCGGGTACCGGCCGCCGTGGCAATGACGACGCCCCACCTCACCCACCGGGCACGGACCCGGGGAAGGAATGCGCGATGACCACCGTCGCGAAGTCCCCGCCCGGCGGACCTCCGGTGACACCGCTGCACCGCAACCGCGACTTCATGCTGCTGTGGAGCGGCTCGGCCGTCTCCATCGTCGGCTCGACGGCTTCCACCGTCGCCTACCCCCTGCTGGTGCTGGCCCTGACCGGCTCGGCGTCCGCCGCCGGGGTCGCCGGTTTCTTCACCCTGCTGCCCACCCTGCTGTTCCAGCTGCCGGCCGGTGCGCTGGTCGACCGCTGGAACCGCAGGCGGCTGATGATCTGGTGCGACGCGCTGCGCTGCCTCGGGGCCGCGAGCATCGTGGCGGCGCTCGTGCTCGGCGAACTGCGCCTGGTACACATCCTGATCGTCGGGTTCGCCGAAGGCACCCTGTCCGTGTTCTACGGACTGGCCGCGCACGCGGCGGTACCGAACGTCGTCGAGGCCGGCCAGCTGCGCCTGGCACTGTCGCGCAACGAAGCCCGCGGACGGGCGGCGACGATGCTCGGCACCCCGCTCGGCGGCATCCTCTTCGGTATCGGCCGGTCGATCCCGTTCCTGCTCGACGCCGTGTCCTACCTGGTGGCGCTGGTCAGCCTGCTGTTCATCCGCAAGGACTTTCAGGCCGCACGGCCCCGCGAGCGCATCGGCGGCATGGCCGCCCAGGTCTGGGAGGGACTGGTCTGGCTCAAGGACCAGCCGTTCGTGCGCGCCGCCACCCTGCTCGTCGCGGGCAGCAATCTGCTCTTCCGCGCGCTGTTCCTGATCGTCATCGTGATGGCCACCGACGCGGGCGCCTCGTCCGCCGGGATCGGCATCATGATCGGCGCCGCCGGAGCCGGCGGCGTACTCGGCTCGCTCACCGCCACCTGGTTCGGCCGCAGGCTTTCGCTGGCCACCCTCGTGATCGGGGCGAACTGGGTGTGGGCCGTGCTGATGGGCGTGATCGTCTTCGCCGACGATCTCGTCGTGCTCGCGCTCGCCTACGCGGCGATGTGGTTCGTCGGGCCCATCTGGAATGTGGCGGTGGGCAGTTATCAGCTCAGCATCACCCCGGACCGGCTGCAGGGACGCGTACTCGCGGCCACCAGCATGCTGTCCGCCGGGGCACTTCCCATCGGCGCGCTCGTCGGCGGCCTGCTGCTGGACGCGGTGGGACCGCAGCAGGCGGCAGGGGCCCTCGCCGTGTGGATGGTCCTGCTGGCCGGCGCCGCGACACTCTCCCGCTCGGTACGGCGGAGCACCACGTCATCGGCGGATTCCTGACCCCACCGGTGCACCGGTGCACAACCAAGGAGGAACAACCGTGTTTCGCACGATGCTCGGACCGCGACTCCCCGGGACGGGGACGAGCCATGCGGCTGTCTGACGCCGGACCCGCCGGGGTGCTCGGGACCATCGGAGCGACGCCACTCGTCGAACTGGCCAGGCTCGACCCGTCCAGACACTTCAGGACGTACGCGAAGCTGGAGGCCCACAACCCCGGCGGCAGCATGAAGGACCGGTCCGCGCTGGAGATGCTGCGCGAACACATCCTCGACGGCCGGATCGTCCCCGGACGGTCGGTCGTCGTCGAATCCAGCTCCGGGAACCTGGGCATCGGCCTCGCCCAGGTGTGCGCGTACTACGGGATCCGGTTCATCTGCGTGGTCGATCCGCGGACCAACCAGCAGAACGTCGCGATCATGCGGGCGCTGGGCGCCGAAGTGGAAGTCGTCCAGGAAACCGACCCGGTGACCGGGGAGTACCTTCCGGTCCGCATCCGCCGGATCCAGGAACTCACCACCCGGATCAAGCACGCCTACTGGCCCGACCAGTACTCCAACCCGCTCAACCCGCGGGCCCACCAGAGCACCATGAGCGAAATAGTCGAGAGCCTGCCCGGCGGACTCGACTACCTCTTCTGCGCCACCAGTTCCTGCGGCACCCTGCGCGGCTGCGCGGAGTACGTACGGGCTCACCGGCTGCCGGTGACCGTCGTCGCGGTGGACGCCGAGGGCAGCGCCATCTTCGGCAATCCGCCGGCCCCGCGGCTGATCCCCGGCCACGGCGCCGCGGTCCGGCCGGGACTGTACCGCGAGGGCCTCGCCGACCAGGTCGTCCATGTCAGCGATCTGGACTGCGTGGTCGGCTGCCGCAGGCTCGCCGCCCGTGAGGCGATCCTGGCCGGCGGTTCGACCGGCGCCCTGATCGCGGCGCTCGGCTTCATGGGGGAGCGCATCCCGGCGGGCGCCAGGGTCGCGCTGATCCTGCCCGACCGGGGCGAGCGCTACCTCGACACGATCTACAACGACGACTGGGTCACCCGCCACTTCGGCGATGTGTCCCACCTGTGGAAGGAGAAGAAGGCGGAGATGAGGGTGGCACCATGCTGATCCTGGGAGCCGAGGACATCCACCAGATCCTCGACGGCGCCGAGAAGAACGTCCTGGAGACGGTCCGCCGGGCCTACGTACTGCATGACCGGGGCCATACGGCCCTGCCGCACTCCGTGTTCCTGCGCTTCCCGCACGACCAGCGCAACCGGATCATCGGGCTGCCCGCCTACCTCGGCGACGAGACCCCGGTGGCCGGCGTCAAATGGATCGCCTCGTTCCCCGGCAACCTCGCGGCCGGCCTGCCGCGTGCCTCCGCGGCGATCATCATGAACTCCATGGCCACGGGCGCGCCCGAGGCATTCCTGGAGGGCTCGGTGATCTCCGCGCGGCGCACCGCGGCCAGTGCCGCACTGGCCGCCGCCACGCTCACCGCGCGGAAACCCGACACCGGGGTCTCGCTGGTCGGCTGCGGCGTGATCAACTTCGAGGTGCTCAGCTACCTCCGCGCGGCCCTGCCGGAGCTGGCCACGGTCACCCTGTTCGACCTGGACCGCGACCGGGCCCGCGCCTTCGCCGACCGCTGCACCGCCCGCTGGCCCGATCTGACGGTGGCTCTGGCGGACACGGCCGAGGAGGCCCTCGCCGCGCAGCGCCTGGTCAGCCTCGCCACCACGGCCTCGGCCCCACACCTGACCACCGACGCCTGCCGGCCGGGCACCCTGGTCCTGCACCTGTCGCTGCGCGACCTCACGGTGGACTCCATCCTGGCCGGGGTCAACGTGGTCGACGACGCGGACCATGTCTGCCGTGAATCGACCTCGCTCCATCTGACCGAGCAGCGGACCGGCGACCGCGCCTTCATCCAGGCGTCGATCGGCTCCGTCCTCGCCGACCCCGCCCCCTACAGGCGCGCGGAGGACCGCGTCACCGTCTTCTCCCCGTTCGGCCTGGGCGTCCTCGATCTCGCCGTCGCCGAGTTCGTCCGCCGCACGGCGGACACCCTCACGCTGGGCACCCGCGTCCCCGGCTTCCTTCCGGTCTCCGGCTGACCCGGGGCACGCCCGGCTGAGACCCGCCCGGCCGGGCCGGTCTCACCCGGGCGTGCCGGCCGGTGGCACTTCCGGCGATCGGCCGCGATCATGAGCTGCGTGTCCCGGATCCCGCCCCCTCACGAGCCCGACGACGCCGTGCCCGCACGGCTCGCCCGGATCGAAGCACTGCTCACGCATGCCCGCTCAGGGATGGGAGAGGCGGACCGCCAGCTGCTGCCGGCCTGGCGCCGTGTCACCCGTGGCGAGCTCCGCTGGTCGTCGGCCGTCGCGGTGCTGGCGGCCATCGCTCTGCAGTGGGCACTGCCGGAGAGGCTCTCGCTGCGCCCGGAGTGGCTGCTGCCCGCCCTGGAAACAGCGTTGCTGATCGCGCTGGTCGCGGCCAATCCGCACCGGATCGACCGTGCCTCCCGGCTGTACCGTGCGGCGGGCCTGGCCCTGATCGCCCTCATCAGCGCGGCGAACGCCTTTTCGGCGGTGTACCTGGTCGCCGGCCTGATCCGCGGCACCGGGGGTGCTGAGGACCCCGGGGCGCTGCTGTCGAGCGGTGGCAGCATCTGGCTGACCAATGTCATCGCCTTCGCGCTGTGGTACTGGGAATGGGACCGGGGCGGCCCCGTCGCCCGCAGCAACGCGACCCGTGCCTACCCCGACTTCCTCTTTCCCCAGATGCAGACCCCCGACCTCGCCACCCCGCACTGGGAACCCGCCTTCCCCGACTACCTCTATCTGTCCTTCACCAACGCCACCGCCTTCAGCCCCACCGACGTCATGCCCCTGACCCGCTGGGCGAAGATGCTCATGCTCCTGCAGGCAGTCGTCTCCCTGCTGATCGTCATCCTCGTCGTCGCCCGCGCGGTCAACATCCTCACGTGACTCCCCGCGAAGCAGCAGCTCCCCGCGAAGACGGGACCGCACGCGAAGACGGGACAGCCCCGGCCGGCGGAGTGCCGGCCGGGGCTGTCCCGGTGCGAACGGAGCGCGGGCGCCCCGGGTGTCGCGTCAGCCCAGAATCGTGAGGGCCTGGTTGAAGGTCTTCGACGGACGCATGACGGCCGACGCCTTCGACACGTCGGGCTGGTAGTAGCCGCCGATGTCGGCCGGCGAGCCCTGTACCGCGACCAGCTCGTCGAGAATCGTCTGCTCCTGCTCCGCCAGCGTCTTGGCGAGCGCGGCGAACGCCTCCGCGAGCTGCGCGTCATCGGTCTGCTTGGCCAGCTCCCGCGCCCAGTAGAAGGCCAGGTAGAAGTGGCTGCCACGGTTGTCGATGCCACCGACCCGGCGGCTGGGCGACCGGTCCTCGTTGAGGAAGACGCCGGTCGCGCGGTCGAGCGTGTCGGCGAGCACCTGGGCGCGCGCGTTGCCCGTGGTCTGCGCGAGGTGCTCGAAGCTGACCGCGAGCGCGAGGAACTCGCCCAGGCTGTCCCACCGCAGGTAGTTCTGCTTGACGAGCTGCTGGACGTGCTTGGGCGCGGAGCCCCCCGCGCCCGTCTCGAACAGACCGCCGCCGTTGATGAGCGGGACGACGGAGAGCATCTTGGCGCTCGTGCCGAGCTCAAGGATCGGGAACAGGTCGGTCAGGTAGTCACGCAGCACGTTGCCGGTGACCGAGATCGTGTCCTCGCCCCGGCGGATACGGTCGAGGGAGAACGCGATGGCGTCGACCGGCGCCATGATCTCGATCCGCAGCCCGTCGGTGTCGTGCTCGGGCAGGTACGCCTTGACCTTCGCGATGAGGTTCGCGTCGTGCGCGCGGCCCTCGTCGAGCCAGAACACCGCCGGGTCGCCGGTGGCGCGGGCGCGGGAGACGGCGAGCTTGACCCAGTCGCGGGTCGGTACGTCCTTCGTCTGGCACATACGCCACACGTCACCGGCGCTCACCACGTGCTCGAGTACGACCTCGCCGGCGTCGTCGAGGACGCGCACCGTGCCGGTGGTGGGGATCTCGAAGGTCTTGTCGTGACTGCCGTACTCCTCGGCCGCCTGCGCCATCAGGCCGACGTTGGGGACCGAGCCCATGGTCGCGGGGTCGAAGGCGCCGTTCGCGCGGCAGTCGTTGATGACGACCTGGTAGATGCCGGCGTAGCTGCTGTCGGGGATGACGGCGAGGGTGTCGGCCTCCTGGCCGTCCGGGCCCCACATGTGACCGGAGGTGCGGATCATGGCCGGCATGGAGGCGTCGACGATGACATCGCTCGGTACGTGCAGATTCGTGATGCCGCGGTCGGAGTCGACCATCGCCAGCGCGGGTCCTTCGGCGAGCTCGGCCGCGAAGGACGCCTTGATCGCCGCGCCGTCGGCCAGCGAGTCCAGCCCGCCCAGGATGCCGCCGAGTCCGTCGTTGGGGCTCAGGCCGGCCGCGGCGAGCGCCTCACCGTGCTCGGCGAACGTCTTCGGGAAGAACGCGCGCACGGCGTGACCGAAGATGATCGGGTCGGAGACCTTCATCATCGTGGCCTTCAGGTGCACCGAGAGCAGCACGTCCTCGGCCTTGGCCCGGGCGACCTGCGCCTTGAGGAACTCACGCAGCGCCGCCACCCGCATCACCGACGCGTCCACGATCTCGCCCGCCAGCACGGGCACCGACTCGCGCAGGACCGTGGTGCTCCCGTCGTCCCCCGCCAGCTCGATGCGCAGCGAGCCCGCGTCGGCGATGACCGCGGACTTCTCGCTGGAACGGAAGTCGTCGGCGTCCATGTGCGCGACGTTCGTCTTCGAGGCGGCGTCCCACGCGCCCATCGAGTGCGGGTGGGCCTTGGCGTAGTTCTTCACCGACGCCGGCGCACGGCGGTCGGAGTTGCCCTCGCGCAGCACCGGGTTGACGGCGCTGCCCTTGACCTTGTCGTACCGCGCGCGGACGTCCCGGTCCTCGTCGGTCTTCGGGTCGTCGGGGTAGTCCGGCAGCGCGTAGCCCTGCTGCTGCAGCTCGGTGATGGCCGCCTTCAGCTGCGGGATCGAAGCCGAGATGTTCGGCAGCTTGATGATGTTCGCCCCGGGAGTCTTGGCCAGCTCACCGAGCTCGGCGAGCGCGTCATCGATACGCTGGCTCTCCTCGAGTCGCTCGGGGAAGCTCGCGATGATCCGCCCCGCCAGAGAGATGTCACGGCTCTCCACGGTCACCCCGGCCGTCGAGGCATACGCCTCGACCACAGGCAAGAACGAATACGTCGCCAGGGCCGGGGCCTCGTCGGTGTGCGTATAGATGATGGTCGAGTCTGTCACCGGGTGCTCCGTTCCAGGTCTGCAACATTGCTCGACATCAAGATATCCCCTGACCGCCCCCCTCTGGACAGGGCCCTGCCCGCGCTGGGCGATCCCGGGCACCGGCGGCCCGGACCGCCTCGTCGAGAACACGGCCGCCGTCGAGCCCGTGCGCTCCGGTCCGAATTGAACGCGTTCGAGTTATCGGCGCGAAATCTCGCATCCCCTTTTGCCGACGGCCTTCCCATAACGCCATAGGGCGACGCGGAAATCACTCCCCGCGCATAGCCGGATGCGAGGGGGAGCCGCCCGGCGGAAAGGGGCGGCCTCTCGCGAATCTGCACACCGGTTACCCGGACGGCACACCGTCTCCCAGAGGTCTTCGTAAGTCGGCCGAGGTATCGGACTTTTGGTGCGGAATGTCGTGTTCGCAGTCGAGAGGGGGCCCTGCCTGCGGAAATTCACTCGTGCGAATGTGTGAAGATGCTGTCACCACTTCATGGACGCATGTGCACACCCGGCCATTTCGAAAGCGCGAAAGGTCACGCCGAGTGCGCCTCCCGATTGGCTGCGCAATGCGCTCGCGTGCTTTGATCCTTCGCACTGCGGCGGTCCCACGAAGGTCTTCCGGTTTCGGATGCCCGCATGGGGTCACCGCAGCAATTCCGAAATATCAGCGCGAAGGGAAGCCCACATCATGTCCTTCACCCCGCAGGTTGAGACCCAGGAAATCTCCGACAGCGACCTGGACAACGTGTCCGGCGGTCTCGTCGACGGTCTGGTCGGCACGGTCGTTGCCACCGCCGACTCCGTCGCCCCCGTCTCGGGTGTCGTGGGCACCGCCACGGGCCTCGTCGGTACCGCCACCGGCCTCGTCTCGGGCACGGGCCTCGTCTCCGGTCTCTGAGCCGGTGAGGTGCCGCTGAGCGGCACTGCCACGCATAGGTGACGACGGCGCGTCGGCTCCCCGGCCGGCAGTCCGCGCCATGTGCCCCGGATCCGCTCCAGGTTCCGGGGCACGCGGCCGCCCAGGCCCGGAAGGGAAGAGTGTCGTGCAATTCCGTCAACAGGCCCTTTCCAAGCTGCAGTCGCCCGAGGAGATCGACCTGCCGGTGCGCTTCGCCCGGCCCCAGGGCTGTCTGGTCCTGGCCGTCACGGTCGTCGTCATGGCCGCCGCGGCCGTCTGGGCGGTGACCGGCTCCCTGTCGTCCACCGTCAGCGCCGCCGGAATCCTCAACCACGCGCAGGGCAGCTACGTCCTGCAGAGCCCGGTCGCCGGCCAGGTCACCGACGTACTCGTCAAGGAAGGCCAGCGCCTTCCCGCAGACACCCCTCTTCTGAAGGTCAGGACCGCGGAGGGATCCACCGTCGTCCGCACGATCGCCGCGGGCCGGGTGACGACCCTGGTCGCCACGATCGGTTCCGTGGTCACCACCGGTGCGGACGTCGCGGCCGTGGAGCGCGTCGACAGCGCGGACGATCCCCTGATGGCGGTGTTGTACCTGCCGGCCGACAGCGGATCAGCGGTCCCCGTGGGGGCCTCGGTGGAGCTCACGGTCCAGTCGGTTCCCGCCAAGCGGTACGGGGTGCTGCGCGGCCGGGTGAAGTCGGTCGGCCGGACCGGCCGGACGGCCCAGCAGATCGCCGGCTTCCTGGGCAACAGCCAGCTGGGCGAGCAGTTCTCCACGGACGGTCAGCCCGTCCCGGTCCTGGTGCGACTGGACCCCTCGTCGCGTACCGCGTCCGGCTACACCTGGTCGTCCTCGGCAGGACCGCCGTACGCGGTCGACTCCATGACACTCACCACCGGCACCATCCACCTGGCCGACCAGCGTCCGATCGATTGGCTGCTTCCGTGACCGCACCGCAGGCATCCGCGACGCCGCGGGAGCGGCTCGCACCACCGGGCCACGGCCGCCATCGCCCCGGTTCCCCGCGGGCCGGGAGGTCCCGGAAGGCCCCCAAGGCCACAAAGCGCAAGACGGTGCGTACCCCCTCCATCCTCCAGATGGAGGCCGTGGAGTGCGGGGCCGCCTCGCTCGCCATGGTGCTCGCCCACTACGGGCGCCATGTCCCGCTCGAAGAGCTGCGCATCGCGTGCGGCGTATCGCGGGACGGCTCCCGGGCCAGCAACCTGCTGAAGGCCGCCCGCAGTTACGGTCTGCAGGCCAAGGGCATGCAGATGGAGCCGGCGGCCCTCGCCGAGGTCCAGGCGCCGGCCATCCTGTTCTGGGAGTTCAACCACTACGTCGTCTACGACGGCATGGGACGCAAGCTGGGCCGCCGGGGCGTACACATCAACGACCCCGGCAAAGGCCGCCGCTTCGTGACGACGGAGGACTTCGACACCAGTTTCACCGGGGTCGCGCTCGTCTTCGAGCCGTCGGCCGGCTTCCGCGGCGGCGGCCGCAGACGGGGCGTCCTGGGCGCCGTGCCGGCGAGGTTGCGCGGCACGACGGGCACGCTGCTGGCCGCGCTGCTCGCCAGTCTCCTCCTGGTCGCCGTCGGCGCGGTCGTACCCGCGCTGAGCCGTACGTACATCGACATGTTCCTGATCGGCAAGCAGACCTCGCTGCTCGGCCCCCTGTTCGCGGCCATGGCCGCGATGGTGGCGCTCACAGCGGTGCTGACCGGTCTGCAGCAGGCGAACCTGCTGCGCGGACGCATCATCTCGTCCACACTGAGCAGCGCCCGGTTCCTGCGCCACCTGCTGCGGCTGCCCGTCACCTTCTTCGCCCAGCGCAGCCCGGCCGATCTGGTCCAGCGGCTGCAGTCGAACGACGCGGTGGCCGAGACTCTGGCACGGGACCTCGCCGCCGCCGGGGTGGACGGGGTCGTGGTGATCCTCTACGCCCTCCTGCTGTGGACGTACGACCCTCAGCTGACGGTCGTCGGCGTGCTGATCGCCCTGCTCAACGTGGTCGCGATGCGGATCGTCATCCGGCTGCGGGCGACCCGTACCCAGAAGCTGCGCGCGGACACCGCCCGGCTGACGAACACCTCGTACACCGGCCTCCAGCTGATCGAGACCATGAAGGCCACCGGCGGCGAGAACGGGTACTTCCGCCGCTGGGCGGGCCAGCACGCGACGACGCTGGAGGAACAGCAGCGCCTCGGCGTACCGACCGCGGCCCTCGCCGTGGTCGCGCCGGCCCTCGCGACGCTCAACAGCGCGCTGATCCTCTGGATCGGCGGCCTGCGGGCGGTGGAAGGCCACCTCTCGATCGGTCTGCTCGTCGCCTTCCAGGCGCTCGTCACGCGCTTCACCGCGCCGATCACCCGGTTGAACGGGGTGGCGGGCCGGGTCCAGGACTTCGCGGCCGATGTGGCCCGGCTGAAGGACGTCGAGAGTTTCCCGGCCGACGCGCTGTACACACGCCGCGCGCCGGAGACGAGCACGCGCAGGCTCACGGGCCATGTGCGGCTGGAGAACATCACCTTCGGCTACAGCCCGCTGGACCCACCGCTGCTCACCGGCTTCTCGCTGACCGTGGGGCCCGGCCGGCAGGTCGCACTCGTCGGCGGCTCCGGCAGTGGCAAGTCCACTGTCTCCAGGCTGATCTCCGGCCTCTACGGGCCGTGGGAGGGGACGATCCGCATCGACGGGCAGCGCCTGGAGGACATCTCCCGTGGCGCGCTCGCCGCCTCGGTCTCCTTCGTCGACCAGGACGTCTTCCTCTTCGAGGGGACGGTCCGCGACAACGTGGCCCTGTGGGATCCGTCCATACCGGACGACGCCGTCGTCACCGCCCTCAAGGACGCCGCCCTCTACGACGACGTGATCGTCCGGCGTCCCGACGGCATCCACAGCCGGGTGGAGCAGGACGGCCGCAACTTCTCCGGTGGGCAGCGGCAGCGGCTGGAGATCGCCAGGGCGCTCGTCCGACGGCCGAGCATCCTGGTCCTCGACGAGGTGACCAGCGCCCTGGACGCGCAGACCGAACGGCTCGTCATCGACAATCTGCGGCGGCGCGGCTGTGCCTGCGTCGTGATCGCACACCGGCTCAGCACGGTGCGCGACAGCGACGAGATCGTGGTGCTCGACCACGGTTCGATCGTGGAACGGGGCCGGCACGAGGACCTGGTCGCGGCCGGCGGGCCGTACTCCGAGCTGGTCAAGGAGCACTGAGGTGTCATCCGTTCCTCCGTCGGCGGAGCCGCCCGTTCACCCCTCCGGGACCGACCCGGTGATCCACTCCCTGGGCGGACTCGGCACGCCGGTCGACCCCAGCGGTCTGGGCAGCGTGCCGCTGGAGGGACCGCAGGTGCTGTGGCTCGTCGTGGGCGGGGCGCTGGACCTGTTCGCGGTCGACGCCGCCCAGCAGGGGCACTGGCACTTCCTCGGGCGCCTCGAAGCGGGCACGCTGCTGCTCGGCCCGGTCGAGGGCCCGCAGCACACCCTGCTCGGCAAGCCTTCGCAGGACTGCCTGCTGCGCCGGATCCCGCTGCGGGAGCTGCACCCCTCCGCGTACGACCCGTCCTCCGCGGACGCCTACGCGTACCCGGACGCGTACGCTCCCACGGACGCCGGCACCTACGCGTACCCGACCTGGGCGCCGACGCCGCTGGAGCACGCGTTCGCGCTCGGCACCGCGCGCGGCCTGGGCGTCCTGTTCGAAGCGCCGCTGGACGGCCGCCCCGGCGGCGACGAGACCATGGCCGACGACGACATCCTGTGGATGCCGGTCGCCCCGGGCAGCGTGCGGTACGGCGCCACGTTCGGCGCGGACGCCGCGGGTGACCTGCTGGTCGACGGCGCGATGTGGCAGCGGATGGTCAATCAGCAGTACCGGCTGCTGTCCGCCCTGGACCGCTGGATCGAACAGCTGGAGCGCGCGCACGCCGACAGGACCGCGGCCGGCATCAGAGCGGGTGAAACGGTCCGCGCACGGGCGGACCAGGCACTGATCGCCTCGATGGGCAGACCCGCCAAGGCCGGGCGGAGCCCGTCCGGCACCCGGGAGACCGGCGACGACGCGGCCTTCGCCATCTGCCGGGTGGTCGCCAGGGCCGGCGGGATCACGCTCTCCGAGCCGCCGAAGAGCGGTCCGGTCAACGACCGCGTCGGCCCGGTCGAGCGCATCGCCGTCGGCGCCCGGATCCGTACCCGCTCGGTCAGGCTCGACGGGCCCTGGTGGCGGACGGACGCCGGCCCCCTGGTGGGCCATTGGGCCAAGTCGGGGGCGCCGATCGCGCTGTTGTGGCGCCGTGGCAGGTACGAGGCGGTGAACCCGGCCTCGGGGCTGCGGATGCGTATCGGCGAGGGCAACGCCGAGGAACTCGAGCCCCGCGCGGTCATGTTCTACCGGCCGCTGCCCGACCGGCCCATGACCATGGGGCGGCTGATGCGTTTCAGCCTGCGCGGTACCGGCGCGGACGCGCGCAATCTGGTGCTCAGCGGGCTGGTGACGGTCGGTCTCGGCGCGCTGGTGCCGATCGCGACCGGGCAGGTCCTCGGGGTCTATGTGCCGAACGCCGAGAAGAGCCTCATCGTCCAGGTCTCACTGGCCGTCATGATCACCAGCATCGTCACCGCGGCCTTCATGCTGATGCAGAACCTCACCCTGCTGCGGATGGAGGGCCGGATCGAGAGCGTGCTGCAGCCGGCCGTGTGGGACCGGCTGCTGCGGCTGCCCACGAAGTTCTTCACCGAGCGCTCCACCGGAGAGCTGGCCAGTGCGGCGATGGGGATCAGCTCGATCCGCCGGGTGCTGTCCGGGATCGGCCCGGTGGCCGTACAGGCGAGCACGGTCGGTGCGATGAACCTCGCTCTGCTGCTCTGGTTCAGCGTGCCGCTCGCGCTGGCGGCCATCGCCATGCTGGTCGTCATCGGAGCCGTGTTCCTCGGGATGGGCCTGTGGCAGGTGCGCTGGCAGCGACGGCTGGTGGAGCTCGGCAACAAGCTCAACAACCAGGCGTTCCAGACCCTGCGGGGGCTGCCCAAGCTCCGCGTCGCGGCGGCGGAGAGCTTCGCGTACGCGGCCTGGGCCGGCGAGTTCGCCCGCTCCCGCGAACTGCAGCAGCGGGCGGGCCGGATCAGGAACCTGACCACCGTCCTCGACGCGGTCTATCTGCCGCTCTGCTCGCTCGTCATGTTCATGCTGCTGGCAGGACCGGCTCGCGGCAGTATGTCGGCCGGCGCGTTCCTCACCTTCAACACGGCCGTGACGATGATGCTGACCTCCGTCACCCAGCTGACCGGCGCGTTCGTCTCGGCGGTCGCGGCGCTGCCGATGTTCGAGCAGATCAAACCGGTCCTGGACGAGGCACCGGAGGTCCGCGCCACCAGCGCCCAGCCCGGCGTGCTGTCCGGCGGGATCGAGGCCAGGAAGCTTTCCTTCCGCTACTCCGACGACGGCCCGCTGATCCTGGACGACGTCTCCCTCGAAGTGCGGCCGGGCGAGTTCGTGGCGATCGTCGGTCCCAGCGGCTGCGGCAAGTCCACGCTGCTCCGGCTCCTCATCGGATTCGACAAGCCGGTCTCGGGCAGCGTGCTGTACGACGGACAGGACCTGGCCGCTCTCGATCAGGCGGCCGTGCGCCGGCAGTGCGGGGTCGTCCTGCAGAACGCCCAGCCGCTCACCGGGTCGATCCTGGACTGTATCCGCGGGGCCGAGCCGTTCTCGCAGGAGGAGGCGTGGGAGGCCGCCGAGATGGCCGGGCTTGCGGAGGACATCAAGCGCATGCCGATGGGCCTGCACACGATGATCTCCGGCGGCAGCGCGATCTCCGGCGGGCAGCGGCAGCGTCTGATGATCGCTCAGGCGCTGATCCGCCGTCCGCGCGTCCTGTTCTTCGACGAGGCGACCAGCGCGCTGGACAACGCGACCCAGCGCGTCGTGATCGAGAGCACGCGCAGCCTGCGGGCCAGCCGGCTGGTGATCGCCCACCGGCTCTCCACGGTCATGGACGCCGACCGCGTGATCGTCATGTCGGAAGGCCGCGTCGTGGAGCAGGGCCCGCCCGGCGCGCTGCTCGCCGATACGGGCGGACACCTGCACGAACTGGTGCGCCGGCAGCTGAGGTGACCCGGCCGGGTGCTGTCACGGGTTTCCGGCACGCCTGACCGGGCCGTGGCCGGCGCCGAGGAGCCATTCGTACGCGACCTCGCTGGTGAACTCGCCCTGGCCGCCGGGGAAGAGCAGACCCGCCGTGCCGTAGACCGGATCGGACGCCGTGCCGGGGACATAGGGAATCGCGACGCAGCGCATCCCGGCGGCGTGCGCCGCCGCCACTCCCGGCGCGGCGTCCTCCACCACGACACAGTCGGCCGGCCCGGCGCCCAGCCGACGCGCGGCCTCCAGAAAAATATCCGGCTCGGGCTTGCCGCGGGGGACCTCCTCGGCGGAGACGGTCGTGGTGAAGTACGCGTCCAGTCCGGTGACGCCCAGCGCCACGTCGATCGCCGCGCGGGACGAACCGGAGGCCACGGCCGTCCGGACGCCCTCGGCACACAGCCGCTCCACGAACGTCCGCATCCGCGGGAACACCTCCGTCGAGACACGTACCCGCTCCAGATAGAACCGGTCCTGCTCGGCCAGCAGTTCGTCGAGCGGTGCGGTGATCCCGTACTCCTCGCGCAGCGCCTCCAGCGTCTCCCGGGTGCTGATGCCGATGAAACGGCTGTGGTGCTCCCAGCTGAAGTCGGCCACGCCGTACTGGGCGAGGAGCCGGCGCCCGGCTTCGTAATAGTTCGGCTCGCTGTCGACGAGTGTTCCGTCGAGATCGAAGATGACCGCCGGGATGCGCGAAGTGCTCATGCGTCCCAGCATGCCAAGCTCACTGTCAGCGCCCTTCGCCGGCCGTCCCGCCCGCCGGCCCGATCTTGTCGAGGTGCCGCTCGACCCAGTCCCGCAGCTGCGCGAGCGGTTCGCCCACGCTCCGGCCGAGGTCGGTCAGCGCGTACTCCACGTGCAGCGGCACGGACGGATAGACGGTCCTGTCGACGAAGCCCATGCCTTCGAGGCGGCGCAGCGTATTGGTCAGCACCTTCGGGCTGATGCCGTCCAGCCGTCGCTGAAGCATCCCGAAGCGCTGCGGCCCCTGCGCCATGGCACCGATCGCCAGCGCCGACCACTTGTTGGCCAGCAGGTCGAGCACCTCACGGCACGGGCACTGGGCCGCGTAGACATCGTGGTGGTCGTGCTCGTCCATCGTGCAGCTCATGACCATGGCGGCGGATCCCCTCTGTCACCTCACTGCTTCCCTTGGGATAGTAACGACCTGGTGCACGATAGCCAGTGGATCAGCGAGCGGCGTCATGCGGCTTCGCATCCAAGGCGGAGGAGGAAGGCGACGCGGAGCGTCGTCGACTGACGACAACGCCGGAGGCGGAGTCGCAGGGCGTCGGGAGCCCGCTGGCTATCGTGCACCAGGTCGTAAAGGCCTACGGGTCACATCCGGCAGCCGTCGACGGCCAGGGTCGATCCCGTGATGTAGGAGGCGTCCGGCGAGACGAGGAAGGCGACGGCGGCGGCGATCTCCTCAGGCTCGGCGAACCGGCCCCAGGCGCTGGAGATCCGGGACAGTGTCTCGGGGGGCAGGTCACGCAACGCCGGGTGGATGTAGTGCCCGCCGTTCTCGGCGGACATGTCCGAGCGGGTGCCGCCCGGCGCGATGACGTTGACGGCGATGCCCCGGGCGGCGAGCTCGGGCGCGAGGTTGAGTGCCAGCGCGGACACGGCCGCCTTGCTCGCGGCGTAGAGGCTGTGCTCGAACACGGCGATACGGGCGCTGACCGACGAGGTCAGCACGATGCGGCCGCCCTCTCCCATCACCGCCGCCGCGGCCTGCGTCGCGAACAGCTGTCCTGCGACATTGACGTTGAACACCCGCTGGTAGTCCGCGAACGTGAGGGATGCGAGGGGACCGAAGTGTTCGATGCCGGCGTTGCTCACCAGGATGTCGAGGCCGCCCAGCTCCTCGGCCGCCCGGTTCACCAGCGCCCGCGCGGCGTCGGGATCGCCGACATCGGCCTGCGCCGTACGCACGCGGCGGCCGTCCCCGTCCAGTTCGGCGGCCAGCGCCTCCGCGGCTTCCGCGCTGCTCCGATAGTTGATCATCACGGACGCGCCGTCGGCGGCCAGCCGGCGCACGATCGCCGCCCCGATCCCGCGGCTGCCACCCGTCACCAGCGCTTTCCTGCCGGCCAGTCCAGCCATGAGATCCTCCTGCCCGAACGGATGATGTCCTCATTTCCTACGATAGGTGCCCGTCGCCGACCGTGAGTGCCTGGCGGGGCCACTGGTGGTGGGCCGGTGTGCGGCCGGTGGGTGGCAGATGGCTGGGAAAGCGCGCCGCTCGCGGCTCAATCCGCGTCTTGTCGTGAAAACGCGCAGCGTGGACCATGCGCTCACGTAATTGATGTGGGCATGACGAATTGGTGGCTCGCCCACGGGCCGTTCGTCTCGCGGCCTTTCATCCCCTGCCCCTTGCACACGATCATCGGAGGATGCTGTGAACCTTGAATTCGCCCGGCGCGTACGCGTGATGGCTGTCGCGTCCGGTCTTCTGGCCGTCGCCACCCTGGTCGCACCGACCGCCACGGCCGACGAGGGCAGATCCAGAGCGACCGCCTCGCAGCTCGCGGCGGCCGACGCCGCGATCCTGGAGGCGGACATCGCGGGTACGGCCTGGTACACCGACGCCACGACCGGCAAGGTCGTCGTCACGGTGGACAGCAGGGTCGGCGCGGCCGAGGTCACCGCGCTCAAGAGGGCCGTGCGGACGCCGGCCGGCGCGCTGGAGATCAACCGCACGTCCGGCACGTTCACCAAGCTCATAGCCGGCGGCGAGGCCATCACCGCTTCCGGCATCCGCTGCTCGCTGGGCTTCAACGTGCAGAGCAGCGGCGGCACCAAGTACGCCCTGACCGCGGGCCACTGCACCAACCTCGGCAGGAACTGGAACATCGGCACGACGGTCGCGACCAGCTTCCCGAACAACGACTACGGCCTCATCCAGCACTCCAACCCGGCCGCCGCGGACGGCAGGGTCTCCCTGCACAACGGCACCTACCAGGACATCACCACCGCCGGCAGCGTCGTCGTCGGCCAGCCCGTCTGCCAGAGCGGCAGCACCACCGGCGTGCACTGCGGCACCGTCACCGCTCTGAACGTGACCATTAACTACGGGGCCGACACCGTCAGCGGCCTGGGCAGGACCAACAGCTGTTCCGAGCCCGGCGACAGCGGTGGCTCGGTCTTCCAGGGCAGCACCGCCGTCGGCATCATCTCCGGCGGCAGCGGCAACTGCACCTCCGGTGGCATCACGTTCTATCAGCCAATCCTCGAGGCGCTCAACGCCTACGGCCTGAGCGTGTTCTGACCACTTCGTACCAGGGCCCGGTGCCACAGCGGAACCGGCGGGCTGCCCGGCAGGGCGGCCCGCCGCCGTCGCACGGCTCATTCCGCGCCTTGTCGTGACCACGCACGGCGGGGAGCATGCGCTCACCTCATTGATATGGGCATGACCATTCAGTCGTGGGTCGTTCGTCTCCCGGCCGTGCGTCCCCTGCCCCCGGAACGTTCATCGGAGGATGTTGTGAACCCTGAATTCACCCGGCGCGCAGGCCTGATGGCCGTGGCGTCCGGTCTTCTGGCCGTCGCCACCGTGGTCACACCGACCGCCACGGCCGACGACGCCGGCAGATCCACCGCGACCGCCTCGCAGCTCGCGGTGGCCGACGCCGCCGTCCTGGAGGCGGACATCGCCGGCACGGCGTGGTACACCGACGTCACGACCGGCACGGTCGTCGTCACGGTGGACAGCAGGGTCGGCGCGGCCGAGGTCGCCGCGCTCAAGAACGCCGTGAAGGCGCCGGCCGGCGCCCTGAAGATCAACCGTACGCCCGGTACGCTCACCCCGTTCGTCAGGGGCGGTGACACGATCTACGGCCCCGGGGGTGTCCGCTGCACGGTGGGCTTCAACGTGCAGGACAGCGCCGGCGTCAAGTACGCCCTGACCGCGGGCCACTGCACCAACGCCGGCAGCGCCTGGTCCATCGGCACCAGAATCGGGTCCAGCTTCCCGGTCAATGACTACGGCCTCATCAAGTACGGCGACCAGAGCCAGGCGGAGGGCGGGGTCAACACCGTCGGCGGAGCCTTCCAGGACATCACCACCGCCCGTAACCCCACCGTCGGCCAGTCCGTCGTACGCAGCGGGAGCACCACCGGCGTGCACACCGGCACCGTCACCGGTCTGAACGCGACCGTCAACTACGGGGGCGGCGACGTCGTCTACGGCCTGATCCAGACCAACGTCTGCGCCGAGCCCGGCGACAGCGGCGGTCCGCTGTGGTCGGGCACCATCGCTCACGGCCTGACCTCCGGCGGCAGCGGCAACTGCTCCTCCGGCGGCACCACCTTCTACCAGCCGGTCGTCGAGGCGCTCGCCGCCTACGGCGTGAACGTCTTCTGACCGTCTTCCGGCCGAGGCACTCCCGCCCCTTGTGCGCGGTTCCCCGCCGTGCACAAGGGGCGGCTCAGGTCGCTCCGGTTCCCGCTCGACAGCGGCCTCCGGACCGGTTGATTGGTCCAGACCGCCTGCTACCGTTCGGCCGGACGTCAGCGGACGGGCCGTTGAGGATCAGCCGAAGAGGGGACACACACTGTGAGCGGCAGGAACGACGGGCGGGCCTTCATCGGGTCCTTCACCTCGGCAGGGGGCCGCGGCATCATCGCCGCGGCCGTGGACGCGGAGACCGGAGCCCTGACGGAGCGTGGAGCGACCGACGCCGTCGCGGACCCGTCCTTCCTCGCACTCGCGCCGGACGGCGCCGTGCTCTACGCGGTCTCCGAGAAGGAGGAGGGCGCGGCAGCGGCCTTCCGCGTACCGGAAGCCGACGCCCGGGACGGGGCGCCCCGGCTGATGGGGGAGCCCGTACCGGTGCGCGGCGCGGCCCCCACTCATCTCACGCTCGCCGCCGGACATCTGGTGACCGCCAACTACGGCTCGGGCAGCGTCAGCGTGCTGCCCGTCCGCGCGGACGGCACGCTGGGGGCCGCGAGCGCGGTGCTCCAGCACGAGGGCGACGGACCGCACCCGGACCGGCAGCGCGGTCCGCACGCACATCAGGTGGTGGCCGATCCGAGCGGGCGCTGGGTCCTCGGCACCGACCTCGGCACCGACTCCGTACGGATCTGTGCCCTGGACGCCGCCTCGGGGGAGCTGACATCGCACGGTGAGACGGCGCTGCGCCCGGGGACGGGACCGCGCCATCTCGCCTTCCATCCGGCCGGCGGCCACGCGTACGTGGTCAACGAGCTGGAACCGACGCTCACCGTCTGCCGCTGGGACGCGGGGACCGGCGTGCTCGAACCGGTCGGTGAGACACCCCTGCTGCCCGATGGCGCGCAGGTCGAGAGCTTCGCCTCCGAGGTCGTCGTGGCGCGGGACGGCCGGTTCGTCTGGGTGGCCAATCGCGGGCACGACAGCATCGCCGTCCTCGCGCTCGACGCGACGCACGAGAAGGCGGAGCTGGTCACCACGGTGCCCTGCGGCGGCCGCTGGCCGCGCGACCTGGCACTGGACCCGATGGGCCGCCGGCTCTACGCCGCGAATGAGCACTCCGGCGATGTGACCTGGTTCGACATCGACACGGCCACCGGCATCCCGGTCCGCGCGGGTTCCATCGTGGCCCCCGCGGCCTCCTGCGTGATCTTCGGCTGACCCGGGGCCGGGGGCCACCGGGGGCCGGTGCCGGGCCCGATCCGTACGGCCCTCCAATGGCCGGTCACGGTCGCGGAAGGGCCCGCCCCGAAGCGGTCCGGTGCGGGCTCTTTCCATACGTACGGGCCTGCCGCCTCCCCGTACGAACGGGCGAGTCAGTGGGTCGGTGTCCCCTGCGGCTGCGGCGCGATGCCCAGCGCCGTCGCGTACTTGGACAGGACCAGCTTGCCGATCGCCGGGTAGGCGCCGAGCGGCTCGGCGGCGGCGCAGTCGGCCTCCTTGAGGGCCGCGTCGAGCAGTCCCCCGGACAGCTCGGGGCCGACCAGATACGGGGCGAGCGCGAGCTGGGTCGCACCGGCGTCGCGCAGCTGCGCGGCGATGGCGGAGACCGAGCCCTCCACGTCGAGCGCGGCGGCCATGACCGGCACGGCGAGGCGCGCGGCCAGCAGCATCCCGGTGATCCCCGCGGTCTGGACGGCCTCCTCGCCGCCCACCGTGACCAGCACGATCCCGTCGGCCGCCGTGGCGACCGTGAACAGCCTGGCGCGGTCGGCGCGGGCCAGACCGGCCTCCGACAGGCGCACGTGCAGACCCTCGGCGAGCAGCGGGTGCGGACCGAGGACATCGGTCAGCTCCGCGGTCGCGCCGCTGTCCGCGACAGCCTGATGTATCCGCCCGACCAGCCCACGGTCGGGACCGGCGAGCAGCGGTACGACGACGGCCGCGGGGCCCTCGGGCTCGGCGGCCTCGCGGCCCGCGGCCTTCGCCAGCTCATAGCGTTCGGTACGCTGCGCGGCGGCCCCGGTCAGGACACTCTGCAGCGTGGGGTATTCGGCGTCGTCGCTGTCCAGGAAGCCGATGACGGCGTTCAGCCCCGGCAGCTCGGAGCGGGCGATGCTGATGACTTCTTCGGCCAGTCCGCGGACGGCGGGCGAAGGGGTGCCGGGAACGGCGAGAACAAGCGCGGGCGCACCTTCGGGAGCCGCCACGGGTTCGGGGCGACGGTGGCGCCCCGACTGACGGGGTCGCGGCATTCGTACAGGCAGGCCGGATGCGGGCCCAGTGGGGGTGCTCATGGCGCCGAATGTTACTGGTTTTGTGGGTGCGGCTGTTCGGGGAGGGGGCGGTCGTGCGCCATCTGTCCTTATTTATCCGTTAGGTATTTTTCTGCTCATCTATCCCGTTGTGTCAGGTCGTTCAGCAGCCGCGGATCGTGCGGCAGCCGCAGCGAGCCGGTGGCGAGCGCCGCCGCGATGAGCAGCGCCCCGGCGAGCGGGTCACCGGCCGGGGACACCGTCGTGGCGTGCGGAAGCTGATCGGCCAGCTCGGCCCGCAGGGGTACGAGCAGCGGATCACCGAGCTTGAACAGCCCGCCGGTGAGGGCGACTTCGGACTCGTCCGAGGGTGGGCAGACCGCGGCGGCGGCCTCCGCGATCTGCCGTGCCGCCACCGCGAGGATGGATTCCGCGACCGGATCGGCGGCCGCGCAGCGGGCCACCTCGGGTGCGAACGAGGCAAGCACGGCGGGCCGGTCGGTGCGCGGGTAGAGCAGTCCCGGCAGCTCCGGGGCGGGCCCGAAAAACGCTTCCATTCTGGACAGCAGCGCGGGTGAACCGCCGCGCCGTCCGTCGTACGCGC
This sequence comes from Streptomyces sp. NPDC042201, assembly GCF_055582185.1. Classification (NCBI taxonomy): domain Bacteria; kingdom Bacillati; phylum Actinomycetota; class Actinomycetes; order Kitasatosporales; family Streptomycetaceae; genus Streptomyces; species Streptomyces sp. NPDC042201. Next base: position 713,582 of record NZ_JBVJDS010000004.1, on the reverse strand, counting down.
GCAGGGCCGCTTCCAGTCCTGCCCGGCCGATCCAGGCGCCGCCACCGCAGTCGCCGAGCAGATGGCCCCAGCCGTCCGCGCGGTGCCAGCCCGTCAGATCCGTACCGAGCGCGATCATGCCCGTGCCCGCCGCGACGACCGCCCCGGGGCGCTGTCCCAGCGCTCCGGCGTAGGCGGTGACCGCGTCCGCGGCGAGCGCCAGCCGGCCGACCCCCAGGGAACGTTCCAGCGCGGCGGGCAGTTCGGCTCGGAGCCCGTCGCCGAGCGTCGCCATCCCGGCCGCGCCGATCGTGATCGCGGACAGCGAGTCCGCGCCCGCCCCCGCCAGCAGTGTGTCCACCGCGGGCAGCAGTTGACCGAGCAGATGGCCGGCGTCGATGCCGGCGGGCCCGGTGCGCACCGGCTCGGCGGAGCTGGTGGTGGCGACCGTCGTGACCCCGGCCGGTTCGGCGGAATCCGTGGAGCCGAGCGCGATCCGCAGGCCGGAGCCGCCGGAGTCCACGCCCAGCACCCAGCTCACGGCAGCCGCCAGTCCACGGGCTGCGCCCCCTGGCGGATCAGAAAGTCATTGGCGCGGCTGAACGGACGCGAGCCGAAGAAACCGCGGTCCGCCGACATGGGGGAGGGGTGGGCCGATTCGATCGCCGGGAAGTCGCCGAGGAGCGGTCGCAGATTGCGGGCGTCACGCCCCCACAGGACGGACACCAGCGGCTTGCCGCGGGCGACCAGGGCGCGGATGGCCTGCTCGGTCACCTCCTCCCAGCCCTTGCCGCGATGCGCGGCGGGCTTGCGGGGCGCCGTGGTGAGTGCCCTGTTGAGCAACAGGACCCCCTGGCGCGTCCAGGGCGTCAGATCGCCGTTGGAGGGGCGGGGCAGCTCCAGATCCGTGTGCAGCTCCCGGAAGATGTTCTCCAGGCTGCCGGGCACGGGCCGCACCTCGGGCGCGACCGAGAAGCTCAGCCCCACCGCGTGTCCGGGTGTCGGGTAGGGATCCTGGCCGACGATCAGGACCCGCACCTCGTCGAAGGGCTGCTGGAAGGCGCGCAGCACATTCGGTCCGGCCGGTAGGTAGGTGCGTCCCGCGGCGATTTCCGTACGCAGGAAGTCGCCCATCTCGGCGATGCGTCCGGCCACGGGGCCCAGCGCATCCGCCCATCCGGGCTCGACGATTTCTTTCAACGGTCGTGCTGCCACGGGGTGTCACTCTACTGGTGCACGCGGCCCCCCTCCGCACGCACCCGACGGACCCCCTCGCCCGCCCCACCGGAACAGGCGTGGACGGCGTCGTTGACGCAGGCGGGGAACAGTGCGACGCGCGTGGCGCTCATTCCTTGGTCGCTCCGGCGAGCATCCCGGACACCAGCGTGCGCTGCGAGAACAGGAAGAGCACCAGAACGGGCAGGATGGCGACGAGAATCGCCAGGGACAGTTCCGGGACGGTGATGTTCAGGCCGGCACCAGCCACCGGGTTGAACGACGGAGTGGAGGTGAGCAGTTGGTTCAGGCCCACCTGGACGGGGAACTGGTCGCTGTTCGGCAGGACGAGGTACGGCAGGAAGAAGTTGTTCCAGTTGCCCACGAAGCTGAAGAACGCGACCAGCCCGACCACCGGCTTCGCCAGCGGCAGCGCGATGCGGGAGAAGAGCTGCCATTCCGTACAGCCGTCGATCCGCGCGGCCGACAGCAGGTCCCTGGGCAGGCTGCTGCCGAAGTAGATGTACACCAGGTACACGCCGAACGGATAGAAGGAGAAGGGCAGGATCACGGACCAGACGGTGCCGATCAGATGGAAGCGGTTGAGCTCCAGGAAAATCGGCAGCACCAGGGTGGCCTGCGGCATGATCATTGTGACCAGGGTGATGGTCAGCAGCGTCTTGCGTCCCCGGAACTTCGTCAGGGCCAGCGCGTAGCCGGCCGGCACGCTGACGGCCAGCGTCAGTACGAGCGATCCGACGGAGTAGATCGCCGAGTTGCGCAGCCATGTGGTCATGACGCCGTCCTGGAAGGAGAACAGGTGCTGCCAGGCGGTGCCGATCTGCTGGAACGAGCCGAAGGACAGCGGGTTGTCGTGCACCACTTGGCCGGCGGTCTTCGACGGCGCGAGCAGCAGCCAGATCACCGGCAGCACGAAGAACACCAGCAGCACGGCCAGGAGGAGGCCCACGACCAGGAAGGAGGCGGCCCGGGAAGGCCGGACGCGGCGGCCAGCGGCTGCCGAGGGGAGAGCGGTTTGTGTCATTTCTCGTCCAACTTGAACAGGTTCGATCGGGCGACCAGCAGACCGGCGGCCATGAGTCCCAGCGCGAGCAGAAAGACGGAGATGGCGGCGGCGCCGTTGAAGTCGCCCTGCTGGAAGGCGTAGACGTAGGCGAGCTGGTTGGGCGACCAGGAGGGGCTCACCCGGCCGAGGCTGGCGGTCTGGAGCAGTTGGGGCTCGACAAAGAGCTGGGTGCCGGTGGCGAAGGCCATGATCGTCATGTACACGATCCACTGCCGGATCATCGGGATCTGGATGTGCCAGGCGGTACGCCAGGGCCCCGCGCCGTCCATCCGGGCGGCTTCCAGTACCTCGTCAGGGATGTTGTTCAGCGCCCCGTACATGACGACCATCCAGCCGCCGGCGCCGGTCCAGAAGGCGATCAGCATAAGGATCAGCGGCAGATTGCCGGGCGCGAGCACGGCCGCGAAGCTCTGCATTCCCATGCTCGTGAGGAGCCAGGACACCGGGCTGACGTCCGGGTCCAGCATGAACAGCCAGACCAGGACGCTGGCGACCCCGGCGAGGGCGCCGGGAATGTAGTACAGGAAGCGGAAGAGCGCCGATGTGCCCGGCCGCACCCGGCTGCGCAGGACCACCGCGACCAGGACGACGAGGACCACGAGGACCACCAGCCACATGACCAGGTAGATCAGCATGTTCGTGAAGGCCGGGACGAAGCGGTAGTCCTGGGCGACTTTCAGGAACTGGTTGATTCCGGTGAACCGGCCCTGGTCGTTGGTGAGCGCCAGGTAGAACGAGTAGCAGGTGGGGAACACACCGAACGCGAACAGCAGCAGCGCGTAGCCGGCGACGAAGAAGTAGCCCGCGAGGCCGCGGCCCCCCCGCCGCGGCGTGATGCCGCGGCGGAGGGGGGAGACGGCGACACGCTCGGTCTCCAGCAGTGTCATTCGTTGACCACCTGGTATCCCTGGGCCTTTGCCTGGTTGCTGATCTCCTGCTGCCAGGCCGGCAGGATCGAGGTCAGGCTCTTGCCAGAGGTCAGGGCCGGCAGTACGACGCTGGACCAGGCGGTGGCGTCCGAGAACTTGGTGTTCGACCAGCCGGTCCACACCTCGTCGGCGGCCTCCTGGAAGGGCTTGCTCACGTCGTTGGCGAAGTAGTCGCTGTTGGCCGGGTTGGCCAGCCACGCTTCGGCGGCCTTGGTGTAGGCGGGGTAGGTGGGCGCGGACGCCTGGTTCTCGTTGGAGGTGGTCAGCCAGGTGGCCAGGTCCGTGGACGCCTTGAGGTTGGCGCTGTGCGAGGACACCATCCACACACCGCCGCCGACGTTGCCGGTGGAGGGCGTGGTCTCGCCCTGCCAGGTCAGCGGAGACGCCACGGCGATCTGCTTGGCCGGAGTCTTGAAGGCGGCCTTGAACAGGTACTGGCCGTACCAGGACGGGCCGTACGCCATCAGCACCTTGCTGCCGCTGTCCTTGGCGAAGCCCTGGCTGAAGAAACCCTTGGTGGTGACGGCCTTGGCCGAGATCAGATCGTCCAGCAGCGTCGCCGTGCGGACGCACTTCGGGTCCTGCAGGGCGGTGCGCAGGACGTCCGGCTTCACCAGGTTGAACGCCGGGCACTGGCCGGCCCAGAAATACGACTCGTGGGAGTTGGTGTCGCCGACCGAGCCGACGAGATAGCCCGGGTGATCCTTGGCGACCTGCTTGCCCAGGGCCGCGTACTGCTCCCAGGTGGTGGGGACCTGATAGCCCCACTTGTCCATGAGGGACTTGTTGTACCAGAGCACCACCTGCGCGATGTCGTTGCGCACGCAGTAGGTGTGACCGTTGAACTGGCAGGGCGCGAGGGAGCCCTTGGCGAAGCCGTCCAGTGTGCTCTGCGGTACGAGCTTGTCGTCCAGGGGCGCGGCGAACGGCTGCGCGCCGGGCTTTGTGGGCTCGGACGCCCAGGTCACGTCGGTGGGTGAGCCGAATACCACGTCCGGCCAGCCACTGCCGGTCCGGTCGAACAGCTGCACCTTCGACTGGAGGTACGTGGAGCCGTCGGCGCCGCCGTCGTACGTGACGATCTTCATCTTCACGTCCGGGTGCGACTTCTGGTACGCCTGCACCGACGGGAGCCGGGTGGAGTCGGCCCACACCGTGATCTGCGAGCCGTCCTTCTGCGTGACCGGCTTGAACGCCGACCCCGAGGAGGAGGACCCGGTGGAGGTGTCGGCGCTGGCACAGCCGGCCAGTACAGCCGCTGTGGCCAGGGAGAGCGCGACTGCGGCGGTGCGCAGTGCCATGCCGCGTCGGCGGGCTCTCGGAGATCCGGAAGACCTCATCGTCTTGCCTTTCTTGTTCTTGCGTGGGACGGGTAACGCGCCGGATGGGGCCCCGGGTGCGGTGGCGGGGCGGACTACTGCCGACCCACCACCGCCCGGTCAGCGCGGCTGCTCGACGAAGCTCTGCAGTTCGCTGCCGTAGCCGAGGTCGAGCGGGAGGGCTATGCCCGGCCCCGTGGGGGCGTGCACCAGGCCCTGAGCGTCCACATGGCGCTCGCGGACGACCTTCGCCGCGGTCACCAGGGACTCGTAATAGGTGGTGTTGGAGATGGCCATGCACAGGTGGTGGTTCGGGATGTCCGAACCGTGCACCTCGGCACGGAGCCGGTAGGCGTCGGCGAGGTGTGCGGTGCGCATGGCGCCGGTGATCCCGCCCCGGAGGGTGGTGCCGGCCCGCACACCGAAGGTGGCGGCACCGGCCCTGATGAAGTCCGCGGAGTTCATGTGTGCTCCGTCGGAGGTCTCGGCCACCAGCAGCGGTACGTCCACGGCGGCCGCCAGCCTCTGGTACGCGGAGATGCTGAACTCGCGCATCGGCTCCTCGTACCAGAGGTAGTCCGCCTCGGACAGTGCCCGCCCCAGGCGGATCGCGTCGGGCAGGTCGAAGCCGGCCGACCCGTCGTACATGAGAGGGACCGAGGGACCGACGTGGTCGCGCAGCGCCAGGCACAGCTCGGCATCGCGGCGGGCGTCGCCCCAGGCGTGCAGTTTGATACCGCGGTAGCCCAGTTCCAGGCACTGGTCCGCCACGTCGAGGAATTCCGCGACGCTGGAGAACGTCGAGGTGGAGGCGTAGGCGGGGATCGCCTCCCGGAAACCGCCGAGCAGGCGCCAGACCGGCTGGCCGTAACACCGGCCGGCCAGGTCCCACAGGGCGGTGTCGATGAGGCCCAGGGTGGGGAGCGGGAGTTCGTGGATACGGTCCAGCTCCCACACCCGGTGCCACAGCCATTCCCGCTGGAACGGGTCGGCTCCGACCAGTTCGTCACGGAAGACCAGATCGACCAGGTCCCGCAAGGTGGTGAAGGCTCCCGGCCGGGCGAACAGAGCCACCCCCTCGGCTCCCTCGTCGGTGCCGATGCGCAGGACCGCGCCGTCGCCCAGCGGAGCGCTTCCGCTCAGTCCGTCCCGCCATTTGAAGGGAGGGCTGGCCGCCGGGACGTCGATCCGGTGTACTTCGACATGGGTGATCTTCATCGTGGCTTTCGTTTTCTGTGGGAACGTGCCGGCCCGGTGAGGGGGACGCGTACGGTCAGAACTCGCCGTACGCCTGGATCTCGTAGATGGAGCCGCCGTTACCGCTGGATCCGGTGACGGTCAGCCGCAGGTAGCGGGCGGTGACGGGCTCGTCGGGGAGCGAGTAGCCGGCCGACGAGACGGTGTTCGTGGAGGTGTGGTCGTCGAGCGTTGACCAGGTCGTGCCGTCGGTCGAGTACTCCAGGCGGTACTTGTAGCCGCTGGACTTCTCGAACGTGGTCACCACGCCGGAGACGCTGGTGTCCTTGCCCAGGTCCACCTGGATCCAGGACGGATCGGGCAGGCCGAGTCCCTGCGCCCAGCGGGTGGTCAGGTCACCGTCCACCGCCTTCTCGGGGAAGTTCTGCTCCGAGTCCGACGACGCGGTGACCGCCTTGTTCAGCGCCAGGTCGTTGTCGGCCGGAGTGGTGAAGGCGGCCGCCTCACTCGGCTCCGAGGTGTTCAGCACGGCGTCACGGGCCACGACGGTGAAGGAGTACTCCTTCTCCGGGGTCAGACCGGAGACCCGCAGGGTGGTGCCACCGGTGACGGCGATCCGCCGGCCGTCCTGGTGGACGACATAGCTGGTCACGCCGGTGTCATCGGTCGCGGCCGGCCAGCTGAGGTCCACCACGCTGGGCAGCAGCGGCGTGACGTCGGGCTGTCCGGGGGCCGCGGGGGCCGTGTGGTCCGAGCTGGGGGCGGCGGCCTCGCCGTACACCTGGAAGTCGAAGATGCTTCCGCCGTTGCCGCTGGAGCCGGTGACGGTCAGCCGTACGAAGCGGCCGGTGACCGGCTCGTCGGTGTGCGAGTAGTCGGTCATCGCCGTGGTGTTCGCGGACGTGTGGTCCGCCAGCGTCTTCCAGTTGACCTCGTCCGGCGAGACCTCGATGCGGTACGTGTAGCCGCTGCTCTTCTCGAAGGTGGTGATCGCGCCGTTCACGTCGTACTGGGCGCCGAGGTCCACCTGGATCCAGGACGGGTCGGGCAGGCCGAGACCCTGGGCCCAGCGGGTGGACAGGTCGCCGTCCACCGCCTTCTCGGGGAAGTTCTGCTCCGAGTCCGACGAAGCGGTGACCGGCTGCTTCAGCGCCAGGTCGCTGCCGGAGGGCAGGGTGACCTTCCGTTCCGTGCTCGGCGCGGACTCGTTGCCGGCCGCGTCACGGGCGGTGATCCGGACGGTGTAGGTCTGGCCGGCGGTCAGGCCGGAGAGCCGCACCGAGGTCTTGCCGGTGGCGCTGACCAGCTTGCCGTCGCGGTAGACGGAGTAGCCCGTGACGCCCGTGTTGTCGGTGGACGCCGTCCAGCTGAGGTCCGCCACCGTCGGGAAGTCGGTGGTCGCGGCCGGGGTGCCGGGGGCGGTGGGCGCCTTGGTGTCGGTGACGACCGGGCCCGGGTCGAGGTGACGGTAGGCCGGCTGGAGACCGGCGTTGTTCACGATCGAGGCCGGGAGCTGGGCGCAGGAGTCGACGGTGACATTGCCGCTGATGTTGCTGTTCGTGCTGTTGAACTGGGTGGTGAAAGCGGGCTGGGTGGTGAAGTTGCCGGTGGCGTTGATGTCCATGCCGTGGTTCAACAACAGCCACTGGTACGCCACGTCACAGAAGGCGTTGCCCGTGTTCTGCCAGTAGCGGCTGCCCTCGTCGTGGTAGACGGCACCGTAGGCGTGCGTCGGAACGCCGTGGATGTAGTTGCCGGACACCGTGCCGCCGGGGTTGGCGCTGAGGGTGTAGACAGCGCCACCGTCGGCCTGCGACTTCATGATGTCGTAGATCTCGTTGCCGGTGACGACGTTGTCCCGGCTGGTCGTGGGGGTGTCCCAGACCGGTACGCCCAGGTTGTCGTCCGGGTAGTTGGTGTCGCCGCCCGCGTCGGTCAGGCCCCAGCCCCAGCCCACGGAGACACCGCTGTAGGGCAGGTCGTAGACCTTGTTGTGGGTGATCACCGTGTGGTCGGTGTAGCCGGCCAGGATGCCCAGCGAGCCGTTGTACTGGTCGGCGACCTTGGTGACGACGTTGTTGTCCACCATGGTGTCCTTGGTGATGTCCCGTGGGTTGTCGGGATGGGCGTCGATCACCTCGACGCCGCCGATCTGGATGCCGGTGGCGGCGATCTGACGGAAGACGTTGCCCGTGACGTCGGTGCCCTGGGTGCCGGTGTTCAGGTTCAGGCCGACCGCGCCGAGGCGGGTGAAGGTGTTGCCCTCGAAGCTGACGTCGTGGCCGTAGTTCACGTTGACGGCTCCGGGCGTCTTCTGCCACTCCAGCCGGGTGGAGTTGAAGTCGGGGTTGTCCTCGCCGACCATCCGGAAGCCCGCCTGGCCCTCGATGAGGCCGTCGGACGAACTCGGCGCGAGCCAGGTCGAGTAGGAGAAGGTGATGCCCTCGAAGGACACGTTGGTGACGGGCTTGGCCCTGGTGCCGTTCAGGTCGACCAGGTCCTGTACGACCGGCACCGTGACGGTCGCCGTCGACAGGTTCTGGCCGTCCTTGGGCAGGTAGTACACCTCGCCCGCGCCCTTGTCCACGTACCACTCACCGGGGGTGTCCAGCAGTTCGCGGGCGTTCTCCAGCCAGGTGGGGTTCTGGATCTCCTGGCCCTGCTGGAGGTTGGCGTTGTGCCAGCAGGGCTGTTCCATCGTCATCGTGTTGCCGGAGATCGACTCCACTCCGCAGCGCTGCAGTTTCCAGCCCCAGCTGCTGACGACCTCCAGGTCCTTGGGACTCTTGTAGGCGCTGATGCCGCTGTCGGTGAACGTGTAGCCGGTGGACGTCTTGCTGAAGCCGGACGGGTTTTTCGTGCTCCGCGCCCGGGTCTCCAGTTCGCCGTTCACGTACAGCTGGCGGGTGTCGAGGTCGCCCACCGTGGCCTTGTAGACCTTGCCCGTCGAGTCGGCCGGGGTCCAGCCGGTGATCCGCTTGCCTCCGCTGATCACGGGGTTCGCGCCGGGAGCGGCCTCGTAGATGACACGGGCGCCGTCCTTGCCCGAGTCCTGAGCGGTGAGGCTGAAGGTGCGGCTCAGCTGATACGTGCCGGACTTCAGCAGCACATGGACATCGCCGCTGACCTTCTTCTTGGCCTCACGCACATAGTCCCGCGCGTGTTCCAGCGTCTTGAACGGATGTGCGGCGGTGCCGGTTCCGGAGTCCTTGCCGGTCGGCGAGACATAGACGGTCAGGCCCGATGCCTTCGACGCGGAGGCATGGGCCGGCCCGGCGGCCAGGGGCGCCGCCGCCGCGGCCAGGGACAGGGCGGCGACGAATACTCTTCGGAGCGGCACGGGTATGTGTTTGCGAGCAGACGGTTCAGACACGGAAATCCAATCGCCTTGATGAAGTGACGTCGGGAACCCGGTCGTCCTCCGGGTTCCTCTGGCGTTGGGCGGCTCGCTCCGCGAGCCGTGGCGCCGGCGTGATGCCGGTTTACGAGGCGGACGTCTCCGGGGACAGTGGCTCGTCCGCGGCACCGGTGCCTCTCGACTGCCGCACTGGTGCCCTGGAGGCGCCGCGGTGGTCAAGGTTGAACAGCCGGTCGCGGATCTTTCGTTCGAACTGGCTCTGAGTGGTGGCGATGTGCGCGACCATCAGCTCCCCGGCGAGATCGGCCTCCCCCGCGGCGACCGCCTCAGCTATGGCGAGGTGCTGTCCCGCCGCCACTTCCAGCGACCCGGGCGCGTCGCCGTGGAAGAGCAGCACATCGGACTGTGACGCCAGGCGCCGCACGCTGGCGACGCTCGACCTCAGAAACACATTGTGTGCGGCGACACCCACCGCGTCATGGAACGCGGTGTCGGCCTTGGCGAAGCCGTACCCGTCGGCCGCCCTGGCCGCCACCAGTGATGTCTCGGCGCACTCCCGGATGGTCCTGACCTCGATCGGCGTGGCGAGGGAGGCGGCGCGGCGCGCTGTCTCCGACTCGATCACCGTCCGGTACTCCAGGAGCATCAGGACGTCTTCCATGCTCGTCGGCCGGAAGTGCGAGAGGTGGTCGTCCACCAGCCCGCCGGCCGAGTCGGCGACGAAGATTCCCGCGCCACGCCGCACACTCAGCCGGCCGATGGCGGCCAGGACCTTCACCGCCTCGCGGGTGACGTTGCGGGAGGCGCCCAGGATCTGAGCCAAGCCTTGTTCAGTGGGCAGCCGGTCCCCGGACCGCAGGTTCTGCTCGGCGATGTAGTTCAGCAGCTGCTCGGCGACCAGTTCGTAACCCGGCCGGTAGCGACCCGACGCTTCGTCATCTCCGTCGCCAGGGACCTGTGATGGAGCTGCCATGGCATAACCCCCCTCTTGTAAGTACTGATTAATCTGGTTCATCGGTGGGGGAAACTATGACATCCACGTTACGTGTTGAGAAGAGTCTGACGGAAACTTCGCCCACTCGCCCTTACGTACCCCTATTTAAGGCATCAAAAGGGACATCTGACACGGAACCATTGTGCGCAAGGGATCAGATCCTTAAGGTCCTACCTGGCGGATGAAGCAGATCCTTTTGCATGGAGCGCGCGGCCGAGCTGGGAAAGACCGCCAAGAGACCGGCACGGCACGACCGGCCCTACCTACGAGCAGGAGACATCGTGTCCGCAAAGTTTTGCCCGGCCGACGCACCGTGGGTGCGCCGACTGCGGGGGGAGGGCTGAGCCGTGCAGCGTTTTGCCGCAGTGATCCGTTTGCGGCCCGAGAAGGAGTCGGAGTACCGCGCACTGCACGCCGCCGCATGGCCGGGCGTGCTCGCGACCCTCAAGCGGGCCAATATCGGCAACTACTCCATCTTTCTGCGGGACGGCCTGCTGTTCAGCTACCTGGAGTACACCGGGACCGATTACACCGCCGACACCGCGGCGATTGCCGCCGACCCGGTCTCCGGCGAGTGGTGGGCGTTGACCGACCCGTGCCAGCAGCCGCTGGACAGCGTGGCCGAGGGGCAGTGGTGGGCCTCCGCCGAGGAGATCTTCCACCTCGACTGAGGGTGCGTGCCCTGCCCGCGTCCGCCGCCCACGGAGATGCGGGCCCGCGCCGCACGCGGCGACGGGCGGGGGCTCGCGTCCGAGAATCCGTCCACCGACCCGAAGGACCAAACGTGCGCATCGACGCTCATCACCATCTGTGGGACCTCGCAGTACGCGACCAGCCGTGGACGCGCGACCTTCCTTCCCTGCGCCGGAGCTTCACCGCCGCCGAACTGCGGCCGGCGCTCGACCGGAACACCATCGACGCGACCGTCGTCGTACAGGCCATCGCCGTGCCGGAGGAGACACCGGAACTGCTCGCCTTGGCGTCCGAGGACTCGCGCGTCCGAGCGGTCGTCGGCTGGACGAGCCTGATCGAACCGGCTGTCGCCGACCGTCTCGCGGAACTGCGCGAGCGGCCCGGGGGCTCCGCGCTCGTCGGCATCCGGCACGGCATCCAGGACGAGGCCGATCCGGACTGGACGGCGCGTCCCGAGGTCCGCAGGGGCATCGAGGCGGTCGGCGCCGCGGGTCTCGTATACGACCTGCTCGTCCGGCCCGACCAACTGCCCGCCGCCGTCCGGACCGTACGCGACCTGCCGGATGTTCGCTTTGTCCTGGACCACGCCGGCAACCCCGTCGTCGGCACGGACAGCATGGAGCCGTGGACCTCGCTGCTGACCGATCTGGCCGACTGCCCCAACGTCGCCGTAAAACTCTCCGGCCTCGTCACCAGGACCGGGGCAGCTCCCGCCCGTACTCTGCGCCCCTACGTGGACGTACTGCTCGCGACGGTGGGCCCGGACCGCCTCATGTACGGCTCGGACTGGCCGGTCTGCCTGCTCGCGGCCGGCTATGACGACGTCCTGGCCGTCGCCGAGACGCTCACCGGCCATCTGAGCGCCGATGAGCGTGAGGCGGTCTTCGGCACGACGGCGGCGCGCTGGTACGGGATCGCCGCGTGACGGCCCGCAGGCTCGGCCGTACGAGTGTCCGCGTCAGTTCCCTGGGGTTCGGCGGCGCCCCCATCGGCAATCTCTACGCCCCGATCGACGACGACCGGGCGCGGGCCACGGTCGAGGCCGCCTGGGATGTCGGTGTGCGGTACTACGACACCGCCCCGCACTACGGGCTCGGACTGTCCGAACGACGGCTCGGCGCGGCGCTCGCCCACCGGCCACGGGCGGACTTCACCGTCTCGACCAAGGTCGGCCGTCTGCTGGAACCCCACCCCGCTCCCACCGGATCCGACCTGGCCGCAGGGGGCTTCGCCGTACCGGACACACTGATCCGCCGCCCCGACTACTCGCGTGACGGCGTCCTGCGCAGCCTTCAGGGCAGCCTGACCCGCCTGGGCCTGGACCGGGTGGACATCGTCTACGTCCATGACCCCGACGACCATCTGGACGCTGCCCTCGACCAGGCACTGCCTGCCCTGACAGACCTGCGCGACCAAGGCGTCATCGGCGCTGTGGGCGTCGGTATGAACACCGTCGCCCCGCTGCTGCGGGTCGTCGCCGAAGCGGACGTGGACACCGTGATGGTGGCCGGCCGCTGGACTTTGATCGACCGCACCGCTCGCCCCCTGCTGGAGGAGTGCGCGAAGCGAGGTGTCTCGGTGGTCGCCGCAGCGCCTTTCAACTCCGGTCTGCTCAGCCGGCCCCGCCCACCCGATGACGCTTCCTTCGACTACGGTCCCGCCTCCGACGCGTTGCTGCGCCGTGCCCGGCGCCTTGCCGACGTCTGCGCCCGGCACGGCACCGTCCTTCCCCACGCCGCCGTCCGCTTCCCGCTGCGCGACCCCACCGTGGCCGGCGTGGTCGCGGGCTTCCGTTCGGCGCACGAGGTCATGTCCGCCGCCCGCTGGGCCGCCAGCGACCTGACCGACGCCACATGGTCGGACCTCGACGCGGCAGCCGAGGACGGGCCCCGGTAGTACGGGGCGGCACCGTCACTCTGCGGATCGTGTTGCCGGCCCTCCACCGGTCAACCGGCCGCCGCCGCACGGTGTTTACGCGCCGAGGGTGGCCGCCCGGACGCAGAGCACATCCGGCAGATGCGAGGCGAGCTGCTGCCAGCTGTCCCCGTCGTCCGCGCTCGCGAACACCTCGCCGTTGCGATTTCCGAAGTACACCCCCGCCGGATCGGCGTCGTCCGTGCACATCGCGTCGCGCAGCACCGTGCCGAAGTGATCACCCTCGGGCAGCCCGGCCGACAACGGCTCCCAGCTGCCGCCCGCGTCCTGGGTGCGGTAGACCCGGCACCGCCGCCCGGCGGGGACACGGTCCGCGTCGGCGTTGATCGGGAAGACATAGGCCACATCGGCGCGGTGCGGATGCGCGGCGACCGTGAAGCCGAAGTCGGACGGCAGACCGGCGCCGATGTCGGTCCACCGGCCGCCCGCGTCGTCGCTGCGGAACACGCCCCAGTGGTTCTGCAGATACAGCCGGTCCAGATCGCCCGCGTCCTGCGCGATCTTGTGGACGCACTGGCCGAACTCCGGATGCGGGTCGGGCAGGAAGACCGCCGACACGCCTTGGTTGGACGGCGCCCAGCTCTGGCCGCCGTCCCGGGAGCGGAACACCCCCGCCGTGGAGACCGCGACGGTCACCGCCGCCGGATCCCGGTGGTCCGTCACCACCGTGTGCACGGCCTCACCGCCGCCGCCCGGCACCCACCGCGAGCGGGTGGGGTGTTCCCACAACGGCCGGACCAGCTCGAAGGTCTCGCCGCCGTCGTCGGAGCGGAACAGAGCGGCCGGCTCGGTGCCCGCGTACACCGTGTGGGGCGTCGCGGGGCCGGCCGGATGCAGCTGCCAGACCCGCTCCAGGGACGCGCCCGTGTCCTTGGGGAATTTCACCGCGGGTGCGCTCGGCTCGGTCCAGCTCACCCCGAGATCGTCGGAGTGGAACACGGACGGGCCCCAGTGCGCGCTGTCACCGCCGACCAGCAGCCGCGGGACGGCCCTGCGCGTGTCGATCCCGATCGAGTAGACCGCCTGTGCGTTGAAATGCGGGCCGTCGAACTCCCATCGGCCGCTGTGCCTGCGGCCGATGAAGAGCCCTTTGCGAGTACCTACGGTGAGCAATACGTCGGGCATGGCCGACACCTCCAGGACGCCGTTGTCGCAGATACGGGTCAGTCTGCACCCGCCCACTGACAGTGGCCCCTGAAGTGAACGTCCGCCCAGGTCAGACGGCATTTCGCCGGGCGTGGCCGGCCCACCGCCGCAGCGGCTGTGCACACCTCAGCGACCCCCGGCGCGTGCGTCCGGCCGCGTCCGGATCGCGGTCACCGCCGACTCCACTCGTCGCTGAGCAGCTCGTAGGAGCGGACCCGGTCGGCGTGGTCGTGGGTGATGGTGGTGATGATCAGCTCGTCGGCGCCGGTGGCGTCGCGCAGCGTCTCCAGCTGGTCGGCGACCTGCCGGGGCGAGCCCACGAACTGGGTTTCGAGGCGGTCCTCGACCAGCGCGCGGTCCTCCTCCGTCCAGGCGTGGGCGCGGGCCTCGTCGGGGGAGGGGAACGGGATGGCGCCGTCGCCGCTGCGGATGCTGCGTACCCACAGGCCGTAGCCGGTGGCCAATTCGCGGGCCGTGGACTCGTCCTCGGCGACGACGACATCGGCGGAGACGCTGACGTACGGCCGCGCCAGCTCGGCGGAGGGTGTGAACGCCGCGCGGTAGGCCTCGGCGGCCTCCAGTACGGTGGCCGGGCTGACGTGGTAGTTGGCGGCGAACCGCAGCCCATTGGCGCCGGCGACCTCCGCGCTGATTCCGGCGCTGCTGCCCAGGATCCAGACCTCCAGCTCGGCTCCCTCACCGGGTACGACGTGTGCCTCGACGCCGTCGGCGGTGGCGTAGGTGCCCGCCAGCAGCGCGAGGACGTCGGCTATCTGCTCGTCGTAGGGCTGGGACTCGGCGCCCGGCTGCTGGAGCAGCTTCTTGTGCAGGACGAAACGCGGGTGGCGCAGCAGGTGCTCGAAGGAGAACCGGGCCGGGATCCTCAGCCCGCCCGGCGTCCGCCCGTCCACGACGGCCGCCGCGCCGACCAGGGCCGGCTGCCGGCCGGACGGCGCGGGCCGGCCGCCGGAGCGCCCCAGGCCGAGGTCGAACCGGCCGGGGTGGAGCGCGTCGAGCAGCCCGAACTCCTCGACCGTGGCCAGGGCGGTGCGGTGCCCTAGCTGCACCGCGCCGGCGCCGAGCCGGATGGTGGAGGTCGCGGCGGCGGTGAGGGCGAGGGCGACCGCCGGGGAGGTGCCGGCGACGCCGGGGTTGAGGTGGTGCTCGGCGAACCAGTAGCGGGCGTAACCGAGGCGCTCGGCCTGCTGGGCCAGGTCGATGCTGTTGCGCAGCGCCTGGCTCGCGGTGGACCCGGACGAGATCGGCACGAGGTCCAGAACAGCGAGGGGAGTGTTGGCCATGATGCTGCTCCTTGTCAGAGGGCCGTGGCGGGCGCGACCGGGCCCCAGGCGAACGGCGGGTCGGGGATCTCACGGCGCAGGGTCGGGGCGATGTCGGACTGGAACAGCTCAAGGCTGTCCCGGTGCCGGCTGTCGGTGAGGCCGTCGCCGTCCGCGTGCAGGTGCAGCACGCTGTGGCCGAACTGCTCGTGGTAGCGGTGCACCTTCTCGATCACCTGCTGCGGGCTGCCGATGAGGGCGGAGCTGCGCTCGACGAAGTCGTCCAGGGTGGGGAAGACCGGTTCGAGGCCGAGCTGCTTCTGAAAGGCCAGACGGCCTTCGAAGACCGGCCGGTAGGCGGCCAGAGCCTCCTGCGAGGTGCGGGCGGTGTAGAAACCGGCCGTTCCCGCGCCGACCGTGGCCAGGGCGGGGTCGTGGCCGTAGTACTCCCACTGCTGCCGGTAGTAGCGGATGAGCTCGGCATAGGGCTCGATCGGGTTGGTGACATTGGCGGAGAACAGCGGATCCCCGTAGCGGGCGGCCAGATCCACCGACTCCCGGCTGGTCGCGCTGCCGTGCCAGACCCGGATCGGCTGCTGGAACGGCCGGGGCCAGACCTCGGCCTCCTTCAGCTCCGGGCGGAAGCGGCTCGCGTACGTCACCTTGTCCTGCCGCCAGATCCGGCGGAACAGCTCGTACGACTCGGCGTTGCGGTCCCACTGGTCCTCGGCGGTGACGTGGAACAGCTCGCGCTGGGCCGTGCCGTTGCCCTTGCCGATGATCAGATCGAGTCGGCCGTTGGAGAGGTGGTCGAGGGTCGCGTAGTCCTCGTACGCCCGCACCGGGTCGAGCAGGCTCAGCGTCGTCACGGCGGTGAACAGCCGGATCCGCCGGGTGAGGGCGGCGAGGTGGCTGAGCACCACCGTCGGCGAGGACGAGATGAACGGCCGTTCGTGGCGCTCGCCGACGCCGAAGCCGTCGAAGCCCAGCTCCTCGGCGAGCAGCGCGTTGTCGATCACCTCACGGAAGCGGTCCTGGGTGGACTTGCGCACGCCGGTCACCGGGTCCGGGGCGTGCACGATCAGGGTGATGGCCAGGAACTTCACGACGCGGCCCGCTCGGCGGCCGCGTCGGCGTCGGGATGGGCCAGGCCGAGGTGGTCGCGCAGGGTGGCGCCCTCGTACTCCGTACGGAACACGCCGCGCTCCTGGAGGAGCGGGACGACGGTGTCGGCGAAGACGTCGAGCCCGCCGGGCGTGATGTGGGGGACGAGGATGAAGCCGTCGGCGGCGTCGGCCTGCACGAATGAGTTGATGGTCTCGGCGACGGTGGCCGGGGAGCCGACGAAGGCCTGGCGGCTCCCGGTCTCGATGACCAGGTCCCGGATCGACCACTTGTTCGCGGCCGCGAGCTCCCGCCACTCGCGGGCGGTGGCCAGCGGGTCGCGGTACATCCGTACCTGGGCGCGGCCGCGGGCGATGGTGTGCTCGCCGAGGTCGGGGTCGATGTCGGGGAGCGGTCCTTCCGGGTCGTAGCCGGACAGGTCGCGGTTCCAGACGAATTCCAGGTGCTTGATGGCGGTGGCGCCGCTGACCTGCTGGCGGCGCACCTCGCGGGCCAGCTCCTGCGCCTCGGTGTCCGTGTCGCCGAGGACGAAGGTCGCGGCGGGCAGGATCAGCAGCTGGTCGTGGGTGCGTCCATGACGGGCGAGGCGGCCCTTGACGTCCGTGTAGAACGCCTGGCCTTCCTTGAGGGTGCTGTAGCGGCTGAAGATCGCGTCCGCGCTCGACGCCGCGAACTCGCGGCCTTCCTCGGAGTCGCCGGCCTGGAAGATCACCGGGCGGCCCTGGGGGCTGCGCGGGACGTTGAACTGTCCGGCGATGTCGAAGTGCCGGCCCTGGTGCACGAAGGCCCCGGCCCGTGCGTCCCGCAGGAAGGTGCCCGACTCCTTGTCGGCGGCTATCTCGTCGCCCTGCCAGGAGTCGAACAACTCGGTGGTGGTGCTCAGGAACTCCTTCGCCCGCGAGTAGCGCTCGTTCTGCGGCAGGAAGCCGCCGCGGCGGAAGTTCTCGCCGGTGAAGGCGTCCCACGAGGTGACGACGTTCCAGGCGGCGCGGCCGTCCGACAGATGGTCGAGGCTGGCGAACTGGCGGGCCACCTCGTAGGGCTCGTTGAAGGTCGAGTTGATCGTGCCGGTCAGGCCGAGGCGTTCGGTGACGGCGGCGAGCGCGGTCAGGACGGTGAAGGTGTCGGGCCGCCCGACGACGTCCAAGTCGTAGATCCGGCCGCCCTGTTCTCGCAGCCGCAGGCCCTCGGCGAGAAAGAGAAAGTCGAACTTGGCGCGCTCGGCGGTCTGCGCGAAGTGTACGAACGAGCTGAACTCGACGTGGCTGCCCGCCTTCGGGTCGCTCCATACCGTGGTGTTGTTGACGCCGGGGAAATGCGCGGCGAGGTGGATCTGCTTCAGTGGCGTGGCGGACTTGCTCATACTCGTACGGTCCTTCCGGCTCAGGCGGCGGCGTAGCGGTTGGCGGGGCGGGTCAGTCCGAGCAGTCCGCGCAGGGTGCTCGCCTCGTACGCGGTACGGAACGCGCCACGGCGCTGGAGCTCGGGCACGAGGTGGCGGGTGATCTGCTCCAGGTCGTACGGAAGGGCGGCGGGCCGCAGCCGGAAGCCGGTCAATCCGGCGTCCCGCAATTCCTCGAGCAGGTCCGCGAGTTGCCCGGGCGTCCCGGTGAAGACGCGGGCGTCGCTGCTGTACTCGGCGCCGGCGCGTTCGTCCAGGCGGGCCTTGCGGTCCGCAGCGGCGCCGGGGTCGGCGTCGAGGAAGACCACCAGGTCGCCGAAGACGTGCACGGTCTCGTCGGCGCGGCCGGCGGCGGCCTGCACCGCGCGGATCTCGGCCAGAACGGCCCGGGCATCATCGGCGCCGCCCGGGGTGACGAATCCGAGGTCGGCCGAGCGGGCGACCAGTTCGTACGGGACGGTCGCGTGCGCCAGCGCGGCGACGAGCGGCTGCCCCTGGGGCGGGCGCGGGGTGATCGAGGGGCCCTTCACATTGAAGTGCGCGCCTTCGAAGTCGATGTAGTGCAGCTTGTCGCGGTCGATGAAGCGGCCGGTGGCGACATCGCGGATCTCCGCGTCGTCCTCCCAGCTGTCCCAGAGCCGGCGCAGCACCTCGACGTAGTCGGCGGCTTCGTCGAACAGCTCCTTCACCCAGGGCTGTCCCGCAGCCGTGGCCAGGTCCTCGATGCGCAGGCCCGGCACCGTACGGCGGCCGAAGTGCGTGGCCTCGTCGGCGCGTCCGGACACCCTGACCTGGATTCCGGCCCGTCCGGTGCTCACGTAGTCGAGGGTGGCGATTGCCTTCGAGAGGTGGAAGGGCTCGGTGTGGGTGACCACGGCG
The DNA here is from genome assembly GCF_055582185.1 of Streptomyces sp. NPDC042201. Lineage (NCBI taxonomy): Bacteria > Bacillati > Actinomycetota > Actinomycetes > Kitasatosporales > Streptomycetaceae > Streptomyces > Streptomyces sp. NPDC042201. The sequence continues at coordinate 695,044 of NZ_JBVJDS010000004.1, read as the reverse complement.
GTCGGGATCACCCCGATGTTCCGGGTCAGCGGCGCCACCCGGGCGGCGATCAGTACCGCGTCCAGCCGGCCCCGTACCTGGTCGGTGCGCTCGTCCGGCTCGACGTAGCGGGAGGTCTGGAGGCTCAGCGAGTCATCGATGGTCACAAAGTCCAGCAGACCCCGCTCGGCCTCGGTGACCAGGCCGGTCCAGTACCGCGCGGTGAACAGTTCGCCGGGCCGGGCGTCCGGCTCCCGCCAGGCCGCGGGATGCCAGCCGGCGCCATCGAGGGCGACGGCCAGGTGGAGGGCTGCGTGTGATGCTCGGGGCATGGGTGCACTGCTTCCTGTGAGCATGCCGAAAGACGTCCGCGCCCGTGCTCAGTCGGGGTGGAGGCGTCCGCGAAAAGGGAAAAGGGCCAGGCGAAAGGGAGGGCCGGGCGAAGGGAGGGCCAGGTGCGGAAACGGCCTAAGCGGCCGGGTGTCGCGCGGCGACGGACTCGTACGCCGGACACAGGGCGGCGGCGACGCGCTGGAGATCGATGTGCCGCCGCGAGTACGTGACGGTGGTGACCATGGGCCGCTGAGGAGCTCCCCGCACTGCCGTCACCTCCATCCCTACCGGCTTACGCCGTCTCGGCCTCGCGCTTGCGGACTCAGCAAGCCAGGGCTTCACGCTGACACTCATGACCTGCCGGCACCGTAACCCGGCTTGGGGCTCCGACACAGTCCTTCTCGCGTGAACACAGATCCTGACCGCTCTGTTCCCGCTTTCCCTCCGAAGGCGGAAATTTGTGGAAGGCCGGATGGGCACCCAGCCGCCGTACGTACGACCCGAGGCGGTCACCAGCGGCGACGCGGCGTACGGCGTCGGCGTCCTCGGCGTCCAGGTGGACCAGGGCCACCCACAGATCCACGTCCGCGGCCGTCAGCGTCTCGCCCAGCACATAAGGGTGCGACGCCAGTTGACGTTCCAGGAGATCCAGCGCCGGGCCCTGGACGAGGCCCTCGCCGAGGAGTTCGCGTACGGCGTCGATGTCGGCGGCCAGGGAGGCGGGCCGCAGACGGGGCAGATCGGCGTTGTCCCGGTCGGTGAAGTGGCGGGCGAGGTCGTCGAGGATGTCGGGGGTGTGATTGCTGACGACCCGTCCGCTCCACCGGTCGCACAGCGCGGGCACGGTCAGCGGACCGGCGTAGTGGTGCCGGGTGGTCTCGTAGGCCGTACGCAGCGGAGCGAGCGCGTCGCGGCCGCCGGCCGGGAACGGCAGGAGCGTGGTGCCGACCGTCTCGCCGAGTCCGAGCAGGCCGAGGGTGATCGAGACGCGCAGCGAGCGCGGACAGCCGCGCGAGAGATACAGGTGGTAGCGGTGCGGCGCCGGGTAGAAACCACCGCCCGGATCGGCGCCGATCCGGGCGCGGAAGTGCGTGGACATGACGGCGTGGGGATCGTGAAGCGTTGCCGGAAGCGACGTGTGCGCAAAGATCTGGGGCATGGCTGTCTCCATGGGTGCGGTGGAGCCACGGTGACTTCTTCGGCGCCGGTGGCCGTGCGGGGAGGACGGCCCGGCGGCGCGCCGCGGCGCGCAACGCCCGGACCCAGGACTGCGATTGCGGACCGGTTCGGCTCAGCCGGTCGGAGCGCAGCCGCGCCGGAGCCGCAGCAGATCGATGTGACGGCGCTTGGTCAGCACATGCGGACGCGGCAGCGGCGCCTGCCGGAGGGGCCGACAGGCGCTCTCGCTCTTCTCGGATGTCGTGGGCATGCGCGCCGGTCCCGTCATCGGGCCTCGCCGGAGCGCGAGACCGCACGTGCCCCACCGCACCGGTGGGGACCTGGTCGACCGTCGCCCATCAGTGTGGGTGCGGCCCGGTGGACCGTCAAGAAGGCGACGGAGCGGCCTGACGCCGCGTCAGTCGACGAGGGCGGCGAGGGTGGCGTCGAGGTCGGTGGCGCGGGGCTGGTTGTGGGGGAGCTTGGCCAGGACGCGGGCCATGCCACACGTGTCGGTGAGGGCGGAGAAGACCAGGCCGCCGGCGACGCCCGCGGACAGCCAGCGGGCCGCGGACCGGCGCTGTCCGGCGATGAGTCCGGTCAGGACGAGGGCTCCGGCGGTGAGCCGGACCTGCCGTTCCATGGCCCAGGCCGTACGGGCGCCGGCGGGGCGGTGGATGTCGTGGCCGAGCCGGATCCAGTTGTCGGTGCCGCCGGTGAGGCCGGCGGCGGATATCCCGTGCTCGGCGAGGCGCCGGCAGGCTTGGGTGGAGCGGACGCCGGAGGCGCAGACGAGAAGGAGATCGCCGCGGCCGGCCGCGGTCTTTATGGCGTCGAGTGCCCGGTCGAGGTGGTCCAGGGGGATGTTGTGGGCGCCGGGCAGGTGACCGGAGGCGTATTCGCCGGGGGTGCGCACGTCGATGACGGTCAGCTCGGCAAGGCGGGCGTGAGCCTGCTCGGGGGCGAGGGCGGTGGTGGTCATGGGGGCCTTCCTGTAGGGGCGGTACTGGTCAGGCGAAAGTGTCAATCACTTGCTCCGGTGGGGTATTCCGTGCGTGGCGTCGAGCACGCCGCGCTGCCGGAGCGCGAGTGGCGCGAACTTGCCCCCGTTCTCGCCGCCCCCGGAGGATGCCCGAGTCGGCATCGGTGGGTCTCAGCGGTCCGACTCCAGCCTGCCGGGCCCGCGCAGCGCCGCCTCCAGCAGTCCCGGCCAGTCCGGGATCTTCACCGACCGCCGCCCCAGTGTCCGCCCGAGCGCCGACTCGGCCTCCTCGATCGCCAGCCAGCCCGGCCACTCCACCGGCCGCTGACCCGACTCCCGCAGCGCGGCGGCGGGATCCTCCGCCACCCGCCGTGCGGCCAGCGCCGGAGCATCGTCGAGAAGGGAGGCGACGGTCTCCTTCGCGCAGGGCCGATTGGTGCCGATCACCCCTGTGGGGCCGCGCTTGATCCAGCCCGCCACATATTCGCCGGGGGAGGGCACGCCGTTCCGCAGCACACGCCCCGCCGTGTGCGGGACCGTGCCCGTGGTCGCGTCGAACGGCAGCCCCGCCAGCGGTACGCCCCGGTAGCCGACCGCCCTCAGCACGAGCTGCGCCTCGATGTCCTCGTACGCGCCGGTGCCCCGCACCCCGCCCTCGCCGTCCGGCACGGTGCGCTCGAAACGCACCCCGGCCACCCGTCCGCCCGCTTCCAGGATCTCCACAGGCCGCAGGAAGAACCGCAGGTGGATCCGGCGTGCCCGGTGCTGCGGAGGCAGCGCCGCCCAGCCGCGTACGACCTCCAGATTGCGCCGGTTCGCCGCCGGCAGGGTCATCTCCGCCGTCCCCGTGTACGCCGGGTCCAGATCCAGGTCCGCCTGCTCCACCCTGATCTCCGCCGACGGGAGCGAGCCCAGCTCCCGCAGCTCCTTGGTGGTGAACTTCGCCTGCGAAGGACCCCGTCTGCCCACGATGTGCGTCTCGCGCAGGCCGCTGGCGGCCAGTGCCCCGAGGGCCGCGTGGGGCACATCGGTCGTGCGCAGTTCATCGGCGCCGCGCGCCAGGATGCGGGTCACATCGACGGCGACATTGCCCACGCCGATCACCACCGCCGACTCTCCGTCCAGCGCGAATCCCCTGGTCGCCGCGTCGGGGTGGGCGCTGTACCAGGAGACGAAGTCGGTGGCGGAGAAGCTGCCGGGCAGCTCCTCGCCGGGCACCCCGAGCGCTCGGTCCCTGGCGGCCCCGACGCAGTAGACGACGCCGTGATACAGCTCGAGCAGCCGCTCGGGCGTGAGCCCTCCCGTGCCCACCTCGACATGGCCGAGAAAGCCGACCCGCTCGTGCTCCAGCACCGCCCGCAGACTGCTCTGGAGCGATTTGATCTTCTCGTGGTCGGGCGCGACGCCGTAGCGCACCAGTCCGTACGGGCAGGGGAGCCGGTCCAGGATCTGCACCTGGACATCGGGCACACGGGTCTGCTGGACGAGGGCCTGGGCGGCGTACACGCCACTGGGGCCGGATCCGACGACGGCGATGCGCAGCACGGCGCACTCCTTCCCACCGGGATTCCAGCATCGCACCGGCGCGCCGGACCGGTGCGATGAGCCGACAGGGTGCCGTACGGAGTGAGCATGTGCGCGCCCCGACAATCGGGGCGAATCGGCTGATTAAGGTGCGAATGTGTCGGAACATAAATTGAATTCCGCCCAGGACCCGAATGAGCACGACGCGTACGAGTGGCCCATCTGGGAGGTGCAGGGGCACGGCACCGTCACCGGCTCCGGGGATCCCCGGGACGGCGCCGCCCGGCGCGAGGTCGTCCCGCCCTGGGTCGACATCCGGCTGACCTTCGCGGACGGCGCCCGGCTCGATGTGCTGGCGGTGGTACGCGACGGCCGCATCGCCATCGAGGGCGCGCAGGCCGATCCACCGCTGGCCCTGGACGGCTTCGCCGCCCTCGCCGAGGCGATCGAGGCACCGCTCGTGAACGCCTGCCAGGTGGTCGCCGGCCATCACCGGCCGCCCGCGCCGCAGCCCGCCGGTGAGCCCGCGGCGGTCGAGCCCGCCGCCAGTGAGGTCGCCCTCGGTGAGCCCGCTCTCGGTGAGCCGGCCGAGCGCGGACCGGACGCCATCGAGCCCGAGGCCGCCGAAGCAGCCATCGAAGCAGCCGTCGAACCCGCCGTCGTCGAAGCGGCCACCGTCGAACCGGCCGTCGTCCAGCCGGACGCGGCTGACGTGTCCGAGAGCGCTCCGCCCGCCGACCGCGGCGAGGAACGTGAGCCGACCGGCAGGCACCGCGGCCGCCCCGCCGTGCAGCGCGGCGGCGCCACCCGGCTGAGCGTCGCCGAGATCTACCGCGCCGCCCAGCAGGAGGGCCAGGATCCGGTGCTCGCGGTGATGTCCGCCACCGGGTTCAGCCGCCGCAAGTCGCTCAGGCTGATCGCCGGCGCCCGCGACGAGGGTCATCTGTCACCCCGTCACCACCGCCGCTGACCGCACGGCACACCGACCGCCGGCCGGCCCGTGCCTCACATCCCGCGCATCCGGCTCATCTCGACGGTCTGCTGGGCGATGACATCGGTCGCCATCTCCTCCACCTGCACGTTGTTGCCCTCCGACAGCGCTTCGGTGGCCATGGTGATCGCCCCCTGATGGTGAGTGATCATCAGCTTGAGGAAGAGCTCGTCGAAGGCATTGCCCTTCGCCGCCCGCAACTGCGCCAGTTGGGCCTTCGTGGCCATTCCGGGCATCGTGCCGTGGTCGTGCCCCGCCTGTTTCCGGGCGCCGCCGTGCTGGGTCAGCCAGCCCTCCATCGCGCCGATCTCGGGCTTCTGCGCGGCGGCGATCCGATCGGCGAGCCCCTTCACGGACGCCGACGCGGCCCGGTCCGGCACGAGCGCCGTCAGTTCCAGCGCCTGGCCGTGATGGACGATCATCATCTGCGCGTAGGTGAAATCCGCGGAGTTGGGGGTGTTGTCGGGGGCGGCCTTCACCGCCTCCTCGGGCGAGAGGGTCCGCGCGGGCTCACCCGGCGCGCCGGGTGCCACCACACCCCGGGCACCGTCGCCCTTGGCCTTCGCGGGGCTGTCGTCGCCCGAGTCGCAGGCTCCCAGGGCGAGTACGGCGACGGCGACCGCGGTCGCGACGGCGGACCTGCGCACGCGCGGGCTCCTGTGGCGGATCAACACAGCGACCTCCTGAGGTACATGACGGGGCAGAACACCGTCCTAACACGCTTCCGTGGACGAGTGATCAAAAACTTTCATTACGTCTCTGTTGCCATCTGTTGAGATGTACATGAGAGGGACGATACTGCCGAGGTCCGTGACCCGTTCAACTCTGAACGGATACAAGGGAGGACGCAGTGATCTCGTTGCACACCACCCGAGCGCGGCGCAGACGTCTGGGCGTGGCGGCAGCCGCGGCCGGGCTCTTCGCCACGCTGCTGACCGCTGGACCGGCGGCGGCCACCCCCGACCCCGGTGATGGCCCCGCCCAGCAGAAGATCTCCGCCGGCGTGGCCGCCGAAGCGAAGGCCGCCATCGAGAAGGGCGACATACCCGGTGTGGACGAGATCGTCCACAGCGACAACATCGAGCACCTGGTCAATGTCCCCAAGGACCTGATCAAGGGCACCAACTCGGACCTCACGTTCCAGGGGAAGTACGCCTTCTCCGGCAACTACGACGGCTTCCGGATCTTCGACATCAGCAACCCGAGGTCGCCGAAGACGGTCGCCCAGGTCCTGTGTCCCGGATCGCAGAACGACATCACCGTCTCCGGTGACCTGCTCTTCCTCTCCACGGACTCCTCCCGCAGTGACAACTCCTGCACGAGTGCCACGCAGCCCGCGACGGAGAAGTCCTCCTGGGAGGGCATGAAGATCTTCGACATCAGCGACAAGCGGAACCCCAAGTACGTCGCCGCTGTCGAGACCGCCTGTGGCTCGCACACGCACACGCTGGTGCCGGAGCGCAAGGACGTCTACATCTACGTCTCCTCGTACTCGCCCAGCGCGACCTTCCCGGACTGCCAGCCGCCGCACGACGGCATCTCCATCATCAAGGTGCCGCGCAAGGCCCCGCAGAACGCCGCGATCGTGAACTTCCCCGTGCTGTTCCCGGACGGCGGCAACCCGGGCGCGCCCACCAACCCGGGTGTCTCCGCGACCACCGGCTGCCACGACATCACCGTGCTGCCCTCGAAGGACCTGGCCGCCGGCGCCTGCATGGGTGACGGCATCCTCTTCGACATCAAGAACCCGGAACGCCCCAGGGTGATCGACCGGGTCCAGGACAATGTCAACTTCGCCTTCTGGCACTCGGCCACCTTCAACCAGGATGCCGACAAGGTCGTCTTCACCGATGAGCTGGGCGGCGGTGGCGCCGCCACCTGCAACGCCGAGATCGGCCCGAAGCGCGGCGCCGACGGCATCTACGACATCGTCGGCCGGGGCGACCACCGCAAGCTGGTCTTCCGCAGCTACTTCAAGATCCCCCGCTACCAGGCGGAGACCGAGGTCTGCGTCGCCCACAACGGCTCGCTGATTCCGGTCAAGGGCCGCGACATCATGGTCCAGGCCTGGTACCAGGGCGGCATCTCGGTGTGGGACTTCACCGACTCCTCGAAGCCGAAGGAGATCGCCTTCTTCGAGCGCGGTCCCATCTCCACCACCAGTGTCACGACCGCGGGGCCATGGTCGGCGTACTACTACAACGGCTACATCTACTCGAACGACATCGCCAAGGGCTTCGACGTGCTGAAGCTCGACGACCGCAGGACCGACCCGGCGAAGCGGGTGCGGCTGGATGAGCTCAACGTCCAGACGCAGCCCGACTACTTCGACCGCTTCGGCCACTGAAGGACGATGTCCTGACTCGTTCCGCCGGGCGGCTCCCCGTCCGGCGGAACGCCGAGCTCCCACTCCAGCCCGTAGCGCCTGAACAGCTCGGCGCGCAGCCGGGGCAGTGGCATCGGCGCCCCCGGCATCAGGACCGCGAAGACCGCGCCCATCAGCAGGGCGCGCAGCAGCGGATAGTCGCTGTCCGGGGCCTGTGAGCCGTACCGCACGACCGTCTCGCGCAGCAGCTGCGCGAGACGCTGCTGTTCCGGGCACTGCACAAAACCCTCGGCCTGCAGGATTCCGGCCATGTGCGTCCGCATCAGCACGGGGCTCTGCGCCGTCAGCCCGAGGATGGCGTCGATCGCCCGCGCCATCAGCTCCCGCCCGTCGTCCGTGGCCGGCTCGCGCTCCAGCGCGGCTTCCAGCGTGCGGTGCATCAGCCGGTGCACGGCGGACTGCAGCAGCTGGCGTTTCCCCGGGAAGTAGTACGACACGAGACCGCGCGCCGAACCGGCCCGGTCGGCGATGTCGGCGAGCGTCGTGGCCTCGTAACCGCGCTCGGCGACCAGCTCCACCGTCGCCTGCAGCAACCGCTCCCGGGAACGACGGCGGAGCTCTTCATTGACCGATGCGCTCCGCGGGGACATGCTTGACTCCTGCGTTGACTGGCTCTCAGCCAATATACTCAGAGCGTCCTGCTGCGCGCCCTCCGGGCCCGTGCGACGGGGCTGCCGCCTGCCTTGGGCGACGCGGGGGATCGCCCAAGGCAGGCGGCTTCGGCATGCCCGGACGGCGCGGGAGCGCCCGTTTCCGGGGTTCCGGCTGTCCGTTTCCGGGATTGAGGCGGGGGCCCGGCCGGGGCCCCCGCCCCAGGGTTACGGCAGCGGTCCCCGGCTCGCCAGGGCGACGACGGGCCGCAGTCCGGCCGGGCGCTCCTCCACCGGCAGATGGTCCACGAAATGCACCGAGCAGCCCAGCTCCGCCGCGCCGCCGTCCGCCCCCCGGTCGTCCCCGACCATCAGCACATCGTGGGGATCCTGTCCCAGCTCGTCGCAGGCCGCCTGGAAGAGCCGCGCGTCCGGCTTCTGGATGCCGTGCTCGTACGAGAGGACATACGCGTCCACCAACGAGTCCAGGCCGTGGGCGCGGAAGACGGGCCGCAGATCCCAGCCGATGTTGCTCACCACCGCGACGCCGAGCCCCCCGCGCCGCAGCGCGCCGAGCACCTCGGCGGCGTCGGCGTACGGACGCCAGGCGGCGGGCGTCATATGGCGCTCGTAGAGCGCGTCGTACAGGGCGGGGTCGGGCAGCGGCACCTGCCGGGCGAGCCCGGTGTACGCGGCGCGGTGCCGCGCGGCGCTCTCGTCGCGGGTGGCCCACAGCGCGGCCAGGTCCGGCGGCACCTGCTGCGGGGAGGGGCCGCCGGGCAGCGCACCCGCCACGGCCAGCCGCATCGCGTACCGCCGCACCTCGTCGGGCGGCACGGCGGCGCCCGCCTCGTCGAGCGTGGCTTGCAGCCAGGATCCCGCCGATTCGATACGGAAGAGGGTTCCGGAGAAGTCGAAGAGCACACCCTTGAACGTCATGCGTCCGATCCTCGCGGGGTCACCGCTCCCGGGACAAGGCCAGGCGGCCGTACGTGGCGATCGAGAGGGCGACCAGACAGCCGCCGAGCAGCCAGCCGCCCAGCACGTCCGTACCCCAGTGCACCCCCAGCCAGAGCCGGGTGAGGCCCACCCCGGCCACCGAGAGGACCGCGACGGCCAGCGCCGTACGCCACACCAGCGGGCCCGCGCCCTGGCGCCGCAGCAGCCACAGCAGCAGTCCGCAGGTCACCGTGGCCGTCATGGCGTGTCCGGACGGGAACGCGGCGAAGTGCGCGGAGTCGACCGGGTCGGGCCACTGCGGACGCTCCCGCCCCACCCCCGCCTTCAGCCCCTGGGAGAGGGCCGCGCCCACCGCACTCGTCGCCGAGACCCAGACGGCGAGCAGCCGGCCGCCCCGCAGATACACCGCGACCACGGCCGCCGCCGTCAGCAGGCGCATCGTCCAGGGATCCCAGGCCCAGTCGGTGAGGACCCGGTTGACCCAGGTGATTCCCGGCTCGGCCACCGCCCAGCGGTGCAGTCCCTCCGCGAGCGCGCGGTCCAGCCGGAGCAGCGGCCCCCACCGCGCCACGACGAGCGCCACCAGCACACCCGAGAGGGCGGCCAGCACGGCGGCCGTACGGGCCGGTGTGACCAGCGGGGGACGCGTCGGGGGAGTGGCCGGCGCGGCAGTGGGAATTGGCGGCGAGTACATGAGGTGATCCTTGCCGACGAAGTGCGCGTCAACCTATCCCAGGGCGCGGAGCGCCGGGACGAAAGCGACCAGCACCGGTACCACCGGCACCAGCGCGGCCGCCGCGGTCAGCCGCAGCCGGCGCCCCGCGGTGAGCCGCGGCACGGGCGCCAGCAGCCGGTTCACCCGCTGCGGCAGCTGCGCGTCCGGGGTGGTGCCGGGCCCGAACACCCCGCGGTCCTCGTTCAGTTCGACCAGCGCGAGCGCGATCGTCAGCCGGCCGAACCGCCGCGAGGCGACATCGTCGGCGGCCAGCTCCACCAGCCGGTGCATCTCGTCACGGAACGCCGCGAACACCGGCACCTGCGGAAAGCCGTACGCGAGCGCCGCTGAGCAGTGCAGCAGCCAGTCGTGCCTGGCGCGCGCGTGGCCCTGCTCATGGGCGAGTACGGCATCGAGCTGCCGGCCCTTCAGCCGGCGCAGCGCGGCGGTGGTGACGACCAGCTGCGGCGCGGCGCCCGGCAGCCACCAGGCGTCGGGCCGCTCGCCCTCCAGCACGACGAGACGATCGCCGCCGGGCTCCTCGCCGGGCAGCAGGGGAGAGCGTACGAGCAGGTCGCCGCGGCGCTGCCCGCGCCGCCTGCGTGCCTGGTGGATCTCCCGGGTGAGCATCGCCGCCGTCCAGAGGCCGCCGCACGCCAGGACCACGGCGAGCAGGGCCGACCACGGCCGGTTCGCGCCGAGGGCGTACGCCTCCACCACTCCGTTCGGGGCGGGCGCGAAGACATGGCCCCGTACAGCCTGCCAGGCGGCGGCCGCGCTGAAGGTCATGGAGAGCGCGAAACTCAGCAGCACGGCCGCCACGACGCACTGCCACACCCACAGCGCCACCACGGGCTCGCGCTCCGGCCAGTCGGCGCGCGACAGGAGCCGCGGGGCGACGACGGCGGCCAGTGCACCGAGCAGCAGCAGCGCCAGGGAGACCATCATGGTCACCAGAGTATGAGGGCGGCGCCGACCAGCGGTACGGACTTGCGGGTCAAGTGACCTACGACACGGTTTCGGCCCGGGTAAAGCGCCGACCCACGGCCGGGACGGGACGTCAGAGCGTGAGCAGCATCGCGAGCATGGCGATGCCCATGGACAGCCGGCAGGCCAGCGCCAGCTCGGGCCGGTCGCCCCAGCCGACCGTGGCCGTGCCGCCGCCCGCCGGCCCGGCCACGGCGGGCCGTGGCAGCAGGCCGGCGCCCGTCCGCAGCACATATCCGGCGTAGTAGACCAGCAGGACTCCCGTGACCAACGGGGCGCCGCCCGCCGTGTGCGCGCCGTGTGCCCCGCCGGGCGCGGCGGCCATCGCCCCGGCCATGTAGACCATCACGGCCATCCCCAGCAGGTGATGCGCGTGGTGCGCCCTGCCGAGGGCCGACGACCGGGTCGGGGCGAGAGCGTACAGCGCCGCACCCGCGAACACCGCTGCGTACACCAGCCAGACCCACCGGGGCGCCGGCAAGGCGGCCGCGGGCACCGCCATGGCCGCCATTCCGAACCCCATCAGTGCTTCGCCGCCCGCCGAACCGCGCTGTTCCTCGACGCTGCTGCGTAACCGGAGCAGACAGTAGCTCCCGGCGGCCACGCAGAGCGCGACGAGCAGCCAGCCGGCCATCGCCGGTCCGTGCACCGCGCACCTCCCCCGTCAACGGTGTCGGGAAGGTGATGCCCGGTGCCACCGAGGGGCATTCGAGCGCAGACGAGCGCAGAGGGACACAGGGGGAGCGCACCGGGGGGACACGGGCCGGATCCGGGGCGGCCCCGCGCTATTGCGCATTTCGCTGGAAACGGAAAGCGTAAAGAAAATGGACTGACACACCGAAGGAATTCTTGGCCGAATACCTGGCGTTCGCAGCCTTGTGGCGGACCGCACCGCCCGACTACTTTGCACAGACGTGCCCTTGGGAGCCGGGCGGACTGCCGCCGCCTGTAAATCCCCCCACTCTCCAGGGCTTTACGCATTTCCGGCAGATATCTGGCGGGAGGAAATCCTCCGTGAATATGTCCCGACGATCGGCCATCGCGTCCGCGCTGGCCGCATCGGCCGCGATCGGTGGCGTCAGCATCGCCCCCCAGGGTGCGACGGCAGCCGAACCGAGACGCCGTGCGAAAGCCGGACCCGCCGCGAGTCCCCCCGGGGACGTGGTCGGCAAAATCACCGTGGGCTACCAGGGCTGGTTCGCCTGCACCGGTGACGGCGCCCCCATCAATGGGTGGTGGCACTGGAGTCAGAACATGGGCCAGCCGCCCTCGCCGGGCAATACCACCATCAAGTCGTGGCCGGACATGCGTGAGTACACGCGGGGTTACCCCACCGCCTACGCGAACCTCAACGGTGGCCAGCCCGCGACGCTGTTCTCCTCGTGGGACCAGCAGACGGTCGACACCCACTTCCGCTGGATGCGGGAGAACAACTGCGACACCGCGGCGCTCCAGCGCTTCAACCCCTTCAGCCCCGAGGGCCCCACCCGGGACGCGATGGCGCAGAAGGTGCGCCAGGCCGCCGAGGCCAACGGCCGGAAGTTCTACATCATGTACGACGTCACCGGCTGGACGTCCATGCAGTCCCAGATCAAGGAGGACTGGACGGCGAAAATGAAGGCGCACACCGCGTCCGGCGCCTACGCCCGGCAGAACGGCAAGCCGGTGGTGTGCATCTGGGGCTTCGGATTCAACGACCCCGGCCGGCCGTTCGAGCCCGCGCCGTGCAAAGAGGTCGTCGACTGGTTCAAGTCCCAGGGGTGTTACGTCATCGGTGGAGTGCCCACCCACTGGCGGAACAGCACCGACGACTCACGGCCCGGTTTCTCGGACGTGTACCACTCCTTCAACATGATCTCGCCGTGGATGGTCGGGCGGATCTCCAGCGCCGCCCAGTCCGATCAGTTCTTCCGCGACATCAACACCCCGGACCAGGCCGACTGCGACGCACACGGCATCGACTACCAGCCCTGCGTGATGCCGGGTGATCTGCAGGAACGGCACCGCGCCCATGGCGACTTCATGTGGCGGCAGTTCTACAACATGGTCAGGGTCGGCGCCCAGGGCGTCTACATCTCCATGTTCGACGAGTTCAACGAGGGCAACCAGATCGCGAAGACCGCCGAGACCGGCGCGCAGGTGCCGGCAGGATCGGGCATCTGGGCGCTCGACGAGGACGGCACCTCCTGCTCGGCGGACTACTATCTGCGGCTGACCGGCGACGGCGGCCGGATGCTCAAGGGCCAGATCGGGCTGACGGCCACGCGGCCGACCCAGCCACGGGTCTGACAGCGGCCCCCAGCACGACGCACCGCACGCGGGCCGCCGGGACGACACACCCGGCGGCCCGTTCGGATCCGCCCGTACGGATCCGCTCGGGCCGTTTCGTACAGGCGGATCCGCTCACTCCGCCGGCAGATGCCGGGCCCGCCCCTCCCGCCCCCGCAGCCGCGGGGCGAACGTCGCGTGGAAGATGGTCGACGCGGCCCCCACCGCGGCCGCCTCCGCGCTCAGCACGGACGGTTCGACCTCGACCCGCCGCAGCCGTCTGGCCGTCGGGAACTCGTTGACCGTACGGGCGATCTCGTCCAGATAGAAGTCGGCGACGTCCTCGGTGAAGAACGGGCCGCCGAGCACGATCAGATCGATGTCCAGCAGATCGACCAGCCCCAGCGCCCCCCGCCCCACCGCCTGGGCGACCTCGCGCACGGCCGCGGCCGCCGCCGGATCGCCCGCCGCCGCGGCCTCACCCACCGCCAGATAGGCGGCGGTGCTCCCCGACGCGGTCGGTACGGGACGCATCCCGCCCCGTACCGCGAGACCGGGCACGGACACCGGCGGATTGCACTCGGGCATCATCTCCGGCCGGCCGTCCTTGTCCACGCGCCCCAGCGCGATGGCGCACAGCTGCCCGAACTCCCCGGCGTTGGCACTGATCCCGCGGTAGATGTCGCCATTGAGATAGAGCCCGGTGCCGACGCCCGTACCGAGATAGAGATACGCGAAGTCCCTCGCCCTGCGGTCCCGCCCGATCCACCGCTCCCCGGCGGCAGCGGCGGTGGAGTCCTTCTCCATGAGGACGGGACACGGGAAGTGGTCCTTGAGCAGATAGAGCAGCGGAAGATCGCCCCAGGCCGACATCAGCGGCGGTCCGAGCACCGTGCCCGACGCGATGTCCACCGGGCCGGGCACGGCGACACCGATACCGAGGAAGCCCTCCTCCCGTACCGCGCCGCGCGCCTCGGCGAGCGTCTCCCGGCCCAGCGCGGCCACCCGTTCCACGAATTCCGCGGGATCGATGTCGGCGGTGACGGGCCGGGTACGGGTGCAGACGATGGCCCCGTCCAGGTCGATGACGACCGCGGTCAGCACCTCCGGATCGATATGGATGCCGAGCGCGTGCGCGGCCGTACCGCACAGCCGTACCGGAGTACGGGGCTTGCCCGACGTGGCGCGGCGCTGAGCGTCCTCGATGAGGATGCCCCGGTCCAGCAGGGAGCGGGCGATCCGGGACACCGACTGCTGGGTGAGACCGGTGCGGTGCGCGATCTCGCCCCGGGTGATGGTGCCGGAGAGCCGTACCGTCTCGATGACCACACACTCGTTGAACGAGCCCAGATCGATCTGATTGACCCCGCTCCACGACTGGCTCTGTGCCGGGCTGTCCGCCGAGCGGCCGGCCCCCAGATGCCCGGCGACGTTCTCGCGCAGCCAGCGCACCGCGGTGCACGGGCTGTCGGCGCGCGCCGTCGCGTACCGCTCCAGCTCGGCGGCCAGATCGAGATAGACGCGGCGCGAGGACTCCGGATGGCTGGTGCTGTCGAGCGCGATCATGGCCCGCAGGAAGGTGCGCCAGGTGGACCGCGCCGGGATGTGATGGCGTGTCACCGGCCCATCGGGGGCGGCGGGCTGCCCGGACGTGCCGGTAGCGCCCGTCGCGTCCGTGGCGCCCGTGGTGGTGCCCGTCGCGTCCCAGAGCGTGATCGCGTGCAGCCCGAGGTCCGGGTGGCTGCGGCCCGCCACGGCCAGATAGTCGGCCAGCCCGCGCGCCGAGGTGCCGTCGTCGGTCACCCGCGCCGGCGCCGCCGTCAGCGCGGCCTCCAGCGCCCGGTCGAGTCCGGCGAGCACATCCGTACCGATCACCGTCCCGGCGGCGGCCGACGGAGCCGGCCCCTGCCGGGTTCCGGCGAGGAGCACGGCGCGCAGCGGGTCCACGTACAGACCCATCACCCACACATCGGCGCCGGGCAGCGGCGGTCTGGTCGGTACGGAAGGAGCCGGCGCCTCGTCCGGTGTCAGCCGCCAGCGCCGCCGGATCCCGGCGACCGTGGCGTGCGAGAGACCCAGTTCCCTGGCGACCGCGCGGGAGGCGCCGCTGCCGCCGGGCGCCAGCAGCGTACGGGTGACGACCTCCGCCTCGTCCACGGTGGCCGGCCTGCCGGTGCGGGGCCGATGTTCCAGACCGTCGATGCCCGCGCTCGTCCAGCGCTGCCGCCAGCTCCCGACGGTCTGCCGGGACACCCCCAGGCGGCGGGAGATCTCGGCGTCGCGGAGCCCGTCGGCGGCGAGCAGCACGACGCTCGCGCGCGTCGCGAGCGGGCCGCCGTCCTCGGCCCAGCGGCGCAGGACGGCCCGGTGCTCCGGGGGCAGAGAGCCCGGGCCGTCGTCAAGGCGGGCTTCAGGCACCGGAGCCTCCCGCTCGGTGCCCGCCCGGAGGGAGGTCCGCCGCCGGCGGCGCCCCGCGGACCAATCGCAGGGTGAGGATCTGGAACGGCCGCAGCGTCAGCGCGACCGAGCCGTCCTGGTGCGGATGGACGGCGAGCGTCTCCTCCAGGAGGTCCGTCTCGCACACCGCCGTGACCGGGAAGGCGGCGGTGAGCGCCGTGCGCGCCCGGCCGCCGCGCGACTCGTAGAGCCGTACGACCACATCGCCCGAGCGGTCGTCGGCGAGCTTCACCGCCTCCACGATCACATCGGGATGGTCCACGGAGAGCAGCGCGGGCACGGCGGGCCCCGCGGGCCCGGGGCGCAGCGGCAGATTGAGGGCGTACCCCTCCGCGACGGCGTCGCCGACACCGGCCCCCGGCCGCAGCGAGTGCCGGAAGCGCTGGGGCCCGCGATCGGCGTGCGGGTCCGGGCTGTGCGCCGATCGCAGCAGCGAGAGCCGCACGGTGGTGGTGGTCCCGGCGTCCTCGCGGGTGTGGCGCGACACGTCGTAGCCGTACGTGGAGTCACCGGCCAGGGCCACGCCCCAGCCGTGCTCGCCGACATGGATCCAGCGGTGCGCCCAGATCTCGAAACGGGCCGCGTCCCAGCTGGTGTTCTCGTGCGTGGGGCGCTCGACATGTCCGAACTGGATCTCGCCCCGGCTGTGTTCGGCGTGCACGTCCAGCGGCCAGGCGGCCTTGAGGATGGTGTCCTGTTCGCGCCAGTCGACGGCGGTGTCGATGGTCAGGGCGCGGCTCCCGGCGGTCAGGGACAGTTCCTGCTCGATCGTGGACCGGCCGGTGCTCCGTACCACCCGTACGGACGCCAGCAGAGGTCCGCTCTCGGCCACTTCGACGCGGTGCGCCCGGTCGAGGTCGCGACAGGTGGCGCGGTACTGGGCGTCCAGATTCCGGGCGCTCCAGCGCGCCGGGTCGTCGCGGTGCAGCTGGAGCAGATTGCCCGCGGCGCCCGGCGCGATGGCCTCCCGGCCGGTGATCAGGTCCAGCGCGGAGCGTACGAGCCCGTCGGCGTCGATCAGGATCCGCAGCAGCCCGTTGTCCAGCAGATGCCCTCCGCCGGCCGCGGCGCCGAGGGTCACCGGCGCGACCCCGGCCGGCTCGCGCCCTGCCGGACCCCGGCCGAGTGCGGGAGCCTCGGCCAGCACGGCGGTCCGCCCGTCGGAGAGCGGCTGGCCGCCGGCCACCGGACCGGCCCCGTCGAGCACGACCACCTCGCGGCGCGGCAGGGGACCGGCGTTGTAGACGGACACGCCGGTGGCGGAGCCGGACTCCGGCGCCCCGACCGCGCGCCGGATCAGATGATCGAGACGGCGGTGGATCTCGCGGTACGTCTGCTCGGCCTCCTGGTGCGCCCAGGCGATCGAGGCGCCCGGCAGGATGTCGTGGGACTGGTGCAGCAGGACCTTCTTCCACAGCGTTTCGAGCTCGTCGTACGGATAGGGGACGCCGTCCCGCACCGCGGCGGTCGTCGACCACAACTCGGCCTCGCGCAGCAGCGATTCGCTGCGGCGGTTGCCGCGCTTGGTGCGCGCCTGGCTGGTGTACGTACCGCGGTGGCTCTCCGGATACAGCTCGCCGCGCCACACCGGCGCGTCCGGATATTCGTCGAGGGCGTCCCGGAAGAAGTGCGCGGGATGCTGGATCCGGACCCGTGGGGAGCCTTCGAGATCGGCCAGCCGCCGGGCGCGCTCCAGCATCTCGCGGGTGGGTCCGCCGCCCTCGGCGTGGCCGAAGGGCATCAGCGAGCGGGTGCCGCCGCCCTTGTCCGCGTACGTCGCGACCGCCTCGGACAGTTCGCCGCCGGTCAGGGCGGAGCCGCCGGTGCCAGCAGTGTCGGCCGTGCCGGCGGGCGGGAAGTGGCTGAACATACGGGTGCCGTCGATGCCCTCCCACCAGAAGGTGTGATGCGGCATGGCGTTGGTGTCGTTCCGCGCGAACGTCTGGGCGAGGAACCAGTGGGCCCCGGCGAGCGCGGCCAACTGCGGGAAGGCGCCGCTCATTCCGGAAGAGCCGGGCAGCCAGACGCCGTCCGTGTCGGTGCCCAGCTCCTCGCGGAAGAAGCGCCGGCCGTACACGAACTGCCTGGCCAGCGCCTCGCCCCCGGGCAGATTGCCGTCGGGCTCCACCCACATGCCGCCGACCGGCGCCCAGTTGCCGTCGGCGACGGCCTTGCGCACCCGCTCGAAGACATGCGGATGGTGGTCCTTCATCCAGGCGTACTGCTGGGCGGAGGAGGCGGCGAAGGTCAGCTCCGGATACTCCTCGGCCAGCGCGGTGATGGTGCTGAAAGTGCGGGCGGCCTTCCGTACGGTCTCCCGCATCGGCCAGAGCCGGGCGGAGTCCGGATGCGCGTGGCCGACGGCCGCGACGGTGTGCGCGGACTCGTGCGCGCGGCGGGCCAGCAGGGGGGAGAGGATCTCGCGGGCCCGCGCGGCGGTCCCGGCGACATCGCGCAGGTCGACGGAGTCGATGGCCTGTTCCAGAGCGCGCAGGATCTCGTACCGGCGCGGCTGTTCCACCGGGAGCGCGTGCATGAGTCCGGCCAGCACATCCATGTCGTGGATGAGCTGCCAGATGTCCTCGTCGCGGACCGCGAGATCGGCGCGGAGCAGCCGGTAGAGCGGCGCGTCGCCGACGGTGACCGGGTCGCCGTAGTGGGTGCCGGTGCCGGAGCGCGCGTCGATCGACGGGTTGGCGGCGGCCTCGATGAGCAGCAGGACCGGCTCACCGCCGCTCGCCGGGGCCGCGACGGTCACGGACCGGTGGTGCGGGTGCAGCCCTTGCAGGGGAGTGCCGTGCGCGTCGTGGACGAGTCCCTCGGCGTGGCCGCCGGAGCCGCTGCGCCGGCCGGGGCCCGGCTCGAAGCCGCCCTCCGGACCGAAGCCGCCCTCCGGACCGAAGCCGAGGTCGAAGACCGCCTCCACCCGCTTGCCGGCCCACCGCTCCGGGACGGCGGCGCGGACCTGGAACCACGTGGTGGACCAGGGGCGGCCCCAGGCATCGCCCACCACGAACGGCGTGTAGTCGGCGCGCAGGGCCACCGCGACGGGGACCGGCTCACCCGGGATGTGCCAGGCACCGACCTCCAGGGGAAGCCGCCCGGTATACAGCGCGGGACGCAAACGGGCGGCGAGGAAATGGGCTATCCGCGCCTCTCCTGACTTCCTGCGGTCATGCATGGGCGGCCCTTCCTGTCCAGCCAGTAACCGCCATGTAAAACCAAGAGTGTTATCAAGTCAACGTCTTTCGCAATTCCTCCTTCTTCCTGGTGGTGAAGGCAGGATGAGGAATTGTCAGGGCAATAAATTTCCGAAAAGTGAAGCGGCCGGAAAGTAAGTGAATTGACGCGAAGGGCGTACGACGACGGCAGGGACACCGCCGCGTCCCTGCCGTCCGGCCGGAAATCTCCCTGCTGACCTGCTGCGAAGACCCTGCTAAATGTTCACCGGCGCCGGCCGGGTACAACTGCTCGCGACCGGGAGCGAGGCGCCCTCCCCGGCCGAGTCGAGCAGCGTCAACATGATGTCGAGGACATGGCGCGCCAGGTCCGCCGAGGTCCGGTGCGGACGGCCGGCGGCGAGCGCCTGCGCCAGATCGGCGAGTCCCGTGCCGCGCCCCGCCCCGATATATCCGGCCGACACCGGAAGGGCCTCCCACTCCGCGCCGGCCCGGTGCAGTGCGACCCGGCCGTCGAAGCCGTTGGGGTCGGGGACCGAGAGGGATCCGCCGGTGCCGTGCACCTCGATGCGCGGCAGCCGGGCGGCATGGATGTCGAAGCTCATCACCAGTGTGGTGAGCGCGCCGCTCGCGTGCCGCAGGATGCCGGTGACATGGGTGTCCACCTCGACCGCGAACCGCTCACCGGCCCGTGGCCCGCTGCCGATCTTCCGCTCGGCGCGGGGCCGGGAGGCCGCGCCGGTGACCGTGACGACCGGCCCCAGCAGATGGACGAGCGCCGAGAGGTAGTAGGGGCCCATGTCGAGCAGCGGCCCGCCGCCCGGCCGGTAGTAGAACTCCGGGTCCGGGTGCCACCGTTCGTGTCCCGCCGTGGTCATGAAGGCCGTCGCGGCGACGGGGGTACCGATCAGCCCGTCGTCGACCGCCTTGCGCGCCGTCTGGATGCCGGTGCCGAGGACGGTGTCGGGCGCGCAGCCGATCCGCAGCCCGGCCGCCTCGGCCGAGGCCAGCAGCGTGTCCGCCTCCTCGCGGGTGGCGGTGAGCGGCTTCTCCCCGTAGACGTGTTTGCCCGCGGCGAGCGCCGCCCGGGCCACCTCGGCGTGGACCGCCGGGATCGTCAGATTCAGTACGGCGTCGACGTCGGGGCGGACCACCAGATCGGCCACCGAGCCGGCCACCGCCACCCCCGGCGCCCGGGCGGCGACAGCCTTGGCGCGGCTCGGGTCGAGATCCGTAACGGCCGTGAGCGTGACGTTCTCCAGCCGCTCCAGCGTGTCCAGATAGGCGCCGCTGATCTTGCCCGCGCCGACCATCCCGATCCTCAGCGGCTCGCCCACAGCAGGCCCCTCTCGGTGAGCGTTCGGACCTCGGGCACATCGAAGTCGTCCGGCTTGTGGCCGATGGCGGAGACGAAGACCCGCCCGGCTCCCCAGCTCCTGGTCCATACGGCGGGCATGGTGACCGGCCGCGACCGGTCCTCGTCCGCCTCGAACTCCGTCACCGCGAGGACATCGATCAGCGGGTCCGTGGCCATCCAGTACTTCTCCGTATGGACGCGGAAGTCGGTGAGACCGGCGATCACCGGATGGTCCGCGCGCTCCTTGACCAGCGTGACCCCGTGGTCGGAGAAACCGGGCGGGTGCATGAGGAACTGGCCGCCGGTGAGCAGCTGGTAGCCGACGTCGCCGCGGAAGGAGTCCACGATCCCGCCGTGCCAGCCGGCCAGCCCGGTGCCGGCCCGGACGGCCGTGGCGAGCCCCGTGCTCTGCTCCTTGGTGATCTCGCCCATGCTCCAGCACTGGACCACCAGATCGGTGGCGGCGAGCAGGGCGGCGTCGGTGTAGACGTCCAGCGTGCCGGAGATCCGGATGTCGTACCCCTGCTCACGCAGGAAGGGCAGGAAGAGATCCGTGATCGTCACGGGCTGGTGTCCCTCCCACCCGCCACGGACGACAAGAGCCCTTCGGGCATCGGAGGTCACGGTCGTTGCACACTCCCATCGGTGTTGCGCAGCAGGGCCCAGCGGTCGTGCTCCAGCGGCTCGGGCACGGGGTGGCGACGGGCGGCGGCTTCGTCGAAGTCGACACCGTGGCCGGGTGTCTCATGGGGGGCGAGGCCCCCGTCGCGGGCCGTGATCGTGCCGGGGAACACCTCGGCGACCGGGGACGCGAAGACCGCCGCCTCCTGGACGCCGAAGGCGTGGCTGCTGATGTCCAGGGCGAGGGTGGCGGCCTGGGCGACGGGGCTGACGTCGGCGGGCCCGTGCGGGGCGAGCCGTACGCCGCGCAGCTCGCAGAAGGCCGCCAGCTTGCGGGCCGGGGTGAGACCGCCCAGGGTCGGGATCCTGATCCGGGCGAAGTCGATGGCGGGTCCTTCGAGCAGCGGCAGGAACTGGCCCACATCGCTGAAGAGTTCGCCGACGGCGAGCGGGACGGAGGAGCCCGCGCGCAGCGCCGCGAAGTGCGACGCGTCCTCCGGGGCGAGCAGATCCTCCACGAAGTACAACCCGGCTCCCTCCACCCGGCGCAGGAAGTCGCGTGCCTGGCGCGGGTCGAGCCGCTCGTGCACATCGTGCAGCAGCTCCACCTCGTCGCCGGCACGTTCCCGTACCTCGGTGAGGATGCCCGGAACCGTCCGTACATACGCGGCGGAGTCCCACGGCACCGACCGGCCCCGCAGCGCGCGGGCGTCGGCCGCGCCCGCCGCCTTCGTGCCGTACGTGTCGGAGCCGGGGACCGCCGCCTGGATCCGGACATGCCGGTAGCCGCGCTCCCTGGCGGCGGCCACCTTGTCCGCGATCTCCGCCGCGTCGGCCCCGTCGACATGGGTGTATGCGTCGGCGCGGGTACGGACCCGTCCGCCGAACAGGGAGTACAGCGGGGCGCCGAGCCGCTTGGCCTTCAGGTCCCACAGCGCGACGTCGATGCCGCCCAGGGCGTTCCCGGTGAGGGAACCGCCCCGCCAGTAGGCGCTGTTGAGCAGCAGCCGGTGGATGTCCTCGATGTCGTCGGGATCGCGTCCCACGAGCAGCGGCGCCAGATAGTCGTCGAGTACGGATCGCACGGCGAGGGTGCGCTGCGGATCGCTCGCACACCCCAGGCCGTACAGCCCCGGTTCATTGGTCTCGACCCGGACGATGAGATGGGGACAGCCGTGCGGGGCTGTCAGGAACGTGCGTACGGCCGTGATGCGGATCGTGGCGCCGCGTTCCTCGACCCAGGGGGCGGGGGCGAGGACCTCGGAGCGGGCATCAGGCTGAGCCATGCGAACTCCAGCGTACAGATAGCAGAATGGTGTACTGCTATCCGAACGTAGGGAAGGGCGGTTTGATTTGTCAATGACTCTACCAAATAAGGGCGCGAACGGGCTCAGTGCTGACCGAGCCGTTTGAGGAGAGTCCGCAGCGAGTGGGCGGCCTCCGTGACCGCCCCTGCGACCTCCTGCGCGCGGGCGTCGTCCATCCGGCTCTTGGGCGCCGAGCAGCTGATCGCGTCGCCGCCGCCATGGCCGGTGCCGAGCGCCACGGCGACGCACCGGATGTCCGGCGAGTTCTCCCCGTCGTCCATCGCCCAGCCGCGCAGCCGCGCCTCCGACAACTGGCTCAGCAGCTCGTCCGGGTCGGTGACGGTGTCGGGTGTGAGCCGCTCCAGCGGCCAGTTGAGCCGCATCCGCACCTCAGCCGCGTCGTACTGCGAGAGCATCGCCTTGCCCAGCGCGGTGGCGTGCGCGGGGAGCCGGCGGCCGACCGCCGAGTACATCCGCAGGGCGTGCCGCGACTCGCGTTTGGCCAGGTAGACGACGTCCGTTCCGTCGAGCCTGCCCAGATGGACCGACTCGCCCGTCTCCTCGGCGAGGGCGTCGAGCACCGGCCCCGCGAGGCTCGCGACATCGTCGCCCTCCAGATAGGCCGTACCCGTCAACAGGGCTTTGAGGCCGAGGCTGTAGCGGGTGCCCGACGGATCGAGATCCACCCAGCGGCGCGCCTCCATCGTGCGGAGGATCGCGTGCAGGCTGCTCTTGGGCACGGCCATCGCGCCGGCCATCTCGGCGAGCGAGAGCCGGGCGCCCTCCGCGCCGAGCAGCTCGAGTACTTCCAGCACCCGAGCGGCGGACTTGACCTCTTCGGGCCTGCGCCCGCGCGCTGCTGCTGCCACCGATTCCACGGAACCTCCGCTTCCCGCACCGGCGCCCCTCGGCGATCCGGTCAGCACGAATCTCGACGTGCGTCTTGACGCTATATCACCACGCTCATAAGTTCAGTCACTCCAACGTCATTCGGCCTTCTGAACGGTTGATCCTTAGGTAGGGGCCATGCGCATACCTTTTTTGCGGAATGTCCGGCGCGCGGCGGTGGCCGCGGCCACCGCGCTCTCACTCACCACCCTCGCCGCCTGCGGCGGCTCTTCCGGCTCCGGCGATGACGCCACGTCGCTGGAGATGTGGACCTTCAAGCAGACCCATGTCGGCGCGCTGCGCAACGCGGCGGCCGAGTTCAAGAAACAGACCGGTATCTCCGTCAAGATCGAGGCCTATACGCCCGACGACGCGTACACCACCAAGGTGCAGAGCGCGGCGAAGACCGGTGACCTGCCGGATGTGCTCGAAGTGCACTCCGACGGCGAGGACCGCGTCTTCGGCGCGGCGGGGCTCGTGTCCGACCTCAGCGGTGACTTCAAGGGCGCGTGGTCCGACCGCGTCCAGCAGCCCGTGCGGCAGTCGGGCCTCGTCACCGACCAGCGGTTCAAGGACGCGCAGCCCGACACCGCCAAGGACCACGGCATCGAGAAGGGCGCCCGCTACAGCGTGCCGCTCACCGTGGGCACCTTCGGCATCGTCTACGCCAACAAGAAGATGCTGGCCGAGGCGGGCATCACCGAGCCGCCGGCCGACTGGGCGGAGTTCCTGGCCGCGCTGAAGGCGACCACCGCCAAGAACCCCAGGACCGGCGGCCTCGCCCTCGGTCTCAAGGTCCAGTCCACCGGCCTGAACTGGGTGCTCCAGCCGCTGGCCTTCAGCCAGCTCGGTCAGCAGGGGTACGAGAACCTCTTCGGCAAGGACAAGAACGCCGACTTCGCCTCGCCCGACGGGATCAAGGTCCTCAGCCTGTACGACCAGCTCACGCCGTACTGGATGCCCGGCACCCAGACCCTCACCATCGACCAGGCGGACCAGGCCTTCGCGCAGGGCAAGTCGGCCTTCAACGTCGGCGGCACCTTCACCCTCGCCTTCCTCCAGCAGAACGGGATGAACCCCGACGACGTGTTCGCGTTCGGGCTGCCCTCCCCGAAGGACGGCGCCGTCCCGGACCGCGCGCTCGGCCCGCTCGCGCTGACCGGCCTCAGCCTCACCGCGACCAGCGGGCAGCCGGACAACGCCAAGAAGTGGATGGAGTTCCTGTCCCGGCAGAAGGTCGCCGCGACGTTCGCCAAGGACGCCTCCGACGTCCCGGCCACCGAACTCGGCGCGGACTCCGTTACGGTCCTCGGCCCGACGCTCGCCGCCATGGTCGACAGCTTCAAGGGCACCCCGGCGAACACGTACGACCCGAGCCGCGGCAATGAGTTCCGCGCGCCGGGCTACGAGCAGGACGACGCGGGCGCGATCCTCGCCGACCTCACCCCGCTCAAGCAGCAGTCCGTCGAGGAGACGGCCCAGAAGCTCCGCGAGCTCAACGCCTCCTACTGGGCGGCGGTGCAGTGACAACCGCTCCCCGACAGACCGCGCCGGGGGCAGCCGGGGACGGCGGCGAGAAACGCCGCCGCCCGGCCGGGGCCCCCGGCGCGGCCGCACCGGCACCGCGCCGGAGCGCGCGGTCGTACGAAACGCTCACCGGGTACCTGTTCGTCGGCCCCGCCGTGGTCCTGTTCTGCGTCATGGGCCTGTACACCGTCGGCTACGGCTTCGCGCTCAGCTTCGCCACCTGGAACGGCTTCTCCCCGAACTGGAAATGGGTCGGCCTCGACAACTACGCCGACCTGCTGTGGCGCAGCCCTGTCTACGCGCCCCGGGTGCGGCACGCGGCGCTCAACACCCTCTGGGTCATGATCGCCGCGCCGGCCCTGACCGTCGCGGTCTCCTTTCCGCTGGCCGTGCTCCTCAACCGGGTCAAGCGGTTCCGGTCGGTGCTGCGCTCGGTGTACTTCCTGCCGTATGTGACCAGCGGGGTCGCGGTCTTCTTCGCCTGGCAGTACATCCTCCAGCCGGACGGCGCCGTCAACCTCCTGCTCGACAGCCTGGGGCTCGGCTCCCTCCAGCAGCCACAGGGCTGGCTCGGCAATCCGTCCACCGCCCTGCCCACCATGATCGTGGTGACGGTGTGGGGGCAGGTCCCGGTCGCGATGCTGCTGTATCTGACGGGCCTGCAAGGCATCGACCGGAGCGTGCTGGAGGCTGCGGAGCTGGACGGCGCCGGCTGGTGGCGTACCAATGCCTCCGTGGTGTGGCCGCTGCTGCGGCCCATCACCGCCGTCGTCGTGCTGCTCAATCTGCGCGAGTCGCTCCAGGGCTTCCAGACCTTCCTGGTGATGACCAACGGCGGCCCGGGCGACCACACCAATGTGCTGGGCCTGGAGGCGTACCGCCTCGCGTTCCTCAAGAATCTCTCGCCCACCCTGGGGCTCGCCAGTGCGCTCGGCTGGATCCTGTTCGCCGCCGCCCTGGTCCTCGCCCTGATCAATCTGCGGGCACTGCGGAGCAAGACATGACATCGCGGAGCACACCATGACATCGCTTTCCCTCCCGGCCCCTCCCGGCCCGCCCGACGAGCGCGGGGCCCGCATCCGCCGGGTCGTCGCCCGCTCCGTCGTCGGCGTGCTGCTCGGGCTGTACGGCCTCGTCAGCGTCTATCCGTTCCTGTGGATGGTGTCCGCCGCCTTCAAGGACCAGATCGAGGTCGTACGCGGCGGGCATCTGATCCCGCGGAACCCGACGTTCGACACCCTGGTCGACACCTGGAACACGCTGCACTTCTTCGACTTCTTCCTGAACAGCCTGCTGGTCACGCTCTACACCGTGGTGCTGACGCTGGTGATCTACGCGGCGGCCGGCTACGCCTTCGCCGTCCTGCGCTTCCCCGGCCGCGGGGCGCTGCAGAAGCTGTTCGTCTCGCTGCTGTTCGTGCCCGGCATCACGGTGATGTTGCCGATCGTGCTGCTGGAGAACAAGATGGGCATCCTCGGCTCGCACTTCGGTCTTGTCCTGCCCTTCGTCAACGGTGGTGCCCCGTTGTCCGTCCTGCTGATGACCGGCGCCTTCATGGCCGTACCGGACGAGCTGCGCGACTCCGCGCGCGTCGACGGGGCGAGCGAACTGCGGATCTTCGCCGCCGTCTATCTGCCGCTGGCCAGACCCGCGCTGATCACGGTGGGGCTGCTGACGGCCATCCCGACCTGGAACGAGTTCCTGCTCACCCGGGTCTCGCTCAACGACCCGTCCACGTACACCCTGCCGCTGGGTCTGCAGACGCTCTCCGCCGAGAACGTGCCGCACTACAACAATCTGATGGCGGGCGCGCTCATCGTGGTCATCCCGGTGATCCTGCTCTTCCTCAGCCTCCAGAGGTACTTCGTCAACGGACTGGTCGGGGCGGTGAAGGGCTGATGCGTGTGCTGGTCACCGGCGCCGCCGGTCATATCGGAGGGTTCGTGCTCGACGCCCTCCTGGCCCATGGCCACCAGGTCGTCGCCACCGACCTCGTCCCCGTCGACGACCCCCGCGTCGAGTCCGTCCACACGGGCGATCTCCAGGACCCGGAACTGGTGCGCAAGGCCATGGACGGAGCCGAGGCGGTCGTCCATCTGGGCGCCATCCCGCACCCCAACATGGACGATGCCAGCGCCCTGTTCGCCACCAACTGCCTGACCGCGCACCGGGTGCTGGACCAGGCGGGCCGCAACGGCGTCCGCCGGGTGGTCGCCGCCTCCAGCCTGTCGGCCGTCGGGCTCGCCTGGTCGCCGGTGCCGCAGTCGCCGCGGTACGTCCCCCTGGACGAGGAACATCCGATCCTCGTCCAGGACCCCTACGGGCTCTCGAAGATCGTCCTGGAGGAGACCGCCCGCGCCACCCACCGGCGCTACGGGACCGACATCGTCTGTATGCGGTTCCCCTTCACCGGAACGGGCGAACGGCTGGCACTCCAGCTCGACGCCGTACGGTCCGATCCCGCGGCTCACCGGATGGATCTGTGGGGCTGGCTGGACACCCGGGACGCCGCCGAGGCGATCCGGTGCGCGCTGGAGACGGAGTTGCGCGGCTGCCATGTCGTCAATGTCGCCGCCTCCGACACGTCCTCGCCGCTGCCGACGGCCGCGCTGATGGCGGAGCACCACCCCGGCGTGCCCGTCTTCGCCGAACTCGTCGGCCACAGCTCGCTGTTCGACACCAGCGCCTGCGCCGGACTGCTCGGTTTCGTCCCCCGGTACGGCTGGCGGTCCGGTACCTCCCGGTCCGTACCTCGCTGATCCGCGTAAGGCACCGGTCCGGCGGCCGTCGAGCGCCGCGGGCGGTGGTCAGCCGGAGGTCCCGGCTGCGGTGGCCACCGCCCGGGTTCCGCGACGGGTCTCCGCGTTAGGCTGCGGGCGTCCCACCGCAGCCCGGATCAGGAGAACCCGCACCATGGACACTGCCTCGCGCTCCGCCGCCGAACTCACCTACCGGGACGCCACGGCAGCCGACGCCGACGCGCTCGTCGCCCTCATCGAGTCGGCCTACCGCGGGGACAGCAGCCGTACCGGCTGGACCACCGAGGCGGACATCCTGGAGGGGCAGCGGACCGACCCGCAGGGCGTGCTCGACGTGATCGAGGCGCCCGGCAGCCGGCTGCTGGTCGTCGAGCGGGACGGCGGGCTGATCGCCTGCTGCCAGATCGAACACCGCGGCGAGGCCGCCTACTTCGGCATGTTCGCCGTGCGGCCGGGACTACAGGGGGCGGGTCTCGGCCGGGTGATCATCGCCGCGGCGGAGCGCATCGCGTGCGAGACCTGGGGGGTCCGCCAGATGCAGATGACCGTGATAACGGCGCGCGAGGAACTGATCGCCTGGTACGAGCGGCGCGGCTACCGCCGTACGGGAAAGCTCTTCCCCTTCCCGTACGGCGACGAGCGCTTCGGCCTGCCGCAGCGCGACGACCTGAAGTTCGAACTGCTGGTCAAGCCGCTGGTCTAGGTCCTGGCCCAGCCGCTGGTCCGGCCCTGGTCCTGTTCAGGGGCGCCGGGGCTCAGGCGGTGAACCGGCCGGTGCGCCGGATCTCCGGGAAGTCGGTGGTCACCGCGTCCAGCTGGAACGCCCGGGCCAGCCGCAGCTGATCCTGGGTGTTCACTACCCAGCCGATGATCCCCAGCCCCTCGGCGTGCGCCCGCTCGACGACCTCCAGGGTCAGTCTGCGGATGTTCAGGGCCAGCGCGCCGGCGCCCACCGCCATGGCCCGGTCCACCACATCCGCGCCCCAGCGGCTGGCGATCAGCACCGTGCGGACGCCCGGCACCAGCGCGGCGATCTCGGCGACCGCCTCGTCGTGGAACGACGACACCTCGACGCGGCCGACGAGCCCGCGCCGGTGCATCACCTCGGCCAGTGCGCGGGCCGCCGCCACGTCCTTGATCTCGGCCTGGACCGGCGACCGTACGGCGTCCAGGACCTCCTCGAAGACCGGCACCCGCTCGCCGTCGCCCGCGTCGAGTTCCCGCAGCTCGGCGAGGGTCTGCTCGGCGATGGGGCCCGTACCGTCGGTCGTACGGTCCACCGCGGTGTCGTGCATCACGACGAGCGCGCCGTCCTTGCTCAGATGCAGGTCCAGTTCGATGGCGTCCATGCCGGCCTGCTCGGCGCGCAGAAAGGAGCGCAGGGTGTTTTCCGGCTCGACACCCATCACTCCACGATGACCGATGGTCTGGAAACTCAAGGCGATCTCGCTTCCGTCGACGGCGACTCCCGCGCGGAAGCCTAGTAGCGGGTCTCCCTCTTGAGACCCCGACGTGCGCGCGGCGGCCGTGGCGCGGTGCGCGGGGGAGCGGCGGTGCGGACCGCCGGGGCTTCCGGTGGCGCGGGGGATATCGGTGTACCACCCCCATACCGCAGGAGAATCAGCGGTGACCACGGGGGTCCGACAGGATAATTTGCCCTACTCCGGTTGTATGGGAGAACGGAAGCCCTATACGGTGTCTTAACGCGAAGTTCTCCTGTGGAGGAAGTGACATGACGGAAATTCTTGCGCAGGAAACCGCCGCCCCCGGCATATCCGGTGCTGCCCGGGTAATCGAGCACCCGGCCTGGCCGGAGCTCAAGAATGCCGTCGAGGAGATCCGGCCCTGGCAGTCCAAGGACGGCTCGATCGACTTCGACGCCGAGGGCGCCCCGTCCCGCGCCGTCGCCGAGGCCGCGCTCGACCGTGTGATCGCCGCCGTCGGCCGGCTCGCCCCGCTCCTCCCGCACGACGCGGCCTACCACACGGCGCTCGTCGCGGACCTCCACAAGTGGGCCGACGGCGCCTTCGGCGTCCCCGACTTCCTGGACTCGCTGCTCGCCTTCCAGCCCGCGGCCGACCGGGTGGACGGCCTCCAGCATCTCGCCGTCTTCCCCATGTACACGCAGAACGGCAACCCGGACCGCAATCTCGAAGCGGTCGTGCTGCGCATGGTCTGGCCCGAGTGGCTCGCGGAGCTGGAGCGCACGCGCTACGACAACCCCCTCTTCTGCGGCATCACCTTCGAGGGCTTCACCGCCGGCTACGACACCAACTCCGCGGTGTTCTTCCCGGAGACCATCGCCGTGCGCGAGGCCCCCGAGCGGTTCAGCTGGGGCGGCATCTTCTGCGACCGCGAGGCCGCCCGCTTCCGCCGGGTCACCGACGCCGCCGTCCGCACCCTCGGGATCGAACTCCCCGACGACATCCGCGAGATGGTCGCCGACCAGGACCGCTG
The DNA here is from genome assembly GCF_055582185.1 of Streptomyces sp. NPDC042201. Taxonomy (NCBI): domain Bacteria; kingdom Bacillati; phylum Actinomycetota; class Actinomycetes; order Kitasatosporales; family Streptomycetaceae; genus Streptomyces; species Streptomyces sp. NPDC042201. Next base: position 665,619 of record NZ_JBVJDS010000004.1, on the reverse strand, counting down.
CCAGCAGGCCTTCGTGCTCTGGGACATGGTCCACGACCGCACCCACAGCCATGGCGACCTGCCCTTCGACCCGTTCATGATCAAGCAGCGCCAGCCGTTCTGGATGTACGGCCTCGAGGAGCTGCGCTGCGACCTCACCGCGTTCCGTGAGGCCGTGCGGCTGGAGGCGGACGGCGTCGCGCAGGGCCGTGACGTCCAGTACGCCGTGCTGTTCGACCGGATGTTCCGTTTCCCGGTCACCGGTGAGCGCGTGCGCAACTACGACGGCCTCGGCGGCCAGCTGCTCTTCGCCTACCTCCACCGGCACGATGTGGTGCGCTGGACCGACAACACCCTGCGCATCGACTGGGAGCGGGCCCCCGGGGTCACCAACCAGCTCTGCGAGGAGATCGAGGGCCTCTACCGGGCCGGGATCGACCGCCCCAAGCTGGTCCACTGGTTCGCCGCGTACGACCTGGTCTCGGCCTATCTCGCGCCGCACCCCGGCTCCCGCTGGGCCAAGGGCCCCGATGCCCTGGACCTCACCAAGCCGCCTCGTAAACTGGTCGACGACGTGCTTCCCGACGAGTTTCCGCTCAGCATGTTCTATGAGGCGCTCGCCAAGAAGCTCAAGGACGTGATCGCCTCAACCAAGGGGATCACCGCGCAGGACACCGAGCGAGCGGCCGCGTGAGCCCTCGGGAGCGGGAGGCCACGGCCATGAACGGGAACAGTGACAGGAACGGCGCGCTGGACGGCGCCGTCGTCGCGGTGGCGGGAGCGGCGGGCCCGGCGGGCCGGGCCACCCTGCTGCGGCTGGCCGAGGCCGGTGCGACGGTCGTCGCGGCGGACGCGGATGTCGCGCGCCTCGCGCAGGCCGTCGACGCGGCCCGGTACGCGCACGGCGGAGCCACGGTCACCGGCGACACCGTCGATCTGCTCGATCCCGCCGCCACGCGCGCGTGGGCGGACAAGACCGAGAAGGAGTTCGGCCGGATCGACGGACTGGTCCATCTCGTGGGCGGCTGGCGCGGCAGCGCCGGCTTCGCCGAGACCGACCTGGCGGACTGGGATCTGCTGGAGAAGCTCCTCATCCGTACCGTCCAGCACACCAGCCTCGCCTTCCACGACGGACTGCTGCGCAGCGACCGCGGCCGCTTCGTGCTGGTCAGCGCGGCCGGTGCGGCGAAGCCCACCGCGGGCAACGCCGCCTACTCCGCCGCCAAGGCCGCCGCCGAGGCCTGGACCCTGGCGCTCGGCGACGCCTTCCGCAAGGCGGGGGGCGAGGAAGGCCCCGGGGCCGCGGCTGCGATCCTGGTGATCAAAGCACTGGTGCACGACGCGATGCGCGCCGAGCGCCCGAACGCGAAGTTCGCGGGCTTCACGGACGTCACGGATCTGGCCGAGGCCATCGCCGGGGTCTGGGAGCGGCCCGCCCGGGAAGTGAATGGAAAGCGCCTGTGGCTGACGCCCGAGCCGTGAGGTCCCGTACGACGGACGCCCGCCGGCACCACGATCCCGAGGTGCGCGGCTTCGCCAGCGACAACTACGCGGGAGCCCACCCCGAGATCCTCGCCGCGCTCGCCCTCGCCAACGGCGGTCATCAGATCTCCTACGGCGAGGACGACTACACCGGTCACCTCCAGCGGATCATGCACAGCCACTTCGGTCCGACGGCGGAGGCATTCCCGGTCTTCAACGGCACCGGCGCCAACGTCGTCGCGCTCCAGGCGCTCACCGACCGCTGGGGCGCGGTCATCTGCGCCGAGTCCGCGCACATCCACGTGGACGAGTGCGGCGCCCCCGAGCGGGTCGGCGGGCTCAAGCTGCTGACCGTACCGACGCCCGACGGCAAGCTCACCCCCGAGCTGATCGACCGGCAGGCGTACGGCTGGGACGACGAGCACCGGGCCATGCCGCAGGTCGTGTCGATCACCCAGAACACCGAGCTGGGCACGGTCTACACACCCGGCGAGATCCGGGACATCTGCCGGCACGCCCACGAACGGGGCATGAAGGTCCATCTCGACGGGGCCCGGATAGCCAACGCCGCCGCGTCGTTGGACGTCCCGATGCGGACGTTCACCAATACCGTCGGCGTGGATGTCCTCTCCTACGGCGGCACGAAGAACGGCATGCTCTTCGGCGAGTCGGTCGTCGTCCTCAACCCGGACGCCGTGCGGGCGATGAAGCATCTGCGCAAGCTGTCCATGCAGCTGGCGTCCAAGATGCGCTTCGTATCGGTCCAGCTGGAGGCGCTGCTCGCGGGCGACCTGTGGCTGCGCAACGCCCGGCACAGCAACGCCATGGCCCAGCGGCTCGCGGAGGGCGTGCGCGCGGTGGACGGGGTGGAGATCCTGTACCCCGTCCAGGCCAACGCCGTCTTCGCCCGGCTGCCGCACGACGTGAGCGAGCGACTGCAGCAGCGCTTCCGGTTCTACTTCTGGGACGAGAAGGCCGGGGATGTCCGCTGGATGTGCTCCTTCGACACGACCGAGGACGATGTCGACGCCTTCGTGCTGGCGCTCAAGGAAGAGATGGCCGCACAGCCGTAGGCACGGGACGCCGTCCACATACGGAGAGCCGACCGGAGGCACCGCCTTCCGGTCGGCTCTCCGTATGCGCCAAGTGCACTGAGGTGGACCATCCGGTACTCTGCGGTGCACCGCGGCCGGCCGTGGCGACGACAAGCCCGAAGACAAGGCAGACGATGACCCTGACGCTCACCGTGTCGGACGAGGTACGCACCCTCGTGCCCGGCTTCACCCATCTCGCGGTCGAGGCCCGCGGTCTGGTGAACGGTCCCAGCGATGCCGACAGTTCCGCCCTGCTGGACGACGCGGCACGCCGGCTCGCCGCCCGGCTGGACGGACGCGCTCCGCACGAGGACCCGCACATGGCCGCCTGGCGCGCGGCCTACACCGCCTTCGGCGCCAAGCCGTCCCGTACCCGCAACTCCGCGGAGGCCCTCGCCAAGCGCGCCCTGACCGACGCCGGGCTGCCCCGGATCAATCGGCTCGTCGACCTCTACAACGCCATCAGCGTCGCCCATCTGATCCCGGTCGGCGGCGAGGACACCGACCACATCACGGGCGGTATGCGGCTCGTACGGGCCACGGGCGAGGAGCCGTTCCCGACGGTCGCCGGCGGCGAGGCGGCCGTGGAACACCCCGAGCCCGGCGAGGTCGTCTGGTGCGACGACGAGGGCGTCACCTGCCGGCGCTGGAACTGGCGTCAGGGCGTCCGTACCCGGCTCACCGAGGAGTCGGTGAACGCGGTCTTCCTGCTGGAGAGCCTCACGCCCATGACACGCGGCGAGCTCGACACCGCGGGCGCCGAACTCGCCGAGTCACTGGAGAAGCTCAGCCCCGGGGCACGGATCACCGTCCGCGCCGCGGAGTGAGACCGCTGTCCCGCCGCGGGCCGGATCCGGCCCGCGGAGAGACGTTTCAGCCGGCCTCCGCCGCGCGGGCCTCGGCCGGGGTCGGCGCCGTCCCGCCGAGATGCGCGGGCACCCACCAGGTGTCGTGCGCGTCCCTGGGCCGTACCGGATAGGCGCGCTGCGCCGCCTCCAGCAGCTCCTGCACCCGGTCGCGCAGCCGCCGGGTGATCGCGCCCGCGTACTGGTCCGCGGGCGCCTCCAGCTGCTCGCCGACCCGGATCGTCACCGGGATGTGGCTGCGCTTGAAGTTGCGCGGACGGCCCTTGGTCCAGACGCGCTGGGTACCCCACAGCGCCATCGGGATCAGCGGTACGCCGGCCTCCTGCGCCAGTCGCGCCGCCCCCGACTTGAAGCTCTTGAGCGTGAACGACGGGGAGATGGTCGCCTCGGGGAAGACCCCGATGATCTCACCGGAGCGCAGCGAGTCCAGCGCGTGGGCGTACGCCTGCTCGCCCTGCTTGCGGTCCACCGGGATGTGCTTCATGCCGCGCATGAGCGGACCGGAGACCTTGTGCCGGAAGACCGACTCCTTCGCCATGAAGCGCACCAGGCGCTTCTGGGGGAGCGCGGAGAGTCCCGTGAAGATGAAGTCCAGATAGCTGATGTGGTTACTGACGAGCACGGCACCACCGGTACGCGGGATGTGCTCGGAACCCTGCGTGTCGATCTTCAGGTCCAGCGCCTTGAACATCGTGCGGGCGGCGCCGATGACCGGCCGATAGACGAGCTCTGCCATCTGGTGAGGACCCTTCTGTTCCGGGGAGGGTTCTCCCGGCGGAAGTTACGCAGCCGTAGGTTTTCGGCATTGGGCCGATGGTGCCCCATACGCGGCCCCGTGGCCAGTCCTGTTCTGCGCGTACGGCGAGATTCTTGTCACGTCGGCGCAACACGGCCGTCGTCCGCCGGACCAGCGGATACGGAAGGCGGCGGCCGGCGCGCGGCCGGTGGCCGCGAGACCCGGCCACGGCGGCCCGGAATATTGTGCGGTTGTGTGAACGCTGCACCCTAGCGACGAAGGCGACAGGGCCGGTGGTGTGCGACGGGAGGCCGACGGTGCGCGGGCAGGACAGGGAGAGACGGCTCGGCGCGGCCGAGCTGGGGACCGAACTGGGGGAGCGGGCCACGCTCGTGCAGTTCTCCAGCGCGTTCTGCGGGCCCTGCCGGGCGACCCGGCGCACCCTCGCCGGGGTGGCGGACATGGTCGATGGTGTCTCCCATGTGGAGCTGGACGCCGAGGACCGGCTCGAACTGGTGCGGGAGCTGGGCATCCTCAAGACACCCACGGTGCTGGTGCTGGACGCCGCCGGCCGCATCGTGCGCAGGGCCGCCGGGCAGCCCCGCACGGTGGATGTGATCGCCGCGCTCGGCGAGGCGGTGTGACAGGTGTACTTGACTGAGCCCGCCACGCGTCGTCACCCTGACCAAGTGCCTCAAGAACTCCTTCTCTTCGGGCGGGCCGATGTCGACCTGGCCCGCAACGCGAGCGCGCGCTGTCCGGACGGCTGAGCAGTCACGGCCCCGTTCGAACCCCTCGCAGAAGGACAACTCGATGACGGCAACGCCCGGTCTCGGTACTCCCCAGCTGGCCTCTCCCGACCTGTTCCGCTCCGTGTTCCGGCAGCACGCGGCAGGCGTCGCGGTCATCACGGCCCAGGGTGAGCGCCCGGTCGGATTCACCGCCACCTCGCTCAACTCGGTCGCCGCCGAGCCCCCGTTGGTCTCCTTCGGCGTGGGCACCTCGTCCTCCAGCTGGCCGGTCCTCGCCGAGGCCGGGCATATCGGCGTACACATACTCGGCGAGCACCAGCGGGAGCTGGCCGCCACCTTCGCCCGCAGCGGCGCCGACCGGTTCGCGCCGCCCACCGCCTGGCGGACCGGGCCGGAGGATGTGCCGGTGCTCGACGGCGTACTGGCCTGGCTCGTCTGCCGCGTCGTCGCCCGTGTCCCGGCCGGCGACCACCGCATCGTGATCGCCCAGGCCGTCGTCGGTGACCCCGCGGGAGCCGGCCGTCCGCTGCTCTACCACCAGGGCCGCTTCAACGCGCTGCGCGACTAGGTCCTGTCGGGCGACCCGGCAGGCTGTGAAAGTTCCCCGCTCCCGCTCTTCTCCCGCGTTGGGTAAGTCACAGTTCAAAGCGCTTGCTCAGCGGGAACGCTCTGGGTGTACTGGCGAGTAATATTTACTCCGGTGCGCCGGTCTCCCCGACCGGAAACCGCCCCACAGGGCGCCTATGCTGCGTGCAACAAGGCAGCCCAGAAATGACGACGCAGTAGGAGAGCCGGCGTGAGCCTGAGGATCGTTGTCTGTGTGAAGTACGTGCCCGACGCCACGGGCGACCGGCATTTCGCCGATGACCTGACCGTCGACCGGGACGACGTCGACGGACTGCTGTCGGAGCTCGACGAGTACGCGGTCGAGCAGGCGCTCCAGATCGCCGGTGAGGCGGACGACGCGGAGATCACCGTGCTGACCGTCGGTCCCGAGGACGCCAAGGACGCGCTGCGCAAGGCGCTGTCCATGGGCGCCGACAAGGCCGTCCATGTCGAGGACGACGATCTGCACGGCACGGACGTTCTGGGTACGTCGCTCGTGCTCGCCAAGGCCATCGAGAAGACCGGCTACGACCTGGTCGTCTGCGGGATGGCCTCCACCGACGGCACGATGGGCGTGCTGCCGGCGATGCTCGCCGAGCGGCTGGGGGTTCCCCAGGTGACGCTGCTCTCCGAGGTCTCGGTCGAGGACGGCGTGGTCAGGGGACGGCGTGACGGTGACAGCGCGAGCGAGCAGCTGGAGGCGTCGCTGCCGGCTGTCGTGTCGGTGACGGACCAGTCGGGCGAGGCCCGTTACCCCTCCTTCAAGGGGATCATGGCCGCCAAGAAGAAGCCGGTACAGGCGTTGGATCTGGAGGACCTGGAGATCGACGCCGACGAGGTCGGTCTCCAGGGCTCCTGGACCGCGGTGGAGACGGCGACGCAGCGTCCGGCCCGTACGGCGGGCACGATCGTCAAGGACGAGGGTGAGGGCGGTAAGCAGCTCGCCGAGTTCCTGGTGAGCCAGAAGTTCATCTGAGCCTCGGCCGCCCCGTTCAACTGTCCGCCAGATACTTCGTATTCGCAGGAGAGCAATCCCATGGCTGAAGTTCTCGTCTATGTCGATCACGCGGACGGCGCCGTCCGCAAGCCCACCTTGGAGCTGCTGACGCTGGCCCGCCGTATCGGCGAGCCCGTCGCCGTCGCGCTCGGCACGGGCGCCGCCGACACCGCGGCCGTGCTCGCCGAGCACGGTGCGGTGAAGGTCCTGACCGCCGACGCCCCGGAGTTCGCCGACTACCTCGTCGTGCCGAAGGTCGACGCGCTGCAGGCCGCGTACGAGGCGGTGACGCCGGCCGCCGTGCTGCTGCCGTCCTCCGCCGAGGCCAAGGAGATCGCGGCGCGGCTCGCGGTCCGTATCGGCTCCGGCATCATCACCGACGCCATCGACGTGGAGGCCGGGGCCGAGGGCCCGGTCGCCACGCAGTCGGTCTTCGCCGCCGCGTTCACCACCAGGTCCCGGGTCTCCAAGGGCACCCCGGTCATCACCGTGAAGCCGAACTCAGCTCCGGTCGAGGCCGCTCCTGCCGCGGGCACCGTCGAGGCGCTGTCCGTGACCTTCGGTGAGAAGTCCACCGGCACGAAGGTCGTCTCCCGCACCCCGCGTGAGTCGACCGGACGCCCGGAGCTGACCGAGGCCGCGATCGTGGTCTCCGGCGGCCGCGGCGTCAACGGCGCCGAGAACTTCGCGATCATCGAGGCGCTCGCCGACTCGCTCGGCGCGGCCGTCGGTGCCTCCCGCGCCGCCGTCGACGCCGGCTGGTACCCGCACTCCAACCAGGTCGGCCAGACCGGCAAGTCGGTCTCCCCGCAGCTCTACATCGCCTCCGGCATCTCCGGTGCCATCCAGCACCGCGCCGGCATGCAGACCTCCAAGACGATCGTCGCCGTCAACAAGGACGCCGAAGCCCCGATCTTCGACCTGGTCGACTACGGCGTGGTCGGCGACCTCTTCGAGGTCGTCCCGCAGCTGACCGAAGAGGTCAAGACCCGCAAGGGCTGACCCGCTGCTTCTGTACGGGTCCTGGGGCCGCGCGGTGGACTCCACCGTGCGGCCCCGCGTCGTCCGGGGCCACCATTGACGTAGATCAAGCCCGCCGATTAAGTTCGCTCTACGGATTATGAATTCCGCAGGGTGGAAAACAGTGGGGCGGAAGCAGGAGGGGACAGGGATGGGGCAGCAGGAGAAGGTGGCGACGAGCCTCGCGGGCGCGGTCGGCGAGGACATCAGCCGCTCCCTCGCACCGGTCGACGCGGAACTGGCCCGTCGCTACCCGGGCGACCCCGGCACCCGCCAGCCCGTCCACACCGTCTACGTACCGGCCGACCACTTCGACGCCGGCACCATCCGCTCCTGGGGCGACCGGGCGCTGGCCGCCCTCGACGAACACGCCCCGGACGCCGCCTCGCTGGCCGCGGTCCTCGGCCTCTCCGACGCCCTCGCGGGCCCGGTGTACGAACGGGTACGGGCCAAGCTGAGCCGCGAGCCCGTCGAGGACCTGCGGATCGACTTCGAGGACGGCTACGGGCCGCGCCCGGACGCCGAGGAGGACGAGGCCGCGGCCCGCGCCGCCCGGCTGGTGCACGAGGCGTACGGGAACGGCACCGCCGCCCCGTACATGGGGATCCGCATGAAATGCATGGAGGCCGCCGTACGGGACCGGGGCATCCGGACCCTCGACATCTTCCTCAGCGGGCTGATGGAGGCGGGCGGCCTGCCCGCCGGACTGGTGCTGACCCTCCCCAAGGTCAGCTACGCCGAGCAGGTCACCGCGATGGTGCGGCTGGCCGAGGAGTTCGAGAAGGCACGCGGCCTGGAGCCGGGACGGATCGGCTTCGAGATCCAGATCGAGACCAGCCAGTCCATCCTCGCCGCGGACGGCACCGCCACCGTGGCCCGGATGATCGACGCGGCCGGCGGCCGGGCCACCGGGCTGCACTACGGCACCTTCGACTACAGCGCCTGCGTCGGCGTCAGCGCCGCCTACCAGTCCAGCGACCACCCGGCCGCCGACCACGCCAAGGCCGTCATGCAGGTAGCCGCCGCCGGGACCGGCGTACGGGTCTGCGACGGCTCCACCAATGTCCTCCCGGTCGGCCCGACCGCCCAGGTCCACGACGCCTGGCGGCTGCACTACGGCCTCACCCGGCGTGCCCTCGCCCGCGCCTACTACCAGGGCTGGGACATGCACCCGGGCCATCTGCCCACCCGCTACGCCGCGGTGTACGCCTTCTACCGCGAGGGCCTGGAGCCGGCCGCGGCCCGGCTGGCCGCGTATGTGGCCAGGAGGGGCGGTGATGTGATGGACGAGCCCGCCACCGCGAAGGCGCTCAGCGGCTATCTGCTGCGCGGCCTGGACTGCGGCGCCCTCGACAGCGACGAGGTCGCCCTCCTCACCGGCCTCACCCACGAGGACCTGGAGAGCTTCGCGATCCCGCGCCGCGCGGCCCCGACGGTGACCACGCCGTAGCGCCTGTCCCGCGTGCCGCGGCGGGAGGACGATCCGGGAGGCCGCTACATCCAGCCCCGCCGGGCGGCCTGCCACGCCAGTTGCATCCGTGTGGTCGCGCCCGCGAGGGCCATCATCGCCTGGATGCGGCGCTGCACGGTCCGTCTGCTGAGCCCCATCTGACTGGCTATCGCCTTGTCGGCGACCCCCGCGACGAGCAGCGACAGCAGCTGACGGTCCGTCGTCGAGAGCTCATGGCCGTGGGCCGACCCGTCCGTACCGCTGACCGTTCCGGACTCGCTCACGTGCAGTGGGACCGCGTCCTCCCAGTAGCGCTCGAACAGGGCGACCAGCGCATCCAGCAGACTGCTGCCGCGCACCAGTGCGGCGGTGGGCTCCTCGGAGCCGCCGCTCGGGCCGCCCGGCACCAGGGGGCAGATCGCGATGGCGCGGTCGGCGACGGCCAGCCGCAGCGGAAGGTGCGGGACCGCACGGGCGATCTCTCCCGCGCGCACGCCCTCCACCACGTTGTCGACGGCGCCGGAATCGTCGAAGAACGCCCGCTCGTACAGGACGCGGTAGCGCACCCCGCGGGCGAGGGCGTCGAACTCGGCGCGGTTGCTTCCCGAGGGCATGGCCACGTACTGCGCCTTGCAGAACCACAGCATCTCGTGGCGCGCGCTGTCCTGGATCTGCCGCAGATGCTGGCGCATCGCCTCGGCGCCGGTGATCACTTCGATGAGCTGGTCGGGATCCCTGCGGCGCCTGGTGCGCCGATAGGTCTCCAGCAGATCGGTGACCGCGGCGCGCGCCTGGTCCAGGGCGTCGGACTGCCTCTGGAGGTGCGGCAGCAGGGCGACGTCCGGAGGAGTGGCGGCGAAGCTGTGCGGCGCCCGGTCCGTTCCGCTGGCCAGCCCCTTGGCCGTGAGCGCCGCCAGTATCCGTGCGATGTCCCCCGGCGCCAGGCCCGACTGCTCCGCGATCTCGGCCGCCGACGCGGCGGGCGTCGTCACGAGAAGCCGGTACACGGCTTCCTCGGCCGGGGTGAGGCCCGCTGCCTCCAGCATCGTGCTCCTTTCCGCCCCGGCCGGCGGTGTGCGGGAGCGACGGGACGGGCACGTGGGTGAGCGCCCGGCACCAGGGCCCCGCCGGAACAGGACCGAACACGGGCAATCGCACTATACGCCCTGGTCATCGCTCCACCCGGGCGGGCGCAGGGCGGCGGGTACGGAGGCCTGGACGCACCTCCGTACCCGCCGCCCTTCGGTGCCCGGCCGCCCCCCGGCCGCCGGGTCCGGTGTCCTGCTACTCGCTCAGCAGGTACGCGCGCTCCACGGTCTGCCGGATCGTGTTCCCGGCGCTGTCGGTGGCGGTGACGCGCAGGGTCACGTACGCGTCGCCCCGTGTCCTGGCCGGCCGCTCGACGGTGGCGGTGAAGCGGTTCTGACCGCGGTCCCTGGCCCTGGCCTCCTTCGTCCAGGACCTGCCGTCGTCGTAGGAGGTCTCGACCCGGACCGTGACACCGCGCGGTGCGGGCAGACCGTCCTGGGCGCGGACGGTCAGGGCGATCTCGTGGTCACGCCGCGCGGTGACGGTGTTGCGCTCGTCCACCGGCACGTCGTAGTCGAGCTGGAGCAGCGGGAGCGTCGCCGTCCCCGCGGTGGTGTCCGAGCGGAAGGACCACGAGGTCTCCGTACGGATGCCGAACCCGGACTCGGCGGAGCCGCGGGACGTCGACAGGTCGAGCCGGTAGTCGGCCTTTCCCGGCGCCACCCGGAAGTCGGCCCAGGCGTCCGCGGCGTCGGCGGTCTTCTTGCCGTCCCGGTACAGGCGGGCGGAGACGGTGTCGCCCTCGGGCACGGCACCGCGCGCGGAGGTGCCGATCCCGCCGCCCGCGCCGCCGGTGAGCGCCCGTGACCAGTGGCCGGTGCCGGAGTCGGTGAACTCGGGAATCCGCAGGGAGAGGACGTCGCCGGAGCGGACGGACGGAGTCGTCGTGCCGCGCGGGATCGACGGCCGCACGACGGCCTCGAACCAGTTCTCCTCGGGCTGCTTGCCGGGGCGGTAGGTCCGGGTGTCGTCCCGCATGCCGACCGTCAGCGGGGTGTCGACGTCGGTGGCGGCCGCGTCGTTCACGACGTGCTGCCACAGGGTGTCGTCGGCGCTGACGTACTCGGTGCGCTGCTTGCCGGTCGGCACAAAGCGGCTGTACTGGTTCCAGAAGAAGTCCTGGTAGGGACGGAGGCCGAAACGCTGCTCACTCGCCCACGAGGTGCCTCCGCCATCGGCGTACGTGGCCTTCACCACGGCGCTGTTGCGGTCCGAGACGGTGTGCACGACACGCTGGGGGACCTGTCCCGCGGAGACCTGCATCACGTCGTAGAGATACGGGCTCTCGGCGGTGCCGGAGAACTCCACCGTGGTCGCGTGCCGCCCGGCCCGCTCCAGCAGCGCGCCGCCCTCGGCCGCGCTCACCCGCAGGGTGGGCAGGGCGAGCCGGTCCCCGACCGGGGTCCACCGGGTCCAGGAGTACATGTCCGACGGGAAGACGAGCATGAGTCCGGCGGCGCCGGCCTTGGCGGCCGCCGTGGCCAGATCCCTCTCGTCCGAAGCGTCGTCCCTGACGACCGCGAGCTTGCCGCGGACACGGCTGCCGCGGAAGTCGGGTGCGGAGCTGCTTCCCGCGTCGACGGCGGTCAGCCGGGCGCCCTTCGCGCCGAACAGCGCGGAGGTGTGCGTGTAGTACGGACTCAGAGCGATCTTCGTCCCGGGGACCTTCGCCTCCAGCAGCGGGGCGACGAGCTGCCAGCGCGAGGCGAACTCGAACCGGCCCTCGGTGACCTTGGCGGTGGGGCTGACGTACAGGCGCTTGGCGATGTCGAAGTACATCGTGCCCTGGATCAGGCCGTGCCCGCCCAGCTGACGGTAGGTCTGGTAGCTGAGTGCGCCCCGCTGTTCGGCGGGCTTGGGGGTACGGATCTCCACCAGGGTGGTCTTGCGGGCGTCCAGGGTGACGGACATGTCCTTGGTGACCTTCACCTCGGGCAGGACGACCTCGCGCAGCTCCTGGCCGTCCGGGGCGTCGTCCAGCGAGGAGTGGCTGAGCTGGTAGCTGCCTTCCTCGACCTCGGCGACGGCCGGATCCGCGCTGATGTAGCTCACGAATCCGTCAGCACCCCAGATCGTGGGCAGGGCCTGGACGCGCTTGCCGTGGTGGTCGAGGGTGTTGACGGTGAGCCGGTGTACGGGGCCGTGGACCGCGAGGCTCACCGTGGTGTGGACGGCCACCGTGCCGTCGGCGGTGGTGGCACTGACGTATCCGTAGTAGTCGCCCCGCTCGACGACGGACGGGTCGGCGTGCAGCGGCACCTCCGCCGTGGCGCCGGCGGCGATACGGACCGAGTCGGAGCCGAGCCGTACCCCGCCGTCCGCAATCTCCTGTCCGCCGCTGGTGGCGAGCCGTACCGCCAGGCGCAGAGTGACCTCGGACGGGGAGGTGTTCGTGTAGCGGACCGTGGTGTCCTGGGCCCGTCCGGCGGCGCCGCCGGACACGAAGGAGCCCAAGGAGACGGTGCCGGTCGCGGTGACCGGTCCGAGCGCCGCAGCCAGGTCGATACGGCCGCCGCCCTGCTCGGTCACCTGCTGACCCGGCACGGTTCGCGCGGTGCTGACCAGCGCGTCCTTGAGGTGTACGGCGTCCCAGTCCGGATGTTCCTGGGCGAGCAGCGCGGCGGCGCCCGCCACGTGGGGCGTGGCCATCGAGGTGCCCGAGGCCGCGACGTAGTACGGGTCCACGGGGTCGCCCATGGTCGTTCCCGTGGCGCGGGCGGCCACGATGCCGACGCCGGGCGCGGTGACGTCCGGCTTCACCGCCCGGTCGCCCGGACGCGGTCCGCGGCCGGAGAAGGCGGCCAGGGAGTCGTCGCGGTCGACGGCGCCCACGGTGAGCGCCGCGTCGGCCGCGCCGGGCGAACCGATGGTCTGCTCGCCCATCTCGCCGCTGTTGCCGGCGGCCACCACGAACAGGGCGCCGCTGCTCCGGGAGAGGCCGTTCACCGCGAGGCTCATCGGGTCGGTGCCGTCGCTGGGGGCGTCCGATCCCAGGCTCATGTTGACGACCCGGGCGCCCTCGGCCGCGGCCCACTCCATGCCGTCGATCACGGCCGACTCGGTGCCGTAGCCGTCGTCCCCGAGGACCTTGCCGATCACCAGCTCGGCCCGCGGCGCCACCCCTTTGCGCGTGCCGCCGGACGCGGCACCGGAGCCGCCGACCGTGGCCGCGACATGGGTGCCGTGTCCGAAGACGTCGTTCGTCCCGGCGCTGCCGGAGAAGTCCTTGGTCGTCGTGGCCCGGCCGGCCAGGTCCGGGTGGGTGAGGTCGGCGCCGGTGTCCAGGACGGCGACCTTGACGCCCTGGCCCTGGTAGCCGGCGGCCCACGCGGCGGGCGCGTTGATCTGGGCCGTACTGCGGTCGAGCGTCGGGCTCACCCGCCCGTCCAGCCAGACCGTCGGGAGGGCGGCGGCGCGGGCGGCGGACGCGTCACCGGAGCCGGGGACGAGCTGCTTCCAGAAGCGGCCGAGATCGCCGGCGTCGATCCGCAGCGAACGGGCGTTGATGCTGTCCAGCCGGCGTGAGGGAGCCGCGTCCTCGTTCAGCGCGGACCACCTGTCGAGGGCGGCGGCCGGTTCACCGGCGGGCTGGGAAACGATCAGCGGCAGGGCGTCGGTGTGCGCCTCGTCGTACCCCTGCGCGAGGAGCTCGGTGACATCGAAGAGCCGCCGGTCCAGCTTTCCCGAGGAGACCGGGCCGATGGCGTCGGAGGGAAGAACACTCAGACCGCCGTCCTCCTCCGCGGTCCGGAAGACGATGCCCTCGCGGCCGGGGCCCGGCTCCACGGAGGCGACCCGCTTGCCGTCAGGACCGGCGCTCACGGTCACCCGGTCGCCCGTGATCAGGCGCACCATGGTTCCTGGACCCGCCGGGGCGGAGCCCGCGACGGGGGTGTTCGGCGCCGGGGGCTGGGCCGAGACAGGCGCCACCGCACCAGCGGTCAGCAGCAAGGCCGTTGATACTGCCGCCGAAAGGCGGGTCCATCTCATCTTTCCAACCCCTTCGTTCACCACCGCGGTTACGCGCTGTTCGACAGAATCCGGTAGAGCCGGAAGGGCTGTCACTGATTCCCGGTGTCGCTGTTGCGACATGTCCCAACAGCGACACCGCCGCGTCGGACGGGGCCCAGGGGCTCCGCTCTGCGCGCGGGCGCCGCGCGCGGGAAGCTGAAAGGGGGCCGTAGGACCAGGGGCCGGGCGGAGCCTCGGAAGGAGCCGGGTCATGGTGAGTGACAAGGACCCGCTGGAGCCGTATCGCGGCAAACGGCATTTCGGCACCACGGCTGAGCCCCGTGGCGTGGGCGGTCAGGCGGGGGACGAGCCGTCCTTCGTCGTCCAGATCCACGACGCGCGCCGGATGCACTTCGACTTCCGGCTGGAGGTCGACGGGGTGCTCAAATCCTGGGCCGTGCCGAAAGGGCCCTCCACCCACCCCGGTGACAAGAGACTGGCGGTCCCCACCGAGGACCACCCACTGGAGTACCGGGAGTACGAGGGAGTCATCCCGCGCGGCGAATACGGCGGCGGCGCCGTCATCGTCTGGGACCAGGGCACCTACCGTCCGCTCGGCCGCGACCGGCCGGGCAGGGCCGCCACCTTCGGCGAGGCCCTGGCACACGGCCACGCGTCCTTCTGGCTCGACGGTACGAAACTGCGCGGCGGCTACGCCCTCACCCGTATCCGGAACGGCGACGAGGAGGCGTGGCTGCTGGTCAAGGAGAAGGACTCCGCCGCCCGGCACGACGGACCGGCCACCCCCGACCCCCGCCGGGCCCGTTCCGCACGTTCGGGGCGCACCCTCCACCAGGTGTCCCAGGACGAAGCGGCGGGCGGGAGCTAGGCGGCCCTGTCCGGGGCGGGGCGGGCGTACGTCTCAGGCGTCGGCCGGGGGCGGGATCTCGCCGGAGCCGCGGGCGATCAGCCGCGTCGGCAGCACCACCCGTGACGGGGCGTCGGCCGCGCCGTCGAGCCGGTGGAAGAGCCGCTCCGCGGCCGTACGACCCAGGGTGGCGGCGTCCTGTGCGATGACCGTGAGGCCGGGGTCGAGCAGATCGGCCAGCTCGATGTCGTCGAAGCCGACCAGGGCGACCGGACGGTGGTGCGCGGCCAGTACCCGTACCGCCGTCACCGTCACACGGTTGTTGCCCGCGAAGATCGCCGTGACCGGCTCGGGTCCGCCGAGCATCGCCACGACGGCCTCCCGCACCCGCTCGGGCGCGGTCGTACCGAGCGAGACCCAGTCGTCGTGGATCGTGAGATCCGCGTCGGCCATCGCGGTGCGGTAGCCGCTCAGCCGCTCGATCGCCGTGTGGATCCGGGGCTGGTCACCGATGAAGCCGATCCTGCGATGACCGTGCGCGATCAGATGGGCCGTGCCCGACCGGGCGCCGCCGAAGCTGTCGGAGAGCACCGCGTCCGCGTCGATCCGGCCGGCCGGCCGGTCCACGAAGACCGTCGCGACCCCGGCCTTGATCTCCGGCTCCAGATAGCGGTGGTCGTCCCCGGCCGGGATCACGATCAGCCCGTCCACCCGGCGCGCGCAGAGCGCGAGCACCAGTTCCTGTTCGCGGTCCGGGTCCTCCGCGCTGGAGCCGTTGATGAGCAGCGCGCCATGGGCGCGGGCCACCTCTTCCACGGCGCGGTTCAGCGGACCGTAGAACGGGTCGGCCAGATCCTCCAGGACCAGGCCGATACTCGCCGTACGGCCCTTGCGCAGCACGCGCGCCGAGTCGTTGCGGCGAAAGCCCAGCGCGTCGATGGCCTCCTGCACCCTGCGCTCGGTGTCGGTGGTGACACCCGGCTCCGCGTTGACCACGCGGGAGACCGTTTTGAGCCCCACTCCGGCGCGCGCGGCCACATCCTTCATCGTGGGCCGGTTGCCGTAACGGGGCTCGGGGCGGCGGGGGGTGTCGGCCACAGTGCGCTGTCCTGTCGTCGTTCGGTTTGCCGTTGGTTTGCCATCCAAGGCGGTGGCGACGAGCATAGGCCCTGGACAACGTTGTCAGGTGAATGGAGACTGTTCATCGAAGCCGCAGGTCCGCTCATGTCCCGCCCCTCGCACGCGCGAGGGCGCCTCATCCTCTGGAGATCCGACACCGATGCATACCGACCCCGTTGCGGCACTCGACATCGGCGGCACCAAGATCGCCGGCGCGTTGGTGGACGGCGGCGGCAGGATCCTCGTCCGGGCGCAGCGGCCGACGCCCGCCAGGGAGGACGGCGAGACGGTGATGCGCGCCGTCGAGGAGGTCCTCGCCGACCTGTCCGCGTCCCCGCTCTGGGCGTCGGTCACGGCGATAGGCATCGGCAGCGCCGGTCCCGTGGACGCC
Organism: Streptomyces sp. NPDC042201; assembly: GCF_055582185.1. Taxonomy (NCBI): domain Bacteria; kingdom Bacillati; phylum Actinomycetota; class Actinomycetes; order Kitasatosporales; family Streptomycetaceae; genus Streptomyces; species Streptomyces sp. NPDC042201. Next base: position 649,219 of record NZ_JBVJDS010000004.1, on the reverse strand, counting down.
TCCGCCGGTACGGTCAGCCCGGTCAATGTCGCGGGTTGGCGGGGCTTTCCGCTGGTGGAGCGGGTGCGGCTGGCCACCGGAGGGCTGCCGGTGACGCTCGTCGGCGACGGGGTCGCCATGACCGCCGCGGAACACTGGCAGGGCGCGGCCCGCGGCTATGACAACGCGCTGTGCATGGTGGTCTCCACCGGCGTGGGCGGCGGCCTCGTCCTGAACGGGAAGCTCCACCCCGGACCGACCGGCAATTCCGGCCACATCGGCCACATCAGCGTGGACCTGGACGGCGATCTCTGCCCGTGCGGGGGGCGCGGCTGTGTGGAGCGGATCGCCAGCGGGCCCAATATCGCCCGCCGCGCGCTGGAGGGCGGCTGGCGGCCGGGCCCCGACGGTGACACCTCCGCGGCCGCGGTGGCCGCCGCCGCCCGGGCGGGCCATCCGGTCGCGATAGCCTCCTTCGACCGGGCCGCGCAGGCGCTGGCCGCCGGGATCGCCGCGACGGCCACGCTGGTCGAGATCGGCATCGCGGTCGTCGGCGGGGGAGTGGCGAACGCGGGCGAGGTGCTCTTCGCCCCGCTGCGCCGTTCCCTGCGGGACTACGCCACCCTCTCCTTCGTACGGCAGCTCAAGGTCGCCCCGGCGCTGACCGGAATGGACGCGGGCCTGGTCGGCGCGGCGGCCGCCGCCGCGCTCGGGCACCGGAGCGAGGCGGCGGCGACGGTCAGCGGCTGAGCCCGCGCCGGGACGCCCGGACGCCATTCAGCTGGTCGTCTGGCAGGCCATGCGCCTGCTGCCGCGGAACTTCACACACAGCTCGGTGCCGGTCCCGGTGTCCCCGCTCGGCCAGGTGTGGGTCAGCGCCTTGCCGGACCGGGTCGCGAGCGCCGTATCGACGCGTGTTCCGTTCCTGAACAGCGACACCGCGCGGGAGACGACACGCGCCGGCGGATTGGTCCAGATGCCGGTGACCGCGTTCCGGCCGCCGTGCCCGTCCAGCCGGACGCAGATCTGCGGCCCGGAGAAGTGGTGCGTGCAGGCGGTGCTGTCGGCCGTCGCGGGGCCGGCGGACAGCGAGACGGTGAGGCCCGCCAGGGCGAGGACCAGAGCGAGGACCGGGGCGGGCCGCCGGACGCGCGGACGCGGACCGGGCGCCGCCCGCGCGGGTACGGGCCCGCCTGCGGGCACGCCAAAGCCCGCTGTGGCGGTCGGCGTTCTGGACATTTCGGGCTTTCTTGGACCGGGTGGGGCAGACATCGCTGGTCGCAACACGCCCTAGGACTCGGTCGCCTGCTGCGGTACGACGACGAGGAAGAGGTCCGCGTCGAGATCCATCACGACCTCGGCCGGCATTCCCTCGTCCCGCCGCGCCCGCGCGAACTCCTCCGCGGGCCAACTGCCCCGCGGCCCACCCGCGGGAAATTTTTCCAGCACCGTACGGCGCATTGGGTACCCCCTCGTCACATCGATTCCAACGATGGTCCTCGGGGATGTGTTACGGCCCGGCATGGACATCGGCTTGTACAACGGCTTGTACATGAGACGCTGCGCCCGGCCTCAGGATGACATCGAACCGGCCACAGCTCGGATACAGCCGGGTGGCCGATCGGGCGCACTGATCCCGCCGGGGGTTTCCGTGGCAGGGTGTTGCGGGCAGTCCTCTGGGGGCTACGGAAGAGGGGGAACCGTGATCGTCTGGGTCAACGGTGCGTTCGGAGCGGGCAAAACCAGTACCGCACGCGAACTGATCGACCTGATCCCGAACAGCACCCTGTACGACCCTGAGCTGCTCGGCGGCGAAGTGGCGCGGCTGCTGCCGCAGAAGCGGCTCGCGGAGGTGAGCGACTACCAGGACCTGCCGATCTGGCGGCGGCTGGTGGTGGACACCGCGGCGGCGCTGCTGGCCGAAGTGGGCGGGGTGCTCGTCATCCCCATGACCCTGCTGCGCCAGGAGTACCGCGACGAGATCTTCGGCGGTCTCGCCTCGCGGCGCATCCCGGTCCGGCATGTGCTTCTCACTACTGAGGAAACGATCCTGCGCGACCGGATCGCGTTCCGTGAGGACATCGACGCCGACGCCGAGGTGAACGAGCGGACCCGGCAGTGGTGCTACGACCACATCGAGCCCTACCGCGCGGCGCTCGGCTGGCTCCGCGGTGATGCCCATGCCGTCGACAACAGCGCCCTCACGCCGCGGGAGACCGCGGTGTGCCTCGCCGCGGCGGTACGGACCGGCGCGGCCGGCGTCTGCGAGATCGTGCAGACGCCCGAGCCGACCGCCGAGACCCTCGCGGCCGGGGTGCTGCTCTTCGACGAGCGGGACCGGGTGCTGCTCGTGGATCCCACGTACAAGCCCGGCTGGGAGTTCCCCGGCGGGGTGGTGGAGCCCGGCGAGGCGCCCGCCGGCGCCGGCATACGTGAGGTCGCCGAGGAGATAGGCATCGAACTCACCGAGGTGCCCCGGCTGCTGGTCGCCGACTGGGAACCGCCGCGGCCGCCCGGATACGGCGGGCTGCGGCTGCTGTTCGACGGCGGCCGGCTGCCGGAACAGGTGGCCGGGGGGCTGCGGTTGCCGGGACCTGAGCTGCGGGGCTGGCGTTTCGTCGGCGAGGAGGAGGCGGCCGAGCTGCTGCCGCCCGCCCGCTACGAGCGGCTGCGCTGGGCCCTGCGCGCCAGGGAGCGCGGGACGGTGCTCTATCTGGAGGACGGTGTCCCGGTGGGCTGAGCCGCCCGGCCAGGGCCTGTCCGGTGGATCGGGCCCGTCACGTCCCCGGGGAGGGAGCAAGGCCGCCGAAGCCGGGCGTGGGATCGCCGTGGCCGTAACAGACCGTGGACGGGGCGGGGTCGAGCGCGACGAGCCGGTGCATCGACTCCTGGGCGCGCTCCCGGTCCACATGGAAGACGCCCAGCGTGATCTCGCCCACCGCGGCGAGGGTGTCACCCACGAACAGCACGCCGTGGCGCGGCAGATGGACGGCGATCGAGCCGTCGGTGTGCCCGGGGGTGTGCAGCACCCGGGCGCCGTCGCCGAAAGGCAGCTCGTCGCCTTCGTCCAGCTCCCGGTCGACCCGGGTGGGCGGCGCCTCCGGCACCGTCAGCCCGTGCTCGTACAGCGGGATCTCCCAGTCCAGCAGCACCGGTTGGGGCACCGGCCGTTCACCGCGTACGACGGGGGAGTCCAGCCGGTGCGCGAGCACCTCGGCGCCGTACCGCGCCGCCAGCTCCCCGGCGGCGCCCACATGGTCGCGGTGGCAGTGGGTGAGGACGATCCTGCGGAGCGCGTCGGGGCTCAGCCCGAGACTCCTGATCGCCCGCTCGATCTCGGGCGCGGCGTCCCGGTGGCCGGCGTCGACGAGGGTGAGTTCCCCGCCGTCGCGCCACAGATAGGCCTGGCCGATCGGGAAGCGGAGCATGTGCAGGCGGGGACTGATGTCCACGAGCTCCATGAGGTGGTCCATACGGTGAACGTACGCAGCCGGGCCCGTCCGCCGTACGGTTCTACGCTTTCGGCGATCTCCGCTGTCCGCTGAATCCGCTCGGCTCGGTCAGCTCGGTCGGCTCGGCCTCGCGCTCAACTCTGCTTGGACTGGGCGTAGTTGACCAGGAAGTGCGCCTCGGCGACCGAGAGGCGCTCCAGCTCCTCCGGCGAGACGCTCTCGTTCACCGCGTGGATCCGCGCCTCCGGTTCGCTCAGCCCGATCAGCAGGATCTCCGCCTGCGGATACAGCGCGGCCAGGGTGTTGCAGAGCGGAATGGAGCCGCCCTGGCCGGCGGTCTGCATCTCCTGGCCCGGGTACGCGACGCGCATCGCGTCGGCCATCGCGGAGTACGCCGGGCTGGCGGTGTCCGCACGGAACGGCTGGCCCTGGCCGACGTGTTCCACCGCGACCCGCGCGCCCCACGGAGTGTGCTTCTCGATGTGCGCGGTCAGCAGCTCGGTCGCCTCGGTGGCGTCCTGGCCCGGCTGCACCCGAAGACTGACCAGCGCCCGCGCGCCCGCCTGGACGGACGGGGTCGCGCCCACCACCGGCGGGCAGTCGATGCCCAGTACGGTGACGGCGGGGCGGGCCCAGATCCGGTCGGCGACCGAGCCGTGGCCGATCAGTGCGACGCCGTCGAGCACCTTGGCGTCCGTGCGGAAGTCGGCCTCCGCGTAGTCGAGTCCGTCCCAGCCGGCATCGGCGGCCAGACCGTCCACGGTGGTGGAACCGTCCTCGGCGCGCAGCGAGTCGAGGACCTTGATGAGGGCGGCGAGCGCGTCCGGCGCGGCCCCGCCGAACTGGCCCGAGTGCAGATTGCCCTCGAGTGTGTCGATCCGGACGCGCAGCAGCGTCATGCCGCGCAGCGTGGCTGTGACCGTCGGCAACCCCACCCGGAAGTTCCCGCAGTCGCCGATGACGACGGTGTCGGCGGCCAGCAGCTCCGGGTGCGCCTCGGCGTAGCGTTCGAGGCCGCCGGTGCCCTGCTCCTCCGAACCCTCCACGATGACCTTGACGTTCACCGGCACACCGCCGTTGGCCTTCAGGGCGCGCAGAGCGAGCAGATGCATCAGGAAGCCGCCCTTGCAGTCGGCCGCCCCGCGTCCGTACCAGCGGCCCTCGCGCTCGGTCAGCTCGAACGGCGGTGTCAGCCAGGCGGCCTCGTCCAGCGGCGGCTGGACGTCGTAGTGGGCGTAGAGCAGCACCGTCGGCGCGTCCTCGGGCCCTGCCAGCAGACCGTAGACGGACTGTGTGCCGTCCGGTGTGTCGAGCACCGCGACATCCTGGAACCCCTCGGAACGCAGCGCGGCCGCCACCCAGGAAGCGGCGGCCTCGCACTCGCTCCTGGGGAACACCGCAGGATCCGCCACCGAACGGAAGGCCACCAGCTCCGTGAGTTCCGCACGCGCGCGGGGCATCAGGGACGCTACGGTTTCGGCGATCGGATTCACGGTCATGGGCACGCTCCTCGTGGGTACGACGTTGTTCAGCCGGGTGTACATCGAAGGCATGGGCGATCCTCCCACAGCAGGCTCGTCGCGCCCGCGCCGTAGGATGCCGTTCGACAGCAGGGGCCACCGGTCGGATCAGGAGCAGAAGCACATCGTGAGCAGCGAGAACGCAGACGCCGGAAGCGAGCACGACGAGCCGGTGTGGGATGTCGTCGTGGTCGGCGCAGGACCGGCGGGAGCCTCCGCGGCATACGCGGCGGCGGTGGCGGGCCGTCAGGTGCTGCTGTTGGAGAAAGCCGAGTTGCCCCGCTACAAGACCTGCGGGGGCGGGATCATCGGGCCCTCGCGCGACTCGTTGCCCCCGGGCTTCGAGCTTCCGATCAAGGACCGTGTGCACGCGGTGACCTTCTCGCTGAACGGGAAGCTCGCCCGCACGCGCCGCTCCAAGCGCATGCTCTTCGGGCTCATCAACCGCCCGGAGTTCGACGCGAGTCTGGTGGAACACGCGCAGAAGGCCGGCGCCGTGCTCCGTACCGGTGTGACGGTCTCGCGCGTCGAGCAGCACGGCCCCGCCGTGCCCGACCGCCGTACGGTCGCCGTCGTCCTCTCGGACGGTGAGACGGTGCTGGCGCGCGCCGTGGTCGGTGCGGACGGCAGCGCCAGCCGGATAGGCGCTCATGTCGGTGTGAAGATGGACCAGGTGGACCTGGGTCTTGAAGCGGAGATCCCGGTGCCGGAGACGGTCGCCGAGGACTGGGCGGGCCGGGTGCTCATCGACTGGGGCCCGCTGCCCGGCAGTTACGGCTGGGTCTTTCCCAAGGGGGACACGCTCACCGTCGGGGTGATCTCGGCTCGTGGCGAGGGCGCGGCGACCAAGCGCTATCTGGAGGACTTCATCGCCCGGCTCGGGCTCGCCGGGTTCGAACCGTCGGTCTCGTCCGGCCATCTGACGCGGTGTCGCAGCGACGACTCGCCGCTGTCACGCGGCCGGGTGCTGGTGTGCGGGGACGCGGCGGGGCTGCTGGAGCCGTGGACCAGGGAAGGGATTTCCTTCGCCCTGCGGTCCGGGCGGCTCGCGGGGGAGTGGGCGGTACGGATCTCGGAGTCGCACGACGCGGTGGACGCCCGCCGCCAGGCGCTGAACTACGCGTTCGCCATCAAGGCCGGTCTCGGTGTGGAGATGGGCGTCGGCCGCAGGATGCTCAACGTCTTCGAGCGGCGGCCGGGACTGCTGCACGCGGCGATCACCGGCCTCAGGCCGGCCTGGAACGCGTTCGCGGACATCACCCGTGGCTCGACCACACTGGCCGCTCTCGTACGGACGCATCCGCTGGCCCGGCGCGGACTGGACGTGCTGGACCGAAGGCAGCCGGCCACGCCCGCGGCCGGAGCGCAGGAGGCCGGTGCGCAGGAGGCCGGCGTACAGGAGGCCGGCGCTCCGGAGTGAGCTGAGCCGTCGTGGGTGGCTCCTTGGTGGGCGCGCGTTCGCGGTGGTCAGCGGCGCCCACCGGGATCAGGACGTTGTCGTGATCCGGAAGACCGGGTGGTCGGGGGCCGCCGCGAGGATCTCCGCGTCGGTGGACTTCGCGGTGACCCCCTGGAAGTACTGGTTGACCTCCCAGCCCCAGCGCTTCAGATAGGTGCGCAGGATCGTCAGCTTCTCGGCGTCGGGGACCTCGGTCGCGGTGAAGGTCCGCACTTTGCGGCCGACCCGGAGCTCTCCGCCACCCGCGGCTTGCATGTTGCGCACCCACTGGGAGTGGCCCCGGGCCGAGACCAGGTACTGACTGCCGTCGTGGGTGTGCGGGTTGACGGGGATGCGCTGCATCTGGCCGCTCTTGCGGCCGCGTACGGAGAGCTCGGCCGTGCCGAGCAGGCTGAAGCCGTGCCGGGCGAGCCGGCCGATCGCGTTGTTCATCCGGACGGTGAACGTGTCGGGCTTGAGGTAGTACGGCTGCGACATGATGGCTCCCCAGGGAGATTCAGAGAGCGGTGCTCTCGTTCAAGAGCAGTGTGCGCCAGAATGGTGCTCCAAAGCAAGAGCACTGCTCTCTATTGTGGTCAGTGCTCCGAAACATGCCACACTGCTCTCCATGACGACCATCCGTGGAGCCAGGGAACGGGCCCGCGCCGAAGTCACGGCGGCCATCAAGGACGAGGCGCGCAAGCAGCTCGCCGCCGAGGGCGCGGCGAAGCTCTCGCTACGGGCCGTCGCCCGTGAACTGGGCATGGTGTCGTCCGCGCTCTACCGCTACTTCCCCAGCCGCGACGACCTGCTGACCGCTCTCATCATCGACGCCTACGACGCGGTCGGCTCGGCCGCCGAGCAGGCGCTCGCCGCCGCCGGTCCCGTCGACCATCCTGCCCGCTGGACCGCCATCTGCATGGCGGTCCGTGCCTGGGCCCTCGCCCACCCCCATGAGTACGCGCTGATCTACGGCTCCCCCGTGCCCGGCTATACGGCGCCTCAGCTGACCGTCGAACCCGCGTCCCGGGTCGCCCTCGCCCTGATCTCCGTCGCCCGCGAGGCCCACCGCACGGACGGGATCGCCCTCCCGCCGCTCTCCGAGGAGCTGCGCCCCGAGGCCCAGCGGCTGGCCGCCCGGTTCGCCCCCGGAGTGCCGCCCGAGGTGGTGGCCGGCCTGGTCGCGGCCTGGGCCCAGCTCTTCGGCCTGCTCTCGTTCGAGATCTTCGGCCAGTTCAACGGCGTGGTGTCAGCCCGGGACGAGCTGTTCGTCCAGGCCGTACGGCGCCTCGCGGACGACGTCGGCCTGCTGGGCGGCCGCCTGGCCTGAGGCCGGCGCGCCCGCCGCCCACCCGACCCCCGGTCCTGCGTACTCCCCGGGGAGTACGCAGGACCGCCACGCCCGGTGGACGCCCTGAGCAGCCGGCGCGTCTAGCGTGACCGGTATGGAAGAGCAGCAGCCCCGCCGGGGCCCGGGCGGCGGTCACCCCTGCCGTCACGGCGGGCCTCCCCGGGCACAGGGCGGACCACCGTTCCTGCGGCGTCCGTGGGTGGCCGGGCGGCCGGGCGGCAGGCTGCCCTGGCCCTCCACGCTGCTGCTGGCCGCCTTCGTCCTGCTGGGGACCGCCTTTGCCGCGGGGAAGCAGGGCGACCGGGTTCCCCTTGATGTCCTCGCCCGGCTGCTGCTGCTCGCGGGCCCCGCCCTGCTGCTGTTCCGGCGCAGGTATCCCGTCGTCTGTGTCTTCGGCGTCGCGGCGCTCACGCTCGTGTACTTCGGCGCGGGATATCCGTACGGCCCGGTCTTCGTCACCGTCGCGGTCGCCTGCTTCGCCGCGATCGTCGCGGGGCACCGGCGGGCGGCCTGGTGGGCCGTCGGCCTGCTCTGGGCGGGCCATCTCCTGATCACGCACTGGCTCTACCGATGGCTGCCGCCCCCGGACGGCCACGCGGCCCCCTGGGGGCAGGAGCTGGTCGTCGCCGCCTTCGTGGTCGCCCTCTGCGCCGCCGCCGAACTCGTCCGGGTACGCAGGGAACAGTGGGCACGGGAAGGCGCCGAACGCGCGGCCGCCGAGCAACGCAGGACGGACGAGGAACGGCTGCGCATCGCCCGTGAACTGCACGACGTACTCGCCCACTCGATCTCGGTCATCAACGTCCAGGCGGGCGTCGGGCTCGCCCTCCTCGACTCCGACCCCGAACAGGCCCGCACGGCGCTCACCACCATCAAGGCGGCGAGCAAGGAGGCCCTCGGCGAGGTACGGCAGGTCCTCGACACCCTCAGGACCCCCGGCGACGCCCCGCGTGCCCCCGCCCCCGGCCTCGACCGGCTGCCCGAACTGGTCGAACAGGCCGCGGGCGCCGGCCTGACGGTCGAGGTCCTGCGGGACGGAAAGCAGGTCGCGCTGGCGCCCGGCACCGATCTGGCCGCCTTCAGGATCATCCAGGAGGCGCTGACCAATGTGGTGCGGCACTCCGGCTCCCGTACGGCGCGGGTCGGGCTCGGCTACGCGTCCGGGGTGCTCCACCTCCGTATCGACGACGAGGGCCCGGCCACCGGCGGGGACGCGGGCGGCGGCGGCAACGGTCTCGTCGGGATGCGGGAACGGGCGGCCGCGCTCGGTGGCACGATCGAGGCCGGCCCCCGACCCGACGGCGGTTACCGCGTCCGGGCCACGCTCCCCCTGAAGCCCAAGGAGACACCGTGATCCGCGTCCTGCTCGCCGACGACCAGTCACTGGTACGGGCGGGGTTCCGCGCGCTGCTCGACGCCCAGCCGGACATCGAGGTCGCTGGCGAGGCCGCGGACGGTGAGAAGGCGCTGCGCCGGGTGCGCGAACTGCGTCCCGATGTGGTGCTGATGGACATCCGGATGCCGCTGCTCGACGGTCTCGTGGCCACCCGCAGGATCACCGAGGACGCGCGGCTCGACCCGGTGAAGGTGGTCATGCTCACCACCTTCGAGCTGGACGAGTACGTCTTCGAGGCGATCCGCTCCGGTGCCTCCGGCTTCCTGGTGAAGGACACCGAGCCCGAGGAACTGCTGCGCGCGGTACGGGCGGTGGTGGACGGCGACGCGCTGCTGTCGCCCGGCGTGACCCGCCGGCTCATCGCGGAGTTCGCGTCCCGCTCCAAGGCGCCGGCCGACTCGGCGGGGCTCGGCGCACTCACCGGGCGGGAGCGCGAGGTGATGGCCCTGGTCGGTATCGGTCTCTCCAACGAGGAGATCGCCCGCCGGCTGATCGTCAGCCCGCTCACGGCCAAGACGCATGTCAGCCGCACGATGGTGAAGCTCGGCGCCCGCGACCGGGCCCAACTGGTCGTCCTGGCCTATGAGTCGGGGCTCGTGCGGCCGGGCTGGCTCGGCTGACCCGGCCGCCGCGGGCAACGCCGCAGGACCCGCACCGCGCGTCAGGCTTCCCGGGGACCGGCGGTCCGCGGCCGGTCGCGCAGCAGCCGGACGAAGCCGCCCAGGGCCGCCGACTGGAGCAGCACCGAGAGCACCAGCGCGGGGTACAGGAATCCGGCGGACTCGGCGACCGCGTCGCCGAGCAGTCCACCGCCCATGAAGAACGCGAAGATGGCCGGCGCGGCGAGGAAGAACAGCCACACCCCGGCGAACGAGGCGTCCTCGTGGTGCACGAAGAGCGTGTCGGCCGCGACGAACACGGTCACCGCGGCGACCAGGCCGAGATAGATCTGCGAGGCGCGATTGCCGAAGGTCAGCCGTGCGAGTGCGGTCAGCCGTAGTGCGTTCATGACGTTCTCCCCTGAGATGGCGTCCTTCCAGGGTGGGACCGGCCGAACGGATGTGCCTGAGTACGCCTACTCATCCGCCGGCTGCGCCGGCACGTTCCGCGCTGAGTACCCGATGAGCGCGGCGGCCGCCGCCAGCAGGGCAACCGTGGTCAGCGCGAGGGGCAGTGAGAACCAGTCGGCGAGGAATCCGATCGCGGGCGGCCCCAGCAGCATGCCGCCGTACCCCAGCGTGGACGCGGCCGCGACCCCGCCGGACCCCGCCAGCGCGCCCGCCCGGCCGACGGCCACGGGGAAGATGTTGGCGAGTCCGACCCCGGCCACGGCGAAGCCCAGCAGCGCGAGCCAGGCGGTCGGCGCGAGGGCGCCCACCAGCATGCCGAGCGCGGCCGTGGCGCCGCCCGCGACCAGCGCGCGGGTCTGGCCGACGCGCTCCATCAGGGCCGTACCCGACAGCCTGCCCGCCGTCATGGCGAGGGCGAAGAGCGAGTATCCCGCGGCCGCGACCCCGGGGCTGGCGTCGAGGTCCTGGGTGAGATGCAGCGCGCTCCAGTCGGCCATCGCCCCCTCGCCGTACGCCGTGCACAGGGCGATCACACCGAAGAGGATGACCGGCCGGCGGGTGCGCCCGTCGAGCTGTCGCGGCTCCGGGGCCTTCTCGGCCTCCGCGTCCCGCGCCCGTTCCGGTACGGGCGCGGGGTGCCGCAGCAGCGCGGGACCGGTCACGGCCGTGACCAGCAGACCGACGCCGGTCAGGAGGGACAGGTGGACGGTGGGGGAGAGGCCGCCCGCGACCAGTCCCCCGAGGCCCGCCCCGACCATGCCGCCGAGGCTGAACGCGGCGTGGAAGCTGGAGATCACCGGGCGCCGCAGGGCCGCGACCAGATCGACGGCCGCGCTGTTCATCGCGACGTTGAGCGACCCGTAGGCGGCGCCGAAGACCAGCAGCACCAGGCCGAGCGTCAGGGCCGAGTGCGCCTGCGGCGGCAGCACGATGCTCAGCGAGAGCAGCACCGCGCTCGCCACCGTCACCGGATGGCTGCCGAAGCGGCGGCACAGCCGGCCGGTGAACACCATCGTCACCACGGCGCCCGCGGACACCCCGAGCAGGGCGAGCCCGAGGTCACTCGCCGAGGATCCGGTCTGCTGCTTGATGACGGGGATACGGACCACCCAGCCGGCGAACATGAAGCCGTCGAGGGCGAAGAACACGGTCAGCGCGATACGGAGCCGGGACAGGGAGGATCGGGCGCCGGGGTCTCCGTCCCGGCCCCCCGGGGCGGCGGTCCTTATTTTGTTTAGGTGCGGCACAAAGTGAGCATAGGGGCCGTGGCCCCATCGGTACAAGGCGTCCGCAGCGCCTTCGGATCATGGGAGACTCGCCTCCATGGACGGCAAGGGGACCACCACCCGGACAAGGCTGGAGCGAGGCCGCGGTGCGCTCGGCCCGGCACTGGAACTGGTTCACACGGGCCGCGCTCCCACCCGCGCCGTGCTCACGGCGGAGCTCGGCGTCACCCGTGCCACGGCCGGCGCCGTCGCCGCGGAGCTCGAGGCTCTCGGGCTGATCCGGATCGACTCCCGGCCCGGCGCCGCGGCGGGCTCCCAGGGCCGGCCCTCGCACCGGCTCTCCGTCGACGACAAGGGCCCCGTCGCGCTGGCCGCGCAGATCCACGCGGACGGCTTCCGGGCCGCACTGGTCGGGCTCGGCGGCCGGATCGTCGCCACCGCGCCCGTCCGCGCCACGGTCACGGCCGACCCGGCGCAGGTGCTCGGCGAGGTCGTCGAGGCGGGGGCCGGACTGCTGCGCGCCAGTGGCAGACGCTGTGTGGGCGCGGGCCTCGCCGTACCCTCGGCGGTCGCCGAGCCGGACGGCACCGCCCTCAACCCGCTGCACATCGCCTGGCCGGCCGGCGCTCCCGTCCGGCAGATCTTCGCCGACCGGGTACGCGCCGCGGGCATCGAGGGGCCCGCGTTCACCGGCAACGACGTCAACCTCGCCGCGCTCGCCGAGCACCGGCACGGCGCGGGCCGCGGCGCCCGGCATCTGCTCTGCGTCGCCACCGGCCACCGCGGGGTGGGGGGCGCGCTCGTCCTCGACGGCCGTCTGCACACCGGCAGTTCGGGCCTCGCCCTGGAGGTCGGCCATCTCACGGTCAACCCCGAAGGGCGGCCCTGCTACTGCGGCAGCAAGGGCTGTCTCGACGTCGAGGCCGATCCGCTCGCCTTCCTCACGACGGCGGGCCGCACCCCGGGCCCCGAGGTCTCGCTGCTCCAGCAGTCGCGCGATCTGCTCCGTACGGAATACGCCGACCCCGCCGTACGCGGAGCCACCGAGGAGCTGATCGACCGGCTGGGTCTGGGGCTCGCCGGGCTGGTCAACATCCTCAACCCCGACCGGATCATCCTGGGCGGACTCCACCGTGAGCTGCTCGACGCCGATCCGGAACGGCTGCGCGCCGTTGTCGCCGACCGCAGCCTGTGGGGCCGTAGCGGCGGGGTGCCCATCCTGCCCTGCACGCTCGACCACAACAGCCTGGTGGGGGCGGCCGAAGTGGCGTGGCAGCCGGTGCTCGACGACCCGCTCGGCGCGCTCACCCGCTGACCCCCGGGGATCGGGCTCAGCGCCGGCCGCCGCTCCGCTGCGTGCCCTCGGCGCCGCACGAGACGGTCGTAGACCATTCGGGTGGCTCCACAGGTGCCGGGACGCCGCGCGCGCACGCGCGGCGTTCGGGCGCCGCCCGGTCAGCTGATCACGGCAGACCGGGCCGCGGCGTGACCGTGTTCCCGGGCGATGGCGCCGTACTCGGTCCCGGGGAAGGGGCCGTCGGTCGTCGCCCCGTAGACCGTACGGAGCGGCAGGGCCAGGGCGGTCTGCGGAGTGGGGAGCGTGAACCAGATGCTCTTCCCCGTGTCGCCCTGGGGACGTATGCCCCAGCTCTCGCTGACCGCCGCGATCAGGGCGAGACCGCGGCCGCAGGTGTCGAAGGGATGGGCGGCGGTGACCGTCGGCAGCCGCGGGTCGTGGTCACTGACCGAGACCGTGAGCCGTTCGAGCAGCAGCTCGACGTCGACGGTGCAGATCTTGTCCGGCTCCGCGTGCCGGTGAACGTTGGTCAGCAGCTCGGTGACTCCGAGTGCCGCGTGGTCGATCAAAGGGTCGAGATGCCAGTAGCGCAATTGGGCGGAGATGATTCTGCGGACCTGACCGATCCGCGACGGCAGGGCCTGGAGCTCCACCGTGCAGTGCCTGCTGGGCTGACTGATCACGGCTGCGACTCCCCGAATGAGGTCCGGAAGAAGACGAAGGAACGGATCCAGCACATGACTCGCTGCTGTTCCTGGCCGGCGGGGCTGGATCGCAGCGTCACCACCGGTTAACCCTGAGTGAGGTGAGACCCAGAGTGAACCAGCGGACCCGGCTCCGCAACTCGCGGCAGCCCGGCGGCTCGCGGCAGGCTGTCGCCGCGCCGTGGCGGGGCCGGGGCGCTGTCCCGTGGCGGTCAGTCTTCGTTCGTCCGGCGCGCCCTGCTCACGGCCTCCAGGAAGCGCCCCGCCAGCGCCGCCGCGTCGGGCCTTGCGCCGCGCTGGCCCATGGTCAGCCGGTAGCGCGTCCCGTTGACGGTGGCGACCGTGCTGCCGCGTCCCGCGAACCAGGGCTTCGCCGCTCGTACGGCCCGCAGCGGGGCGCTGTCGATCACCCGGCCGTAGCTGGTCAGCAGCGCCAGCCTGCCGTCCTGGATCAGGACCTGGCCGGCCCGGGTGAGGGACCGGGGCCACCGTTCGATCCGTACCCCGCGCGCGCTGAACTCCGGCTCCGACATGGCCCTTCAGCCCCCTCCGTGCCCGTTCCCCTGAGGAAAGTCTGCACAACTGCGCGGGCGGGCACCAGAGTGCGGTTTCCGCGGCGTCCAATAGCCAGTGCTATGGATCCCCCAAGGCAACGTTTCCGCAGGTGGTGGCCTTACTGTGGAGCGTGGGGGGCCGGTGTCGGCGGGGTGAGGAACGGGAGCGCGCATGACGCGACAAGACAGATCCGGAACGGACGGGACGACGGTGCCCGCCGGCGGGGCCGAGGCGACCGTCGACGTGGACCGCAGCGATCCCGAGTACCGCGCGTGGCTCAAGGAAGCCGTACGCAAGGTGCAGGCGGACGCCAATCGCTCGGCGGACACCCATCTGCTGCTCTTCCCGCTGCCCGAGCAGTGGGGCATCGACCTGTATCTCAAGGACGAGTCGACCCACCCGACCGGCAGTCTCAAGCACCGGCTGGCCCGCTCGCTGTTCCTCTACGGTCTCTGCAACGGCTGGATCCGGCCCGGCAAACCGGTGATCGAGGCGTCCAGCGGATCGACCGCCGTCTCCGAGGCGTACTTCGCGAAGCTGATCGGTGTGCCGTTCATCGCGGTCATGCCGCGCACCACCAGCGCCGAGAAGTGCCGGCTGATCGAATTCCACGGCGGGCGCTGCCACTTCGTGAACGACGCGAGGAAGCTGTACGAGGAGTCGGCGAGCCTGGCCGCCAGGACCGGCGGCCACTACATGGACCAGTTCACCTACGCCGAGCGGGCCACCGACTGGCGGGGCAACAACAACATCGCCGAATCCATCTATCAGCAGCTGAAGTTGGAGCGCTATCCGGAACCCGCCTGGATCGTCGCCACGGCGGGGACGGGCGGCACGTCCGCGACCATCGCCCGCTACGTCCACTACATGCTCTACGACACCCGGATCTGCGTCCCCGACCCGGAGAACTCCTGTTTCTTCGACGGCTGGACCCGGCATGACGCGCTGGCGTGCAGCGAGCGAGGCTCCCGGATCGAGGGCATCGGCCGGCCCCGGATGGAACCGAGCTTCGTGCCCGGCGCCATCGACCGGATGATGAAGGTGCCCGACGCGGCGAGCATCGCCGCCGTACGCGCCCTGGAACGGGCCATCGGACGCAAGGCGGGCGGCTCCACCGGCACCGGACTGTGGAGCGCGCTGAGGATCGTGGCCGAGATGGTCGCGGAGGGGCGCACCGGCAGTGTGGTCACCCTGCTCTGCGACCCGGGCGACCGCTATCTCGACAAGTACTACTCGGACACCTGGCTCGCCGAACAGGGCCTGGACATCGCCCCGTACACGGTCACGCTCGACCACTTCCTGGCGAACGGCGTCTGGCCGGACTGAGCCGACGCCCGCGGTACGGTGACAGGTCCGGAGGGCGTCAGCCGTACGCGCGCCAGCCGCTTCAGCCGGCCGCCTGCAGGATGTCACCGCCGGAGAGCCGCGCCGACAGGGTCACGGCACCCTCCCTGGGCGCCGGTACCGCCATCGTCGTCGCGGACACTCCCGCCCGCACACTGCCGCCGGCGGTCATCCGTGTGACATCGCGGTCCCCGGCGGCCAGCAGGAACCACTTCCCCGACGGCGACTTCCAGCGGGTTCCCGCCAGGATGTGCGGGCCGAACCTGCCGCAGGACGCGGTGTCACCGGCCTCGGCCACCACCGTGCCTTGCGCGGCGGGGGAGTTGGCCGGCTGCTGGAACTGCACCAGGATCCGGCCGGGACCGCGCCAGGTGTCGGCCCGGGTACAGACCCAGGTGGACCGTCCGCCACTGTCCGGCAGCCGCTGCTCCGCGAACGCCCAGTTGTTGACGGCCCGGACACCGGAACCCCGCAGGGTCCGCAGCGAGCACGCGGTGCGCGCCCAGCTCAACAGGGCCGGTCCGCCGACCGCCTCACCCGGCTGGTGCGCGGGCGCCCCGGGGCCGGCCGGCGCGGCGTACGTGAGATGGGCCGGCGCGAGATCACCGAGATCCGCGACGAGGAACGAGTGCCGTTCCACGATCTTCTCCGACGAGCGCAGCTGCATCACCGGCCAGGCCGTGCAGCCGTCGCCGGGAGCGGGACCTTCCACCGGGTCCGTGACACCCTCCTCGGAGAAGTCGAGGCCCTGGGCGGGGGTGCGGGGAGCCAGCAGGTCCCTGGTGGCCGACGCGGCGATCCACGGGGCGAGCAGATACCGGGCCCGCCCGCGGCTACGGCTCACCACGACCGCGGCGGCCGTCGTCACCTCGGCCCCGTCCGTACGGGCGAAGTCCAGGGCCGGCGCGCCGTCACCCGACTCCGGCTCGGCGTAGCGCACGACCCGCTGTCCGTCGTGGAGCAGGACCACCGCGGTCCCGTCGACCTCGCCCGCGTACAGCAGCCGCGGGGGCTGCGCGGGCGGCACCTCGCTCGTACCGGCCGACGCGGAGACCTGTACGGCGCGGCCGGGGCTGCCCCAGACGCGCAGCGCACGCCGCAGCAGGGCGGTGTCGTCGATACGGTCGCCCCGGGCCGGCCAGACGGAGAAGTCGATCCGGGAGGCGCCAGCCCACTCGTCCCGTGACGCGCGTTCCAGCAGGGCCGGATCGAGGGCCCGGGAGAGCGCCGTACCACCGGCCGGGCCCGCGTCGGCCACGTCGGCTCCGGCGGGCCGCCGCGCGGTGCTGTGATCCGGCAGGGCCACCGCCGCGACCAACCCGGCCAGTGTGATCGCGACGGCCGCGCCGGTGATCCTGGCCCGCTGTCTGCGCCGCAGCAGATCGGTCGGCCGGGTCTGCACGGTGCACGGGTCGAACTCCGCCGTGCCGAGCAGCTTTCTGGCCTGGCCGCCCCGTTCGGAGGCGAGCTGTCCGGCGGTACGCAGCGCGGCGGCCACATCGCTGACACCGGCCTCGTCCAGCAGTCCCCACACGATGTAGTCGGGCAGACCTTCCAGGAGGCGCAGCGCGAGCGCGGCGCGCACGGGCGCGGCGACCGAGGAAAGGGCCTGGTCCAGGGCGAGTTCCTCGCTGCCGCCGGCCCGCGGGAAGAGCCGCAGCCCCACGACGAGGGGCAGCGTGGGCCGCAGCGCGCCGACTCGCGCGCGCCACCGGCGGGACGGCTGCTCGTACGCGAGCGCGGCACGGAGCACCTGTCCACGGACCCACGCGTAGGCGGATCCTGTCGCGCCACGCTGTCCCGGCACCCGCGAGAGCTGGTCGCCCTTGCGGGGGCCCGGCAGGACCCGCTGGACGATGGCGTGGGCGGTGAGGACGCGCCGGTGGCGGCCCAGCGAGGGAGGGAGGGTGAGGTAGGCCAGCCGCACCAGACGCGGATAGTGCTCCACGAGACTGGCCTCGGCCTGGTCGATGCCAGGGCGCTCGCCGGCTGAGGCATGGTGGTTCGGCTGTCGGTGTGTCGGCATCGGGACCGTGGCCTTCCGCATGTGCTGATGCGCTGTCACTCGGCGTCACTCGCCAGGTGAAACGAGCCCATGATGCGGAGGTCACACCAGAAGCGTGTTCGGGACCGGTGCCCCCGGGCGGCACCCGCCTCGCCCCCGGCACGGCAGTTGACGCCGCCACACCGGACAGGACCTAGCTTCGCAGGAGACGGTCGACGGCGCGTGCGAACACCAGCTGTCCGCCGCGCGCGGTCAGCGGGTCGAGCAGCCGCGGCAGCCGGCCGAACCGCAGGTCTTCCTCCCAGCGCACCCGGGTGACGCCGTCCTCGTCCCGTACGTGGATCTCGGCCCAGCCCGTGACGGCCCGGCCGCGCTTCTCCAGGCGGCAGTGGCCGGGGGTGCCCGGCGCGGGCGGCTGCCAGCGGACGACCTCCATGGGGTCGTCGAACCCGGCGGGGCCGAGCGCGCTGCGGACGACGAAGACCGTGCCGACGCCGGTGGGCCCCGGTGTCAGGACGGAGATCCTCGTCAGCGGCACCCGGTCCGCGTGCGCCGGCCAGTCGGTGAGCCGCCGCCAGGCCTCCTCGGCGGACAGCGGCGTGCTGCGGGCGATACGGAAGACGGTCACCCGGCGATCGTAAGCCGGGCGGTCCCGAGCCGCCCGAGGGGCGGTTCAGCCTTCCCGCGGAGCGGACCTGTCCTCGGACCCGCCCGCCACCACCAGGCCCGGCAGCCGCTCGGCGATCTCCTCGCGGGCCTCCGCCGACAGTCCCGAGTCCGTCACCAGGGTGTCGACCTGCTCCAGCGTCGCGAAGGAACTCAGGCCCACTGTCCCCCACTTGGTGTGGTCGGCGACGACCACCACCCGGCGCGCGGACTCCACGAACCGCCGGTTGGTCTCCGCCTCCCCGAGATTCGGCGTGGACAGACCGGCCTCGACGGAGATGCCGTGCACCCCGAGGAAGAGCACATCGAAGTGGAGCGAGCGGATCGCCTGGTCGGCCACCGGGCCGACCAGCGAGTCCGACGGCGTACGCACCCCGCCGGTGAGCACCACCATGGCCGCCCCGGGCCGCTGGCCGCCCCCCGCCCCGGCCGGCCGCGCCGCGTGGAACACGTCGGCGACCCGCATGGAGTTGGTCACCACCGTCAGATCCGGTACGTCCAGCAGATGGTGCGCCAGGGCGTAGGTCGTGGTCCCGCCGGACAGCGCGATGGCGCTGCCGGGCACGGCCATGGCCGCCGCCGCCCGCGCGATGTCCTCCTTGGCGGTCGGCTCCAGCGCCGACTTCGCCTCGAAGCCCGGCTCGTGCGTGCTCGCCTCGACCACCGGCACCGCGCCGCCGTGCACCTTCTCGATGACGCCCTGCCGGGCCAGCGCGTCCAGGTCCCGGCGCACCGTCATGTCGGACACATTGAGCTTGCGCGTCAGCTCGTTGACGCGGACCCCACCGCGCCGTCGCACCTCGTCGAGGATCAGGGCCCGGCGCTGCTCCGCGAGGAGGTTCTGGTTGTCGCTCACCGCCGGTCCGGTCCTTCCACATCGTCGTGCACCACCGTCGCACCTGACATTCGTGGTGTCCGAACCATCAGGAGTGCCTCATCCTCCCACGCGGCTACGACACACGCTCCGGGGGTTGATGTAGGCGGAGGCCGGGGAGATTCCGTAAGGGCCCGGCGGTGAACGGCCCGATCGAGGATTCTGATGGCCGTTCCGTTGCGCCGCCCCGAGCCGGCCGATCCCGCCACCGCGAGAGCGAGTCACCGAAGTGCAGCCTGAAACACCGGATCCGTGCGGCGGCGAGGCCGCGCTCGAATTACTGGTCCACGGCGTCGGCGGGGCCACCCCGGCGGAGATGCTCGGCGATCCGCGTACGGTCAGGATCACCGGTGACGAGACGGCCGCCGTGTACCGCCGCGTCGACGACGTCGACGCCGAGCTCCGCCCCGGGCCGTACCGCGACCGGCCGGTCCCGGAGGCGTACTGCTGGTCCAACCTCACCTCGGGCAACGGCTCCCGGGCGCTGTGGCTGCTGCTTCTGCCCTTCATGGTGGTCAACCTCGCGCACTGGATGCGGCCCGCCACGAAGGGACTGGGAAAGTCCCAGCGGCTGTACGGCGTGCTGGTGCGGCTGGTCGCGCTCACCCTCACCGTGCTGCTGACGGCCGCCGCCTGCGAGGTCGCGCTCGATCTGACCGCGTGGCAGTGCGCCGGCTCAGCGGAGTGTGTCGCGCAGCGGTCCTGGCTGGGCTTCCTCTCGCCGGAGCGGCACGGCTGGTGGTCGCAGCCGGGCCGGCGGCTGGCGCTCGCGGCCTTGGTGCCCACCGCGCTGGTGGGGCTGTTGTGGTACCTCTCCAACCGCACCTGGAGCGCGTACGAGGCCCAGCGCCCGCCGACCGACGAGCGCCCCGCCGAGCACCCGGACGGCGCGGACAGCGGCGCGGACACGCCGGAGCAGGAGCTGACGCCGGAGCCGGAGCCGGCGCCGGAATCCGCGGGGGAGACCCGGAGCACGGTCCGGCCGGCCCTCGGCCGCCCCGGGTTCTGGTACGGCCGCCGGCTCGTCGCCCGGCTCCGCGCCGCGCACACCGCCGCGGGATTCCTCACCGTCGCCGCCGCCCTCACCGCGGCCACCGCCGACCACGACCGCGGCGCCGACAGCGCCACGACGGAGACCCTCGGCCTGCTGCTCCGGGCAACACTCGCCGTCTGCGGGGCCGTTGTGCTCTGGGTGGTGTGCAGCAGGGGCCGCAGCGAGCGCAAGCGCGACGGCAGCCTCGACCGGGCGCTGGTCACCTGGCTGCCGGCCGCCGCCCTCACCCTGCTCGGCCTGGCCGTGGTGTTCGCCGCCTGGTCCCGGCCCGGCTGGGTCTCCACCGGCGCACTCCCCGGCGACGCCTCCTTCCGGGTGCTCGCCCTCGCGCAGGTCGCCCTCATCGTCACGCTCGCCGTCACCGCGTACTCGCTGCACCGCCGCGCGCCGCACCCGAGGACCGCCATGCGCGGCCTCGGCGGACCCGCCGTCGCGATGCTCGCCTGCGCCCTGGGCGGGGTGATGACCGGCGGGATCGCCCAGCGCGTCGCCGACTGGCTCGACGGGGACGCCACACCCGGCATGGGCGGTGGCGCGATCGTCGGCCCGCCCGTGCTGCTGAGCTGGCAGGCCGCGGCCATCCCCGTCCTGCTCGTGCTGCTGCTGATCCCGGTCACCGTCCTCGCCGTGCGGACCGTACGGACCGCTCGCAGGCTCGCCCCGGTGGTCGAGGCGGAGTACGGACCGGTGACGCCGGACTCCCTGCGCACCCGCCAGATCGCCGGCGTCCGGGCCAGGGCCGTACTCACCGACGCCGCTCCCCGGCTCGTCGGTATCCTCTCCGGCGCCGCCCTGCTGCTCGGCGCCGCCGCGGTCGCCGGGTCCTGGCTGAGCGGCGAGGTGCCGGGGCAGGCCGCGGAAGGCACCGACTCGCTCGTGGAGTCCGTGGCCGACACCGCTCAGGCGCTGGGCTCCTGGCTGATCGGCCTCGGCTTCATACTGTTCGTCACCTGGGGCCGCCGCGCCTACCGGGACGCCTCGGCCCGCCGCACCATCGGCATCCTCTGGGACGTCGGCACCTTCTGGCCGCGCGCCGCCCACCCGTTCGCGCCACCCTGTTACGCCGAGCGCGCCGTCCCCGACCTCACCTGGCGGATCGCCTCCTGGACCGGACGCACCGGCGGCCGGCTCGTCCTCTCGGGCCACTCCCAGGGCAGCGTCCTGGCGGCGGCCGCCGTCTGGCAGCTCCAGGCCGCCACCCGCAGCCGGGTGGCGCTGCTGACGTACGGCTCACCGCTGGAGCGGCTGTACGGCCGCTGGTTCCCCGCGTACTTCGGCGCGGGACCGCTGAGCGATCTGAGCAGGGAAGTGCACTGCTGGCGCAATCTGTGGCGGGCCACCGACCCGATCGGCGGCCCTGTCCTGATCCCCGCCGACGGCGACCGCCCGGAGGTGGACCGCGGGCCGCTCAAGGACCCGCTCGCCTACAGCCGTACGGCGCTGCACCCGCTGCCCGAGCCGGTCCTGGGGCACTCCGACTACCAGGCCGACCCGGCCTTCGCGGAGGAACGCGCCGCGCTGCTCGACCGGTTGCCGCCGGCCGCACTGCCGCGACAGCGCGGCGAGCAGACGCACCGGCCGTAGCGGAGCCCCAGGGCGCGTCCGGCGGAACCTACGGCAGTTCGGGCAGATCGTCCGCGTAGAGCAGGGTCAGGTCGTCCGTGCTGGTCTCCGGCAGCTGGGCGACCCGGCCCGCGTGCCGCTCCACCATCGACTCGAACGTCTGGCGCGCGGTACGGCCGTTGCCGAAGGCCGGCCCCTTCGGCAGCGCCGTGAAGTACTTGACCAGTGCCTCCGCAGTACCGTCGCCCAACCGGTACTCCTGCTCCTCCGACTGCTGCTCCACGATCCGCAGCAGCTCGTCCGGTTCGTAGTCGCTGAAGGTGATGGTCCGTGAGAAGCGGGACGCCACACCGGGGTTGACGGTAAGGAACCGCTCCATCTCGGCGGTGTACCCGGCGACGATCACCACGACCGCCTCCCGGTGATCCTCCATCAGCTTCACCAGCGTGTCGATCGCTTCCTTGCCGAAGTCCCGCCCGGAGTCCTCGGGGGAGAGGGCGTACGCCTCGTCGATGAAGAGCACCCCGCCGCGCGCCCGGTCGAACGCCTCCTGCGTACGGATCGCGGTCGAGCCGATGTGCTCGCCGACGAGATCCACCCGGGAGACCTCGACGAGATGACCGTGCTCCAGCACCCCGAGGGAGTGCAGGATCTCGCCGTACAGCCGGGCGACCGTCGTCTTGCCGGTGCCGGGGGAGCCGGTGAAGACCAGATGGCGGCGGACCGACGCCGCCTTGAGGCCCGCCTCCTTGCGGCGGCGGCCGACCTCGATCATGTCGGTGAGCGCCCGGACCTCGCGCTTGACGCTGTCGAGGCCGACCAGTGAGTCGAGTTCCCCGAGGACCTCCTCCGAGCCGCGCGCGGGCGCCGTGGCGGGGGCGATGCCCGTCGCCGCGGCGGCGGCCGGCTGCGACGGGATCGCGCCCAGGAGTCCGGGCGACTGGGTCGCCGTCAGCACGGCCGGCGGTTCCAAGGACGGGGACGGCGGCGTCAGTACGCCACTTTCGTCACTCGTGCAGTCCTCGGCGGTCGGCCCGTCCTCCGCGAAGTCGTACCCACCGCGCGCGCACCGTTCCGTACGGCAGCGGGTGAGCGTCGTACGGCAGCCGTCCATCACATGGAAGCCGTAGCCGCCGCTGCCCGTCACCCGGCAGTTGTGGAAGGTGCCGCGGCCCTCGGCCGAGACATAGAAACCGGCCTCGGCGGGCGAGGTGACCGTGCAGCGCTCGATGGTGGGATCGGCGCCCTTGGTGACGATCACCCCGGTCTGGACGGCGTCGATCGTGCAGGAGTTGAGCGTGCCGCCGCTGCCGTGGTCGCGGAACCAGGCCCCCGTGGAGGCCTCCCTGATCCGGCAGTCGTCGAGCTGCACGGTCGCGCCGTCGCTCACCGACACCGCGGTGTTGCGCACCTGGGAGAGATCGCTGTCAACGACATCGACGCGCGAGCCCCGGTCGAGGACGAAGAGCGCGTCAGGGACGTCGTGCACCCGGCAGGAGTCGAGGACGGCGGTCGCGCCGTCGCTGACCCAGACCGCCGGGTAGTCGCCCGTACTGTCGTGGATCTCGCACTGGTTGGCGTCGACCCGGGTGCCCGGATCCCAGACGGAGAGCCCGTTGCGGCCGAAGCGGCGCACCGTGGAACGGGTCAGGGTCAGCACCGATCGGGAACGGAGATCGACGGCGTTCTCCGGGATGTCATGGATGTCGCAGTCGGAGAGGGTGAGCACCGCGTCGGTGTCCAGGGTTATCCCGTCCGCCGAGGTGCGGTGCACGGAGGAGTCGGTGAGATGAGCGGCGGCGCGGGACGCGATCTGCACGCCGGTGCCCTTGATCTCGTACACCTCGCAGCCGATCGCCTCCAGACCGCTGCCCTCGCCGGTGACGGACAGGCCCGCGCCCGAGGCGTGGTGGATCCGGCAGCGCTCCAGCCGCGGATGCGCGCCGCCGCGCACCGAGATGCCCGACTGTCCGGCCGCGACGATCTCGCACTCCTCGAACACCCCGCCCGCGCCGTCGAGTACGCCGATGCCGACACCGGCCGGATTGTCGACGGTGCAGCGCCGGACGGTGGGGCGGGCCGAGCCCCGTACTTCTATGCCGGCCGCGGAGCGGGTCACGATCCGCAGATCCATCAGCTCGGGCGCGCCGTCCTCGACGAGCAGCGCCGGGGCCGCCGCGTCCTGTCCCTCCACATGGAGGTCCTGGACGGTGGCGGAGGCGCGCACGGTCAGCGGCACCCCGTCGGTGGGCGCGATGCGTACGGAGCCGAGCGAGCCCTCCGGGCCGCGCAGCGTGACCGCGCGCGAGACGATGAGATTCTCCCGGTAGGTGCCCGGGGCGATGGTGAGGACATCGCCGTCGCCGGCGGCCTCCAGGGCTGCGGCGAGGGAGGCGTACTCGCCTGTGCGGCGCCGCCAACGCGATGTTCCGGTGTGCGTCACCTGGACCGTGCCCTGTGCCATGGCGCTGTTGTGCCCCCACCTCGTGCGTGTGCGCGTGCCGTGCCGTCCCGGGCGCCGGCCCCGGACCCCGGCGCCGCACAAGCGGACCGGGCGGCACCACCGTAGCGCGCGTGGCGGCGTTGAGTTGACGCGAGCGGCCGGTCTCAGCTGCCCGCGCCGGTACGGCCCCAGTCGGGACCGGCTTCGGCCCAGGCCCGGTCGAGCCGCTCGTACCGCCGCTGTATCAGCCGCCATACGATCAGCCGCCGTACGCATTCCACGAACACGGCGGCCACGGCGGCGGTACCGAATCCGGCCAGAACCGCGTGGACCCGGGCGCTGGCCGCGTTCATCGGGCGCTTCACCTGGTCGCCCCGCTCGTCGGCCCACATGCTGAACGTGTCGCCGGCGTGCGGTCGGTACAGCGGCGCGGAGACCGTGCCCGTGTGGGCGCTGCCGTCCGCCGCGTGCCAGGTGGCGATCACCAGGCTGCCCGCGTCGTGTTCCGTGGACGACTCCGCGTCGTAGGCGGTGACATGGCGCGCCGTCGAGCGGCCGACCACCACGGCGGTCGTCCGGTGCCGCTGCTCGTGCTGGAGACGCACGGTGTCCCGCAGCGACGCGTCGACGAGGGCTCCGCAGATCCAGCCGGTGGCCGGGGCGGCCGCGGCGAGCAGCAGCGCCGCCGTCAGCGCCACCCACGCCTCCACAAGATCGGTGCTCCGGCGCAGGGGGTTGCGCCGCCAGCGCCAGAGTCCCACGATGGATCGCACAGTCCCGCACCCCCTTCCATGTCCGTTTTAGCCCCGGGCAGCCCGGTTTACGCGTGATGGGCGAGAAGAGAGAGCAAACTCACCCCGATGTCCTGTGCGCTCAACAGGCGTACTGCAACGTCGTGTTCCCGCCGGGGCCCTTTCCACGCGGGGTACGGGACCGGCGGCGTCACGCGAGCACGGTCACCGGATCGCCCGCCCGCAGCGTGCCGGTGGACTCGGGGACGAGGTTCTGGCCGAAGACCAGTTGGCCGCCGAACCTGCGATAGCGGCCGAGCGTGCGCAGCGGCTCCTTGCCGCGCTCCGCCGTGCGCTGGTCCGTGGTGGTGATGACACAGCGGCCGCAGGGCTTGGCGACCCGGAAGGTGACCTCGCCGACGGCGATCCGCAGCCAGTCGTCCTCCGCCCAGGGCGCCGTCCCCGCCACGACGAGATTCGGCCGGAACCGGTCCATGGGGAGCGGGCCCTCGTCCGGGTGATCGCCCTGCGCGATCAGGGAGTTGAGCGCGTCGAGTGAGGCGGTCGTCGTGACCAGCAGGGGAAAACCGTCCGCGAAGCTGACCGTCTCCCCGGGACGCGCGTAGAACGGATTGACGGGCCGGCGCGTGGCCGGGTCGTCGAGATGTACCAGCCGGACCTCCACCCCGAGGTACGTACTGAACCAGCCGTGTACATCCTGCGTGTCATGGCCGGCGAGCACCGACTCGATCCTGGTCCCGAAGATATCCACCACGACCGTGCCCTCGGCCTTCGGCACGTCGACGGCCAGCGGCTCGAGGCCGGGCGCGTGCAGCCGGATCCCGCCGTCCGGCCGCGGCTCCGCGCGGGCGAGCGCCAGCCGTGGCTGCTGGCGCTGTGTGACCGCCTTCCCCGTCCCGTCGATCAGCGTCCAACGGCGGTCCCCCGCGAGTCCCCAGGGCTCCACGACCGCGCTGTCGGGCGTACAACCGGCCATCGACTTGACCGGATGGACCCGCAGGGCGTGCAGAACAGGCTGGACCGACATCGGCATGCGGCCATCCTGTCAGCCGTCCCCGGCTTCCTGCAGGTCAGTACCCCCGACCCTGGTAGGGGCGGTTGTACGGGTCGTCGTACGGAGAGGGCTGCGCGGGCACCGGCCGCGGCGCCGCGGGGCGCATCGCCTCGTAGCCCGTGCCGGGCATCGGACGCTGCTGCTGGGGCTGAGGCTGGGCGGGGTAGCCACGGGGCGGGGCCTGCTGCGGGATGTACGGCGCAGGCGCGTGCTGCATCGGCATGTGCTGCGGCATCGGCTGCTGCTGGTATCCGCCGTACGACGGAGTGGGCTGGGAAG
Organism: Streptomyces sp. NPDC042201; assembly: GCF_055582185.1. Lineage (NCBI taxonomy): Bacteria > Bacillati > Actinomycetota > Actinomycetes > Kitasatosporales > Streptomycetaceae > Streptomyces > Streptomyces sp. NPDC042201. The sequence goes on along the minus strand of NZ_JBVJDS010000004.1, from coordinate 623,197 downwards.
GGCCCGCGGGGAGGGCGGGCAGCGCGGAGGGCAGAGCCGGCAGATAGCTGTTGCCCGTGTCGTAGGCGGAAGGCACTCGGATCGGGGCGATCTGAGGCGTGCCCCGCTCCGCGACCAGGGAGTCGTAGATCGGGGTGTCCGGGAACGACGGCGCGGTGTAGTAACCGCCGCCGTAGGTGGCGCGGGGGGAGGTCATAGAACATAAGTTAAGCCCACGATGTGCTGGTTGGGGAGTCCGATAAGGGGGTTGTTTCGGGAGCAGTGGGTTACTTCGGATCCCCAATGCGAGCGAACATGGGAAAAACGGTCGCTCGGAGGGGTCCAGATCGTGTAAAGGGCATGCTAGGGCGGGGTTACCGGCGGGTCCTGGGGGGTCCGAACGCCGTTCCTGCGATTAGGTTGGCGTGACGGAATCGTCGGACACCCCGACTCGCGATGGGGGCGAGCATGGCCATGCTTAAAGGAGCCAATCTTCCGGTACCGGCGCCCGCCGTCCGCGTCGAATTGGGATGGCGTTCAGGAGCCGGCGTGCCGGATGTCGACGCGTCGGCACTCCTGCTCGTGTCCGGAAGAGTCCGCTCGGACGCGGACTTCGTCTTCTACAACCAGCCGGAACACGCGTCCGGGGCCGTGCGCCACGAAGGCAGGAAGACCGGGGGAGACGGTGTCACGGACACCGTGACGGTCGACCTCGGGCGGGTCGAGCCCGCCGTCGAGCGGATCGTCCTGGCCGCCTCGTCGGACGGCGGCAGCTTCGGTCAGGTGCCGGGGCTCCATGTGCGGGTGCTGGACGCGGCGGCCGGCACGGAGATCGCGCGGTACGACAGCCAGGACGCGACCGTCGAGACGGCGTTCGTCCTCGGCGAGCTGTACCGGCGCCAGGGGAGCTGGAAGTTCCGGGCGGTGGGCCAGGGCTACGACAGCGGACTGGCGGGCCTGGCAACGGATTTCGGTATCTCGGTCGACGAACCGCGGCGGCCGGCCGAACCGCCGCCGACCGTGCCGTCCTTGACGGTGCCGTCCTCGGCCGTTCCCCCGGCCCCCGTCGCCCCCGCCGCCGCCCCGGCCTCCACCCCGGTACGGCTAAGCAAGGTGACGCTGACGAAGGACGCCCCGTCGGTCTCGCTGTCCAAGCAGGGCGGCACCTCGGGCGCCATGCGCGTCAACCTCAACTGGCAGGTGCGTAAACAGTTCAAGGGCTGGGGCGCCAAACTCGGCCGGGCGGTCGCCATGCACGGCGACCTCGATCTCGACCTGTGCGCGCTCTATGAACTGACCGACGGCCGCAAAGGCGTCGTCCAGGCGCTCGGCAATGCCTTCGGCGCGGTCAACCAGCCGCCGTACATCCATCTCGACGGCGACGACCGCACCGGCGCGGTCTCCAGTGGTGAGAACCTCACGATCAACCTCGACCACAAGGACCGGCTCCGCCGCGTCGTCATCTTCGTCACCATCTATGAAGGCGCGCGCAGTTTCGCGGATCTTGACGCGACGGTCACCCTCCAGCCGCAGCACGGCGCCGCGATCGACTTCTCGCTCGGTGAATGCACGGTGCCTTCGACGGTCTGCTCGCTGGCGTTGATCACCAATACCGGCTCGGACCTCGTCGTCCAGAGGGAAGCGCGCTTTCTCGTACCGGAACGAGGAGTCAGTCCGCAGCGCACCATCGATTACACCTATGGCTGGGGCATGAACTGGACGCCCGGCAGGAAGTGACCCGCGCCGGCGGTCGGCCGGCGCGCGTCAGCGGTCCGGACCGAGCTCTGTCAGCGGTCCGGTGCGGCCTCCGGGCGGGCGTACGTACGTCCCTTCCAGGCCGCGCCGCGGCCCCGGTAGTGCCGCACCGCCGAGTCGACCGTCATCAGCAGATAGAGCAGCGCGGTGAACGGCAGCAGCGGAGCCAGCCACAGCGACTGCCGGTAGTAGCGCAGCATCGGGATGTACGTCCCCGTCATCACCGCCCACGCGGCGAAGCCCAGCCACCCCGCCGTCGTGTCCCCGCCGAACACACCGGCGCACACGGCGACGGGCGGCGCCAGATAGACGACCGCGAGCCCCGCCACCGTCCCCGCGAGCAGCAGCGGATTGTGCCGGAGCTGCGCGTAGGCGCTGCGCGCGATCATGCCCCACAGATCGGCCAGCCGCGGATACGGACGCACACTGTCCACCCGGTCCGCCAGCCCCAGCCAGATCCGGCCCCCGCTGCGCCGTACCGCCCGGGCCAGCGACACATCGTCGATCACGGCCTGACGGATCGACTCCGGCACCCGCGCGCGCTCGGCCGCCTCCGCGCGCAGCAGCAAGCATCCGCCGGCCGCGGCCGCCGTCCGCCCGCCCGGCCGGTTGATCCAACGGAACGGGTACAGCTGCGAGAAGAAGTACACGAACGCCGGGACGACGAGCTTCTCCCATACGCTCGTGACCCGGAGCCGCGCCATCTGCGAGACCAGGTCGAGATCCCGCGTCCTGGCCGCGTCGACCAGCTCCCGCAGACTGTCCGGCTCATGGGCGATGTCGGCGTCCGTCAGGAGCAGATACTCGGGGCTGTGGGCGCGGGCCAGAGTGATCCCGTGCCGCAGCGCCCACAGCTTCCCGGTCCAGCCGGGTCCGGGTTCACCGGGCGAGGCGACCGTCAGCGGCAGACCGCCGTACGTCGCGGACAGTTCACGGGCCAGCTCGCCCGTACCGTCCCGGCTGCCGTCGTCGATGAGGAAGATCTCGGCCTCGCCCGGATAGACCTGCGCCAGCAGGGACGGCAGGCTCTCGGGCAGCACCGCCGCCTCGTCCCTCGCGGGTACGACGACGGCGACGGACGGCCACCGGCCCTCCCCGTCCACGCCGGCGCGGCTCCCGGCGGCTTCGTCGTCCGGGTTCCGGCGGTCCTGGGGCGGGGGCAGCCGCTGGTCCGTCCGCCAGAAGAATCCCTGACCCAGCAACAGCCAGCCCCAGGCGGCCAGCGAACCCACGGCGATCCAGGCAACGGCGCTCATTCGCGGCAGTCTGCCTCACCGCGCCGGGGCCGCGCGTGCGGTCGACTATGGTGACCGGGTGAAGATCGCGCTCATGGACTCCGGCATCGGCCTGCTCGCGGCGGCCGCGGCGGTACGGCGGCTGCGCCCCGACGCCGATCTCGTCCTCTCCTCCGACCCCGACGGGATGCCGTGGGGCCCGCGCACTCCGCAGGATGTCACCGAGCGCGCGCTCGCCGTCGCACAGGCTGCCGCCGAGCACCGTCCCGACGCGCTGATCATCGCCTGCAACACCGCCTCGGTGCATGCCCTGGCCACGCTCCGCGCCGAGCTGGAGCCGTGGCTGCCGGTCATCGGTACGGTCCCGGCGATCAAGCCCGCGGCGGCCGCCGGCGGGCCCTTCGTGATCTGGGCCACCCCGGCCACCACCGGCAGCCCCTATCAGCGCGCTCTGATCCGTGACTTCGCCTCGTCCGCCCAGGTCACCGAAGTGCCGTGCCCCGGTCTCGCGGACGCCGTGCAGGAAGCCGACGAGGCAGCGATCGACCGCGCGGTGGCCGCGGCGGCCGCACTCACCCCGCGCGATGTACGGGCCGTCGTCCTGGGCTGCACCCACTACGAGCTGGTCGCCGAACGTATCCGTGCCGCCGTCCAGCAACCGGGCCTGCCGCCCGTCGTCCTGCACGGGTCGGCCGAGGCCGTCGCCGCGCAGGCACTGCGCCGTGTCGGCGGCAGGACCGCCGCGCCGGCGGCGGTCGACCCGGCCGGTCCGGTCGCCTCGCCGGGCGCCCAGCTCACGGTGCTGCTGGGCGGGCGCGAATCCGCCCTGCCCGGCCCGGCGCTGGCCTATGCCGAGGGACGGCTGCTCGCCGCCGTCAGCCAAGTGCACTAACTGCCCGTGCGCCGGACACGACCCCGCACGCCCCACGGTTCGGCCAGCTGCACCAACCAGCGGACGGGCCGACCGCCCCGCGGACGGTCGTGGCATCCAGCAGCCACGGCACTTCCCTCGTGGCGGAACCTGGGTACTCTGCAAGGCATGAGGGAGCACCCGCGGCACGAGGGCCACCCCGATGAGCCCCTGCCTGAGACCTGGACCGGCCGCGCCACCAATCGTGTGCAGTGGCTGCTCGCCGCCGCAGGCATCGCCTGCATCACGCTCGGCGTCGAGCTGGCCATCAATTCCACCTGGGACTCCGGGATAGCCGCGCTGCTGATGTCCGTCATCGGCTGCGTCGCCGCGGGTCTGCTCATGCTCTTCGGCACTCTGGCGTTCGTCCATGTGGCGGTCAGGGTCGAGGGCGACTGCCTGGAAGTGCGCTGCGGCCATATGGGCCTGCCCCGCCGCCGTATCCTCCTCGCCCATGTCGTGGACGCCGACTTCGTGCCACGGGTCACTCCGCGCCAATGGGGCGGCTGGGGCTACCGCTGGCGCCCCGAGATGGGCACGGCCGTGGTCGTCCGCCGAGGCGAGGCCCTCGTCCTCAAGCTCGGCGACGGCAGGATATTCACCGTCACGGTGGACGACGCCGAGGCGGCGGTACGGGTCATCCGCAACCGTCTGCACCTCCTCCCCAAGCCCGACCCGGCCGGCGCCTGACCGCCGCCGGGGCATATCACCCCGGGAGCTCAGGCGTCCGCGTTCTGTCGTGACCCGCGCGCTCCGGTGACCTTGCTCGCTATCTGTTCGCTTCTTGCGGTTCTTCCGGGTCGAGGCGCCCTACGTCCTCGGTCGGCCCCAGGGCCGGAGCGGGCACCGCACCGGCCGCCGGCCGTGCCGTGGCCAGGCCCGCCAGCAGCCCCGCGCCCGCCGTCACCGGTGTGAAACTCAGCGCGTTGCCGACGCTCGCCAGGGCGGCCAGCGCCGTCAGGGCGGCTCCCGCCGCGAGCGCCACCCGAGTGGAGCAGGGCGAGCGCGCCAGTCCGTACAGCAGCCAGCCGAACACCGCCGCCAGCAGCGATACCCCCACCACGCCCTGCTCCGCCGCCTGCTCCAGGGGCGCCGAGTGCGGTTTGCTGTGGGCTTCCAGCGACTGCGTCGCGGTCGGGCTGAGGTCCCCGAAGCGGTCGGGGCCCGCTCCCAGCAGCGGATATTCCTTCGCCATACTGACCGCGTCCCGCCAGAGGCCCACCTGGTGCTGGGTCAGCTGTCCTTCCAGCGAGACCGCGAGTCCCTCGGGCAGCGCCTGTTCCGCGACCGCCCACGACGTGCCCACCACCACCCCGGTGACCAGCGCGAGCCCGGCGAGTCCGACCAGCCTGCGCCGCATCCTGACCGCCGCCAACGAGCAGAGCAGCACCCCGAGCACCCCGATGAACCCCCCGACGGAACCGAGCAGCGGCGCGGCGACCGCGATCATCAGCGCCAGCAGCCGCATGGCCGCCCGTACGGCAGTGTGCCCGGCGGCCGCGGCCGCACAGCTCGCCGCTCCCGCCGCCAGCACCAGGAGTCCGGCGACCGCGCTCGTGTCGCCCTGCGGTGCGGCCAGGGCCATCCCCGTACCGAACACTCCGTGGCCGGATGCGACCGCCGCCCCGAACCCGGCGAGCGCCACGACGCACGCGGTGGCGACCGGCGCCAGCGACCCGCTGATCCGGCCGCAGGCATAGCCCGCGGTGACGGCGAGCACCGCCAGCAGGACACCCTCGGGCCTGCCTCCGTGCCCTGCCGCGCTGATCAGCGCCCATACCGCGCAGCCGCCCAGCACCACCACCCCGACGACATCGGGCGCGCTGCCACGGTGCCGTACGGAGGACCGTTCCGCCGGTGCTGCCATCCCGTCGCCCCCTCGCCCTGTGACGGGTCCTGTGCCACGACCGCCGGATCCGGCCAGGGGGCAAGGACTGGCGCACACGGTAACGGCCGTGGCGCGGATTTGTGGAGAGATTGCGAAGAAGCGTTGCTGTACGCGCCGGGCCTTACCGCTGGACACACGTCGGATCACCGTAGACTCCCCCAGGTGAGCGCCACCATCACCTCCGTCGAGACCCCTCCGCCCGCCCCCGCGTCCGGCGGCGGGAAGCCGCTGCGCCGGCTCGCCAGGCCCGCCGCCTCTGTGCTGTCCGGCGTGCTGCTCTACGCGAGCTTCCCGCCCCGCACCCTGTGGTGGCTGGCCCTGCCCGCTTTCGCCCTGCTCGCCTGGAGCCTGTACAGGCGCCGGCTGCGCGCGGGCCTCGGCCTCGGCTACCTCGCCGGCTTGGGCTTTCTGCTGCCGCTCCTGGTCTGGACGGGCGCGGAGGTCGGCCCGGGGCCCTGGCTCGGACTGGTCGCGGTGGAGGCACTCTTCATCGCCTTCACCGGCCTGGGGATCGCCGCCGTGACGCGACTGCCCCTGTGGCCGGTATGGGCCGCGGCGATCTGGATCCTCGGCGAGGCGGTCCGCGCGCGCGTGCCGTTCGGCGGCTTCCCCTGGGGCAAGATCGCCTTCGGCCAGGCGGACAGCATCTTCCTCCCGCTCGCCGCCGTCGGTGGCACGCCGCTCCTCGGCTTCGCCGTCGTCCTGTGCGGCTTCGGACTGTACGAGGCGCTGCGCCAGGTCCTCGCGTACCGCACGACCGGCGTGGTGCCGCGCCGCGCCGGGGCCGCCGCGGCCCTCACCGTCTTCGTCCCCGTGGCAGCGGCGCTCGCGGCGCTGCCGCTCGTGAGCGACTCCGCCGAGAACGGCACCGCGACCGTCGCCGCCGTACAGGGCAACGTGCCGCAGGCCGGGCTCGAATTCAACGCCCAGCGCCGCGCGGTCCTCGACAACCATGTCCGCAGGACCCTCCAGCTCGCCGACGACGTGAAGGCGGGCAAGGAGCCCCAGCCCGACTTCGTGCTGTGGCCGGAGAACTCCTCGGACATCGACCCCTACCGCAACGCCGACGCGCGGGAGGTAATTGACCAGGCCGCCAGGGCGATCGGCGTGCCGATCTCCGTCGGAGCCGTCGTCACCCCGGCCACCGGACCGCTGCGCAACACCCAGATCCTCTGGGATCCGGAGCGCGGCCCGACCGACACGTACGACAAGCGGCAGATCCAGCCCTTCGGAGAGTTCCTCCCGCTGCGCTCCGTGGTGAAGGCCATCAGCCCCGGCTACGCCGACATGGTGCGCCGCGACTTCGGACGCGGCACCAAGCCCGGCGTCTTCGACCTCGCGGGCACCCAGGTCGGGCTGGCCACCTGTTACGAGGCGGCTTTCGACGCGGCCGTACGGGACACCGTCACCCATGGCGCTCAGCTCATCTCCGTACCCAGCAACAACGCCACCTTCGACCGCAGCGAGATGACCTACCAGCAGCTGGCGATGTCGCGGGTGCGGGCCGTCGAGCACAGCAGGACCGTGGTCGTCCCCGTCACCAGCGGCGTCAGCGCGATCATCCAGCCGGACGGAAAGATCATCCGGAAGACCGCGATGTTCACGCCGGACGCGCTGGTGGCCAAGGTGCCGCTGCGCTCCTCGATGACCCCGGCCACCAGGCTCGGCACGCTTCCCGAGGGCCTGCTGGTGGCGCTCGCCGTGGCCGGGCCGGTCTGGGTGACGGTCCGTTCCGTACGCGAGCGGCGGCACCCCGGCCGTCGGTGACCGGCCGGTCTCGCGCCGGTCGGCGTGGCACCGGCCGGCGTGTCACCAGGCGGCCGGGTCCTGTCCGGTGCCGGGATCGAACCAGGCCGGCTCGTCGCTGCGGGCCTGCTTGATCCTCAGCAGCGTGGCTTCGTCGAGGCCGGGCAGGCCGTCCGGCGGAAACCAGCCCACCTCGACAGACTCGTCGTCATTGACCCGGGCCTCGCCACCGGTCGCGCGGCACAGGAAGGTGATGTCCATGTACTGGCAGCGGTCCTGATTGGGGTACTGAACCGCATCCAGTGCCTGGACGACCACGACCCGCTCCGGCGTACACCGCACGGCGGTCTCCTCGTACACCTCACGCACGGCCGCCACCGCGGGCTGTTCCCCTGGTTCGGGAATGCCCCCGACCAGTGTCCAGGCGCCGTTGTCGGCACGGCGGACCAGCAGCACGCGGCCGTCGTCGTCGAATACGACCGCGGTCACTCCCGGCAGGAGAAGCAGTTGGTGGCCCGCAGAGGCCCGGATCGTGCGAATGAAGTCCGGAGTCGCCATGGCAGGACCCTATCCGGGCGCTGGGCGGCGATCATTCGTGCACCCACATGGTTCACACCCATCACTTCAGGGCGAAGTGTGGGCGCTGACCATATCGGTTGGGGTGTCGGCGCTGCTTAGGGTGCGGAATATGACCGCGCCCACCACACCAGGTCCCGTCCCTCGCACGCCCGAGTCGCGCGCCGCCGACGCACCCGCTCGCGCCGTCGGTACCCCCGCCCGCCCCGCCGACGGTCCCGCGCCGGCTCCCGACGCCCTCGCTCCCGTCGCGCTCGACCTCGCGGGCCGTACCGCACTGGTCACCGGCGCCGCGAGCGGGATCGGCCGCGCCTGCGCGCTGCGGCTGGTGGCGGCCGGGGCCAAGGTCAGAGCCGTGGACCGGGACGGCGATGGCCTCGACGACCTGGTCGGGGCGGCCATCGGACTGGCGGGCGCCGTCGAACCACGGGTGCTCGACCTGACGGATCTCGACGCGGCGGAGCAGGCGGCCGCGGGCGCCGACATCCTGGTCAACAACGCCGGCCTGCAGCTCGTCCGCCCCATCGAGGACTTCCCGCCGGACGTGTTCCACACCGTTCTCACGGTCATGCTGGAGGCGCCCTTCCGACTGATCAGGGGCGCGCTGCCGCATATGTACGCCGAACACTGGGGGCGGATCATCAATATCTCCTCCGTACACGGGCTGCGCGCATCCCCTTACAAGTCGGCCTATGTGTCAGCCAAACATGGTCTCGAAGGACTCTCCAAGACCGCGGCCCTCGAAGGCGCCCCGCACGGTGTCACCTCCAACTGTGTCAACCCGGGCTATGTGCGTACGCCACTGGTCGAGAAACAGATCAGCGACCAGGCGGAGGCGCACCACATCCCCGAGGAACGGGTCCTGGCCGATGTCCTGCTTCAGGATTCCGCGCTCAAGCGGCTCCTCGAACCGGACGAGGTGGCCGAGGCGGTGGCCTATCTCTGCACCCCGCAGGCGTCCTTCATCACGGGCACGTCACTGACGCTCGACGGAGGCTGGACCGCGCATTAGGCCCGGTCCGGCACGGCAGGCCGGCCCCGGCGTCGGCCGCACCGGATCCGTTATCCACATCGCTCTCGTTGTCCACAGGGCTGGCGCGGCCGGCCGTACGACAGGTAATCCTGTGTCCATGTCCCACGATCAGGCTTCCTACCTGGAACTCCTCGCGCGCGGCGCCGCGGCGGAGGCATACGACCGGCCCGCGCTGCTGGCCCGCGCGGACGGCGCGGGACCGGAGACGCTCGCCGCGCTGGAACACGCCAAGCAGCTCGCCCTGCGGGTGCGGGCCGAGCTGGAGGAGCGCCGCCGCCGCGAGGCCGAGCTGTCGGCGCTCTTCGAGACGGCCCACGACCTGGCGGGGCTGCGTGACCTCGACGCCGTGCTCCGGGCGATCGTGCAGCGAGCCCGTTCGCTGCTCGGCACGGAAGTCGCCTATCTGTGCCTCAACGACCAGGTCGCGGGCGACACATACATGCGCGTGACCGAGGGATCGGTATCGGCCCGCTTCCAGCAGCTGAGGCTCGGCATGGGGGAGGGGCTCGGCGGGCTCGTCGCCCAGACCGCCCGCCCCTATGTCACCGACAGCTATTTCGACGACCCGCGCTTCCAGCACACCAGGAGCATCGACTCCGGCGTGCGCGACGAAGGACTGGTCGCCATTCTCGGCGTTCCCCTGATGCTCGGCAGCCAGGTCATCGGTGTGCTCTTCGCCGCGGACCGGCACGCCCGGGTCTTCGAGCGCGAACAGACCGCCCTGCTCGGTTCGTTCGCGGCCCATGCCGCGGTCGCCATCGACACCGCGAATCTGCTGGGGGAGACCCGCTCGGCGCTCGCGGAGCTGGAGAAGGCCAACGGAATCATCAAGGACCACAGCGCGGTCATCGAGCGCGCCTCTGACGTGCACGACCGGCTGACCGAACTGGTGCTGCGCGGCGGCGGCGTCCATGACGTCGCGAGCGCGCTCTCCGAAGTGCTGGACGGCACGGTGGAATTCGCCGGCCCCGATTCCGCCTCGGTGACCGCGCTGGAGCTGACCGGCACCGACGGCCGTGCCAAGGGCCACGGCGGGGTCTGGGGGGCCGCCGTCTCGGCCGGCGGCGAACTGCTCGGCGCGCTCGTCCTGCGCGGTCACCCCGGGCTCGACCCCGTCGACCAGCGCACCCTGGAGCGGGCCGCGATGGTCACCTCACTGCTGCTGCTCGCCCGCCGCTCCGCGGGAGAGGCGGAGCAGCGGGTACGGGGCGAGCTGCTCGACGACCTGCTCGACGCTCCCGACCGCGACCCGCGGCTGCTGCGTGAACGGGCCGTCCGGCTCCGCGCCGATCTCGACGCCCCGCATGTGGTGCTGGCAGCGCGGATCGACGGCCCCGCCCCCGACACCACGGAACGCGAGACCGCCGACCGCCGCCGGCTGTGGTCCGCCGCGTCCCATCTCGCCGCCACCGGACAGGGACTGGCGGCCACCCGCGACGGTGGCACCGTCCTGCTGCTGCCACTCGCGCCCGGTGACACGGCGGCCGACCTCGCCCGCCGTACGGCCAGGCAGCTCGGCAGCGCTCTGCGGGAGGCGGTCACGATCGGCGCGTCCGCGGCCGTCGAGGCGCCCGCCGCGCGGCCGGGCGCGATAGCGGAGGCGTACGCGGAAGCCCGGCGCTGCCTCGACGCGCTGCGGCTGCTCGGCCGCTCGGGCGACGGCGCGGCCCCCCAGGACCTCGGCTTCCTAGGACTGCTCCTCGCCGACACCAGGGACATCGAGGGCTTCGTCCACCGCACCATCGGGGAAGTCGTCGACTACGACGTACGGCGCGGCACGGATCTGGTGCGCACACTCGGCGCCTACTTCGCGTCGGGCATGAGCCCGGCCCGTACGAAGGACGAGCTGCACGTCCATGTCAACACCGTGGCCCAGCGCCTCGAACGCATCGGCCGGCTGCTCGGCCCCGACTGGCAGTCACCCGCGCGGGCCCTGGAGATCCAGCTGGCCCTGCGGCTGCACGCCATGTCCGCAGCCGTCGTCCGGTGAACGAGGTGTTCACCGGACGACGGCTGCGGACGCGGGCTGCCCGCCGGACGCGTCAGGCGCTCGGCGTACGGGTGGAGGCGTCGGCCTTCCGCGGCGCCGGGACGGTGCCCCGTGCCGGTTCCGCCTCGACATCCGCCAGATCACGGTGCCGGGTCTCCCGCGCACAGATGATCGCGACGACGGTGAGCAGCGCGGCGGCGATCACGTACAGGGCGATCGGCGTCGAGCTGTCGTAGTCGGCGAGCAGCGCCGTCGCGATCAGCGGCGCCGGCGCACCGGCCGCCACGGAAGCGAACTGCGCCCCGATCGAGGCGCCCGAATAGCGCATCCGGGTCGCGAACATCTCGGAGAAGAAGGCCGCCTGGGGCGCGTACATCGCACCGTGCAGCACCAGCCCGACCGTGACGGCCAGGAGGAGATTGCCGAAGGTCGCGGTGTCGATCAGCGCGAAGAACGGGAACATCCAGGCCCCGACACCGACGGCGCCGATCAGATACACGGGCCGACGGCCGATCCGGTCCGACAGCGCACCCCACGCCGGGATCACCGCGAAGTGCACGGCGGAGGCGATGAGTACGGCGTTGAGCGCGGTCTGCTTGCTCAGTCCGGCCGCGGTCGTCGCGTACACCAGGATGAAGGCGGTGATCACGTAGTAGCTGATGTTCTCCGCCATCCGCGCGCCCATCGCCACCAGCACATCCCGCCAGTGGTGACGCAGGACGGCGACGATCGGCGTCTTCTCGGTGTCCCCGGTGGCGGCCGCCTTCCGCTCCTCGGCCTGGGCCAACGCGGCCTTGAAGACGGGGGATTCGTCGACAGAGAGACGGATCCACAGGCCGACGATCACCAGCACACCGGAGAGCAGGAACGGTATGCGCCAGCCCCATGAGACGAAGGCGGCGTCCGAGAGCAGCGCGGTGAGCGCCGAGAGCACACCGGTGGCGAGCAACTGCCCGGCCGGCGCCCCGGTCTGCGGCCACGACGCCCAGAACCCGCGCCGCTCGGCGTCACCGTGCTCCGACACCAGCAGGACGGCCCCGCCCCATTCGCCACCGAGCGCGAAGCCCTGGATCAGCCGCAGGACGGTCAGCAGGATGGGAGCGGCCGTACCGATGGTGGCGTGCGTGGGCATCAGCCCGATGGCGAATGTCGCCCCGCCCATCATCAACAGGCTCAGGACCAGCAGCTTCTTACGCCCGACCCGGTCACCGTAGTGCCCGAAGACCAGCGCTCCGAGCGGCCGCGCGGCAAAGCCGACGGCGTACGTCAGGAAGGACAGCAGCGTCCCGACCAGCGGATCGGAGCCGGGAAAGAACAGCTGGTTGAAGACCAGCGCGGCGGCCGACCCGTACAAGAAGAAGTCGTACCACTCGATGGTCGTGCCGATGAGGCTCGCGGCGACAATGCGCTTGAGGGAGCTGGGCGTTGGGGGAGCGGATGCCGAGGCAGCCATGAACACCACTTCCAGGCGGTTGGCGGGGACGTATGCGTGTCGGCACAAGGTAGAAAGCACCAGGTCAGCGGCACATGTGGTGGGACACCATAGTTACTGGCCCGGCTGTGCGCGCGGGCACCATGAGCCCCCGTTGGACTTACTGCGAGGGCCTCACCGTGGGCGGCCGACGACCTGCTCAGTGGTGTCGGTGTGCCTTCGAGTTTGCGGGTAGTTTTGCCTTCGTTGATCAGAAAACGGAGGGCCGCGTGTCCAGTGAATACAACCCGGACTTCGGACTGACGGCCGAGGACTACACCCGCCACCGCGCCGGCTTCCCGCCGGAAATCGTCGAGCGGCTCGGCCGCCTCGGAGCGGAGGTGCGGGACCGGGATGTGCTGGATCTCGGCACCGGGACCGGCAGCCTCGCCCGGCTCTTCGCCCGCGCCGGGGCGCGGGTCACCGGCGTCGACCCCGCGGCCCCCCTGCTCGAACAGGCCAGGGGACTCGACCTGGAGGCCGGCGTCGAGATCGCGTACGAGGTGGCCACGGCCGAGGACACCGGGCTTCCCGACGCGTCGTTCGACGTGGTGTCGGCGGGCCAGTGCTGGCACTGGTTCGACGCCCCCAAGGCCGCCGCCGAGGTATGGCGGCTGCTCCGCCCGGGCGGGCACGCCGTCATCGCGCATTTCGACTGGCTGCCGCTGCCCGGCAACGTCGTCGCCGAGACCGAGCGGTTGATCACCTCGTACAACCCCGCCTGGACGCTGGGCGGCGGCACCGGCCTGTACCCCCGCTGGCTGACCGACCTGGCCACCGTCGGCTTCGGCGCCATCGAGACGTTCTCCTTCGACCTGGACGTGCCGTACACCCCGCAGGCGTGGACCGGGCGGATCCGGGCCAGCGCGGGCGTGGGCGCGAGCCTCGCGCCTGAGCGGGTCGAGGCGTTCTCCGCCGAGCTGGACGGCATTCTGCGGGACCGCTTCCCCAGTGACGTCCTGCCTATCCCGCACCGCACCTGGGCCGTGGTAGCGGCCAAACCGACCGAGGACACGGGCCGTTGACCGGCACCCCCTGACGGCCGCCCGCCGCCCGCCGCCCCGGCCCTATGCCGGCTCGGCCGGCCGGTCGAGCCGGTCGCGGTGGGCGGGGGAGAGGTGGAGACCTTCCGCGGCGAGGTTCTCCTCCAGGTGGTCGATCCGGGCGGTGCCAGGGATCGGCAGGATGACCGGCGAGCGGCCGAGGAGCCAGGCGAGCGCGATCTGCGTGGGTGTGGCGTCGAGCTCGGCCGCCACCGCGGCGACTTCGGCCTTCGCTCCCGACTTCCCCCAGGCCACAGGGCGCCACGGCAAGAAGGCGATCCCCGCCGCCTCACAGGCCGCCAGCACGGGTTCGTGCTCGCGGTCGAGCACGTTGTAACGGTTCTGTACGGTCGCGATGTCGACGATTTTCTGCGCCTGCGTGAGTTCGGCGACGCCGACCTCGGACAGTCCGATCCGGCCGATCTTGCCCTCGGTTCGCAGGTCCGCCAGCGTGCCGAGCTGGTCGGCGAGCGGCGTATCCGGATCGATACGGTGCAGCTGAAGCAGCTCGATCCTCTCGACGCGCAGTCGGCGCAATGCCTGCTCGACCTGATCGCGCAGGACAGCCGGCCGCCCGTCGAGCCTCCACTCGTCCGAGGTTCCCGAGCGTGCGACGCCGACCTTGGTCGTGATGAGCAGCCCATCCGGGTAGGGGTGCAGGGCCTCCGCGATGAGTTCCTCGTTGGCTCCCCCGCCGTACAGATATGCGGTGTCGATCAGCGTGACGCCCAGCTCGACGGCCCGACGGACAACCCCGACAGAGCTCTCGCGGCCGGCGCCCGCCTCGGTCGGCACGTGCATGGCCCCGAACCCCAGCCGCCGTACGCCTAAATCTCCGCCTATGCGAAACGTAGTAGATGCCATCCGCTGTCCTCGCTCCCCTCGATGAACAGGCAACGCTAACAGCGCAGTTGGCCACGGAGTCAGTCCGGCGGTCCTGCCGCGATATCCGCTTGCGCGCCGTCGTCACTCGGGTCAACGTCGCCTGACACCGTACGAAGGCAGAGCAGATGACCACGCAGACTCACCACGTCGACCACGAACTCATCCGGGCCGCGGCCCATGTCGCGCGCACTCGCTGCCGGGGCGACCACCACACCATGGCGGCCGCGGCGCGCGCCGGCGACGGCCGGATCGTCACCGCGGTGAATGCCTACCACTTCACGGGAGGTCCCTGCGCCGAGCTGGTCCTCATCGGCGCGGCAGCCGCCCAGGGCGCCTACGAACTGGACACGATCGTCGCCGTGGGCGACCGTGACCGGGGGGTCGTTCCCCCGTGCGGCCGGTGCCGACAGGTCCTTCTCGACTACTTCCCCGCCCTCAAGGTCATCGTCGGTGCGGACGACCACCTCCGGACCCTCTCCATCACCGACCTGCTTCCCGAAAGCTACGTCTGGGCCGACCACCAGCTCGACGCTGACTGAACCGCGACCCGTAGGAGCACCGCGGCGACACCCATTGGCCGTCCGGGGCGAGGCCGTTCTGAACCTCGGCCCGGCGCTCGCGGCGGCTCTGGCCGGGAGGCGGTTCGACCGTCCGGAAACCACTTGATGCATCCCGTACGCGCTGGCAGCGTAGCCCCTCGTGCCCGAAACAGACGCGCCCGGAAATCGGGATACTGAGCCGCCCCAAAGTGCTGCGACGCCCGCATCCGGCACCAGCCTCGCGGCCGAACGGCCCCTCCGTTCCCCCGCCTTCCGGTGGTTCTTCGTCGGCCGTTCGATCTCCATGGCCGGCAATGCCATGGCGCCCGTCGCCCTGGCCTTCGGCGTCCTGGAGGTCACCGACAGCGCCGCCTGGCTGTCCGTGGTCACCACCGCCTCCTTGGTCCCCATGGTCGCGACGATGATCCTCGGCGGCGGCATCGCCGACCGCTACCGCCGTGACACCGTGCTGCGCCTCACCAGCCTGGGCGCCGGCCTCAGTCAGGCCGGCGTGGCGGTCCTCCTCCTCACCCACCAGAACCCCGCACTGCTGCTGCCGCTGGCCGCCCTCAACGGCATCTTCCAGGGACTGACCACGCCCGCGCTGCGTGGCATCGTCCCGAATCTGGCGGCGGGTCGCGGCTTTCAGCAGGCCAGCTCGCTGCTGGCCTCCGTCAGGAACACCACCCGGATCCTCGGCCCGACCGCCGCCGGCCTGCTGACCGCCACCGTCGGAGGCGGCTGGGCAATCGCCGCCGACGCCGCGTCCTTCCTGCTGGCGGCCGCCTTCTTCGCCCGGATCTCGCTGCCCGACCTGCCGCCGCGCGCCAAGGGCGGCCCGACGATGCTTGGCGAACTGCGGCAGGGCTGGGACTACTTCAGCTCCAAGCCGTGGATCTGGACGGTCACGCTGGCCTTCGCCGTCTTCAACGCCGCCAACATGGGCGTCTGGCAGATCCTCGGCCCGGTGATCGCCAACGACACCATCGGCGCGGAGGGCTGGGGCCTGGTGCTGAGCGCCCGCGGCGTCGGAGCGCTGCTGGCCAGTGTGGTGATGGTGAAGCTGACGGTGCGCCGGCCGATGGTGCCGGCCCTGTCCTCGATGGCCCTGGCCGCCGTCCCGCTGATCCTGCTCGGCACCGGCGCGAACACGCTCTGGCTGGCCGCAGCGGCGTTTGTGTCAGGAGTGGTCGCCGAATTCTTCACCGTCGTGTGGGAGACCGTTCATTACACCCACGTCCCGGAGCGGCTGCTCTCCCGGGTCGGCGCCTACGACGAGTGCTTGTCGTTCGCGTCCATCCCCATAGGTCAGTTGTCCGTGCCGGTCCTCGCCGCGGCGTTCGGAACGGCGGCGGTCGCCGTCACCGGCGGTGGGCTGGCGGCGGTGGCGATGCTGATGCCGTTGCTCGTGCCGTCGCTTCGGCGGATCGAGGTCAACCGGGACGGCGACTGAACGGTCCGAGCCGAGTTTCGGGTGTTCACCCTGACAGGGACGGCAGTGCCGGCAGGGCGCCGAGAGCGGTGCGGACGCGGCCTGCCACCGGGGGCAGGAAGAGGGATGCCACCGTGGCAGCCGCCGCCGAGGTCAGGGCGATCGTCCAGCCCACCGGGCCGAGTGGGGTGCTGCCGAAGAAATGGCTGATCCCGGGGGTCTGGATGACCATGGCCAGCGCCGCCATGGAGCCGGCCGCTGAGGCGAGGACGGCGGTGCTGCGCCCGCCGACCAGCAGGGTCTGGCCGAGCTGGGTGCCTACGAGGGCGGCCAGGGCGACCGTCCTGGCCCGGGTGGGGCGGCCCGTCGCGCGGGCGGCTGTCCAGGCGAGGGTGGCGCCGAGGGCGGTGGCAATGGCCCGTACGGTGATCTCGTCCGTCAGAGCGCTGCCGAGCGACGACTCGGGGCCTTCCCGCAGGAGCCGTTCCGCGGCGTCGTCCCCGGGCGGGCGCAGGGCGATGGCGATAGCGGGCGCGAGGTCGGTGAAGAGGTTGACCAGCAGCAGTTGACGGGCGGTCAGCGGTGAGGTGCCGGTGAGCGTGGCGCCGAGCAGGGTGAAGCCGATCTCACCGAGGTTCCCGCCGAGCAGGATGGCGAGGGCCTGCCGTACGGAGGCCCACATCGCGCGTCCCTCGACCAGCGTGGCCAGGATGGTCTCCAGGCTGCCGTCCGTGACGACCAGGTCCGCCGCGGCGCGGGCGGCCGGGGTGGCCCGCGAGCCGAGGGCGATGCCGACGTCGGCGAGCCGGATGGCGGGCGCGTCGTTGGCGCCGTCACCGGTCATCGCGACCGTACGGCCGAGCCGCTGGAACGCCTTGACCACCCGGACCTTGTGGGTGGGGGTGCCGCGCGCGACCACGCCGACGTGCGGCAGCAGTTCATCCAGGGCATCGTCGTCCAGCGCGTCCAGCTCCGCGCCGGTGACGACCCGGCGGCCGTCGATGAGATCGATCTCCCGGGCGATCGACTCGGCGGTCTGCGGATGGTCGCCGGTGATCATCACGATGTGCACGCCCGCCTCGGCGAGCCGCCGCAGCGAGCCGGACGCGCCGCTGCGTACCTGGTCGCTGAGGAGGAGGAAGCCGAGGAAGTCCAGCTCGCGCACCGTGTCGTCGGTGAGTCTGCCGCCGCCCTCGCCAGCCTCGCCGCGCGACTCGGCCACCGCCAGCACCCGGTGGCCCTGAGCGGCCAGTCTTTTGCTCTCGGTGAGGAGCGCGTACTTCCTTTCACCGTCCATGGCGCAGCGTTCGACGACCTCTTCCGGCGCGCCTTTGACTGACAGCAGCCACAGCCCGTGGCTGCTGCCCCGGGTGGCGTGGAAGCCGCGGCGGGGCTCGAACGGCAGGCTCGCCAGCTGCGCCCAGCCAGGCGCGTTGTCGGTGCGCTCGACAGCGGCCCGTTCGGCGCCGGACGCCACGGCGCGGTCGGTGAAGTGCTCCAGCTCGCCCTCGCCGCGGCGGTGCGGGGTGGCCCTCAACCCGCATGCGAGCACGGCCTGTTGGCGGGGTTCGAGGCTGTCAAGGGGCCGGTGCTGGCTGTCGCCGTCCGCGAGGACCCCGGCGAGTGCGATACGGCCGTGAGTGAGGGTTCCTGTCTTGTCGAAGCACAGCACGTCCGCGCGGCCCGCGGCCTCGATGGTGCGTGGGTCACGTACCAGCACACCCAGGGTGGAAAGCCGTCGCGCGGCCGCGAGTTGGGCGGCGGAGACCAGGAACGGCAGACCCTCGGGCACGCTCGCCACGGCGAGGCCCACGCCCGCCCCCACCGTCTCGCGGGCCGGGCGGCCACGCAGCAGCCCGGCGGCCATCACCGCGCCGGCCGAGCCGAGTGCCAGGGGCAGGGTGGTTCTGGTGATCCGCGCGAGCCGGCGCTCGACGCCCACCGCGGGAGCGGGGCCATGACCGGCCCGGGCGCCGCGCCCTGCCTCGGTGTTCTCGCCGGTCGCCACGACGACGGCCCGAGCGTGCCCGGCGGCCATGGTGGTGCCCTCGTAGAGCATGGACGTACGGTCCGCCACATCGGCGGCGAGCACCGGATCGACGGTCTTGGGGCCGGGCAGGGACTCGCCGGTCAGGGCCGACTCGTCGGTCTCCACACTGTGGGCGTCCAGGAGTCTGCAGTCGGCGGGGACGACGTCGCCGGGGCTGAGCGTGATGATGTCCCCCACGACCAGTTCCTCGGAGGGCACCTCGTTCTCCTCGCCGTCCCGGATCACTCTGGCGCGTACAGCGGAACGCTGGCGCAGACGGTGCACCGCCCGGTCCGTGATGTGGCGTTGGGTTCCGCCGATGAGGCCGGACAGACCGGTGACGGCGAGGACGATGACCGCGTCGAGGACGCCGCCGACCGCGGCGGACAGGGCGGCGCCGCCCACCAGAACGGGGGTGAGGGGATTGATCAGTTCGGTCACCACGGCGCGGGGCAGCGAAGTGGGCGCGACCGCCTGGTCGCCCAACTGCTTTGCCCGTTCGGCTGCCTGACGGCCGGTCAAGCCGCCGTGACCACTGCTCGTTCTGGCCAGGACCGTCTCGGGGAGCATCGAGTGCCAGGGCTGCCGGGACATCGTCGGGGCCGGCGGGCGGCGCAGCAACTCGGCCGCGGACCAGACGCCGTACACCATCCCCAGCGCCGCCGCCCAGTTGACGGCCGCCAGGCTGCTCGCGCCCAGCCGTTCCGTCCGTCCGGCGAGTGTCATCGCGCTGCCCAGCCCTGAGGCGCCCTGGGCCAGCCAGACCCCGCGACGTGCGACGCGGCGTGCGACGCCGCATGCCTCGACCACGACCACGGCGTCGCCGGAATCCGCGATGTACAGATCGGCTCCCCAGGCCGGCCGGCCGTCGGCCTCGGCGAGTCCGATGCCGACGTCGGCGGCATCCAGTGCGGCGCGGTCCCGGGATACCAGGAGTACCCCGGCGCCGTCGGTCTGCAGTTCTCGCACGGACTCGGCGAGCCGTGCGCCGCCGGGTACGGTGCCATCGGCTCCGCTGACGACCGCAGGCGTTGCCTCGCCCGCGGCCAGCACCTTCAATCCGGCACTCCGGGCGGCGTTCACCAGCGCTTCGGCGGCGGTGTGCACTTCCGGGACGACGCTGACGACCGCCATCAGCTGGTCGCCCCGCGCCAGACCCAGCACATACGCGGCGCCCTCGCGTTCGAGGCGGGCCCTGGCGCGCGCGCCGGTGCGGCCGTGCGGGGTCAGCCGGTCCAACGGGCCCAGGGTCCAGACGGCCCCCGCGTCCGGCTCGGCGACCTCTTTCGATTCCGTGCCTCGGTCCTGGCGCACAGCTTGCGGGTTTCCGGGGTCGAACAGCCGGTGAGCGGTGGCGGCGAAGTCTCCGGCCGCGAAGTCTCCGGCGGAGGTGTCTCCGGCGGCGGTGTCGTCGTCGAGTGGGATGAGATCGGCGAGGACATGGGCCCCGGTGGTCAGCGCTTCGGCGTCCAGGACGAGGACGCCGATACGGTCGAGCTTGCGCAGTGCCCCCGGATCGTGGACGACGCTGCCGGTGTGGGCCAGGGCGCCACCGAGGGTGCACGCGAAGCCCTCCCTGGCCAGCCAGGGGGCCTTGGGGATGGCCGCGAGGGCCGCGCGCGCCGCGCCGGCGGGGCGCCGGGTGACCGTGAGTGCCCCGGCGAAGGTCAGGCCCGCGATGATGCCCGCCATGTCGGCGTACCGTTCGACGGCGCCGGGCCGCAGCGGCGCCGGGCGTGCCGGGCGGTCCCGGTGCTCCGCCCCGGCGAGGTGCGGGGCTCCGGCGAGGTCCGGCTCCGCCGCGATCCAGGCGGTGCGGTGGGCACTGAGCTCTGCCATGCGCATGGCATCCCGTACGGCGTCGACGGCCAGCCCCAGGAATCCCCCCGAGCTCGCCTGAGCGACGGCGTTGACCGTGGCGAGCACCAGTCGGGCATTCCGCTGCCCCACCGCGAGCTCCACCACGCGCCGCAACCGTGGCTGCGTGTCGATGATGGTGACCAGCGCGGCGAACTCCGGCGCCAGCGGAGAGTGGCGGGTCAGCCGGCCGAGGACCGCCAGGGGCAGCGCGGCTGCCTGCGTCGCCATGGCCCAGGCGGCCCGGCTGGTCGCTTCGGGCGAGACGGGGTGGGAGGGCAGTGGCTCCTCGGCCACGTCGTGTACCTGTTCCACCGCCTCGACGACATCGAGCAGCGCTCGTACGGTCGATTCAGCGTCCGGCGACCCTTCCGTGGCCACGATCACGGACTCCAGGACCGCGTTCACCACTGCCCACCGCACACCGGACACCTGGGCCAGCCGCCGCTCCAGGGCCTCGGCGACCTTCACGGACTCCGAGCCGCGCAGTCCGCGCACGCTGAGATGCACACGTCCGGCGTGCACCGTCCGTACCCGTGCGTGTGAGCGCGACGCCAGGGGCTCGGCCAGCGCTTCCAGCGCGCCGACGACGGGCCGCGCCGCCGCTCTCAGCATGCCGAGTCCGGGGATTCCCACAGCTCACCGTCCATGTCGGCTGATCGGCCCGCGTGCCCGGTCGCCCTGACCAAGAACATGACGTGCGCGACAGCCGACCCTCGGAGGTCGGCGGGACGGGGCGGGACAGGACGCGAATACGAAGGGGAAAGTTAGTATAAAAGGGACAAATCATCAAGGAGGCGGCCAACTATGTCAGGTGTCACGGAACGTACCGACAGGCAGGGCGGCAGCAGTCAGGCCGGGAAGAGCGGACCGGATCAGGCACAGGCACAGACGCAGGCACCCGAGCATGGGCCCGACGGCGCCCTGCGGATGCACACGCTCCACGCGGAGCTGCCCATCCCGTACCTCACGCCCGGCGACATCACCGCCAACGCCCGCGCCGCGAGGGCGAAGCTGGCACCGATGCCGACACCCAAGCAGATCGCCTTTTACGGCGGCCTGGGCGCTCTGGCGGTCCTCGGGGCGGTCGAGTGGCCGGTCGCCGCGGCCATCGGCGCCGCGGCCGCGATTGCCCGCAGCGGCCGACGAGGCGCCGAGAGCGGCAACGGGCACGGTGGGGGGCGTGCCGACGAAGACGCCACCCAATCGGCGGAAGCCGCGCAGAAGAAGGCCGGCCAGCGGGGCGCCGACAAGAAGCGGCCCGCGGCCTGACCGAGCCGGCGCGTCAGCACCTGCCACGCTGCCGCGCTGCCGCGCTCCCGGGCGGGCCGGGCGGCAAAGACCCCCTCAGGCGAAGGCCGGCGTGCTCGCGCGGCGGGAGTTCGCGTAGGCGGTCCAGATGCGTACGAGCACGGTGGTCACGATCGTCTCGATGGCGGTGATCGCCACCTTGGTGAGGATCGAGGTGAGGAAGCCCGGCATGGGACACCCTTTCTGTCTGTGGTGTGTTCTCCCCTTTGTGAACCCGGCGGGCATCGCGCAGACGGATGGAGGGTGAATCGCGGGTAAATGACACATGCCAGCTAATCGGCGGAGCCGACGTACGCGACAGGATCCCGCGGTCGCCGTACCTCGAGTTCCTCCCGACGGGCACTGCTGTTCGTCGGCCATCCCACCGTCGCGCCACGGCTGAGGGAGAGCACGGGGCGCGACCGCGGCCACGGCTCACTCCCGGTTCCCGGTCCGGAGGGTGGGGTGGCCGCGCTGCGGTCACGGGTCGCCGCGGCGGCCGCGGCCAGATACCCCGAGATCTTCGCGCCGAAGCGGCTGCGAATCGGCGAACGCGGCGTACTGACGGCGCGGTTGACCCGCACCGAGTTGGCCGCGAGCGTAGCCCCCGCGTACCTGCCCGCGGCTGAGTGCTTCGAGGTCCGCCTCCACGCTCCCGGCTTTGCCGTGGAAGGAGATCCGGCGCGCACACTGGAGGCCGCGCCGGACGCCGAGAGTGAACCGCCGCCTGCTGCCCGGGGCCGGCCAATTCGTCCGGCGTGAGCATCGCTCCGTCATGGCACTGCGGGTTCGGCGCCCCCTGATGTTCCTGAACGCGTGCCGCACAGGCCGTCAGGAACTGTCCTGGACCGGACTCGGTCGCTGGGCGTCCGCCTGGTTGCCCCCCATGGTGATTCCGGCTGAGCGGTGGCCGGATTTTCGACGGCCGGGTCATGGCGTCGGGCCAGGGTTCGAGTTGACGGATTCGCCGCGACTCCAGGACCGGCGTTCCTGTTCTCCGATGTCGCGTTCGTTGTTCACGCTGCGTTTCGTTTGTTGTTCGAGACTCGCTGATCGCCCCCCCTCAGCGGTTGAACGAGAGGCTCCATCGTGAACGACAGAAACAGCGAAGATCCTGAGTACTCGGCGATCTCGCGGCGCCGGTTGGTCAAGTTCGCCGGCGTCGGGGCGACGCTGGCGGCCGCGAGCCCGCTGGTGGGCGGGGGACCGGCGTGGGCCGACGACGATGACGACCGGAAGCACGGGAAGTCCGACGACTCCCGCAACCGGGTGTGGCGCGCCGGTGACCACCATGTGCACTCGGAGTACAGCGGCTCGTTCGACACGTCGACGACCCCGCCGACGTTCCGTAAGGGTGGCGACGCGGTCTACCCGATCGTCACCAACGCGATCATGGCCAAGCACTTCGGTCTCAGCTGGGTGATGTGCACCGACCACGGCGGGCCGACGCACTCGAAGGTGAACCTGGAGCAGGCCTACCCCGACCTCCTGCGCTCACGTGTACTCGTGCCGGGAGTCCTCCAGTTCTGGGGGATGGAGTTCGACGCCCCCGCTCTGGACCACCACACGCTGATGATTCCTCACCACAGTGACGAGGCGCAGCAGCTCTTCGAGTTGGAGAGCCGTTTCGCCAAGAACGACGCCTTCCCGGCCGACAGCGGCCGTGACACCGAGCCCAAGATGATCGAGTTCCTGAAGGCCGCGAAGGACATGAGGCGGAAGCCGCTGGTGATCGCTCACCACGCGGCACGGTCGGCGACCGGCCTCGGTGTCTACGGGCAGGACACCCCGCGGGAGTTCCGTAACGGCAACAACGCCGCACCGGAGATCTACATCGGCTTCGAGGGGGCTCCCGGTCACCAGGCCGGCCCGCTCAACGGCGGCGCGCGCGGCGGGTACGGAAGCTACCCGACCCACGGCGGCTTCGACCAGATGACGGCTCGCGTCGGCGGGCTGTGGGACTCCCTGCTCGGTGAAGGCCGGCGGTGGTGGATCACCGCGACGTCGGACTCGCACGTGCACTGGACGCGCGGCGGCTCGGACTTCTGGCCGGGTGAGTACAGCAAGACGCATGTGCTGGCCAGGCAGGACTACGCCGACATCATGGACGGACTCCGCAACGGGCGGATCTGGGTCGGGACCGGGGATCTGATCACCAGTCTCGACCTCACCGCCAGCAACCGGGGCAGCGACGCCGCCATGGGCGAGACCCTGACCGTCAGCCGCCGCAACCGCACCGATGTCGACATCGAGATCAAGTTCCGGCCGCTGGAGGGCAAGAACGCCAACGGTGACCGTCCGGAGGTCCGGCGTGTCGACCTGATCGTGGGCCAGGTCACCGGCCCGAGCGCCAGCCTCGACACCGACACCAACCCGACCACGAAGGTGGTGGCCCGGTTCGGCCCGCGCGACTGGCGCAAGCAGGGGAAGGAGTACGTCATCCGGCACACCCTGCGCAATGTGGAAAGTGACCTCTACGCCCGCGTGCGCGGTACGAGCACGGACGAGGTCGAGCCGCTCGCCGACGGGCAGGAGAGCCCCTGGGACGATCTGTGGTTCTACTCGAACCCGGTCTTCGTCCAGGTCCGCTAGGTCCTGTGGGGGCCGGTTCCGTTGCCGCGCGGCGGCGGAACCGGCCCGGGGCGGCGGGGCCCCGGCGATGGCCGAACAGCGCTTCTTGACGGGTGCATGCCAGGGTCTCACGATGCGTCGCATGGGGACGCCTCTCCGGACTCCCCCCGCTACAGGAGAGACCATGCGACTACGCATCCACCGCAGAAGGTCCGCCACCCTCACGGCGTTACTGGCTCTCGCGGTCGCGGCGCCGCTCGCCGCCGCCGCGACCTCCCCGAGCGCGCCCGCCGCGACCGCCCTCGCGTCGGCCGCCACTGCCGAGGAGGTGATCCGGCAGTACGAGATCCACGGCCCGGCCACCGCCGCCGATCGCACCGCCCTCGTCGCGACCGGCGTATCGATCGACGAGGCCGACGATCACTCGGTCGTCGTCAGCGCCAACGCCGAGCAGTCCACGCGCCTTCGCGCCCTCGGCTACCGGCTCACCGTGCTGCCCGCGCCGCCCGCACGGACCGACGGACTGGCCGTCGCCCCCATGGACTTTCCGCCCGCCGACTCCCGCTATCACACCTACGCGGAGATGAACGCGGAGATCGACCAGCGCATTCAGCAGTATCCGAATCTCATGTCCAAGCGTGTCATCGGCAAGACCTATGAGGGCCGGGACATCATCGCCGTCAAGGTGAGCGACAACGTCGCGACGGACGAGAGCGAGCCCGAGGTCCTTTTCACCCACCACCAGCATGCGCGCGAACATCTCACGGTGGAGATGGCGCTGTATCTGCTGCGTGAGATGGGCGCGGGATACGGCTCCGACTCGCGTATCACGAACGCCGTCAACAACCGTGAGATATGGATCGTGCCGGACCTCAACCCGGACGGCGGAGAGTACGACATCGCCTCCGGCGCGTACCGCAGCTGGCGCAAGAACCGTCAGCCCAACTCCGGCTCCTCGTACGTCGGTACCGACCTCAACCGTAACTGGAACTTCAAATGGGGCTGCTGCGGCGGCTCCTCCGGCTCCGCGAGCTCCGAGACCTACCGCGGCCGGGCCGCCGAGTCCGCCCCCGAGGTGAAGGTCGTCGCCGACTTCGTCCGCTCGCGGGTCGTCGGCGGCAAGCAGCAGATCAAGGCGGCCATCGACTTCCATACGTACAGCGAGCTGGTCCTCTGGCCGTTCGGCTGGACCAACGCCGACACCGCGCCCGGCCTGACCCAGGACGACCGTGACGCCTTCGCCGCCGTCGGCAGGAAGATGGCCGCGAGCAACGGGTACACGCCCGAGCAGTCCAGTGACCTGTACATCACCGACGGCTCGATCGACGACTGGCTGTGGGGCAACCAGAAGGTCTTCAGCTACACCTTCGAGATGTACCCGAGCTCCGGTGGCGGCGGCTTCTATCCGCCCGACGAGGTGATCGAGCGTGAGACCAGCCGGAACCGCGACGCGGTGCTCCAGCTGATCGAGAACGCCGACTGCATGTACCGGTCGATCGGCAAGGAGCAGCAGTACTGCGCGTGATCCCGCGCGTGGACCGCCGCGGCACGGCCTCGCCCGCCGTGCCGCGGCTTTCTGCGGCGGCCGGGCGGTTTGGGATGGTTTCTCCTCGTCAAGAGCGGCCTATAAGGGCGATTTGTCGGTGTTCTGCGTGGTGGCTCTGTTGCGGCCGTGATGTGTGTCACCTCTGTGGTGCGCCGTGGTTCCCGCTTCCTTCTCCATTTCCCTGTCAGGGAAGGAAAGTTGAGTTCCCCGGCATCGGATGAATAGCCGGATCTTTCCCGGCTGGATTCGAAAAGGGGATTGCGTTGCGAATTCGGGACTTGTTTCGCCCGGGCGGTCTCGCTTACGTTCGCGTCAATCCGGATGGACTGCCGAATCCTGCCGCCATCCGGAAACCGCGTCCACTCACGTACGGCAGGAGCGGGGGAACCAGGTAAGTCGCCGATCCGAAATCCGGACCGGCTTGGGGTGAAGCCGCATTCCACCGCGGCCGGGCAGCTCCAGCCCGAACCCGACAGCTCACCTCGCAGGCGACGGAGAGGAATGCGTCATGCCCGCACATGCAAAGCACCGTCGTCCCAGAACCAGCCCGCTCGCTCGACGCCTCGTCGCCGCGGGCACGGGTGGGGCGGCACTCGCCCTCCCGTTGGTGGCGGCGACAACCGCCGGCGCCGCGCCGTCGGCCCACCGTGTCACCGCGGAAGCGGACCCGGCGACTGCTGTCGCCGCTCAGAAGGACACCTCCGTGACCTACGTCGTGGTCGCGGGTGACTCCCTGTCCAAGATCGCCCGCGCCCATTCCGTGAGCGGCGGCTGGCAGAAGCTGTATCAGGACAACCGGCGGACCATCGGCGACAACCCGTCGCTGATTCGTCCCGGCCTCAAGCTGACGCTCGGTGGGAAGGCGGAGTCGCGGACGGCGACCACGTCCGCCGCCGATCAGGCGGCCACACCGGCGGTCGCCGCGAGCGCGCCGGTCGGTGCGAGTAGTGCCACCGTCCCGGCAGTCGCGACGGCGGAAGTCGCGCCGGCAGAAGTCGCGACCGAGGCAGTCGCACCGGCGTACACCAACGATCTGGACGGCTGGATAAAGGAGTCGCTGGACGTCATGGCCGCGCAAGGCATTCCCGGCAGCTACGACGGCATCTACAGGAACATCATGCGTGAGTCTTCGGGCAACCCGCTGGCCATCAACAACTGGGACTCCAACGCCGCGGCCGGAACACCGTCCAAGGGGCTGCTGCAGGTGATCGACCCGACGTTCCAGGCCTATCACGTGCCCGGTACGTCGATGGACAGTTACGACCCGGTCGCCAACATCACCGCCGCGTGCAACTACGCCGCCGACCGGTACGGCTCGATCGACAATGTGAACGGTCCTTACTGACCTACCGGCACAGCACATTCCCCTACTCGGCCCCGGGTAGGGGAATGTGCCGTGCCGGTAGGTCGCCGGTGCCGGTCCGATCCTCAGGCGGCGGTCAAGCCGCCGTCGAGGAAGACGGTCTGGCCGGTCATGAAGCCGGCGTGGTCGGAGCTGAGGAAGGCGATGGCCTCGGCGATCTCGTCCGGATCGCCCGCCCGGCCGAGGGGGACAGTGGCGACGAACGAACTCTTCGTCTCGTCGCTGCGGCCGATGAACCGGTCGAGCATCTCGGTCTGTACGGGGCCGGGGCCGACGGCGTTGACGCGCACGCCGAAGGCGGCGGCTTCCAGCGCGGCGGACCGGGTCAGGCCGATGACCGCGTGCTTGCTGGCGACGTAGAGCGCGCCGTTGGGGTAGCCCCTTTCGCCGAAGACGGAGCTGACGTTGACGATGGCGCCGGATCCCTGCGCCCGCATGGCCAGCAGCTCGTGCTTCATGCTCAGCAGCGTGCCGAGTACGTTCGTGTCGAAGGTCGCGGCGTACGTCTCCGGGGTCAGGTCGGTGATCGCGCTGAACTCGCCTTCGGTCCCGGCGTTGTTGACGGCGATGTCGAGGCGGCCGAAGCGCTCGATGGTTCCGTCGACGAGTGTCTTCAGGTCGTCGTCATGGCGCACGTCGGCGCGTATGAACTCCGCCTCGCCGCCCAGCTTGCGCAGTTCTTCGGCGAGGGCGAGGCCAGCTTCCTCGTGCCGTCCGGAGACGACGATATGCGCTCCGGCCGCCGCGAACGTGGTGGCTGTCGCGCGGCCGATGCCGGTCAGGGCTCCGGTGATGAGAACGACGGGAGTGGTCATGGCTGACAATTCCTTCTCGGATCGGGTGTGCTTCTCGTATCGGGTGCCGGCCGTCGAGCCACCGCGTTCGGCGTCGCGTCCGCAGACGATCACATGGGCGCCGCGCTCTGCCGCACACCTCGTAAGTGCGATAACCAATGAAAGCCGACCATTAATCCCAAAATGGACAGATAAGTCATCGAGCTGTCGTCCGGACCGGGAGAAAACCGGATGGAGACTCGGCCGGCCCGGTGATGTGATGGCGCGATGCGACGTGATGTGCCGGAGGTCGTGGACCGGGGGCGATACCGGGAAGCGGTCACACCGTGGGAGCAAGAGGCATGGCGGGGCGCGGCTCTCGGCTGGGCGGAGCGCGAGCTCGCCGCCCACGGGCTGCGGGAAACAGGGCAGCGGAAGGTCCGGCTGCGGCCGTGGTCCGTCCTGGTGCGGATGTCCGTCGAAGGACACGACGCCGTGTGGTTCAAGGCCAACCCACCCGCCAGCGGATTCGAAGCGGGTCTGGCCGAGGCCCTGGCTCGCTGGGTTCCGGAGCACGTATTGACGCCGCTCGCCGTCGACGCCGACCGTGGCTGGGCGCTGCTTCCGGACGGGGGCACGCTCTTCAGGGACGTACTCGACCGTGGCCCCGCCGACCCGCGTGCCTGGGAAGAGCCGCTGCGCCAGTACGCCGGAATGCAACACGCACTGCTTCCGTACACCGAGGAGATCGACATGCTCGGCGTCCCCGACGCGCGCGCGGCCGCGCTTCCTCGGACCTTCGACCGGATCGTCGAGGAGAACACCGCGCTGGAGGTCGACGACCTCAAGGCGTTGCGTGAGCTGCGGCCCCGGCTCGTGGACTGGTGTGAGGAGCTCGCGGGCGCGGGCGTCGCGGACTCGCTCGACCATTCCGATCTGCACGACGCCCAGCTCTTCGCCCCGGAGCCGGGCCGTTTCACCTTCTTCGACTGGGGCGACGCGGCCGTCGCCCATCCTTTCTGCAGCTTGCTGGTCCCCGCCCGGGCCGCCCGCGAGCGGTACGGGCCCGAGGTGCTGCCCCGGCTGCGGGACGCCTACCTGGAGCCGTGGACCGGAGGCGGCCGTACGACGGCGGAACTGCGACGCGCGGTGGGTCTGGCCTGGAGGCTCGGAGCGATCGGCCGGGCCTGCTCCTGGGGGCGGCTCTTCCCCGGGGCATCCGACAGCGTGGGCGGCGCGGAGAGCGCCCGGTGGCTGCGGGAACTCTTCACCGAGCCACCGCTCTAGAAGGCAACGCAGGAACGCGTCCTGACGGAGCGTCACACGACGCATGGGTCCGACGTCGCCCTACGTGGGTGTGGCCCCGGCGGGGCCGGGAGTGGTGGTGGTCGCTAGTCTGCCCGGATGCGTGGTGGGGGAAGCAACGGTGACAGTGGCGACGGGCGTGCCGAGGGGCTCGGCGTCGGGCCCGCGGACGGTTCCACCGAGCCGGGCGGCCGGTTCGGGCTGCTGAGAAAGCATTGGCTGCTCGCCTCCGCGGTGGCCGTGGTGGTGCTGGCCGCCGGTATCGCGGTCCCCCTGTCCGGCGGCGCCGACGACCAGGGCAACGACCCGTGCCGGCAGCTGCCCGCCTCGGTCCGGGCCCTCGCCGACGACCCCGCGGCGGCCACCAAGGCCCTCGACCCCGGGGACGATCTCGCCCGCCTCGGATCCGTGAAGAAGCTGCTGGTGCACGAGAAGGTGTGCGGTGACGGCGCCCGGGTTCTGGGGCGCATCGTGGACGGAGCCACCCGCTCCGCGGGCAAGGGTGAGCCGCACACCGAGGCGCAGGCGCGCAGCGCCTACGCGGTGGCCGCAGCGCTGCATGACACCGAACTCCCCACCGGGCTGGCGCCCGGCGTGGCACGGATGCTGGCCGAATACACGCTGGACGCGGCGCGTGACAACGGTTTCAGCATGAAGTCCGAGCCCGGCCCCGTGGCCCCCTCCGAGCAGGCCCGGCCGGACGAGAACGGCTGGGTGAGGCTCGGCCGCTTCCTCGCGCCCGGGGAGGCACACACCACGTTCGCGTACGTCGACCGGGCCGCGGACGCCGACGCGGACATCGAATACCTGATCGCCGAACTCGCCAGGGATCCGGAGGCGTTCGCGATTCTCTACGACGCCGAGCGGGCGAATCTCGCGCACTATCTGGAGCGGCTGACCGATGAGGGCGGCGACCCCGGCTTCCGCCCCTCGCGCCGCGAACCCTCCTCGACCGCGACGACCTGGCCCGACAACGATCTCCAGGACGTGGCAGACCGCGTCGGTAACCTGATGAAATACCGCGCCGCCTATACCAGGGACGGAACGATCTCGGAGCTCGCCGCCTTCGACAGGTCCGTACGCGAGCGGACCCGGGGCACCTTTCGTCCAGCGGACCGGCAGCTGAACACCCGTCCCCCGATGGGTGACATCGCGGACCGGCCCGTCGTCGGGCCCGTGCGGGGCGACCTGATGGACGGCCGGTACCAGCTGTTCACCGTGCTGGACCGCTGGGCGGAGCAGCGGAACGTACCGCCGCAACGCGCCGTCGCCATGCGGCAGTTGATGGACGACTTCTATGTCCGCGCACTGTGGCTGAGGATCTGACCCCGCCGTACGGATCCGGCCGGGTCAGAAACGGAACGTCAGATCGGAGCAACCGCGGCGCCGCACCTCGTCCGCCGCGAACTCCTTGAGCATCCGCCGCTCCGCGGCCTCGCCGACCCCGGGAATGTCGTCGGACGCGCTGAGCGCGTAGTTGGCGGCCTCGCCGTCGCAGCGCGCGGTCGCGGTCATGGGCCACCGCTCGCCGTTGTTGTCGTCGGCCGCGAGGCGGTTGCTCCAGTCGCCGTACCAGGAGGCGAAGGCCAGCCTCGTGTCGTTGTCCGACGTATCCTCGTACTGCGCGTAGAGGTCGCACATACCGCTGGGTGCCGCGTTGTTCGCGTGCACCGCGATCCGCCAGTTCCCGCGCTCCGGCAGTCCGGCCCGGGTCACCCACTCGCACGCCGTGCCCTTCGCCTCGGCCAGCGGCACCGTTTCCGGATCCTCCGAGGCATCGATGAGGGGCACGTCCCGCTTCGGGGCCTTGAGGGGCTCCGCGCCACAACCGAGCGCTTCCGAAGCCGAGTTGGCGAGGGCCACGGTGGTGCGGTACGCGGCTCCCGGGACTTCGGTGCGGATGTCCCGTCCCAGGGTGGCCCGCACCAGCAGCGTGCGCGGTCTGCCGTTGTCGTCCTTGCCGAGATCCGGGCAGGGCAGCCGGAGCCAGGTGGTGCCGTAGTCGTCGGTGAACCCGGGCAGGTCCTCGGGCAGCGGTGCCTGCGCGGAGAACCCCCCCTCGGGGAAGATCCTCATGAACTCCCGGTCCTGGTCGTCCCGACGGGTGTACGCCGACATGGCGACGAACTGGTCGCCCCCCTCGAAGGCGAAACCGCACGAGTAGGAGTCGAGCCCCTCGGTCCGCCTCGACTCCTCGGACTCCAGACGGGAGTCCTCCGGTACGAGCTGCTCCACGGCGTCCCGGGGCAGCGTCCCGCCACAGGCGTTGCGGATCACCATCCACTCGCGCACATGGGGCTCGGCCACATATCCGCCCCCGGCCAGGACCACCGCAACCGCCACCGACACCTTGACCCAGCGCCGCATCCGTTCCCGCCCCCGTCGCACCGACCACACGCCCGCCCCTGCACGGCCGTACGTACCGCCGCACCCTACTCGCCGGCACCGCACCCCCGACGCACCGCCCGACGCATGCCGGTCTGGGGCGGGGCTGCTCGCGGCCCGCGCCGCGCGGCGCCTGGTCCGCTGCCAGGCGCCTCGCGGACGCGCGCCTCAGGCTTTTACGGTGAAGCCGGCCCGCAGGAGGCTGTCATCGCGCGACGACGGGCCGACGAGCAGCTCGAAGGCGCCCGGTTCGATGATGCGGTTGCCCTCGGCGTCCACGAGCGTGCACGCCGCGGCCGGCAGGTCGATGAGGACCTCGCACGACTCGCCCGGGGCGATTGCCACCTGCTGATACGCCTTCAGCTCCTTGTCGGCCCAGGTCACCGAGGTGATCGTGTCGCTGACGTACACCTGCACGGTCTCCAGCGCGGGCCGGCCGCCGGTGTTGCGGACCGTGACGCGTGCGCGCAGCGTGTCGCTCGCCCCGAGGGCGGGCGTGAGCACCTCCAGGTCCGTGTAGGAGACGGTCGTGTAGCTCAGGCCCTCGCCGAACACGAACGCCGGACTCTGGGTGAGGTCGGCGTAACGAGTGCCGTGCTGGCCGCGCACCTGGTTGTAGTACGTGGGCTGCTGGCCGCTGTGGCGTGCGAAGGAGACCGGCAGGCGCCCCGAGGGTTCGACGAGGCCGAGAACGAGCTCGGCCACGGCCCGGCCGCCGAGCATGCCCGGGTTGAAGGCGTGCACGATCGCCGCCGCGCCGAGCGCGGAGGGCGGGAGCACCAGTGGTTTGGAGCTGATGACCACGACGACGAGCGGCTTGCCGGTCGCGGCGAGCGCGTCGAGCAGTGCGATCTGGCCGCCCACGAGCTCCAGGGTCGCGGTCGACCGCCCCTCGCCCACGAGCTCGATCCGGTCACCCACGACCGCGACGACGTAGTCGGCGGCCCGCGCCGCGGCGACGGCCTCGTCGATGAGGTCCGTGCGGGGGGCCGCGGGGACGACGATCTCGGGCCGGGGCTGCCCGTCGGGGAAGAAGGCGCCCTCGGGGTCGGGGCCGACAGTGAGGATGTCGGCGCCTCTGGCGTGCGAGACGGTCCAGCCGTCGGGGGCGTGGTCACGGAATCCGTCGAGTACGGTCTTGATCATCGCGCGCGGATGGCCGTCCGGCAGCCAGTCGGCCTGGCCGGAGGAACCGGCCCAGTCGCCGAGCTGGGTCTGCGGGTCGTCGGCGTTGGGCCCGACGACGGCCACCGTGCGTGGCGCGGAACTGGGACCTGCGACGGCGCGCCCCCGGGGGTCGGCCGCGGCCGAGCCGGTCAGGGGCAGGGTGCCGTCGTTGCTGAGCAGGACCAGCGACCGGCGGGCGGCTTCGAGGTTCAGCGCGGCGTGCTCCGCGCTGCCGATGACCTCGGCCTGCCGGCCGGGGTCCGGGCGGCGCGGGTTCTCGAAGAGGCCCAGCTCGAACTTGAGCGTCAGGACGCGGCTGACCGCCGCGTCGATCTCCGCTTCGTCGAGCGTGCCCTGCGCGACCGCCTCCTGTGCTCCGGCGAAGAACTTCGGCGTCGTCATCACCATGTCGTTGCCCGCGCGGACCGCCGCGGCGGCGGCCTGCGTGTAGTCCGCGTACACCTGCTGCTCCCACACCATGCGGCCGACGTTGTCCCAGTCGGTCACCAGGGTGCCGGTGTAGCCCCACTCGCCGCGCAGCACGTCGTTCAGCAGCCAGTTGTTCACCGTGATCGGTACGCCGTCCATGGACTGGTAGCCGAGCATGAACGTACGGCAGCCCTCGCGGGCGACGCGTTCGAACGGAGGCAGGAACCACGAGCGCAGTTTGCGCCGGGAGATGTCGGCCTCGCTCGCGTCCCGGCCGCCCTGCGTCTCGGAGTAGCCCGCGAAGTGCTTGGCGCACGCCAGGATCGCCGTCGGGTCGCTCAGTCCCTCGCCCTGGTAGCCGCGCACCATCGCCGAGGCGAGGTCGCCGATGAGGAAGGGGTCCTCGCCGAACGTCTCGCTCACCCGGCCCCAGCGCAGGTCCCGGGTGATGCACAGCACGGGGGAGAAGGTCCAGTGGACGCCGGTCGCCGCGACCTCGACAGCCGTCGCCCTGGCGATGCGCTCCACCAGCTCCGGATCCCACGTCGCGGCCATGCCGAGCTGGGTGGGGTAGATCGTGGCGCCCTCCCAGAAGGAGTGCCCGTGGATGCAGTCCTCCGCGACGAGCAGCGGGATGCGCAGGCGGGTCTGCTCGGTGAGCCGGGCCGCTTCGAGGACGCGTTCGGGAGAGGCGTGGAGGATCGATCCCGCGTACAGGTCCTCGATGAGGTGCCGCACCCCGTCCTTGGCGTTCAACTGGAGCATCTGGCCGACCTTCTCGGGCAGCGTCATACGGCTGAGGAGGTCGGCGACCCGCTCGGCGACGGGCAGCGCGGGGTCGAGATAGGGCGGGAAGGGGTCCACAAGAGGTCCTTTCACAACGTCGGTGACGTTCTCGTCGGGCGGATACCTGAATGGGGGGCGGGGACGGGCGGGCAGCCGGCCGGGCAACGGGCCTGCGGGACCGGTCCACGGAGCTGCTCACGGCGGGGGAACGCCGGGACCTGTTCCGGAGGCGCTCGCCGCAGAGCCCGGTGATCACTTCCGACGCGTCGGGTGGGACGGCGCGCTTCGGCCGCTCCGGTTCACCGTACGCTCAATACCGACCATGTGGTAAGTATTTTGGTCTGTGCGAATCTGGTCAGTGGGGCCGTCCGAAGAGACCGGGGAGTGTGACGAGTGACCGCCGAAGCGCGGCGTGGCTACGCGAAGGGCCGTGCGAAGCGAGTGGAGATCCTCGACCACGCCATGGCCATGTTCGGCGAGGTCGGCTACCGGGGCGCGTCCCTCCGGGTGATCGCGACCCGCTGCGGCATCTCGCACCCCGGGCTGCTGCACCACTTCCCGACCAAGGAATCGCTCCTGCTGGCGGTGCTCGAACACCGTGACGCGGTGGACGGCGAGTGGCTCGCGCTCGGCGGCCCCACCGGCGTCGACCAGCTGCGCCGGCTGGTCGATCTGGCCGCGCTGAACGCCACCCGCCGAGGGATCGTCGAGCTGTTCTCGGTGCTCGCCGCCGAAGCGACCTCGGCCGATCACCCCGCCCACGCGTACTTCGTGCGGCGCTACCGGACCTCGGTCGCGAGTACGGCACTCGCCTACGCACAGGCGCACGACGAGGGCGCGCTCCGAGCCGGCATCACGCCCGACGCGGCGGCGCAGCAGCTGATCGCCCTGATGGACGGACTTCAGGTGCAGTGGCTCCTCAGCGGCTGCACGACGGACATGGCAGGCGTGATGCGCGCGCACATCGAGGCACAGCTCACCGTGGCGTACTGAGCACGGAGGGAGCCGTCGCGGCCGATCGTCCGCCCGCTTCGTCGCACCGGTCTCTCTGGCCCTCGCCCGCCCGGCCGGATACCGTCCTTGAATGCCCGAGTTCGACCCACGCTCGCCCGCCTTCCTCGCCGATCCCTACCCCGCCTACGCCGAGCTGCGGGCCGGCGGCCGGGTGCACTACTACGAGCCGAGTGACCAGTGGCTCGTCCCGCACCACGCCGATGTCGCGGCGCTGCTGCGGGACCGGCGGCTCGGCCGGTCCTACGGGCACCGCTTCACCCACGAGGAGTTCGGGAAGACCGCGCCGCCGCCCGGCCACGAACCCTTCCACGAGCTGAACGACCAGGGGATGCTGGAGCTGGAGCCGCCGGACCACCCCCGTATCCGGCGCCTGGTGTCGAAAGCGTTCACCCCGCGTACGGTCGAACGGCTCGAACCGTACGTGCGGCGGCTCGCGGCCGAGCTGGTACGGCGGCTCGTGGAGCAGGGCGGGGGCGATCTGCTGACGGCCGTCGCCGAGCCGCTGCCGGTCGCCGTGATCGCCGAGATGCTGGGCGTCCCCGAGACGGACCGGCCACTGCTGCGGCCGTGGTCGGCGGCGATCTGCGGAATGTACGAGCTGAACCCGTCCGAGGAGACGGCCCGCCGCGCGGTCACCGCCTCCCTGGAATTCTCCGCGTATCTGCGCGAACTCATCGCGGTACGGCGGGAGAAGCCGGGTGAGGACCTGGTCTCGGGCCTCATCGCCGCCCACGACGACGGCGAGAAGCTGACCGAGGCCGAGATGGTCGCCACCTGCGCGCTGCTGCTGAACGCCGGGCACGAGGCGACGGTCAACGCCACCGTCAACGGCTGGCACGCGCTGTTCCGGCACCCCGGGCAGCTCGCCGCTCTGCGCGCGGACCGGGCCCTGCTGCCCACCGCCGTCGAGGAGTTGATGCGCTACGACACGCCCCTCCAGCTCTTCGAACGGTGGGTGCTCGACGCGATCGAGATCGGCGGCACCACTCTCCCGCGCGGCGCCGAGGTCGCGCTGCTCTTCGGCTCCGCCAACCACGACCCGGCGGCCTTCACCGCCCCTGCCACCCTGGATCTCTCCCGCCGCGACAACCCGCACATCTCCTTCAGCGCGGGCATCCACTACTGCATCGGCGCCCCGCTGGCCCGGATCGAACTGGCCGCGTCCATGACCGCGTTGCTGGACCTCGCCCCGGGGCTGCGCCCGGCGGCCGAGCCTCGCCGCAAGCCGAACTTCGTGATCAGGGGACTGGAGGGGCTGCCCGTCACGGTCTGAGGGGGAGCGCCTCAGCCGTCGCCGGGTGGTACGGCCCCGTCCGCCGCCGCCCTCGCGTCCAGCTTGGCCCGGAGCCGTTCGGCGTCCTTCTCGCGGTGCTGCGCCCGGTAGAGGTCCGTGGCCCGCTGCCAGCTCCTGCGGGCCAGGTCGGGCCGGCCGAGGCCGAGGTGGACATCACCCAGGTTGGCCAGGGTGTTGGCCTCCTCGTAGGTGTTGCCGAGGTCGTGGAACAGGTCCCGGGCGCGTTGGTAGTGAGCGAGTGCCTCGGCGTGGCGGCCGGCGGCGAGGGCGATGTAGCCGAGGCTGTCGAGGGTGCACGCCTCGCCGTCACGAAAGCCGTGCCGGCGGTGGATGGCGAGCCCTTCCTCACAGTGGGCCAGAGCCTGTTCGTAGTCACCGAGACGGGCCTCGTACCACCCCACCCCGTTGAGGGCGCTCGCCTCCATCAGCCGGTCGTCGCCCGTGCGGTGCAGCCGCAGCGCGTGCCGGACGTGCGCCAGAGCCTGCCGGTCGTCGCCCCGGCGGGCCCAGGCCCAGGCGACGACGTCATGGACGCGCGCCTGCTCGGCGGTGTCGCCGGCCTCCTCGGCCGAGTGGAGGGCCAGGCGCGCGTGTTCCAGCGCGTCGTCGTGGTCCCCGGCTCTGGCGCAGGCATGGGCCAGCCGCCGGTGCGCCCAGGCCCGTACGGACACCTCACCGAGCCGCTCGGCCGCGGCGAGGCCCGTCCGCCACAGCGCCATGTGGTCGTGCAGCCGGCCCTGCCGCCACATGAAGCCGTCCAGCACCCTGGCGAGTTGCCACACCGGGACGTCCCACCCCTGCTCGACGGCGAGCCGCTGCGCGGCGAGCAGACCGGCGTGCTCCGTGCGGAACCAGGCCATGACCGCCGTCTGGTCGGGCAGCGGCTGGGCCGTCGAGCCCTCGGCCGGCCGGCCGAGCTCCAGGGAGTGGTGATCGAACGGGCCCAGTATCCGGTCACCGGCGTACGCCGTGTGCAGGTAGAAATCCGTCAGACGCCGCAGAGCCTGACGGCGGGACTCCGCCGGCTGGTCGTCTCCGGCGCGCTCGGCGGCGTACAGGCGGACCAGATCGTGCAGTTGATAGCGGCCGGGTACCGGTTGCTGCACCAGATGTACGGTCTCCAGCTCCCGCAGTACCGCGCGGGTGGCGGCGGCCGCGCGCGCGACGAGACTGCCGGCCGCCGCCAGTCCGATCTCGGGTCCTGGGGCCAGCCCCAGCAGCCGGAACACCTCCGCCGTCCCGGGGGCGAGAGCGCGGTACGACACAGCGAAGACCGCGCGTACGTTGGCCGCCAGATCGCCCGCGTCCAGGGCGTCCAGCCGTGCCGACTGGTCCTGCAGCTCCTCGGCCAGTACGGCCAGGGGGAAATGCGGGTGAGCGGCCGCACGGGCTCCCACGATGCTGATCGCCAGGGGCAGCCCCGCACAGTGGTCCAGTAAGGCGGTGACGGCGCCGGGCTCGGCGCTCGCGCGGTTCTCGCCCACATGACGGCCCAACAGCTCGCGGGCCTCGGGGCCGGCCAGCCCGTCGAGCGTCATGAGGTGGGCCCCGTGGGCGGTCGCCAGCCCCGTCAGCCGTCGGCGGCTGGTGACCAGCACCGCGCAGGTGGCGCTGCCCGGCAGCAGCGCGGCCGCGTGCTCGGCGTCCGCCGCGTTGTCCAGCACGATCAGCATCCGTCTGTCCGCGACCAGACTCCGGTAGAGCCCGGTCTGAGCCTGCGGATCCACCGGCATGGCAGCGGATTCCACTCCCAGGGCATCGAGAAAGCCGCGTACCGCCACGGCGGGCGCGACGGGCTCGCCGGAAGGATCGAAACCGCGCAGATCGACATAGAGCTGCCCGT
This sequence comes from Streptomyces sp. NPDC042201, assembly GCF_055582185.1. Lineage (NCBI taxonomy): Bacteria > Bacillati > Actinomycetota > Actinomycetes > Kitasatosporales > Streptomycetaceae > Streptomyces > Streptomyces sp. NPDC042201. Next base: position 585,063 of record NZ_JBVJDS010000004.1, on the reverse strand, counting down.
CGGGGAAACGGTCGAGGTTCTCGTGGGCCCAGTGCACGGCCAGCCAGGTCTTGCCGACCCCGCCGCTGCCGCCTATCGCGGAAATCATCATCGTCCCGCCCAGCTCACCGGGCAGGTCCACGGCTTTCGTGAGCTCGGCGAGTTGCTGATCCCGGCCGGTGAACCACCGTGGACAGGCGGGAAGCTGACGGGGCACCAGGACGGGCGGCGCGGTGGGCGGGGCGGTGGGCGGGGCGGACTTCGGGACGTCCAGCGCCGGGTCGCCGGTCAGGATCCGCTGATGGAGCTGGAGCAGTGGCGCTCCCGGATCGATACCGAGTTGACCGGCCAGGATCCGCTGGGTCCGCCGGTAGTGGGTCAGGGCGTCGGCGGAGCGCCCGTCCCGGTACAGGGTGAGCATGAGCTGACCGGCCAGCCGCTCGTCCAACGGGTGTTCCTCGGTACGGGCGACGAGGCCGGGCAGCAGCCCGCCGTGCCGCCCGCACCGTAACGCGATGTCGTTGCTGTCCAGCTCGGCCGAGAACCGCTCCCGCTCCAGGGTCTGGCGCAGATCGCGGAACCACGGGCTGTCGACGGTGGCGAACGGCTCTCCCCGCCACAGCCCCAGCGCCTGTTCCATCAGCGCCGCCGCCCGCTCGTCGTCGGCGGCGCGGGCTCGGACGACCAGAGCGCGGAATCGGTGCAGATCCACCGTCTCCGGGTCGGTCTCCAGCACATAGCCACCGGGCTGTCGCACGATCCGTACGTCCTCGGCGGCGGCCAGCGCCCGGCGCAGATGGGAGAGATAGCCGTACAGCGTTCCTCTGGCCCGCTGCGCGGCGCGGTCCCCCCACACGCGGTCGATGAGCTGGTCGACCGGTACCGCCCGATTGGCGTCCACGGCCAGTGCCGCCAGCACACAGCGCTGCCGGGTGTGGCCCATATCCGCCGGACGGCCGTTGACACTGGCCTCCATCGCGCCGAGTAGGCGGAACTCCACCGTCACCCTGTCCACCCCCCGAGTGGAACTCAAACTAACCCGCGGGTGGTGGGGACGGGGATGCATTCGGCTGATCCGGTCCTCGGTCCCCGCGACCTCCTCGGCGGCTCCGACCGGGCGATTCAAGGTTCGTCCAAGGTCTGTCCATGGCCACTCGCGCAGAGTCGTGGCCGCGGCGCTCCTCCGGGAACGGCGACCGCACTCGTGAATCAACTCAAGGGAGATGGTTTTCCGTGGACGCAGAGCAGCCGGTATACGAGGCCCCGATGCTCGTCGAGGTCGGCGACTTCACCGAACTGACCCGTATCACCGCCAACGGCGGCTACTACGACAATCCCTTCTGGGACCAGTACTGGTTCTAGGCCCAGGGAAGAACAGGCCGGCGCGGGGATTCCCCCGCGCCGGCCCGGCGCGGGAGAGGTGACATGGTATTTGTGATCCTTCCAGATCAGCCGGCGGGAACCGCGATCGAAGCGCGGCTGCCGGACTCCGAAAAGACCCACCTGCTGTCGCACGCTTCCGGCCGGCCATGGATCGCGGGAAGCTGGTCGGAGCGGGACGTGGTGGCCGCTTCGGCCGGGGACAACGCGGTGGCGGTCTTCGGCTCTCCGACGGTGTCCGCCGAGAGGCTGGCCGGGAAGATCGGTGCCGTGCGGACTGTCCATGACATGGACGTGCTGGCACGATCACTGCCGGGTTGCTTCCATCTGATCGTGTCGATCGGCGGCCGCGTGGGGGCGCGGGGGAGCCTTTCGACGGCGCGTCAGATATTCCACGGCTCCGTCGACGGCGTGACCGTGGCCGCCGACCGGCCACAGGCGGTGGCCGCGCTGACGGGTGCCGGCGTGGACGAAGAGCTGCTGGCACTGCAACTGCTGACGCCGTACGGTCCGCCCTGGCCCCTGAACGACCGATGCGTATGGCGGGGGGTTCGGGCTCTCACCCTCGGACACCGTCTGGAGATCGGCAGGGACGGCAGGAGCCGCACTTCCCGCTCCTGGACGCCGCCGGCCGCGGAGGTTCCCCTGACCGCGGGACGTGCCGTCCTGCGACAGGCTCTGGAGACCGCGGTGGACGCGCGTACGGCGGGGGGCGGCATCGTCAGCGCGGACCTGTCCGGCGGCAAGGACTCGACGAGCCTGTGCTTTCTCGCCGCGCGGAACGATGTCCCGCTGGTGACCGTGCACCTGGAGTCGTCAGACCCCGCGAACGAAGACCGCATATGGGCCGCCCGCAGCCGGGAGAAGCTGCCGAAGGCCCAGCATCTGATCGTCCCGATGGAAAGCACACCGGGAAAGTTCGCCGAATCGACGACGCGGCACGAAGAGGACATCGAATCGCCGACGTCCTTGGTCTGCCGGCCGATGCTGGAACATGTCGCCCAGCTCGTCTCCAGCCACGGTTCGGCGGTTCACCTGCAAGGCATCGGCTCCGACGAACTCTTTCTTCCCAGTGTGATGTCCACGCACGCGCTCGCGCGCAGCCGGCCGCTGAGCGCGTTCAGGAACGTGCGGGAACTGAAGTCGATGCGCCGCTGGACGTGGCTGACCACCGCACGCAATCTGCTGCGCGGCCCGACCTATCCGCAGTGGCTGGGCACCGTCGCCGACACCATCACGGCGGACCGGGCCTGGGGCGCGGAAGTCGACTGGGAGATAGCGCCGAGGATGCCTCCGTGGGCGACAGCGGATGCCGTGGACGCGGTGCGCCGTCTCCTCCGCGAGGCCGCCGCCGAGTCCCCCGAGCCCCTCGCCCCGCTGCCCGTGCATCACGAGATGCTGCGGCTGACGCAGATCAACGGCGGTGCCGTCCGTGGCACCGCCCGGATCGGCGAGCGGTACGGGGTGTCGTTCCAGGCTCCGTTCATGGACGACCGGGTGATCGAGGCGGCGATGTCCATCCGGCTGGAGGACCGTACGGAACCGGAAAGGGTCAAACCCGTGCTCGCCGCCGCGCTGCGCGGTGTGGTGCCGGACGACCTGCTCGACCGGCGGAGCAAGGCCGACGCCAGTCCGGAGCTGTACATCGGTCTGCGCCGGCACCGGCGACGTCTGACGGAACTGTTCGACGACTCGTACCTCGCGCGGCTCGGCCTCGTCGACGTCGACGGCATCCGGACCGTCGTCGGCGGTCTGCACATGGACGTCAGACCCCTCGCGCCCCTGGAGAGAACGCTCGCCAACGAACGGTGGCTCCGCTCGCTGCCCTCCGCCGCCCGGCCCGCCGGAACCCACCACGTACCCCGATCCGCCCGAGGAGCATCATGACGTTCGCCCTGGCCCCTCATGTCACCATCACGGGGACCGACCACGGGATGGTGCTGCTCAACGAGCGCACCGGCCGCTACTGGCAGATGAACGACACGGGCGCGCTGGTCCTGCGGTGCCTGCTGGAGGGCGGGACCGTCGAGTCGGCGGTGGCGGCCCTGCGCGAGCGTTTCCCCGACGCGGCGCAGAACACGACCGGCGACGTGGAGCGCGTGATCGCCGCACTGCGCGTCGCGAAGGTGGTCACCCCATGACCGGCAGGTCGCTGACGCTCGAGACGTCCGCCGCGCTGCCGTGGCGCTCGCGTCCGGCCGTGTGGTGCGCGGTCGGTGCGGCCCGGCTGCTGACATGTCTGGCGCCGCTGCGCCTGCGTCAGGTGCTGGAATTCGTCCGGCGTGGGGCCCGTCCCGCGACCGAGGCGGAGACCCTCCGCGCCCGCCAGGCGGTCGTGGCGGTCAGCGTGCCGTGCGCCGGGCCGCGATGCCTGCAACGTTCGATAGCCGGCGCGCTCCTGTGCCGGATGAGGGGTACGTGGCCCGACTGGTGCACCGGCGTACGGACACAGCCGTTCCAGGCCCACGCGTGGCTGGCGGTGAACGGCAAGCCCATTGGGGAGAACGCCCGCGACGTCCGGTACTTCCACGTCCTCATGACCGTGCCGAGCCTGCGATGAAGCCGAGGCAGCGGGGACCGGGAGGGCCACCGCGGGCAGGGACTCGGCGCCAATCGCCCGGGGCTGCGTGGCCGCGTACGCCCGCGGACGCGGGGGAGGCCGACGGCGGCGTCCCCGCCCCGTTGCCCGCCCGGGACACCTGGCGGGCGCTGCGCGCCCACATCCGGCCGCACCGCGCCGTGATCGCCGTCGGCGGCCTGCTGGGCCTGGCCGGCGCGGCCATGGGCCTGGCCCAGCCGCTGGCGGCGAAAGCACTGGTCGACGCTCTCAGCAAAGGCGAGTCGATCGCCGGGGTGCTGATCCTGCTGACCGTTCTGGTCCTGCTGGGCGGCGCGGTCGCCACGCTCGGGCAGTACCTCTTGGAGCGCACGGCGGAATCGGTCGTGCTCGCCGCGCGTCGGCAGCTGGTGGTCCGTCTCCTGCGGCTACGCCTCCCCGAGATGGACCGGACCCAGCCGGGGGACCTGATGTCCCGTGTCATCGCGGACACCACGCTCCTGCGGCAGGCCACCACCCAGTCGCTGGTCTCCGCCGTCATCGGCAGTCTCACGCTGCTCGCCACCCTCGTGCTCATGGGGGTGCTGGACGTCGTCCTGCTCAGTGTCTCCCTGGCCGCGGTCGTGCTGATCGGCGGATCCGTGGTGCTGGTGATGCCGCGCATCGCGCAGGCCACCCAGCAGGTGCAGGGGGCCGTGGGAATCATGGCCTCGGTGCTGGAGCGGGCCTTCGGAGCCTTCCGTACCATCAAGGCCGCGGGAGCGGAACAGCGTGAGGCCTCGGCCGTCGAGGTGGCGGCCCGCGCGGCGTGGCGGCACGGGGTGAGAGTCGCCAAGCTCCAGTCCCTGGCCTCGTCGGCGGCCGGGCTGGCGGTCCAAGTCGCCTTTCTCGCCGTGCTGGGCGTCGGAGGAGCACGCGTGGCCTCCGGGGCCATCGGGGTGTCGACGCTGGTCGCGTTCCTGCTCCTGCTCTTCCAGTTGGTCAGCCCGGTCTCCCGGCTGGTGCAGGCCGTGTCCCAGTACCAGGTGGGTTCCGGCGCGGTGGCCCGGATCGCTCAGGTCCAGGGGCTGGCCACCGAACCGGCACAGTACGTGGACACCCGGCCCCGCGGCCGTCCCGCGGCGGTGGAGTTCCAGGGCGTTCGATTCCGCTACCGCGCCGGCCTGCCCGAGGTGCACCGAGGCATCTCCTTCCGTGTCGACGGCGCCGGGACGACCGCGTTCGTCGGTCCGTCAGGGGCGGGCAAGACCACGGTCTTCGGGCTGATCGAGCGGTTCTACGAAGCCACGGGCGGCCGGGTCCTGATCGACGGCACGGACGTGCGCGACTGGCCCCTGGGCGACCTGCGCGCGGCGATCGGTTATGTCGAGCAGGACGCCCCTCTGCTGGCCGGCACCCTGCGCGAGAACATCGTCTTCGCCGCCCGTGACGCCACGGAGGACGACATCCGCGAGGTGCTGGTACGTACTCGGCTCGACGCGCTCGTGGACGGCCTGCCCGACGGCCTGGACACGCCGGTGGGGCATCGCGGCAGCACGCTGTCCGGCGGGGAACGCCAGCGCGTGGCCATCGCGCGTGCCCTGTTGCGCCGGCCGCGGCTCCTCCTCCTCGACGAGGCGACCTCACAGCTCGACGCCGCGAACGAACGCGCGCTGCGTGATGTTGTCGCGGACACCGCCCTCGACACCACTGTCCTTGTCGTCGCACACCGCCTGTCCACCGTGACCGCCGCCGACCGCATCGTGGTCCTGGACGCCGGACGGGTCCGGGCCATCGGCACCCACGAGGAGCTGTTCGCCTCGGATCCGCTGTACGCGGGCTTGGCAGCCGCTCAGCTCCTCACCGCGACGCCCGTGCGCTAGATGTCTTGTCGGGCCGATCTTCGCGGACCCGCGACGCGTTCATTGGGCTCGTACAGGTTCGTCGTCCATACTGCCTGTCGTGGAGCAGCGCATAGATCCCAATATCCAGCCCGAGCATGCCGTTGGGACAGATCCGGCGTACGTCCCCGGCCTCATCCCCCGTCGTCCTGACGGGACGGAGGAGACGGACCCGGAGCAGGCCGAGCGGCTGACGCCCGACGGTGATGGCCCCGACGGTGATGTCCCCCGAGACGCCCCTCCCGAGCGTGCCCTCGCGGAGGAGCCCGACCCCGGCCCCGAGGAGGAAACAGCTCCCGGCACGGCGGAGGAGGGAGCGGACGGCCCCGTTTTCGAGGTCAGCGACCGCCGCGCCTCGATCACCGCGGACCGGGAAGGCGTCCGGTTCCGGCTGGACGATCAGGAAGCCGAGTTCCGGTGGGACGAGATCGGCGCGGTCGAGGTCGAGTCCGCCCGGTTCGGAAAGCGGTTCACGGTCACGGTCCACGTGTCGACCCGCCGGTGGTTCTACGCCGAGGTCGACGCGGCGGCCAGGAGCGATCTCAAGGAGTGGACGGCGGAACTCGACGCGGTCCTGGATGTCTACTTCGAGGGCGCCTGACCCGGGTGGGTCGGTAAACGTCCACGATCCCGGCCCTCGCGGTGATACCCGCGAGGGCCGGGCCTGCTGAGGAATCCGTATGAGCCACATGCCGGGCACGGTCAGGTCCGTCCGCGCCATGCTCTTCGTCGTGGGCGCGCTGAACATCGGCGCCGCCGGGTGGTTCACGGTGGCCGCCGCCACCTTCGAGACCGGCGCACTGGGTCTGCCGGTCGTGGTTCTGCTCCTGCTCGCGGCGCTCCTGTTGGGGACGCTGGCCGTGGCCGCGGTCGTCATCGCGGCGAAGTTCACGAACGGCGGCAACGGCGCCCGCGCCGGCGCGGTGGCCGTCGGCTACCTGATCGCTGTCGGCTGCGCGGTGGGCGTGATGACGCACCGCGGCGTATGGGGCGTCGGTGTCGCGGCCGGCGCGCTCATGATCGTCCTCTCGGCCGGGCAGGACAGCAGGGCCTGGTTCGACCGTGACAGGACGCGCCGACCGTAACGGCGGCTATTTCTCCGAGATCTTCGGCCGCACCATTTCTTCACAGACTCGATCACTTTCTGATGGGTGATCGAGTGGTTTTCTATTTTCCACCCAAACGCCGCAACGCGACTAAGAGTGCGTCAAAACCGGTGGCCAGAGCGCTGCTTGCTGGACTGATGCTTGACAAGTCTAGACCAATGCCAGTTCAATCCGAACGGAAGATTGGCGTGTGGCGGCGTATATGCGTCATTACCAGTTCTCTACATCCAGTGGTTCGAACCCGAGTCGCAGTCAATGACGTGAAGGGAAAAATCCAGTAGAGATGAAACGAAACTCGTTCAGGGGTCTCACGCTTGTCCGTTCCGCCGTCACGCTGGCCGTGGCGGCGCTCGTCTCCGTCCTGGTCACCGTGCCCGCCTCGGCCGCCGACCCGGTCGGCACCATCTCCGGTCTCGCCGGCAAGTGCGTGGATGTCGCCGCGGGCAGCAACGCCAACGGAACACCGGTTCAGCTCTACGACTGCAACGGCTCCGGCGCCCAGCAGTGGACCGTCGCCGCTGACGGCACACTGCGCGCGCTGGGCAAGTGTCTCGACGTCACCGATCGCGGCACCGCCAACGGATCGACCGTCCAGCTCTGGGACTGCGGTGGGGGCGCCAACCAGAAGTGGGTCGTCTCCGCCGCCAACGACATCGTCAACCCGGCGGCCGACAAGTGCCTGGACGTGTCGGGCAACAGCTCCGCCAACGGCACCCGGCTGCAGCTCTGGACCTGCACCGGAGCCGCCAACCAGAAGTGGAACGCGCCGAAGGGCGGCGGCACGTCGCCGGGCGGCTTCGTCGTCAGCGAGGCTCAGTTCAACCAGATGTTCCCGAGCCGGAACTCCTTCTACTCCTACAGTGGTCTGGTAGCCGCCCTGGGCGCCTATCCCGGCTTCGCCAAGACGGGCAGTGACACCGTCAAGAAGCAGGAGGCGGCGGCCTTCCTGGCCAACGTCAACCACGAGACCGGCGGGCTCGTGTACGTCGTGGAGCAGAACACCGCGAACTACCCCCACTACTGCGACCCGAACCAGTCGTACGGCTGCCCGGCCGGCCAGGCCGCGTACTACGGCCGCGGTCCGATCCAGCTGAGCTGGAACTTCAACTACAAGGCCGCGGGCGACGCGCTCGGCATCGACCTGCTGCGCAACCCCTGGCTCGTCCAGAACGACTCCTCGGTGGCCTGGAAGACCGGGCTCTGGTACTGGAACACCCAGAACGGTCCCGGCACGATGACGCCGCACAACGCCATGGTCAACGGAGCGGGCTTCGGCCAGACGATCCGTAGCATCAACGGCTCGCTGGAGTGCGACGGCAGGAACCCCGCCCAGGTGCAGAGCCGTATCAACGCCTATCAGCGGTTCGTACAGATCCTGGGTACCACCCCGGGCAACAATCTGAGCTGCTGACGTTCTTCTCGCTCGGTTATCGCTCGCTTCTCGCTCGCTGGCGCGCAGCCCCGAAGCCCGGGGCTGCGCGCTCGCGCGTTTGCCGGACCGGCAAGGTTTCTTGCGCCCGCCGTGGCCGCGACCGAATGATCGTGGCGGAGGTGGTCGCGATGGACGCGAAGCATCGGTTGGTGGAGGTTCCGGGCGGTCGGATCCACCTGGTGGAACAGGGCACAGGACCACTGGTCCTCATGGTCCATGGATTCCCGGAGTCCTGGTATTCCTGGCGCCATCAGCTTCCGGCGCTCGCCGCGGCGGGCTTCCGTGCGGTCGCCATCGATGTGCGCGGCTACGGACGCTCGTCGAAGCCCCACGAGGTTGAGGCGTACCGGATGCTGGCGCATGTCGCTGACAACGTCGGAGTCGTGCATGCCCTCGGCGAAGAGACCGCGACGATCGTGGGCCACGACTGGGGCTCTCCGATCGCCGCCAATACGGCGCTGCTCAGACCCGACATCTTCACCGCTGTAGCGCTGCTCAGCGTTCCCTACACACCGCGGAACGGTTACCGGCCCACCGACGCCTTCGCCCAGGTCGGCGGGGCCGAGGAGTTCTACGTCAGCTACTTCCAGACGCCCGGCAGGGCCGAGGCGGAGATCGAGGCCGACGTCCGGGCGTGGCTGGCGGGCTTCTACGCCGGGCTCTCGGGCGACACGATGCCACCGGCCGATCAGGACAGCCTCTTCTTCGTCCCGGCGGGAGGAAAACTCTCCGGCCGATTCCCCGGTGACACCCTGCCCGGCTGGCTCACCGAGACGGACCTCGACGTCTACGCGCACGAGTTCGAGCGGACCGGCCTGGCCGGAGCGCTGAACCGCTACCGCAACGTCGACCGGGACTGGGAAGATCTCGCCGCCTGGGACGGGGCCCCGGTCACCCAGCGTTCGCTGTTCATCGGCGGGGAGCTCGACGCCTCCACCACCTGGATGGCCGACGCCATCGCGGCCCACCCCGCCACGCTTCCCGGCCTGGTCTCCTCGCACATCCTCGAAGGCTGCGGGCACTGGGTGCAGCAGGAGCGCGCCGACGAGGTCAACCGGCTCCTGCTCGACTGGCTGGGCTGAGCCCGGCCGGGCGGCCGATTCTGGGTGACTGGCCCCGCCGCGCCGACGGGATTAGATTGGTTGATGTCAAGCAAGTAACTCCCGATGGGAGTGATGCTCCGTGCGAAGGACAGCCCCGGAGCCGGCCGCAGGACGGCCTGACAGCGACCGTGGGCCGGGACCGCGCTACAAGTGGGTCGCCCTGTCCAACACCACGCTGGGTGTCCTGATCGCGACGATCAATATGTCGATCATGCTGATCGCGCTGCCCGACATCTTCCGCGGCATCGGCGTCGATCCCCTCCAGCCCGGCAACACCAGCCTGCTGCTGTGGCTGATCATGAGCTATCTGGTGGTCACCGCCGTGCTCGTGGTCAGCTTCGGCAGACTCGGTGACATGTACGGCCGGGTCCGCATGTACAACATGGGGTTCGCGGTCTTCACCGTATTCTCGGTGCTGCTCTCGGTGACCTGGATGCACGGTACGGCGGCCGCTCTGTGGCTGATCGGCATGCGGGTGCTGCAAGGCGTCGGCGGGGCGATGCTGCTGGCGAACTCCAACGCCATCCTGACCGACGCCTTCCCGGCCCGTCAGCGCGGTCTCGCGCTGGGGCTGAACCAGGTGGCGGGCATCGCCGGATCCTTCATCGGACTGGTCCTCGGGGGACTGCTCGGCCCGGTCAACTGGCATCTGGTCTTCCTGGTGTCCGTACCGTTCGGCCTGTTCGGCACGGTGTGGGCGTACGTGAAACTGCGCGACACCGGGGTCCGCGCGCCCGCCCGGCTGGACTGGTGGGGCAATCTCACCTTCGCCGTCGGCCTGATCGCCGTGCTGTCCGGCATCACGTACGGCATCCAGCCCTACGGCGGCCACACCATGGGCTGGACCAATCCGTTGGTGATCGCCGCGATCGTCGGCGGGCTGGCGATGCTGGCGGTCTTCTGCGTGGTCGAGACCAGAGTCGCCGAACCGATGTTCCATCTGGCGCTGTTCAAGATCCGCGCGTTCACCGCCGGGAACGTGGCCAGCTTTCTGGCGGCGCTGGGACGCGGCGGCCTGCTGTTCATCCTGATCATCTGGCTGCAAGGCATCTGGCTGCCGCTGCACGGCTACAGCTTCGAGCGGACCCCTCTGTGGGCCGGTATCTACATGCTGCCGCTGACCATCGGATTCCTGATCGCGGGGCCGTTCTCCGGCTGGGCCTCCGACCGGTTCGGCGCCCGGACCTTCGCCACCGGCGGCATGCTGCTGGCGGCCGCCACCTTCCTGGCCCTGGAGGAACTGCCGGTCGACTTCGGCTATCCGGCGTTCGCCCTCATCCTGCTGTTCAACGGGCTCGCCATGGGCCTGTTCGCCTCGCCCAACCGGGCGGCCATCATGAACAGCCTCCCACCGGACCAGCGCGGAGTGGGCGCCGGGATCAGCACCACCTTCCAGAACTCCGCCACGGTGCTGTCCATCGGCATCTTCTTCTCCCTGATGATCGCGGGCCTCGCCGGCGCGCTGCCCGCCGCTCTCACCCATGGCCTGACCGCGCAGGGGGTGCCCGCCGCCGACGCCGCCAGGGTCGCCGCCCTCCCACCGGTCGGCGTGCTGTTCGCCTCGCTCCTGGGATACAACCCGGTCCGGACCCTGCTCGGCCCCCATGTGCTCGCGCAGCTGCCCGCCGGTCACGCCGACTACCTCACAGGGCGCGGCTTCTTCCCGGCGTTGATCTCTCAGCCGTTCTCCGACGGACTGTCCGTCGCCTTCGACTTCGCCATCGCCGCCTGTCTGGTCGCGGCCTTCGCCTCGCTGCTCCGCGGCCGCCGCTACATCCACGGGGACCGGCCCGGAGCCAAGGCGGCGACATCCGTCGCCGGACATCCGGCGCCCGCTGCACCTCCGCCGCCGTCCCCGTCGCCGCGGGCCTCCTCGGCCCCCCGGCCGTCCGCGCCCCCGCCGCCACCCCGTTCCAAGGGGCCGTGATGACCGCCCCCGACCCCGGCTGCCCGGAGCCCGCCGACATCGCCGGACGGCTCCGTACGGCGATCCAGCACCTGCTGCCCGTACTGCGGGCCGGGAGCGTCCGCGGCGACCTCACGCCCAGCCGGCAGGCCGCGCTCGCCGCGCTCGCGGATCATGGGCCGCTGCGCATCAGCGATCTCGCCGCGCACATGGGAATCGCCCTGTCCACCGTCTCCCGCATGGTGGATCTGCTGGACGGCTCGGGATGGATCGAACGCAACCCCGATCCGCAGGACCAGCGGGCCTGCCTGATCGCCCTCAGCGACACCGGCCGGACCCTGCTGGACACCGTGCGCCGCGAGGCCGCCGCCCGCCTCGCCGAGCAGGTCACCCGGCTGACCCCGGAGGAGCAGCGCTCCCTGTACGCCGCGCTGCCTGCGCTGGAGGCCCTGTCCGAGCAGGCGGCGAGACATTCGTGATCAACACGCCCTAGACCCAGCCGAGCTTCGCCGCCTTCACCCCCAGCTCGAACCGGCTGGAGGCGTCCAACCGGGTCAGGAGGTCGGCGACCATGCGACGTTCGGTCCGCACGGACACGCCCAGCTCCCGGGCGACGGCTTCGTCTTTGTCCCCGTTGGCCAGCATGCGAAGCAACTCCCTCTCCTGCAAGGAGATTTCGCCGGGATGGATATCGGACGGCTCTTCGAGCGGCTCCGCGTCCTTCCAGTACGCCTCGAAGAGCGCGAGCAGCGCACGGACCACCGGAGCGCTGCGCATGAGGATCGCCGTGGGCTGCGCCGACATCACCTCACCCGGGATGACGGCGACCTCCCGGTCCACGATGAGCAGGCGCAGCGGGAGGGTCGGGGCGAGACGGACTTCGCTGCCGCACCAACGGGTCTGCCGCACGTACTCGAAGGTCGCCCGGTCCTTGCTGATGCTCTGCAGATAGAGGCTGCGGAACTTCACGCCCCGCTGCATGGCCTGCTCGTTGAGCGGCTGCCCGGCCTCCATCGCCTCGGCGGGGAGCGCGCCGCCCGGGAGGAAGGACAGCACCTCCTCCACGCATTGACTGGCCAGTGCCTCCAGATGAGTGCGGATCCGGTCCATTCCCCGCAGGAGTTCTATCCCCTGAAAGCCCGAACCGCTCTCGAACGTGGAGAATTCGGCGGCGAGCACATTGAGAGTGGCATGTGTCTGAGCAATTCGTTCCTGACGCGCCGCCAGTTCGGCTTTCTCGCGCTGGACGAGTAATTCGAGACCGATCTCCGGACTCACCGCCCGGATGACGTCCGGCTCTTCCCACGAGGGGCGGAGCATGGAAAGGGCGATGAGCCGGTCCACGGAGGCCTGCACCTGCGCGGGACTTACCCCGAGCCGTTCCGCGAGCCGCTCACGGCCGTGTTCGTGGTGCAGCAGCACCGCCCGGTAGACGGCGAGATCGGCCGCGTCCAATTCCACTGCCTCGGACATACAGCGCATCCCCCGGATTGCCACCGCCGCGTAGTGTTCGCTTGCCTGGCGGTATCTTCTCACACGCTCCAGACCCGTAACCGCCGTGAATCGGACAGGCCGGTTTCCGATGCGGTAGCCGTTCTCCGCGCTCGAAGATCGAGTCTTTGCAGGAATCTGCATGGCATGCGCCTGCAGGGCGCGGTGTCTTACCCCGGTCCGTTTCTCGGTGCTTGGCTTCCCCGTCAAGAAGTAATCACCACCCGTAGTCCCCAGGGGGAGCTATGAACCATGTCCGTAACCGGTGTACGAGATCCGGGGCCGCGGCCGGCCTCGCCGTCGTGATGCTGCTCGGCGCGCACATGACGCTCGGCCCGGACGTCTCCGAGCCGACGGGACAGAGCACTCGGGCCGGCGGTGACGACTTCACCTGGCCCGCACCGCCGAAGCCCGTAGAGCCCGGCTCCACCGGTGCTTGATCAGCTGACCGAGCCGGCCCGTGAAGTGGCCCTGGTGGTGGGAAGCGACGGCCCCGTGAGCCGGATCGTCTGCCGCCGGCTCGCCGCCGAGGGAATCACCACGGCCGTCGCGGGCCCTTCGGCGCAGCGGACCGCGCTCTACGGCAAGGCACTGGCCGATGAGCGGATACGCGCCCTGCCCTACCAGGTGGATCCGGGGGAGTGGGACAGCATCGATCAGCTCGTCACGGACGTCGTCGCCGACCTCGGGCGCCTCGATGTCCTGGTCAACCTCACCGCAGCGACGCCGCGTTCCGATACGGCGACGGAGTGGAGCCGGGTACTGAACGTCAATCTGGCCGGCGCGTACCGGCTGGGGCGGGCGGCCGCGCGGGCGATGGCCGGCGCGGGCCGGCCCGGCCGCATCGTCGTGCTGACCCCCGGTGAACGCCCGGGCGGCGAGGGGGGACCGGCGGCCGGGGTGTCGGCCGCCGGTGTCGCCTCGCTGGTGGCGGACTGGGCACGGCTCGTGCCGTCGCCCCGTATCACCGTCAATGCCGTGGCGCCGGAGCCCGCCGCCGACCCGGACAGCGTCGCCTCGGCCATCCTGCTTCTGCTGCGCACGGACGCGCGGAGCGTCACCGGCCAGTCGGTCACGGTGCCCGGCCCCGACGTACTCCGGTGAGAGCCGCCCTCCCTGTCGGTCATGGCCTGTGGAACTACGGCGGCTTCCTGATGGACGGTACGTACCGGAGCCTCCAACTGCCCACGGGGACCGTGACGCTGATGCTCGTCTTCGCCGGTAGCTTCCGGCTGACCGACGCGGCGGAGCGCGGGCCGACGCGTTCGTACGTCTCCTACGTGGCGGGTCCGCGCAGCGAGGCCATGGTGTGTGAACACGACGGCCCGGTGTACGGGGTGCGGGTGACCCTCGTGCCCTGGGCCGCGTACACCCTCCTCGGCATCCCGATGGACGGGCTCGCCAACACCGTCGTCGACGCCACGGAGCTGCTCGGCACGCGCGCCGGGCAGCTGGCCCGCACACTGGAGTCGGCGTCCTCGTGGGAAGAGCGGTTCGCCCTGCTCGACGGGGCGTTGTGGCAGTGGATGGCGCACGGTCCCGAACACGCGCCCACGGTGGAGCGGGCCTGGCAGCGGCTCGACCACAGCGCCGGCGCGGTCGCCGTCAGCGGACTCGCCCGCGACATGGGCTGGTGCCAGAGGCAGTTGGAGCGGCGGTTCCGGGAGCAGGTGGGCCTGCCGCTCAAGGCGGTCGCGCGGGTCATGCGCCTGCAACGCACGCTGCGTCTGCTCATCGAGGGCCGGCGAGCTTCCGAGGTGGCGGCCGAGGCCGGCTACCACGACCAGGCCCATCTCAGCCGGGAGTTCAAGGCGATGACAGGACGGACGCCACGCCTGTTCCTCGCCCATGAGGCAGCGGTTCTCCGGAATTCTGGTATGGGCCGCGCCGAGGGCCGCATCACCGGTTTCCCGCTGCCCTGCCGCGCCTCCTAGGTCGGTTTTCTACAAGACCGGGGCGGGGCGCGGCAGCAATACTCAGGCCAAGGGAATCCGCGGAAAGGGAATCTCCGAGAAGAGAATCCGTGAAAGGGAATCCCCGTTCTGTCCCGGTCGGTCAAAGGAGTTGGACATGCTCAAGAGGCTCGAAACAATGGGTGCGCGGATGCTCGAGCGGCTGGTGCCGAGCGCTGACGCCTCGGCCGCGTCGGCGGCCTGCGGCTGGAAGTACTTCGCGCAGTGCATGGAGTGCCCCAACTACGGCGCGTGCCGCGGCTACTGCTGCGACGGCTCCGGCTGCTCCGAGGTCCGGTGCTCGTAGCGGACCCCCGGACTGTGCCGTCGCGGCGATCGTGACGGCATGTCCACCTCCGCGCGGCTCTTCCGCGCGTGTCGCCCGGTGGCGGTGCGTCCGCCACCGGGCCCGGCGGCTCCTCGCGAACCGCTGTGGCGAAGGGGCCGCCCCCGAGCTTCCGTCCGGACCCCGAGGAGTACGCGGTGCTGTATCTGGCGCTGGGAATACGCTGTCTGATCGGCGGCGTGTTCCTGGTCTCCTTCCTCACAAAGATCAGCGGGCGCAGGGCATTCGACCAGTTCACCGCGTCGGTGCACGGTATGAGGGTGCTGCCGGCCGCACTCGCGCGGCCGGTGGCGGCGTCCGTCGTGGCCGCCGAGTTCGCGGTCTGCGCGCTGCTCGCCACCCCGGCGCGGCCGGCGGCGCCGGCCGGACTGCTGATCGCCGCCGGGCTGCTGGCGGCGTTCACGATCGGCATCGCCCGTGCGGTCAACCGCGGTGCGCGGGAACCCTGCCGGTGCTTCGGCGCGTCCCGGGTTCCGCTCGGCCCCCGGCACCTGGCCCGCAACTCCGTACTCACGCTGTGCGCCGTGCTCGGTGCGGCGGCCGGCCTCGGCACCGGTCCTGTGCACGCCGGCGGGGTGAGTGTGGCCGTGGTTGCCGGTCTGCTGCTGGCCTGGCTGGTGATCGCTTCCGACACCATTCTCGACCTCTTCCAGCCCCTCCCCAAGAACGCGGGACACCGTATTCCTCCCGCCCCGAACGTCACGGAGACGTCATGGTTTTCCTGATCGCGGCAGTGGTCCTCGTAGGCCTGGTGGCCCTGGCGGACCTGATTCTCACCCTCGGCGTGGTCAAGCGACTGCGCGAGCACACCGAAATGCTGGCGGGCGCCGGTGGAATGCCGGTCACCATCGCCGTCGGCGAGAAAGTCGGCGATTTCACCGCGGTCACGATCGACGGGGAAACGGTGAACTCCGACCGGGTGGAGCCGGATTCACTGGTGGCTTTCTTCTCGCCCACCTGTCAGCCGTGCAAGGAGAAGCTGCCGAAGTTCGTCGCGCACGCGCGGACGCTGCCCGGCGGGCGGGACCAGGTCCTGGCCGTCGTGGTGGGCGGTATCGACGAGGCCTCGGAGTTCACCACCCAGCTCTCCCCGGTGGCACGGGTGCTGGTCGAGGACCGCGAAGGTCCGCTGCACACCGCCTTCCAGACCGCCGCGTACCCGACGCTGCTGCGGGTGTCGGCCCATGACGACGGCGGGCTCATGGTCGCCGCCAACGAGGTGCGGCTGGACCACCCGGCCGTGGCACTGGCATGAGCGATGTCCGCCCCGGCCCCCTGGTCCGGCGTGTTCTCGCGGCGTGTTCCCTCGCCGTCGCGGCGGCGCCCGGCACCCTGGCGCTGTACACCGTGCTGACGCTGGCCGCGGGTGGACTGCCGGTGGCGACCGCCTGGTTGACCAAGGAGCTCCTGGACGGCCTGGTCGGCGACGCGGCGACGGAGACCCTGGTCGCGGTGGGCGCCGGACTCGCGGGCATGGGGGTCATGGCCGCCGTGGTGCCCCAGCTGACGCAGTACCTGAGGTCCGAGATGGACCGCGAGGCGGGCCTGCTCGCCCAGGACCGGCTGTTCAGAGCGGTGGACGGACTGGCCGGCCTCGGCCGCTTCGAGGATCCGCGGTTCCTGGACCATCTGCGGATCGCCCAGCAAGCGGGCAGGACGAGCCCCAACCAGACCGTGGACGGCCTTCTGGGAGTGGCGCGTTCGGTGATCACGCTCTCCGGATTCACGGCTTCGCTGCTTCTGCTCAGCCCCCTCATGGCCGTACTGGTACTGCTGTCCGGCATGCCGACGCTCGCGGCCGAGATCGCGCTGTCGCGCCGCCGGGCGCGGGTGTTCTGGGACATCGGGCCCTCGGAGCGGCGGGAGTTCTTCTACACCTCACTGCTGTCCAGCGTGGAGGCCGCGAAAGAGATCCGGCTGTTCGGCACCGGCGCCTTTCTGCGCGGACGCATGCTCACCGAACGCCGGGCGTCGAACGCCGCGAAGCGCGGGCTGGACCGGCGCGAGCTGGTCACACAGGCCGGACTCGGCTTCCTCACCGCCCTGCTCGCGGGAGGCGGCCTGCTGTGGGCGGTGCACGCCGCACGGACCGGGACGCTCACGATCGGCGGCATCGTGATCCTCATCGCCGCGATCGGCGGCGTGCAGACCGGCCTCGCCGGCCTCGCCCATGAGGCCGCCCGCTCGCACCAGGCACTGCTGATGTTCCATCACTACGTCGTCGTCACCACTGCGGGCCCGGACTTCACGGCGCCCACGTCACCGCGACCCCTGCCCGCCCTGCGCGACGGCCTGACCCTGCGCGACGTATGGTTCCGCTACTCCGACAGCCACCCGTGGGTACTGCGCGGCGTCGATCTGCACATCCCGCACGGCAAGGCCATGGCGCTCGTAGGACTCAACGGAGCCGGTAAGTCCACGCTGGTCAAACTCATCTGCCGCCTCTACGACCCCACCCGAGGCGCGATCCTCTGGGACGGCGTGGACATCCGGCACACCGACGTCAAGGAGATACGGGAGCGCATCAGTGTCGTCTTCCAGGACTACATGGAATACGACATGACGGCTGCCGAGAACATCGCCCTCGGTGACCTGGCGGCCCTCTCCGACACCGGACGCGTACACACGGCGGCGAGAAGAGCCGGAATCCACGACACGGTGGCCGCACTCCCGCGCGGTTACGACACGCTCCTGTCACGCATGTTCTTCATGGAGACGACCGAGACCCGCCCCCAGTCCGATTCCGACTCCGATTCAGACTCCAATTCAGACTCCGACTCGGACTCCGGAGCGGGCGTCGTGCTGTCGGGCGGTCAGTGGCAGCGGCTCGCCCTCGCCCGCGCGCTCCTTCGTGACCGGCGCGAGCTGATGATCCTCGACGAACCCTCCGCCGGTCTCGACGCCGAGGCCGAGCAGGAGATCCACACCGCGCTGAGGCGGTACCGCGCGGGACGGACCAGCCTGCTCATCTCGCACCGGCTCAGCGCCGTACGCGAGGCCGACACCATCGTCGTCCTGCGCGAAGGCCGGATCGTCGAGCAGGGCGGTCATACGGCCCTGATGGCGGCGCGGGGTGCGTACGCGCATCTCTTCACGCTGCAGGCGTCCGGTTACCAATTCGCCGCCCCCGCCGAGCTCCCGGCCCCGGCGGCGACGCCATGACCGCCGCCCTTCCACGGGCGCGGGCGTCCCGCCCGGCCGGCCGGCTCCTGCCACTCGCCGCGGCCGCGCTCGGCGCCGGCGCGGTGCTCCACGCTCTGCTGAGACGCCGCCTGGTCGTGGTGACCGTCCGCGGGGCCAGCATGGAGCCGGTCTACCACGACGGCGACCGCGTCCTCGTCCACCGGCAGCCGCTGCTCGTACCGGGAGAGGTCGTCGTGGTGGAACGCCCCGTGGCGGACGCCACGCGCTTCGTTCCGCCCCCGCCGCTCCCGAAGTCCTCCGGCGAGGTCGCCGGCCGCCACTGGATGATCAAACGCATCGCCGCAGTCCCGGGCACCCCGGTCCCCGGGACCGGCTTCCCGGCCCTGGCCGGTACCGGCGGCCGGCTGATCCCGCCGGGCAGACTGATCCTGACCGGCGACAACGCGGCCAAGAGCCTCGACTCCCGGCAGCTGGGCTTCTTCCCCACGGACCGCGTGCTGGGAACCGTCGTGCGGCGCCTCCCGCCGTCCACGAGGGCGTCCTGACCGGGCGGGGGAAGGGTTACGCGCCGGCGGGGCGGGCGCGCACGTGCATGCGTTCGCCCTGCCGTCCGAACAGGCTGAGGAATTCGACCGGCTCCGGTCCCGCGCCGGCCCAGGCGTGTGGGGTGCGGGTGTCGAACTCGGCGACTTCCCCGGGGGTGAGGACGAGGTCGTGCTCGCCCAGGACCAGCCGCAGCCGGCCGGCCAGGACATAGAGCCACTCGTAGCCCTCGTGGACCCGCTGCTCCAGCTCCCCGGATCCGCCCTGTCCGCCGGGGATGATCTGCTTGTAGGCGTGCAGCCCGCCGAGGTGGCGGGTCAGGGGCATGAACGTCATTCCGTGGCGGGTGAAGGGGCGCAGATGGACGCGCGGGTCGCCGGTCGCCGGCGCGTCCACCAGTTCGTCCAGCTGCACGCCGTACGCCTTCGCCAGGGGCAGGAGCAGCTCCAGGGTGGGTTTGCGCCGGCCGGACTCCAGACGCGAGAGCGTGCTGAGGGAGATCCCGGTCGCTTCGCTCAGCTGGGCAAGGGTGCTGCCGCGATCCCGGCGCAGGGCCCGCAGGCGCGGGCCCACGGCGGTCAGGACGGTCGAGAAGTCATCGTCTGCCATCCCTCCATTTGCCGTCCCGGCAAGAAGCTTTGTCAAACGGTTCCGTGCGGCCGCACCATCGTCCGACCTGACGAGACGAAAGAGGCCACGCACCCATGACCGATGACACCGCCACCGAAGAGCAGTTCTGGGACAGCCGCTACGGGGAGAGCGACCGGATCTGGAGCGGGAACCCCAACACCGTCCTGGTCCGTGAGATCACCGGCCTGGAGCCCGGCAGCGCCCTGGACCTGGGATGCGGTGAGGGAGCCGACGCGATCTGGCTCGCACAGCGGGGATGGCGTGTCACCGCCACCGACATCTCAGGCGTCGCCCTCGGCCGTGCGGCCCGGCACGCGGCGGCCGAGGGCGTCGCCGACCGTATCGACTGGCAACGGCACGACCTCGGTACGTCCTTCCCCGCCGGTACCTTCGCTCTCGTCTCCGCCCAGTTCCTGCACTCCCCGGGCGACATGCCGCGAGAGAAGATCCTGCGGAGCGCCGCCTCCGCCGTCGCGCCGGGCGGGGTGCTCCTCGTCGTCGGACACGCGGGGTACCCCTCCTGGGAGCAGAATCCCGATCCCCGCGTGCACTTCCCCACGCCGGAAGAGGTCCTCGCATCGCTGGAACTCCCGGACGGGCAGTGGGACGTGCTGCTCAGCGATGAACACCAGCGCGGTCAGACGGGCCCCGACGGCCGGCCGACGACCCGGACGGACAACGCCCTCAAAATCAGGCGGCGCTGAAGCAGGCCATGGACGCGGCGGCCGTGCCGAGACACCTCGGCCGCCGCGGTGCGGTCGCCGAAGCTGCCCCACGGCTTGACAGTTCTCCGATGCGCGTTCGAGGATGCGCGGGTGAACCTGTCAGACAGCCAGACAGCTGGTGATGTGCCCAGGCGGATCAGCGCGCTGGAGGCCGTACTGGGCCATCTGCGCGGCGCCATCGAGCGGAGCGAGTACGAGGTGGGGGAGAAGCTGCCCTCCGAGGCGGAGCTCTGCCGCCGCCTGGAGGTGAGCAGGCCCGTGCTCCGTGAGGCGCTGCGCGCTCTGCAGACGATGGGGCTCACGGTCTCGCGCACCGGCAAGGGCACCTTCGTCGTCTCCAACGGCCCGGTGGAGGATCCGACCTTCGGCGACTACTCGGCGAGCGACCTCCTTGAGGTGCGCCGGCACGTGGAGATCCCGGTGGCCGGGTACGCGGCCGTGCGCCGTACCCCCGAAGACCTCGACCACCTCGCGCACCTGCTGGAGCGGATGGAGCGAGAGACCGACACCACCGCGTGGGTGGCGATGGACACCGTCTTCCATCTCGCCGTCGCCCAGGCGGCCCAGAACCCGGTATTCCGCAGAGTCATCGAGGAGATCCGTGACGCGCTGGCCCGTCAGTCGGCGTTCCTCAACGAACTCGGCGGACGGCGCGAGCAGTCGAACCGGGAGCACCGGGCGATCGTCGACGCGCTCGTCGACCGTTCCGAGCAGGAGGCCGTGGCGGCCATGACCCACCATCTCGCGCGCGTCGAGTCGACCCTGACCACCATCGTGCGGTCCCCCCATCACACGGATTCCCGCACGAATTCCCGCACGGATTCCCCCATGGAAGGCGGAGACCAGGCGTGAGCCACCCCACCACGCCGCGCCCCACTCCGAGGGAGCGGCCCGCCGTCCGCGAACCCGCCCATGTCCCCCTTGCCCATGTCGTGCGCGGAGGTGTCATTGAAGGCGTGCACTACGGCTCGGTCGTCGTGCTCGCCGCGGACGGCAGCGTGAAATTCCGCGCGGGCGACATCGAGGCCGCGTTCTACCCGCGCTCCGCGCTGAAGCCCCTCCAGGCGGTCGGCCTGCTGCGCGCGGGACTTCCGCCGCTGGACGCCGAGGCACTGGCGCTCGCCGCGGCCAGCCACTCCGGTGAGGCACGGCACCTGGCCACCGCGCTGCGCATCCTGCACACCGCCGGGCTGACCGAGCACGACCTGCGCAATGTCCCGGATCTGCCGTACGAACCGGCGCTGCGCGAGGAGTGGATCCGCAGTGGCCTCGGACCCACCCGGCTCGCCCAGAACTGCTCGGGCAAGCACGCCGCCATGCTGATGACCGCGCGGGCCAGGCACTGGCCCTTGGAGAGCTACCTCGACCCCGGGCATCCGCTGCAGCAGGTGCTCGCGTCGACCGTGGAGGACCTCACAGGACAGCACATAGCCCGGGTGACGGTCGACGGATGTGGCGCGCCGCTGTTCTCCGTATCCCTGCAGGGCCTCACCCGGGCCGCCGCCCGGCTCGCGACGGCCGCGCCCGACACGCACGAGGGCCGGGTCGCGCACGCCATGCGTGAGCACCCCGAGATGGTCTCCGGCAGCGGGCGGGACGTCGCCCGGCTGATGCGCGCGGTGCCGGGCCTCCTCGCCAAGGACGGCTTCGAGGGCGTGCAGATCGCGGCGCTGCCGGACGGGCGGGCCGTCGGCGTGAAGATAGCCGACGGCGCCGACCGCGCCCGGATGCCGGTGACGGCGGCGGCCCTCGCGCTCTGCGGAGTCGACCCGAAGAGCCTGGCCGGATTCGAACGTACGCCGGTCACCGGGGGCGGGGTGACGGTCGGGAGCCTGCGGGCGGCGGGCGCGCTGGCCCCCTTCTTCGCCGAGCTGGCCCCGTCCGCACGTCCGTCCGCCCGGCCCGCTCCGGCGGCCTCGCCCGTGGCGTGACACCGCTCCGTATCCGCGCGCAGCGATCCCCACCGCTTGACGAAGGGACACCCGCGCCATGACCGCCGGCCTCCGCCGCGAACACGACCTGCTCGGCGAGCGCGACATACCCGCCGACGCGTACTGGGGGGTCCACACCCTGCGCGCCTCGGAGAACTTCCCCATCACGGGTACGGCGATAGCCGCGTACCCGCATCTGATCAACGCGCTCGCGGCCGTCAAGGAAGCGGCGGCCCGCGCCAACGAAGACCTCGGGCTGCTCACCCCGGAGAAGGCCGGCGCCATCGCCGCCGCCTGCCGGGAGATCCGGGAGGACGGGCTTTTGCATGACCAGTTCGTCGTCGACGTAATCCAGGGCGGCGCCGGTACGTCGACCAATATGAATGCCAACGAGGTGATCGCCAACCGGGCGTTGGAGATTCTGGGCCATGGCAAGGGCGACTACGGCCATCTGCATCCGCATGAGGACGTCAACCTCGGCCAGTCGACGAATGACGTCTACCCGACCGCCGTCAACGTCGCCACGATCATCTCCGTACATGAACTGCTCGACGCGATGGCGATCCTGCGCGAGGCATTCGCCGCCAAGGCGGAGGAGTTCTGCGACATCCTCAAGATGGGGTGCACCCAGCTCCAGGACGCGGTGCCCATGACGCTGGGTCAGGAGTTCTCCGCGTACGCGGTGATGCTGGAGGAGGACCGGAGCCGCCTGGCCGAGGCCCTGCTGCTCGTACACGAGATCAACCTCGGCGCGCCCGCCGTCGCTACCGGCCTCAACGCCCCCCAGGGGTACGCCGAAGCCGCCCGGGGCCATCTCGCCGCCCTGACCGGCCTGCCCCTGGTCACCGCGGCGCACCCGGTCGAGGCGACCCAGGACTGCGGGGCCTTCGTCCATCTGTCCGGCGTGCTCAAGCGCATCGCGGTCAAGCTCTCCAAGACCTGCAACGACCTGCGCCTGCTCTCCTCCGGCCCGCGCGCGGGCTTCGCGGAGATCAATCTGCCGCCGGTCCAGGCGGGTTCCGGCATCGTGCCGGGGAAGGTCAACCCGGTGATCCCCGAGGTCGTCAACCAGGTGGCCTTCGAGGTGATTGGCAACGATGTCACGATCACCATGGCCGCCGAGGCTGGCCAGTTGCGGCTCAACGCCTTCGAACCGATCATCCTGCACTCTCTCTCGGAGAGCATCACCCATTTGCGGGCCGCCTGCCTCACCCTCGCGGAGCGCTGCGTATCCGGTATCACCGCCAACGCTGGTCCATTCGGGGCGACACGCTCGTAGTCAATAACCAGTAATGCGATAGCTGAGCCCTTACGCTGGGTTCTTTAATTCCTGAGAACACGTACGCGAGTTCACTCGAATGCGACGCACGGGAATATTTGGTATGGGCTACGTTGTGGATCAGCCTCCTCCCGCGAGTATCTCAATGGGATTTCATGGCCAATGGAAATCGCTGGGGCGCTTGCTGGGAAGAGACTTCGCGGTTCGATGAGAGCCGCACAATTCCACCGTTCCCCACGGGAGTAAGCCCTCAATGAAACCGAACACCCTTTGCGCGGCTCAATGGCGCATCCTTTCCAGCTGGTTCGCGGCGATCGTGTTGATCGCCGCTGCCGCGGTCGCGGTGACTCCGGCACGGGCGCAGGCCATCGGCACAGCCGTACCTCTCGGTACCGCGTCCACTTTCGCGGTTCTTGGTGGTCAGTCAGTTACCAACACCAACCCCTCCGTGGTCACGGGTGACCTTGGGGTAAGTCCGGGAACGTCGATCACCGGGTTCCCGCCGGGCATCGTCAGCGGAGCTGTTCACTCCGCGGACGCGGTCGCTCTCCAGGCGCAGACCGACCTCACCACGGCGTACAACAACGCCGCCGGACAGGCCCCCGACAGCAGCATCGCCGGGGACCTCGGTGGGCTCACCCTGGTACCGGGCGTCTACAACGCCTCGTCATCCATCGGGCTCACGGGGACGCTCACCCTGGACGCCCAGGGCGACCCCAACGCGGTCTGGATCTTCCAGGTCGGATCGACCCTCACCACGGCGAGCGCCAGCCAGGTGCTCCTGATCAACGGGGCTTCGCCCTGCAATGTGTTCTGGCAGATCGGCAGCTCCGCCACGCTCGGCACCAACAGCAACTTCGTGGGCAACATCCTGGCGCTGACGTCGATCACGCTGAACACGGGCGCGACGGTCAATGGGCGGGCGCTCGCCCGTAATGGCTCGGTGACGATGGACACCAACGTCATCAGCCGCAGCGCGTGTGGCACCGTCCCCACTGGTGGCACGACCAGCGCGACGACCACGGGCACGACCGGTGCCACGACCACCACGGGTACCACCACCGGTGTGACCACGGGCGTCATCGGCGGAATCACCTCGGGCGGCATCATCACCGGTGGTACGACGACCGCCGGCACCACCGGCGCCACGACGACTGCCGGCACCACCGGTGGTACGACGACCGGCGGCTCCACCGGTGCCACGACGACCGGTGGTACGGCGACGGGTGGCACCACCGGCGCGACGACGACCGGCGGTACGGCGACGGGCGGGACCACCGGCTCCACGACGACCGGTGGCACCACCGGCGGCGGTCGGCCTCCGCACGGTCGCTGTGACCACGGCAAGAAGCACGGCAAGCACCACGGCAAGAAGCACGGAAAGCACCACGGAAAGCACCACGGCAAGAAGCACGAGAAGAAGCACGGAAAGGACCACGGCAACAAGGGTGGTTACGGCAAGGACGACGGCTACGGTGGCGACTACCGCGCCATGCAGGCCACCTTCGTCCCCTGCAAGGCCGGGTACTGAATCACCGGCGTGTCGCAAGCAGAGTGAGTAGCTGAAGCGACCGGATCGATACGGCTGGAACAGGCGGCGCGCGGCGGATCTCGTGGAGATCGCCGCGCGTCGCCCTGTTGGTTCAGATACCGGGCGGGGCGAGTCGGGTGTAGGGGACGCCCGCGCTGGTGCCGCCGGGGGCGGTGACCGTGACATTGACCGTGCCGGCGGCGCCGGGCGGCACGGTGGCTGCCAGCTGGGTGTCGGAGATCACGGTGAACCCGGTGAACGCGCCCCCGAACTGCACCGTGGTGACACCGGTCAGGTTCGTACCGGTGAGGGTGACCGTGTTTCCGCCCGACAACGGGCCCTGGTTGGGAGCCACGCTGCTGACGGTCGGGGCGCCCACGTACGTGTACGCCACGCCGTTGCTCAGGCCGCCCGAGGTGGTGACGGTGACCGCGACCGTGCCGCCGGCTCCGGCCGGAGCGACCGCGTTGATCTGCGTGTCGGAGACGACGGTGAAGCTGGTGGCCGCCGTGGCCCCGAAGACCACCGCGGTGGTCCCGAGGAGATTCGTCCCCGTCAGCGTCACGGAGGTGCCGCCGGCGACAGGGCCAGTGCTGGGAGTGGCGGCAGTGAGGGTGGGTGGGGCGACGTAGTAGTAGAAGACAGTGCCGGCCGTGGTCCCACCCGGTGTGGTGACGGTGACAGGAACCCCACCGGGGCTCCCGCTGGGAACCACCGCGGTGATCTGCGTCGCGGAGACGACCGTGAACGAGGTCGCCGCGTGCACACCGAAGGAAACTGCGGTGGCGCCGGTGAGATTGGTCCCGGTCAGGGTGACCGTGTTCGTCCCCGCGAGTGGTCCCTGGCTGGGCACGACGCTGCTGAGTGTCGGGACGTTGACGTAGCTGTAGGGGACGCCGTTGCTGGTGCCGCCGGGGGTGACGACCGTGACATTGACCGTGCCGGCCGGGCCCGCCGGGGCGTACGCGGTGATCTGGGTCGGGGAGACGGTGATGAAGCCCGCGTTCGTGGTGCCGAAGCGAACCGCGCTCGCCCCGGTGAAACCGCTGCCGTTCAACGTGACGGTGTTCCCGCCGGCGACCGGCCCCTGGTTGGGGACCACGCTGGTGAGCACCGCGGTGGCCGTCGCATAGGTGAAGTTGATGCCGTTGCTGGTGCCCCCGGAGGTGGTCACCACGATCTGTACGGTTCCCGCGCCGGCGGGCGCGACCGCGGTGATCTGGGTCGCGGAGACCACGTTGAAGGACGTCGCGGGTACGCCACCGAAGGTGACCGAGGTCGCGCCGGTGAATCCGGTACCCGTCAGCGTGACCGTGGTCCCGGCGATCCCCGAAAAGGGGGTGCTCACGGTGATCACGGGTGCGGCCAGCGCGGCTGACGGGTGGGCAGCTTGAGAAAGTGGGCTGCCGGGGGTCTCCATGGCCATTCTCCTGTTCAGGGGATCGTGGGTCGGGGGGCGGCCCGAACTCCGTGCCGGGCGGCGATGGTCGATTGATTGATGGCCCGCCCGGCCGGGGGGACGCGGCCCCGGCCGGGCGGACGTTTGTGCGGTCCGGCAGTTGAGTGCCGGGCGTGGATCAGATGCCAGGCCCCGTGACGTAGGTGAAGGCGCCCGCGTCCGTGGCGGTGCCCGCGGGGTTGGTGAGGGTGACGTCGACCGCGCCGGCGGCTCCGGGCGGGGTGACGGCGGACACCGTGGTCGCGTTGATGACCGAGAACGGTGCCGGAACGCCGTCGAAGGCGACCTGGCTGGTGGAGGTGAGGTTGGTGCCGGTGATGGTCACCGCGGTACCGCCCGAGGTCGGACCGGACGTGGGAGCGAGCGCGGCGATGGTGGGCGCGTCGATATAGGTGTACGACAGGCCGTTGTTGGTGCCCCCGGCGGTGGTCACACTTACTCCCACCGGTCCGGCCGCCGCGCCCGCGGGAACGACGGCAGTGATCTGGCTGTCCGACACCACGGTGGGAGTCACCGTGTTGGCACCGAACGACACACCGGTCGCGGTGGACAGACCCGTGCCGCTGACGGTGATGGTGTTACCGCCCGCGGTGGCTCCCGAGTTCTCGCTCAGACCGGACTTGAACGGCGCGCCGACGTAGAAGAACGAGATCGGGTTGCTGGTCCCGCCCGGGGTGGTCACCGTTACCCCGACGGTGCCGGAGCCCGCGGGTGAGACCGCGGTGACCTGCGTCGGCGAGACGTTGGTGACGGCGGTGGCCGGGTGGGTGCCGAACTTCACCGCGGTGGTGCCGGACAGGTTGGTGCCGGTGATGGTGACGGTTGTACCGCCCCCGGTGGATCCCTGGTTCGGAGAGATAGGCATGGTGCTCCTCCTGAGTGAACTACGCGCATGAAAGTGGTTGTTGGCTCCGGTTGGGGGTGTGGACCGGGCCACCGGACTCCAGCCGGCGCACTCGGAACGTCGGGGCCGACCGGGATGCTGAACACGCCCCGTGTAGAGGGGGATCCGCATCGCGGTCTCTGAACTGCCGGCCGGAGAAGACCTCTTGGCGGTAGCGACGACGTCGAAGAGTGCGGACTCGTCCACCGTCGGCTGCCGCGCGGGGTCGTGGACCGTGGCCGCCAGAATCGTGCCGTGTACGCGGACGGGCCCGCGTACCGCTCTTGTGCAGAAGGTGGGAAAACGCCGCCGGCACGAGCCCGGAACGGGGCGTTGGCCGGTCGGACCCACGTGCGTCGCGGCGCACAGGGCGACGCAACGACAGAATTGGTTTCAGTGTCTTGTGCGCGCTAGGGGGCTCTTCGCGAGTAGCCCGAATGCCGCGCTTCCCCGAAGTGGGCTGGGCTTCCCACCGGTTCGGATCTCAGTCACCCATACCAGTGGAATATGGCGCAAGCATCTTGACGGGGAGTCACCTGAATGGCGGAGCGCATGGCGGCGTGCCCGGACCCACAAGAAGTCCGCCCCCCAGCGCCCCGGCCGTCTCCTCGGGGTGTGACGTTCAGTGATCCGCGGCCGTTCCGGCGGCGTCCTCGGCGAGGAGACCGGCTATGAGGCCGGCGAACTCGTCGGGCGTGGCGATCCGGATGCCCAGGTCTTCGGCCTTGGCCCGCTTGGATCCGGCGTTCTCCCCGGCGACGACCAGGGTGGTGCGCTTGGAGACACTGGAGGAGGACTTCCCACCGGCCCGCTCGATGAGCTCGTTCATCTGATTCCGGGACAGTTCCGCCAGGGGCCCGGTCATCGCACCGGTGACCACGACGGTCATGCCGTCCAGCGGCCCGCCGGCGGAGGCGCCTTCGGGGCTGTTCTCCTCCGTCGCGGGCGGCTCGGTGGCGCCCGGCTCGGTCATATTGACACCCGCGGCGACGAGCTTGTCGATCAGCGGGGCCAGTTCGGCGAGTTCGGCCACGATCACCGGTGCCTTTTCCGGGCCGATGCCCTCGACGCGCTGGATCGCTTCGGCGTCGGCCGTTCTGACCCGGTCCATGGTGGCGAAGTGACGGGCGAGACGGCGGGACATGGAGCGCCCGGTGCCCCGGACACCGAGCGCCGCCAGGACCCGGGACAGCGGCTTCCCCTTCGCCCCTTCGATGGCCGCGAGGAGGTTGTCGGTACTGGTCTCGCCCATCCGCTCCAGGGCGAGGAGCCGCTCGCGCCGTACGGTGAACAGATCGGCGAAGTCCGTCACCAGCCCGGCGTCGACGAGCTGGACGACGCGGGTGGTGCCGAGACCTTCGATGTCGAGCTGGTCGCGGCCGACCGCGTACGAGATGGACGCCACCACGCGGCAGTCGCGGCCGCGGACACAGCGCCAGCGCTGCTCGCCGCCGTCGATGCCGGATCCGCACCGAGGACAGCTCTCGGGGAAGACGATCGGACGCTCGTCCCCGGTCCGCAGGTGGGCGACGGGCGCTTCGATACGGGGGATGATGTCGCCGGCCTTGTGGACCATCACCTGGTCACCGATCCGCAGATCGCGGCGGGTGATGTCCGCCGGGTTGTGCAGCGTGGCGTAGGTGACGGTGGATCCGTCGATCTCCACCGGTTCCAGAACGGCGCGCGGCGCGATGATCCCGGTGCGGCCGACATTCCACTCCACGTCCAGCAGGCGGGTCATCTTCTCGACCGCGGGAAGCTTGTACGCGGTGGCCCACCGCGGCGCCCGTGATCCCGACCCCGCCGCGCGCTGGTCCTCGGCCCGGTCGGCCTTGATGACGATGCCGTCGATCCCGAACGGCAGTCCGGCGCGCAGCCCCGCGATCTCCGCCACCCGTTCCCGCACCTCGGCCGTCGTGGTCACCGCGCGGGGCGGGACCGCGGTCGCGGCGGCGGTGTGGACGCCCAGAGCGGCCACATGAGCGAGCACCTGGCTGTGCGGCAGGCGCCGGAGCTCCTCGGCGAGCCGGCCGGAGGAGGGCAGGGGCAGCGCCCCGTAGCAGTAGAAGGTCGTCTCCACCGTGTACGGGCGGTCCTTGGCCCGCAGCGTCCCGGCCGCACCGCTGCGGGGATTGGCGAACGGTGCGGCGCCGTGCGCGGTACGCACCATGTTCGCCCGCTCGAACTGCTCGTTCGTCATCAGGACTTCGCCGCGCACCTCCAGGGTGACCGGTTCCGCGAGCTGTCCCGGCAGGCCCACGACGGTGCCGACGGCGTGCGAGACGTCCTCGCCGGCGATGCCGTCCCCGCGGGTGATCAGCCGTATCAGCTTCCCGTCCTCGTAGCGCGCGGCGATGGCGAGACCGTCGAGCTTCGGCTCCACACTCCAGGCATCCACCGGGTGGCCGAGCCGGCGCTCCAGCGAGGCGGCCCAGGCCGTGAACTGCTCGGCGGAGAACACGTTGTCCAACGACAGCATCGGGGCCGTGTGCGGCACATCGCCGACCGCGGCGCCGCCGGCGACCTTCCCGGTCGGCGAATGCGCCAGCACCTCGTCGGGATGCGCCTGCTCGTAGGCGGCGATCCCGCGGACCAGAGTGTCGTACGCGTCGTCGTCCAGGGCGCTGTCGCCGCCCGCGTAGTACGCGGCGGCGGCCTTGGCGGCATCCTCGACCGCCTGGGCGTACACGGAGGCGTCGGTGACTGTGGCTGAAGTCGTCGTCATGCCGTTCATCCTGCCGCCGACCACTGACAATCGAGCCGGCCTCCCGCCCGGGCGGGAGGTTGTCACAGCCCTGGGGCGCCCCAGACGGGGAACCAGCGGGAGAGGTCGGGTTCGATGCGCAGGTCCTCCCCGAGCACCGCTCTGACCTGGAGTTCCCGCTCGTTGTCACGCTTCTCGGCGCCGCCGGGCAGGGGAGCGAAGGGATAGAAGGTGCCGCGCTTGTAGAGGTAGACGAGAGCGAGAGGCCGCTGTTCGGCGTCCCGGAAGCTGACGAGCGAGCAGAGAAGCTGCGGGCCGAAGCCGCCGTCCTGGAGCAGTGTGTTGACCGCGTGCAGATCGTTCACCAGGGCGGCCGTGTCATCGGGGGCCTGCCGGGCGAGCAGCCAGGTGTAGCCGAACGAGTCCTGGCTGAACTCCACCGGGGATCCGGCCCGGCCGGTGTCCGCGTCGAGCAGTTCCTGTACGTCCTGCTGGATCCGCGCGAACCCGCCGCCCTCGACGCCGGCGAAGCAGACCGAGCCGAGGCCGGTGGGGGTGAACCCGGCGCCCGCCTGGAGTGTGAGGGCGGCGGACGGCAGCGCGAAGAGCTGGTCGAGATCGGGCCGGACGGGCTTGCTCCGGCCGAGGATGGTGTCGAGAAGACCCACGGGACCAGCTCCTCGCTGCTCGGTGCGGTTGACGGGGCGATCGGTGCCGTCGGTATCAGGGGCGTACGGCGCTCACGGGCGGGCGAGCTGGGCGGAGATGTGGGCGAGCTGGTCCAGCCGCTGTTCGAGCGTCGGGTGCGAGGAGAGCAGTCGGCCCAGGCTCTCCTTCGAGGAGAACGCCGGCACGAAGTAGAAGGCGTTGTACGGCTCCGCCTTCCGCAGGTCCTCGGTCGGGATCCGGGCCATCTGACCGCTCACCTTCGTCAGTGCCGAGGCGAGCGCCGAAGGGCGGCCGGTGAGCAGCGCCGCGGTGCGGTCGGCGGAGAGCTCGCGGTAGCGGGAGAGCAGCCGGGTCAGCAGAAAGCCGATCGCGTAGACCACCGCGCTGACCAGCGGAATCAGCAGGATCGCGATCCCCGCCGGGCCGGCGTTCCTGGCGCTCCTCGCGAGGCCGCTCCACAGGGCTATCCGGGTGATCAGGCCCGCGAGCACGCCGAGGAACGAGGCGATGGTCATGACGGCGACATCGCGGTGCGCGACATGCGACATCTCGTGGGCGAGGACCCCTTCCAGCTCCTCGGGCTCCAGTCTGCGCAGCAGGCCGGTGGTGGCACAGACCAGCGCGCTGCGCTGGCTCCTGCCGGTGGCGAAGGCGTTCGGGATGTCGCTCTGGGCGATGGCCACCCGTGGTTTGGGCATGTCGGCCAGCGCGCAGATCCGGTCGACGGCGCCGTGCAGCTCGGGTGCCTGCTCGGGGGTGACCTCCCGCGCGCCCATGCTGAAGGCGGCGATGCGGTCGCTGAACCAGAACTGCGCGATGAAGAGGCCGCCCGCGACGATCACGATGAGCGGCCAGGCGCCTCGTAGTACTGCCAGAAGTACACCGACCAGGACCACGTACAGCAGACCGATCAGGAACATGGTGGTCACCATGCGCGTGGTCAAACCGCGGTCCGGGGTGTACCGGGTTCGTGTCATCGTCGCCTCCACTCACTCTCTCTGCTGTTAATTTTCCTCCTTCGGCAGCGAAACGGAATATGCGCCGGATGGGATTCGAACAAGGCTCCGTATTGCCGGGGGCGCACGGTGGCGCACTGGCGCACACCAGGGCTCACGCGCCCTGAAGAATGCCTCCCGTGCTGCCGGAAATTCGTGTTCCTTCCTTCTTTGAAGGGGCAGTGGGGTGGGGGTGCGTACGAGACACTGAACGATCACAACGTATGACCGCCGTACGGCGGCATAAAGGGGGGAAGTGCCATGATCAGGGTCCTTGTTCTGCACCATGCGAGTCTGTTCCGCTCGGCTCTGGTGGCGCTTCTGCGTTCCGAGGCGACACTCGACGTGACCTCGGTCTCCGGACGAACGGCGTCCCGGTCGCGGACCCGTCCACATGTCTGTGTGGCCGATGTCGACTGTCTGGATTATCCGGTGTACGGCGACGGCGCGGGCAACGCCACCGGTGACCCGGGCGATGATCCCGCGCTGCTGGTTCTCACCACCGCGCGCAAGCCAGGAGCGCTCCGTAGAGCCTTTGAAGCGGGGGCGCTCGGATACGTCAACAAGGACGGTGAGCCGGGGCGTTTAGTTGAAGCGATACACAAAGTCGCCAGAGGCGAGCGATTCATCGATGAATCGCTGGCTCTCGATTTTCTGCAGGCCGCGAATATGCCCTTGACGCCACGCGAACTCGGCGTGCTCGCCATGGCGGCGGAAGGGGCGCCGATCGACGAAATCGCGCGATCCCTGCATCTGTCCAAGGGGACGATACGCAACTACCTGGCCGCCGCGATACGAAAGGTCGGCGCACGCAACCGAGTTGACGCGATACGGATATCCCGGGGCGCCGGCTGGTTGTGACCGGCGCCGGACGGTTCCTCAACCGCTCTGCCAGTGGCCCACCAGATCGCGGTAAAGAGGCGAGCGGGCCAGCAGCTGGTCGTGCGTCCCGTACGCGGGGCTGGTCCCGTCCAGTACGAGAACGCGGTCCGCGCGGCGCGCGGACGACAGCCGGTGCGCGACGACGATCAGTGAGCCCGCGCGCTCGGCGAGAGCCTGTTCCGCCCGCGCCTCGGCGACCGGATCCAGATGGCAGGTGGCCTCGTCCAGCACCACCAGGGGCGCGGGGGACAGATAGGCGCGGCACAGGGCCAGCAACTGCCGCTCGCCCTGGGAGAGCCTGGCGGGATCGACCAGGGCGTCAGGGCCGCCGAGCCGGCCGACCAGCTCGTCGGCGCCCACCGCGGAGACCGCCCGTGCGAGCTCGGCGGATGACGCGTCGGGGCGCAGCTGCAGAAGGTTGGCGCGGACCGTGCCGGTGAATACGTACGCCTGCTGCGGTATCAGGACGCGCAGACCCGCCAGGTCGCGCGCGGTCAGGCCGGCTACGGGCCGCCCGGCGAGCAGAACGGTTCCCCGGTCGGGAGCGAGCAGCCCCGAGAGGACGCTCGTGAGGGTGGACTTGCCGATACCGCTCGGTCCCACCACCGCGACATGCTCGCCCTGCTCGATGACCAGGTCGAGACCGTCCAGCACGGGCGGCGCACCGGGGCCGTACGCCAGCGTTACGGAGCGGACCTCCGCCGCCGGCGCGGGGAGCGGCCCGGGCGCGGCTGCTTCGCGGGCGGCGCCCACGGGGGCCGCCCGGACCGTCCCGTCCTCAGTC
Organism: Streptomyces sp. NPDC042201; assembly: GCF_055582185.1. Taxonomy (NCBI): domain Bacteria; kingdom Bacillati; phylum Actinomycetota; class Actinomycetes; order Kitasatosporales; family Streptomycetaceae; genus Streptomyces; species Streptomyces sp. NPDC042201. The sequence goes on along the minus strand of NZ_JBVJDS010000004.1, from coordinate 551,772 downwards.
GTCTCCTCCTCGAACCGGTCCAGCACCACGAGCAGCCGGGTACCCGCGGCCCCCAGGGCGGTCATCAGCGTGTGCAGGGCGGGCAGCAGGGCCTGGACGAGATAGGTCAGGGCTCCGATCAGGGCGCCCGCGGTGACGCCCTGCCGCAGCAGCCACGGCGTGGCGGCCAGCAGCAGGATCACCGGCAGCTGACCGGCCACCCCCAGGGCCAGGGTGCGGACGGCCGCCCAGCGGGCCAGGGTGTCCGACGCCCGGGCCCCGGCGTCGATCAGCTTCCCCGTACGGTCCGCCACGTCTTCTTGCGTACCGGAGGCCACGATGTCGCGCAGTCCGGCGCCGATCGTGCCGACCCGGCGGGCGATGTCCTCGTCGATGTCCAGGAAGGCGCGCTGGGCGGTCGCCATCGGCAGCAGCGTGGCAAGGAACAGCAGCAGCCCCAGCGCCAGCGGCGGCACGACCACGAGCAGGAACTGCGGCGCGAGGGTCAGCAGGCCGGCCAGCGCTCCCGCCGCGGTGAAGACGAAGGAGCGCGCGGTGAGCACCAGCCCGGCGAAGCTGTCCCGGACGATCTCGGTCTGATGCGTGAGCCGTGACACCGCGCCGCCGTCCGCACGCGCCGGATCGGCCACCGCGCGGCGCAGCGACTGGGTCACCGCGCGGCGGACCAAGGCATCACGCAACGGCTCCACCAGCGCCGCCAGCTGGGCGAAGACACCACGGACCAGCGGGCCGCCGACCAGGATCGCGGCCGCCGCCACGGCCAGCCACCACAGGCCGGTGCCGGTACGCCCCGCCAGGAAGCCGCGGTCGAGCGCACGCGCCAGGCAATATCCACCGAGGAAGGTCTGCGCGGACTCCAGCAGGGACCAGCCCGCGAGCCTGACCAGGACCCCCTTCCTGCGCACCAGAAAGGCCCGGCCCTGCGGAAGGATCCGGCGCAGCATGCCGCGGCCCTCCGGCGGCCGGCCGGCCAGGTCCGTGGCCGTCACCGGCCGGGCCGTTCAAGGGGAGCAGCCGCGGGCTGCCCCGTTCCGTACCGTACGGAGCCCTCCGAGGCAGGTCCTGAGGAGGCCGGACCGTGCGCCGCCGAGTCCGCCGAGTCCGCCGAGTCCGCCGAGTCCGCCGAGTCCGCCGAGTCCGCCGAGTCCGCCGAGTCCGCCGGGTCCGCCGGGGCCGCGTCGGGCGCCGCGAAGACGGCGCGGTAGGCCGGGTTCCGCCACAGCTCCGAGTGCGGTCCCACCGCCCGTACCCGCCCCTCCTCCAGCCAGATCACCAGATCGGCCCGGACGGCGGAGGAGAGCCGGTGGGCGACGACCAGCCGGGTGCCCGCCCGGACGTCCTGGACGAGTGCGCGCTCCACCTGACGCTCGGTGACGGTGTCCAGGCTGGAGGTCGCGTCGTCGAGGATCAGCAGACGTCCGGCATGGGCGAAGGCCCGCGCCAGACCGAGCCGCTGGAGTTCGCCCCCGGACAGCGGCGCCTCGGCCGGCGGGGTGTCGTACCCCTGCGGCAGCAGCCGGACGAAGGCGTCGGCGCTCGCCGCCCGGGCCGCGGACCGTATCCGTGGTGTGGAGGCCCGCTCGGCGCCGCAGGAGAGGGCCTCGCCGATCGTGTCACCGAACAGCACGGGCCGTTCGAACGCGTACCCGACCTCGCGACGCAGCTGTCCGCGCTCGACGGCCTCCAGACGCACACCGTCGAGCAGGACACGTCCCTCGTCCGGATCGGTGAGCCGTCCGGCGACCGCGGCCAGCATGGACTTGCCGGCTCCCGAGCGCCCCACCACGGCGGCCGACGTGCCCCCGGGAATCTCCAGGTCCACGTCGGAGAGCAGGCGTTGACCGTCCCGTACGACCTGGACCCCGCGCAGTTCGAGCCTGCCGCGCCCGTCGGGCGGCAAGGACGCGTCGCCGTACGTCATGGCGGGCAGGTCCAGGAGCGCGGAGGTCCTGCGCGCCGCGGACCGGCTCCGGATCAGCGAGCCCAGCAGCCCGGCCACCGCGCCCACCCCGGCCGCCAGGGCCGCGTACCGCGAGGCGGCCAGCAGCTCGCCGACACTGATCCGGCCGGACGCCAGCCGCGCCCCGCCGACCGCCAGGACCCCGGTCGTCAGCAACGGCATCAGGACGCCGCTGCGGGCGACGGCGCTGCCGTGCACACTCCACATACGCCGGCCCTGTACGCCCAGTTCGGGCAGGGGAGCGAGGATACGGGCGCGCTCGTGCTCACTGGTGCCGGCGGCGGCGATCGTGCGCGCCCCGCCCAGCGCCTCGATGAGCCGGGACGCGATGTCCGACTGCACCCGCTGGTACCGCGCGACGCTGTCGGAGGAACCACGGGCGAAGGAGCGCAGCACCAGCACCAGAAGGGGCAGCCCGACAAGGAAGGCGAGGGCCGTCCACAGGTCGATGAGGAGCAGCGCGACGATCGCCCCGGCCGGCGCGAGAAGCGACGCCGCGAGGGCCGCGGCCGTCACCGGCGCGGTACCGGCCTCCGTCGCGTTCGCGGACAGGCGGGCCGCCACCTCACCGGGCGAGAAGCGGGCGCCGTGTTCCGGTGGCGCCGCGAGGAACCGGGCCAGGCCGCGGGTCCGCAGCCAGGCGGTCGACCGGGCGTTGGTCGTCCCGCTCAGCAGGGCCACGAGCGCGTCGAGGAGCACCTCCGCGGTGATCGCGACGGCACACAGGACGACCCAGAATCCGGCGCCGCGGTCCCGGTCGAGCAGCAGGTCCAGGGCGCGTCCGACGAGCGCCGGCAGGGCGAGGGCCGCGGCGGCCGAAGCGGCCGAGCAGACGAAGACCGCCGTCGTGCGGCCCGCGCTGTGCCGGGCCGCGCCCAGAAGAGGGCCGGGGCCGGTACGCGCGGAAGCGGGCGAGTCGCGTGCTCCGCGACGCTGACGCGGGAACACCATCGGGGCGGGGCCTCCTCCGGTTCAGGAGCCGGGCCGTGCGCGCGAGCCGGCGGTCAGGACTTCGGGCCACGGTCTCCCGGCGGCGCGAAGGTCCCGGGCGGCGGACCGCCCGGGACCTCGTTCACCGCGGCCGCTGCCTACCGGTGCGACCAGCGGGACACCACGTCAGCCGGGTGGGGCCTCAGTTACAGGTGGTGATGCTCAGGCTGCTGTCACCACAGAGCAGCAGGCTCGCGCGGCTTCCCGTGGCCACGTCGCCGGTGGCCTCTTCCTTCGGGGTCTCCATCGACTGCAGGTCGAGAAGGGTCATGATGTTTCCTCTCATTCATGGGGACGATGTGCTTGTTCACGGCTCCCGGAGGGAGCCGGCTCTAGGGCCGCCGGAGCGGCGGGAGGAACGGCAGCTGCGCCGGGCGGTCGTGCGAGGCCGCGGCGAGTGCCAGGAGACAACCGGCGGTGCCGGTCGCGAGATCCATGGAGAGCCGCATCATCTGCTCTCCGGGGAAGGCCAGTTGACCTCGGTACGCCATGGCGTGCCAGGCGAGGGCGTCCATCTGCCGCCGTACGTCGGCGACTTCGGTGCCGGGTCCTCCGGCCGTCGTACGGCTGAGGTACAGCACCATGCCCGCGGCGCCGCGGAAGAGCCCCGGCTGCGCGTAGAAGGTGGCCTGCGCCGCCTGGACGATCTCACCGCGCGCCTGCTCGAACGCGTCGTCAGCGCGGTGGGCGAGGTAGTCGTCGAGCACCATGCCGATGCCCACACTGCCCGCTCCCAGGTACGGCATGGTGCGCCATCCCTCGTTGACCTGGAGGGTTCCGCCGACGCCGTGCGTGCACCGGGCCAGATCGTGCCGCAGCGCCCGGGCCGCGAGATCGAGCAGGGCCGTGTCGTGGGTGCGCTCGTACAGCCGGATGAAGAGCAGGGCGACGCCCGAAGCGCCGTGCAGCAGCCCCGCGCGGGACATCCCGCCCTCGGCCGGCACCGAACGGGCCGCCAGGCTCGCGCAGCGGAGCGCCGCTTCGTGCAGCGCCGACTCGCCGGACGCGTCCGCGAGGGCGCTGAGCGCGAGACCGATTCCGGCAGCGCCGCTGTGCAGGTCGGGCGGGAGGTCGTCCCATGGCTGGGCCATCGTCAATTCGGCTAATTCGAGGGCGCCTTCAGGATGACCGAGCCGGTTCAGGGTCCAGGCCAGGCCGGCCAGGCCGTCGTAGAAGCCGAGCGGAGTGCCCGAGGCGGGCTGCTTGGTCCTCAGCAGCAGCCACTCCTCCGCCGGGACGCACCGGCCGGCTCCGCTCTCGGCCAGCGCGTACAGCACGCCGGCCGTCCCGTAGCCGAAGGACAGGCCGCCGCCCGCCGTGGCGAACTGGGCGATGTCACCGGGGAAGAAGCGGTCCTCGCGTTCCGGTGACGCCGAGGTGAGGATGGCGTTCACCATGGATTCCCGGCTGCGCGGCCAGTCGGCGGGCTCCGCCGGAAGGAAGGGCTCCGTGGCGGGACCGCTGGCCGGCGTCCGCGGCCGGCCGGTCGTCCCGCTGTCGACCGCGGGGTCGCGGAGGATCTCGGCCACGGCCTCGTCGAGAAAAGCGCGCTCGACCGGGAACTGCCGGGCCACCACCTCGGCCAGATGCGTGGCCTTGCCGCGATCGATGGCGAAAAGGCTGGTCAGCGGTATGAAGAGTGCCAGGCGCAGACAGGCGAGCGCATAGCGGTCCACATCGAAGCCGCGCCGGTCGGACGGGGCGACGAAGGCGGGACTGGCCACGGTCTGGCGCCCGTTGTCATCGACGTGCGCGGCCGCCTCGAAGTCGAGCAGGACGACCGACGACTCGTCCTCGGAGACCATGATGTTGAACAGGTGCAGATCGTTGAAGACCACCTTGCGGCTGTGCACCGCCTCGACGGCCTTTTCGACCAGCTGGTGGATCCGCAGGGCCCAGGCGGTGTACTTGGCGAGCCGCCCCGCGTCGGGGTCGGCGTCGATCAGCGGGTGCCGACGGGCGAAGAAGGTGTTCAGGGGCTTGCCCTCGATGTATTCGAGCACCAGGAAGTGGTGATCGCCCAGGACGAAGCTGTCCAGGACCTCGGGCGTGCAGGGGAGGCCCGACAGCCGCTCCAGAGCTTCCTGTTCACGCTTCAGGCGGGTCACGGCGTCGGCGCCGTCGGCGGCCAGCCCCGCGTGCGGCCGGGCCTCCTTCAGCACGACCTTCTCGCCGGTCCTGCTGTCCCGGCCGACGTACACGCCGCCGCCGTTGGAGAAGTGGAGCGCCTGCTCGATCGTGTACGGGATGTCGACGACGGTCGTGGCGTCCCGCGCGTCGAGGTGAGCCCGCAGAAAGTCAGGGGGTTCGACCCAGTCGGGTATCCGGAAGACCGGGCCCCGGAAATCCGGTACGAGCTTTCCTTCGGCGTTCGCGACCGCGGGGCGCAGTTCGCCGTCGGCGTCGTAGCAGTCGCGCTGGGTGAAGCTGCCGTAGCGAAGGTGGAGCGGTCCTTGGCCCCAGCGCAGATCACTCAGGATGTACGGCCCCGCTTCGCCCGTCAGCAGCGCGTCGAGTCCCTCGGCGACGCTGCGGCACTCCTCGTCGTCGGTCGGGTAGACGGTGATGAACTTCCCGCTGGCGCTGCGGTCCGCGTATTTCGCGTTGCGGGTGTGCAGCAGATATCTGCTCGGCACGAACTTGAACGCGACACCACGCGGAACGCAGTACTCGATGACCCGGCTCAGGATCGACTCGGCGTTGTCCAGGCACGCCGACACGTGGATCTTCCAGCCCTGGGCCGGCAGTGTGCTGTCGCGTGGGCGCCAGGCCAGCCAGTCCCCGGCGCGATGCCGCTGCCACCCGGCCGGTGCCGGGCGGGTGGCAGCCTCGTACAGGGCTTCACGGCCCGTGCCGCCGTCGGACGACAGCCGGTGCGGCGCGTCGTAGAAATGCCGGTCGACATCGCAGAAGACGGCGTACCCCTTGTTCACGCGCACTCCCTCGGTCGGCGACAGCGCCAACGGTGCCAGGCGCCGGAAACGCCAGACAGTCGCCGATGTCACCTGCTCGACGTGGACTACGCACGAGTAACAAGAGCGGAATACCCAGCGCGCCGCGGTCGGTCCGGTGCCGCGGCCGGTCTCCGGGTACAGAAGAGGTATGGCTATTGACCAGCGAGGACCGTCACTGCCGCAGGCGCGGGGAGTTCTCTCGGCCGCGGTGACCGGCTCTCTGCGATGCGGTACGGCGCTGCCCGACGAGAGCGCCGTGCGGCGGGCCGACCCGTACGGAGACGATCTCCAGCTCGCCCTGTACGTCTGCTACGAGTTGCACTACCGCGGTTTCGCGGGCGTCGACTCCTCGCGCGAGTGGGATCCGGATCTGCTGCGGGTACGGGCCGCGCTGGAGCGGCGGTTCCTCGACGCACTGCGCCGGGACGCCGCCCGCCATGACGATCCCGGTGAGGCCCTCGCGGAGCTTCTCGTGGAGCCGGTGCACGGAGCGGGCGTATCCCATTTCCTCCAGGACGAGGGACAGCTCTGGCAGGTGCGCGAGTACGCGGCCCACAGGTCGCTGTACCACCTGAAGGAGGCGGATCCGCATGCCTGGGTGCTGCCGCGGCTGTGGGGCCGGGCGAAGGCCGGCATGGCGGCGGTGGAGTTCGACGAGTGGGGCGGCGGCCGGGCGGAGCGGGTGCACGCGCGACTGTTCGCCGACCTGATGGCCGATCTGGACCTGGACACCACCTACGGGCACTACCTCGACGCCGGGTGCGCGGAAATGCTGGCCACGGTGAATCTCATGTCCCTGCTGGGGCTGCACCGGAGCCTGCGCGGAGCGCTGGTGGGGAACTTCGCCGCCGTCGAGGTCACCTCCTCGCCCGGCTCCAGGCGTCTCGCGCTGGCCATGAAACGGACCGGGGCGGGGCCCGCCGCCGAGTTCTTCTACAGCGAGCACGTCGAAGCCGACGCCGTCCACGAGCAGGTCGTGCGTCACGAGGTCATCGGCGGCCTGCTGGAGGAGGAACCGCAACTCGCGGGCGACATCGCCTTCGGTGTCGACGCCACGGGACACCTGGAGGACCGGCTTTCCGAGCGCCTCCTCCTGGCCTGGCGGGCCGGGGAGACATCACTGCGCGTGATCACCTGATTGGTCCTGGTCGCCACTTCTGCCAGGAAAAATAACGATCATCCCGGTAAATTCGGGTAGGTGGCGAAGGTGACTTGTATAGCACTGCCGGGTGTCTACGCCCCGCAAGACGACACGGCCCTGCTGGCCGAAGCCCTGCGCAACGAGACTCTGGCGCCGCGGGCCCAGGTTCTTGATGTCGGCACCGGCACCGGAGCGCTCGCCCTGGTCGCCGCACAGCTGGGCGCCCGGGTGACGGCCGTGGACATCTCCCGGCGATCGGTGCTGAGCGCCCGGCTCAACGCGCGGCTGGCCCGCCTCCCGATACGCGTACTGCGCGGAAACCTCCTGGCTCCCGTGGCGGGGCACGACTACGACGTGATCCTCTCCAACCCGCCCTATGTGCCCGCCCCCGCCGGCGCGCGTCCCGGCCACCGAGCGGCCCGGGCCTGGGACGCCGGACACAACGGCCGGCTCCTCCTCGACCGCATCTGCCAGGAGGCGCCCGCGCTGCTCCGCCCCGGCGGCGTACTGCTGATCGTGCACTCCGCGCTGTGCGGGGAGGAACCCACCCTGCGCCGGCTGCGGGCGGCCGGTCTGGACGCCATGGTCACCGAGCGCCGCTCGGTCGCTTTCGGCCCGGTCATGCGCGCCCGGCGGACCTGGCTGCACTCCCAGGGTCTGCTGGCGGCGGACCAGAACAAGGAAGAGCTGGTGGTCGTCCGTGCCCGACGCATCCCGTGAGCCACGGCGCATCACCGTCCAGCGCGACGGCCCGACGCTGGTGGAAGGCCCGGTCGAAGTCGTGCTGGAGGACGGCACCACCGTCACCTCCGACCGGTTCTGTGTCGCGCTGTGCACCTGCCGGCGCAGCCGCAGCTACCCCTGGTGCGACACCAGCCACCGCCGCCGCACCAACGAATAGCGGTCCCCGGCACGAGAGTGGGCCCCGGCGGACATCCGCCGGGGCCCACAGTCAGGGGGCGGGATCTAGGGAGTGATGCGGAAGGCGTCGATGATGCCGACCGAGGTGGACCGGTTGACGATCTTTATGGTGTGGGTGCCGCGGGTGAGCCCTGACTTCTCCCAGACGACCTGTTGGACCTGGCGTGCACCGGAGATCCTCAAGTCGACGGTGGCCTGGAAGGCGTTGTCCAGGTAGACGTCGACCGTTCCCATGTCCCCGTTGCGTTCGGAGAGGTACTGGATTCCGGTCCCGGTGAAGGTGTACTGCGCCGTCGCGCCCACCGTGTTGCTGTGATGGGTGTCGTCGTTGTAGTCGCCGTATCCCCGGGCGCTCGTGCTGTACCAGTTGCTGTCGTACGTCGCCGCGGTGTCGTTGACCATCGGGTTCGGCGACCGGCTGAGGCCGAGGGTGGAATTGGTGTCGCGCAAGGACTTCGCGTCCTGGTTGGCGGTCCCGGTGAGCCGTGTCGAGCTGTACGAGGTCAGCGGCTTGGCGGTGCGCTCGACCACGTACACCGTGTTGGCGGTGGTGTTGAGGGTGAACTCGGCGTCGCTGGTGGTCAGGACGGTCGCGTTGTCCGAGACCCGGCGGACCCGGAGCTGCTGGCCGCCCCACGGGTTCACGATCCGGGTGCTGTTGCCGTACTGGCTCTTCAGCCCGACATACTTGATCTCACCCGCCTCACGCTCCGAGCTGACCGTGAAGCCGCCCTTGGCGAGCAGGCTGAATTTGCCCACGAAGCTGGAATCCGCGGGCACGGCGGGGAAGACGCGGATCTTGTCGTTGTACGACTGGAGCAGCGACTCGTTCATCGCCGACAGATGCACGCCGAGATATTCGAAGACGCCGTTGGTGTTGTCCGTCAGGCCGTTCGGATAGGTCTGGTACTTGCGCAGCATGGTCTTCATGCCCTGGAACGTCTGGTCTCCGAGACCGAGCCGGGCCGCCTGGACCGCGTCGTTCGCCCATACGTTGCCGTAGGGGAACGGCCGGCTGTTCCAGGTGTTGATGGCCTTCTGCTGATCGGGGTATCCGATGCCGGTGACGTCGTACGGCCAGATGAGCTCGGCCGCGACGTTCTCGTTGTTGCGGGTCTGCGCTATCGGGGGCGTGTGCGGGAGATACGTGTTCGCGTCCGAGGGGTACGCGATCAGGTTGTCCACGATCCGCTGCCACTGCGGACGGAGATCGGCGTCCAGACCCAGTTGCTGTCCCACCTGGATGGCCAGCGGGAACAGGTTCCGCACGGCGGCCAGATCGGTGATGGCGTTGGGCACGTCCCAGTACGTCTCGTGCGAGTTGGACGTGGCCACGTAGTACTTGCCCGTGCCGCTGTTGAGCGACAGCTTCGCCTGGTAGAACTTGGCGACCTCGCGCATGAACGGATACGCCGTGGTGCGCAGGTAGTTGGTGTCGTTGGTGTAGCGGTACTGCAGATACATGTTGTACGCGGCTTCGGCGCCGGTCGACCAGATGTCCTGGGTGTACTCGCTGTTGACCGTGCCGCGGGCGTTTCCGTCCCAGCCCATGGTCTCCGGTACCCAGATGCCGTCCACGTTGTATCTCGTCCGGGTGTACGCCTTCAGCGCGTCGAAGTTCCGGCTGTACAGCCGGTTGAACCCGGACAGCAGATCGACGTGATTGGACGCCAGGAAGGAGTTGTAGACGTCCCGCTGGTTCCAGTACCAGTAGGAATTGCTCCACTTCGTCGCGTCCCCGGTGGCCCGGAACGCGCCGTTGATGAAGTGGAACGGATAGTTTCCGTAACCGCCCGCGGCGATCATGTAGGTGCTGAGGTAGTAGATGTTCTCCATGTAGTCCGCCTCACCGGACCCGTTGGAGTACTGCACGAACGACTTCTCCCAGAACCCGTGCCACCAGTTGCGGAAGCTGTTCAGGGTGTTCGTGTATCCCGTGCCCTTCACCGAGTTCAGCGCGTTCTTGGCCTGGGTCACGGAGTTGTGGCTCGGCGCGTTGAGCCGGCTGCTGGCGGTGAACCAGATCGTGTAGCTGGTGGACGGCGTGATCGTGAGCCGTACCTTGCGGCCGTCGACGACCTGCGCGGTGTACGGGGCTCCCTCCACGGTCGCCGCGAGGGTGTAGCCGAAGTTCTGCGGGTCGGCCTGGCCCCGGCTGAGACCGGCGCCGCCGGCGTCCGCGTAGGTGGACACGGTCTTCCAGGTATCGAGGTTGGGCACGTCCCCGCTGTTCCCCAGCGAGCTGACGTCCCACAGGCTCAGCTCCAGCGCGATGCTGGACACCCCGCCGCGGGTGTCCTCGACATGGACCCCCATGACCTCGGAGTTCGGTGAACCCATCACCGTGACGGTTCGGTTGTTGTCGTACTTGGTGGTGAGCGTCCCGTCGTACAGCGAGAGGCGCTGCTGGAACGTGGAGTATCCACTGTCCATCGCCGGTGTGGTGGCCAGGTTGAGCGACCCGGCGCCGAACGCGGTCTGCTGTGAGGTGTCGACCCCGGAGACCTGCATGGACAGGCCGTTGGCCTGCCATGCCATCGCGCCCATACGGCCGTTGCCGACCGTCAGGCCGTGCTGCGGGTTGGTGTTGGGGCGGTTGTAGACGATGTCGTGTTTGGACAGGTAGTTGGCGTAGTCCACATTCAACGCACCGCTCGCGGGGTTGAAGGCGGCGTCGGCCGGTGACGCGGACGCCGGTGAACCGGCGAGGGCGCCCATCGAGCAGACGGCGGCAAGGACGAAGACGAGGAGCCGGGTTGCTTTCATCGTGTGTCACTCCCACGAGCGGCGAGGGGGGTGCGAGGACGCGACAGCGCGGACCACCGGGCTGGACCGGCGGTCAGTGAAGCAGCGAGGTGACATGTTCGTAACAGGCAGTGAACATCGGAGGTTTCGGGCCGTCAAGTAGCGGCGCAGAAGAATTCTCGCTCCGGTTTCCTGTATTGATCGGATCTTCTGCCGACGGCACCCCAACTGCCCCCGAGGGGGCCACCGCTGAGTGCGTCCGCGCCCAACCTCTGTCCGACTGTGACCGTTTGGTGGCTGAATGCCGCGCTCGACGGGCAACACAAGGTCAAATTCTGGTTTCTGATCTGTTCGAACTTGACCGATCAATGTCACTCTCTGGACGGCTCACCGCGCGTAGATGTCGCGGTGAGTCTGTTTGTGGCACTCGCACAGCTCAGCACCATCGCACGGCAGCCCCCCCAAGGCGGCCGCTTCCCCACACAGGACCGCTCTCACCGGCGGTCCGGCACTCTTGGAGACTGAGTGAGACTCGTAGCTTCCGCCCCCCGCAAGAACTCCGTCCGTCTCGCGGCCCTGGTCGCCTCCGCCGCCATGGTGGTCGTCGGTGTCCAGACCGGCACGGCCAGCGCTCAGCCCGACACCGCCCGGGAGGGTGGCGCCACGGCCCTGGCCCTCACCCCCGGCCAGCGCGTCGAGGCCATCCAGTCCGCCCAGGCGGACACCACGAGCGAGGCCAAGGCCCTCGGGCTCGGTGCGCAGGAGAAGCTCGTCGTCCGGGACGTCATCAAGGACGCGGACGGCACCGTACACACCCGCTACGAGCGGACCTACGCGGGACTGCCGGTCCTCGGCGGCGACCTCGTCGTCCACGCGACCCCGGCAGGCAAGCGCAGCCTCACCAAGGCCACCACGGCCCGGATATCGGTGGCCACCACGGACGCCGCCGTCGCGTCGTCGGCCGCCAAGTCGACCGCGCTGAAGGCCGCTTCGGCGGAGAAGACCACCGAGGCGGCGGCCGGCACCGCGCCCCGCAAGGTGATCTGGGCGGCCGACGGCAAGCCCGTGCTGGCCTGGGAGACCGTCGTCAAGGGCGTGCAGCCCGACGGCACGCCGAGCGAGCTGCACGTCGTCACCGACGCCGCCACCGGCAAGCAGCTGTTCACGGACGAGGCCATCGAGACCGGCACCGGCACCGGCGACTACAACGGCACGGTGACGCTCGGCACCACGAAGAGCGGCAGCACGTACAACCTCACCGACGGCGGCCGCGGCAGCCACAAGACGTACGACCTGAACCAGCGCACCTCGGGCACCGGCACGCTCTTCACCGACGCCGACGACGTCTGGGGCGGCGGCCGCCAGAGCGCGGGTGTCGACGCGCACTACGGCGCCGCGGAGACCTGGGACTTCTACAAGAACGTGCTGGGCCGCAACGGCATCAAGAACAACGGTGTCGCGTCCTACTCGCGCGTCCACTACGGCAACAGCTACGTGAACGCGTTCTGGGACGACAGCTGCTTCTGCATGACGTACGGCGACGGCTCGGGCAACGCCAACCCGCTCACCTCGCTGGACGTGGCCGCGCACGAGATGACCCACGGCGTCACCTCCGCCACCGCCAACCTGACCTACAGCGGTGAGTCCGGTGGGCTCAACGAGGCGACCTCCGACATCTTCGCCACCGCGGTCGAGTTCTACTCCGCCACCGCCAGCGACCCGGGCGACTACCTCATCGGCGAGGAGATCGACATCAACGGCGACGGGTCGCCGCTGCGCTACCAGGACAAGCCGAGCAAGGACGGCGGCTCGAAGGACTACTGGTCGTCCACCCTGGGCAACCTCGACGTCCACTACTCCTCCGGCCCCGCCAACCACTTCTTCTACCTGCTGTCCGAGGGCAGCGGCGCGAAGACCATCAACGGCGTGAGCTACAACAGCCCGACCTACACCGGCGCCGCGGTCACCGGCATCGGCCGGGACAAGGCCACGAAGATCTGGTACAAGGCGCTCACCACGTACATGACGTCCTCCACCAACTACGCGAAGGCGCGCACCGCGACGCTGAGCGCGGCGGGCTCCCTGTACGGCACCACCAGCGCCGAGTACAAGGCGGTCGGCGCCGCCTGGACCGCCATCAACGTGAAGTGACCCCCAGGGGTCCGGTGTAACGGACAGCCCCGGGCACGGGTCCGCCGCGTTCCTCGCGCGCGGCCCGTGCCCTCGGCGCGTCCGGCGCGATAGACCGGTCGGCGCCCTCCGGATGAGGGATCGGGGCGCACGAACTAGGGTCCGATTCATGGCTCCTGTGGCTCCGCAGCCCGCGAACGAGCCGGAACCCGGCCGGGGCGGCCCTTCCGGCGGTACCGGCGCGGCCGACGGCACCGGGGGCGCGGAGCCTGACCCGCGGCGCTGGAAGGCACTGGCGGTCTGTCTGGTCGCGGGGTTCATGACGCTTCTGGACGTCTCCATCGTCAATGTCGCGCTGCCGTCCATCCGGGCGGGCCTCAAGGCACCGGAATCCGATCTTCAGTGGGTGGTGTCCGGTTACGCGCTCGCGTTCGGCCTCTTCCTGATCCCCGCGGGGCGGCTGGGCGACGCCCGGGGCCGGCGCGCGGTGTTCATGGTGGGGCTGGCCCTCTTCACTCTGTCCTCCGCGGCCTGCGGAGCCGCCCTGTCCAGCCAGTGGCTGGTGATCGCCCGGCTGGTGCAGGGACTCGCGGGCGGCATGGTCTCGCCACAGATCTCCGCCCTGATCCAGCAGATGTTCTCCGGCCGTGAGCGGGGCCGGGCGTTCGGCATGTTCGGCACGGTCGTCGGGATCTCGACCGCCGTCGGCCCTCTGCTGGGCGGTCTGCTGATCCAGGTGGCCGGCGCGCGGGAAGGGTGGCGCTGGGTGTTCTACGTCAATCTGCCGCTGGGCATCGTCTGCCTGCTGCTGGCCCGGCGGCTGCTGCCGGACACCCCGGCGGCCGGCCACGTCCGGATCCGCGACCTCGACCCCTTCGGTGTCCTGCTGCTCGGCACCGGAGTGCTGGCCCTGCTGCTGCCCTTCGTCCAGGCGCAGCAGTGGCACAGCGATGAGAGATATCTGCTGCTGGTGGTCGCCGTGGCGCTGCTGGCCGGCTTCGTGAAGTGGGAGTCCCGGTGCCGGAAGGGCCGTACGCAGCCGGTCCTGAACATGTCCCTCTTCCGCATCCGCTCCTTCTGGCTGGGCTGTCTGATGATCCTGCTGTACTTCGCCGGGTTCACGTCGGTCTTCTTCATCAGCACGCTCTATCTGCAGAGCGGGGTGCACTACACCGCGCTGGAAGCTGGTCTGGCCATCACGCCCTTCGCGCTGGGCTCCGCCGTCGCCGCCGGGATCGGCGGCCGGCTGGTCAGCCGCTTCGGCCGGCCGCTGGTCGCCGTCGGACTCGCCATGGTGACGGTCGGGCTGGCCGCCACCACCTTCGCCGTGCACCTGGTACCGGGACGCGGCGTGGGATGGGCCATGGCGGCGCCGCTGCTCGTGGCGGGCCTGGGCAGCGGCCTGGTCATCTCCCCGAACCAGACACTGACCCTCGCGCGGGTACCGGTGCCCTCCGCCGGCAGCGCGGGCGGCACGCTCCAGACCGGGCAGCGGGTGGGGTCCGCGATCGGTATCGCCGCCGCGGGGTCGGTCTTCTTCGCCCAGGTGACGCCCGACGGCTGGACCACGGCGTACGACCATGGACTGGTGGTGGCCGTGGCGTTCGTGATGGCCTCGCTGCTCGTCGCGCTTGCCGATGTGGCCGAGGGGCACTGGGAGAAGAAGCGCGCGGCACGGGCGACGCCCGGACAGCACGCCGAGCGTCAGCACGCCGAGCATCCGCAGGAAGGAGACCCGCCATGACCGGGACCACCGAGGGCAACAAGGGATACGGGCACAAGCCCTTCAAGCGGTCCAGGAGCCACTTCGCGGACCGCGTCACGGCCGACGGCAGGGACGGCTGGCCGGTCGAGGCGGGCCGCTACCGGCTGGTGGTCAGCCGCGCCTGCCCGTGGGCGAGCCGCGCGCTCGTCGTGCGCAGGCTGCTGGGCCTGGAGGACGCGCTCTCGCTCGCCGTCACCGACCCGATCCAGGACGACCGCAGCTGGCGCTTCACGCTGGACCCGGACGACCGCGACCCCGTACTCGGCATCCGCTTCCTCGGCGAGGCGTACGACGCGCGGGAGAAGGACTACCCCGGGGGTGTCAGCGTGCCCGCCGTCGTCGACGTAGCCAGCGGAAAGCTGGTCACCAACGACTTCCAGCAGATCACGCTGGATCTCGAGACCGAGTGGACGGCGCTGCACCGCCCTGGGGCGCCCGATCTCTATCCCGAGCGGCTGCGCGCGGAGATCGACGAGGTCATGGACGGCATCTACCGCGACGTCAACAACGGGGTGTACCGGGCCGGCTTCGCGACACGGCAGAGCGACTACGAAGACGCCTACCACGATGTGTTCCGGCGGCTGGACCTGGTGTCCGAGCGGCTGGCGGACCGCCGCTATCTGGTGGGGGACACCATCACGGAGGCGGACATCCGGCTGTTCACCACACTGGTGCGCTTCGACGCCGTTTACCACGGCCATTTCAAGTGCAATCGGTCAAAGCTGACCGAGGACCGAGTGTTGTGGGGCTACATCAGGGATCTGTACCAGACGCCCGGCTTCGGTGACACGGTGGACTTCGACCACATCAAGCGGCACTACTACCGGGTGCACACCGGTATCAACCCGACCGGCATCGTCCCCCTCGGCCCCGACCTGTCCTCCTGGCTGTCCCCGCACCACCGCGAGGAGCTGGGCGGACGGCCGTTCGGGGACGGCACACCGCCGGGCCCGGTGCCGCCGGGAGAGGAAGTCCCGCCGGCGGGACGTCCCTAGGTCCTGTCCGGGGGCCGGCGCAGTACGTACAGTCCTACGCACGCCGTGAGCACCACCACGCAGACCGTGAACGTCAGCCCGGCGCCCCGCAGGCCCAGCCAGAGGGTCAGCGCGCCGACGCCGACGACCGGCAACGAGATCCCCGTATAGGCGACGACGAAGAGGGCCGAGATCGTGCCGCCCCGGTGCTCGGGCGGAGCCGCGCCGCCGACCGCGGTGATCGCGGCGCGGAAGGCCAGGCCCTGGCCGAGCCCGCCGAGGAGCGCGCCCGCGACGAGCAGCGGCAGCGACTCCACCGCCAGCGAGGCGCCCACCAGCACCAGACCGACCGTCAGTACCAGACAGCCGGCCGGCAGCGCCCTGCGTACCCCCAGCCGCCCCATCAGCGACTGCCCGACGGTGGAAGCGAGGAAGACCGAGAAGACGATCGCACCCGAGACGGCCAGGTTGCTCACCTGGAGGGTCTGGGCGACGAAGGTCGGCGCCACCGCGGTGAACAGACCCAGGAGCGCGAAGCCGGCGAACGCGGCGAGCGCCGCCGGCGCGAACACACCACGGACCTCCGGCGGCACCACCAGCCCCTGGGGCCGCAGCCGCGGCCGGCGCTTCGGATTCCTGACGGTCTCCGGCAGGAACCAGGTCAGTACGGACGCCACCGCCAGCAGAGCGAGATGCACGAGAAACGGCAGGCGCAGCGGCCATGGCGCGTACTGGGCGAGCAGTCCGGCCAGCAGGGGGCCGCAGCCGAGGCCGCCCATGTTCGCCGCTGTCGCGGCGAGCCCGGCGCGCGCCTCGTGCCCCGGTGCGGCCAGCTCCATCACGGTGGCCGTGGCGGCGCCGCTGAGCAGTCCGGCGGCGAAGCCCGACAGCAGCCGGCCGGCGAACAGCAGCGGGAGTCCGCCCTCGAACAGGAAGCACAGGGCACTGGCCGCGGACAGCCCCAGGGCACAGAGCAGCACCGGCCGGCGGCCCACCTCGTCGGAGAGGTCGCCCGCCAGGAGTAGCGCGGCGATCACACCCACGGCGTAGACGGCGAACACCACTGTCACCGTCAGTTCGGAGAAGCCCAGCTGCTCGCGGTAGAGCCCGTACAGCGGGGTGGGCAGGGTCGTGCCCGCCATGCCGATGGCGAACACCGCCGCGGCCACCGGATAGCCGAGGCGCCGGCGCCCGCCCTTGTCAACGATCATGCGCGCCACAGTACGAGCGGTCCGGCACCGGCCCCGGGTCCGAAACGAACGGTGTCAGCTGTCCGGGGTGAGGTCGTCGGGCAGAGTGACCGCCGGTTGGGGGACTTCGCCGAAGTCCTCGTCCGCGCTGTCGATACGGAGGCGGTTGATGACCGCTTCCAGGGGGGCCGGCAGGGTGGGGTGGCGGCCGTGGCGGCACTGGCTGAGGAGATCGTGCCTCACCGTCTCGGGCAGCAGGGAGGACAGCGTCGCCGGTGTCCTGGGGCGTCCTGACCGAGGCAGCCGGCGGGACTGGGCGCGCCAGTGGGCGGCGTCCTGGAACTCGGCTCTCCGCTGGTGGGCGAGGAAGAGGCAGAAGGCCGCCGTCCGGTTGCCGCCGCCGGCGGCGAACTGCCACCAGAACTGCGCCGCGTCCTGGTGGCCGGTCAGATGCAGGAGGGCGGCGAAGACGACGGCGCCCTCGGGGTCGATCCGGTCGTGGTCGACCAGACGGGTGAGGCCGGCCGCCGCCTCGGGGGCGTTCAGGATCAGGGCCACCGCGAGGTTCAGGTCGTGGGCGGCCTGTTCGTGGGCGGAGGGATGGTGTCGGGGCACGGCCGCCGCGCCCCCGGGGCAGGCCGCGCCGTCCCTGGTCCGCCGGGCGGTGACACGCCGGCGCGCGGCCTCGCTGTCGTAGTCGTCATAGGTGTCGGCGAGGACTTCCGCGTCGTCCAGCAGCGCGTCGATGGGGGCGGGTTCGTCGGTGCGGGCCACGGTCTACTCTTCCGTCCCGGTTTCCCGTACGCCGAGTTGCCTGGCCAGCCGCCTTCTGGCGTGCCGTACATGGGAGCGGACGGTGGCGACCTCTATGCCCAGGTATTCGGCGACGTCCTGGTCAGGGACCTGTAGGACGTAGCGCAGGACGACGGCGTCGTACTGCCGCTCGGGCAGCCGGGCGATGGCCCCGTACAGGCCGATCTCGCCCTGCAGAACGGCGAATTGATCACTTATCTCGGATAAGAGGAGCTTGCGTATCGCGGCGTGGAAGGCGGCGGTGTCCACCAGGACCGGCTGCGCGTCGTGCTCGTTCAGCCAGCGCGCCACCTCCTCCTTCAGGACCGCCCAGGCGTAGCGGGGTACCGATTCCTGGACCAGGACATGGGGCCAGTGGTCCAGCAGCCGGGCGCAGGTGGCGTCCACCACCGTCTCGGCGGCGGCGCGGCTGCCGACCTGCGTGTGGGCGTACCGCAGCCACAGTGTGTGGTGGTGCGAGTCGAAGGCGTCGAAGGTCAACGCGAGCCGCCGCAGGGGCCGGTCGGCGGAGCGCCGCACGCCCCGGTCGTCGACGCCCCGGGCGCCGTTGGTGGCACGGACCATCAGATGCCGCTCCCCTCGGTCGCGCACCGGGGCACCCCCCGGGGCGCTTTGCTCATAGTCATCATATGATTACACCGCTCGTTACCGGAGTTGCGGGGGTGTCTCGTACGGTTGTCCGCAGGCGGTGGCGGGCAGACACGGACCGATATCCGGCAACGAGGACGGGGACCGCACGGTGGGGGACAACGGCACGGTGGATCTGGAACTGGACCGGGCGCACTCGGCGCGTATGTACGACTACTACCTGGGCGGGACCACCAACTTCCCCGCCGACCGCGAGGCCGCGGGGCGGGCCATGGCCGCCTTCCCCTCCATTCTGGCCACCGCGCGCGTCAACCGGCGCTTCATGCACCGCTCCGTCCGCTTCCTCGCCCGCGAGGGCATGGACCAGTTCCTCGACATCGGGACCGGCATCCCCACCTCCCCGAACCTCCATGAGGTCGCCCAGGGGGAAGTGCCGCACGCGCGCGTCGTCTACACCGACAACGACCCGATCGTGCTGGCCCACGCCCGCGCGCTGCTCCACAGTGACCCCGCGGGCCGCACCGCGTACGTCCACGCCGATGTCACCGATCCCAAAGCGCTGTTGGACATCGAGGAGATACGCGGCACGCTCGACTTCACGCGGCCGATCGCCCTCAGCCTCAACGCGCTGCTGCACTTCGTGACCGACGACCACGGCGCCCATGACATCGTCGAACACCTCAAGGACGCGCTGCCGTCGGGCAGTACCCTCGCCATCGCTCATGTCACGACGGAGTTCGACCCCGAGGGCATCGCCCGGCTCACGGCCGCGTACCGCGCCGCGGGTACGCCCGGACAGGCACGTACCCGCGAGGAGATCGCCCGCTTCTTCACCGGCTGGCAGCTGTTCGACCCCGGGATCACCGCCTCGCACCAGTGGCGCCCCGACCCCGGTGACGGCAGCGAGAACGTCACCGACAAGGAAGCGGCCTGCTACGTCGGCATCGCGCGCAAACCCTGACCGGCCGGTGAGCCGGCGGCGGGGCCGACCAGTTCCGCCAGGACGTCTTCCATGGTGACGAAACCGATGACGGTGCCCTTGTCGCCGGTGACGGCCGCGAGGTGGGTACCGGCGGCCCGCATGGCGGTCATGGTGTCGTCGAGCGGGGTGTCGATCTCGACCCGGACCATCGTGTGCAGCGCGCCGCGGGGGAAGGGCTGGGTGCGCTCGGCGGCGCCGAGCGCGTCCTTGATGTGCAGATAGCCCAGGATGGTGTCGTCGGGGCCGGTGACCGGCAGCCGGGAGAATCCGGAGGAGGAGGCCGTACGCTCCAGCTGCTGCGGGGTGATCAGATGGTCGACGGTCACCGTCCGGTTGAGCGCGACCATCACCTCGCCCGCCGGGCGGGTGCCCAGCTCCAGGGCGTCACGCAGCCGCTCGCCGTCCGCCGGGTCGAGCAGTCCCGCCTCGCTGGAGTCCTTGACCAGACGGGCCAGTTCGTCATCCGTGAAGACCGAGGCCACCTCGCCCTTGGGCTCCACCTTGAGCAGGCGCAGCAGGGCGTTGGCGAACGCGTTGATCCCGAAGATCACCGGACGCAGCGCGCGGGTGAGGGCCACCAGCGGCGGACCGAGCAGCAGCGCGGTCGGCGCCGGCGCGGCCAGCGCGATGTTCTTCGGCACCATCTCACCGACCAGCATGTGCAGATACGTCGCCAGGGTCAGCGCGATGACGAACGCGATCGGATGGATCAGGGCCTCGGGCACCCCGGCCGCTTCGAACGGCGGCTCCAGGAGGTGGGCTATCGCCGGCTCGGCGACGGCGCCCAGCACCAGCGAGGAGATGGTGATGCCGAGCTGGGCGGTGGCCATAGCGGCGGACAGGTGCTGCAGGCCCCACAGGGTGCTCTTCGCCCGTCGGCTGCCCTTGATCGCCTGCGGCTCGATCTGGCTGCGCCGTACGGAGATGAGAGCGAACTCGGCGCCGACGAAGAACGCGTTGGTGAGGAGAGTGAGCGCGCCGATGGCGAGCTGCAGGGCGGTCATCGGACGTCCTCCACGAACTGTGCGGCCGGGGCGGGCCCGGTGATCCTGACCCGGTCGGCTCGGTGGTGCTCGATGCGCAGGACGGCGAACTGCCAGCCCTCTATCTCCAGCGTGTCGGTCAGCACCGGCAGCCGTTCAAGCCGCGTCGCGAGCAGCCCGGCGAGGGTCTCGTAGGGGCCTTCCGGCGCGCTGAGACCGATCTCTTCGAGCTGGTCGAGCCGGACGCTGCCGTCCGCCTCCCAGACGCGGCGGCCGTCCGCGGACGGCTTGCCGGGGGCCAGGCCGGGGGTCTCGTCCGGGTCGTGTTCGTCGCGTACCTCTCCGACGACCTCCTCGACGATGTCCTCCACGGTGGCGACGCCGGCGGTGCCCCCGTACTCGTCGATGACCACGGCCATCGTCCGCGCCTCGCGCAGCCGCCGCAGCAGCCGGTCCACCGGGAGGGAGTCGGGGACGAGCAGCGGGCCGGTGGCCAGTTCGGTGACGAGGGTGTGGTCGCGCCTGGTCTCGTCCAGGGCGAGGACATCACGGATATGGACCGTGCCGATCACCTCGTCCAGGCTGTCGCGGTAGACGGGGAAGCGCGACAGGCCGGTGGCCAGGGTCAGGTTGGCGGCGTCCGTGGCGGTGGCGTGCGCCTCCAGGGCCCGGACGTCCACGCGGGGGGTCATGACGTTCTCCGCGGTCAGCTCGGCGAGATGCAGGGTCCGTACGAACAGCTCGGCGGAGTCCGCCTCGATGGCGCCCTCCCGGGCCGAGTGCCGCACCAGGGCGACCAGCTCCTCGGGGCTGCGGGCGGAGGCCAGCTCTTCGGCGGGCTCCAGGCCGAACCGCCGTACGAGACGGTTGGCGGTGTTGTTGAGATGGCGGATCAGCGGGGCGAACGCGGCGGTGAAGCCGCGCTGCGGACCCGCGACGACCTTGGCGACCGCGAGCGGGCTGGAGATCGCCCAGTTCTTCGGGACCAGCTCGCCGATCACCATCAGCACCACGGTGGACAGGGAGACACCGAGCAGGGTGGCGACGGTGGGCACCGCCCCGTGCGGCAGGCCGACGGCTTCCAGCGGCCCGCGCAGCAGCACGGCCAGGGAGGGCTCGGCGAGCATGCCGATCACCAGCGAGGTCACGGTGATGCCCAGCTGGGCGCCGGAGAGCTGGAAGGTCAGCCGCTTGGCCGCCTCCAGCGCGCCGGCGGCGCCGCGCTCGCCCGCGGCGGCGGCCCGTTCGAGCTCGCCGCGCTCGATGGTGGTCAAGGAGAACTCGGCCGCGACGAACACCGCACAAGCGAGGGTGAGTGCGAGGGCGAGGAGCAGCAGAAGTACTTCGGTCACCGTGTCACCTCCGCCCCATGGATCGAGGGGTCGGGAATGGCACGGCTCGTACTGGGAGGCTCACCCATTGCGGGACCGCAGCTCCTTCTCGGATAGGTGGTCGGGACGGGGGGCACCCCGTCCGCCAATAGTAAAGGAATCGCAAAGCAGTGCAATGCGGTGGCTGGTGTCGGCCACCGCCCGCGTCGTCGGATGTCGGCCGATCACATCAGATGATTTCGGATAGTGTCAGGCAGTATGCGGTGTCATCTGAGGGCATGGAAATCCGCCCCCACGGT
Organism: Streptomyces sp. NPDC042201; assembly: GCF_055582185.1. NCBI lineage: Bacteria > Bacillati > Actinomycetota > Actinomycetes > Kitasatosporales > Streptomycetaceae > Streptomyces > Streptomyces sp. NPDC042201. The sequence goes on along the minus strand of NZ_JBVJDS010000004.1, from coordinate 530,006 downwards.
CAGCGTCACCACGCCCGGCGCGGATTCCGCGTCCTGCCGCGCCCCGACGCCCGGCAGCCGGGAGGCGAGTACCCGGGCCTGCGCCGCCAGGCCCTGCGGATACGCGACGGTGGTCCGGTCCGCGGCCACGGGCGCGTTGCCGACGCCCGCGATGGTGAATCCCACCGTGCGCAGCGTGTCCGCGACCTTCGCCGCCTGCCCCGGGGTGCCGGTGCCGTTCAGGACCTGGACGCGCACCGTGTGCGCGTGAACCGGGTTCCTGGAGGCGGCCTCCAGCTGCTTCTTGTCCACTTCCTGGTCCTTCGCCAGGGCGGCGAACAGGCCGGCGGCCTGCGGGTACTGCCAGAGGACATTGGCCTTGTCGGCCGGCACATCGGCCTCGCGCGGGTAATTCGGCACGGTCAGGAATGTCAGACGGTCGCCGGGGATGCCCTTGACCTCGGAGGCGAGGCCGGAGAGGGGCTTGATCCCCGCCAGCGCCCTGTCGGTGGTCAGTGATCCGGTGGCCGAGTCCAGGAACCGGTACAGCGCGTTCGGGCTGGTCAGCTTCTGCTGGGCCTTGGCGGCCAGGGCCTCCATGAACTCCTGCTGCCGGCCGATCCGCCCCAGATCGGAACTGTCTCCCAGGCTGTAGCGCGTACGGACATAGCCCAGGGCCTGCTCGCCCCGCACCGTCCGGCAGCCGGCGGCCAGGTCGAGGTGGGCCTTCTTGTCGTGTATCGGCGCCCCGGGGCAGACCTCGATACCGTCGAGCGCGTCGACCATGCCCTTGAAGCCCTGGAAGTCGACCGACATGAAGTGGTCGATACGCAGCCCGGTGTTCCGCTCCACCGTCTTGATGGTGCAGGCGGCGGCGCCGGCGACCTCGCCGCCCGTACCGCCGAGGGCGAACGCTTCGTTGATCTTGAAGTGGTGCGGGGCGGATGAGCTGCCGTCTCCGCGGTCGCAGACCGGGATGCTCACCCAGGAGTCACGGGGGAGCGAGACCACCGTGGCCCATTTCCGGTCGGCGGCCACGTGCAGGATCATCAGCGTGTCCGACTGCATGGTGGTCAGATCCTTGCCGTACTTCGCGTTGGCGCCTTTCCGTGAGTCGGAGCCCACGACGAGGATGTTCTTGGAACCCGGACTCATGTTGACCGGCCGTCCGCCGCCGATCTTGTTGTCGACGTCCGCGGAGTGGATGTTGCCGTTGAGGTCCTGGTAGACCCAGGCCGCCGCACCCGCCACGGCGAGGAGCGCGACGGCCAGCACGCCGCCGGACCACACGACTGTCCGGCCGCGCCGGGTCAGCCTTGTCCGGCCGGTTCCGCGGCCGATGGGACGACCTCTGCGTGGGGTGCTTCCGCGCCGCCCCCTGGATTCCGTGTCCACGCTGATCCTCCGTGCCCCGTTCCCGGCCCGCCCAACCACCGGACACGCCGGGCGTCGCCGCGCGACGCGCTCGACTCTACTGGCTCCCAGCTAACTTCTACAGTGTTGTAGATTTACGGCCCTCGGACAACCAACCAGCTCAGGAGAGTCACGTGGCCCTGTGGGACCGCATCAAGGATTCCGCTTCGTCGATGCAGACGCAGCTCAACGCCAAGAAGAACGACCTCAAGAGCGGCGCCTTCCGTGACGCCAGCATGGCCATGTGCGCCCTGGTCGCCGCCGCCGACGGCTCCATCGACCCGTCCGAGCGCCAGCGCGTCGCCTCGCTGATCATGACCAACGAGGTGCTCCAGAACTTCCCCGCCGATGACCTGCAGGTGCGGTTCAACGACTACTGCCAGAAGCTGACGGCCGATTTCGACTTCGGCAAGGTCGGCATCCTGCAGACCATCGGCAAGGTCGCCAAGAAGCCCACCGAGGCCCGCGCGGTCATCCAGATCGGCATCGTCATCGGCGGAGCCGACGGCGACTTCGACGAGACGGAGCGCGCGGTCGTCCGCGAGGCCTGCTTCGCCGTCGGCATCGCGCCGAGCGAGTTCGACCTCTGACGGTCAGGAACCGGGCGTGCCGCCTTCCCCGCGGCACGCCCTTCTTGTCCTCAGCCGGGCCGTGGCCCCGCCGCGCGACGGCCCCAGGCCGTGCCCGCCAGGACGAGTACCGCGCCCAGCGCACCGGCGGGCCCCAGGTGTTCGCCGCCGATCACGATGCCCGCCGTGGCCGCCCACAGCGGCTCGGTGCCGAGCAGCAGACCGACCCGGGACGGTGAGGTGCGGCGTACCGCCCACATCTGTACGAAAAAGGCGACGAGGGTGCAGAAGACGGCGAGGAAGAGCAGCGTCGCCCAGGCGCGCGGACCGAAGCCGGCGGCCACGGCCCAGGGCGCGGAGCCGGTGCCGGGCAGTGTGGCCAGTACCGCGAACACCGCCACCGCGCCGCCGAGTTGGACGGTCGTCAGCGACAGCGAGTCGGCGCCGCGCAGCGCCTTGATCCGGGCCATGGCCAGCACATGGACGGTACGGGCGAGCGCGGCCAGCAGCATCAGCAGATCGCCCGCCGAGGGAGCGGTGAATCCGCCGCTCTGCGTCAGCAGCACCACCCCGGAGACACTCAGCCCCGCGGCCGCGACAAAGGCCCCGGGCGGCCGTGTCCTGGTGATCACGGCCTCCGCGAGCGGCGTGAAGATCATGGTGAGGCTGATGATGAGCCCGGCATTGGTCGCCGACGTGTGCACAACCCCGTACGTCTCCAGCAGGAAGATCCCGCCCAGTACGAGCCCGAGCAGCCCGGCGCCGCACCACTGGGCCGCGTCCAGCGCCCTCAGTCTCCGCCACCCGGCGACGGCCAGCACGGGAAGGACCACCGCGAAGCGCAGCACGAGAACGGCGACGACGGTGTGGCCGGTGGTGATGTCCTTCGCGGCGAGATAGCTGGCCCCCCAGAACACGGCGACCAGCAGGACCGGCAGATCGGTGAGCCAGGCCCGGCGCGGTACGAGGGCAGGCGCGGGTGCGGCGATCGACGACATCGGGGACCGGGTCTCCAGCGGGCGGGGTGGTGCGGAGACTTCGACGGCTCGCACGAGGGACAGTCACTTTAGCCGGGCGCCTCGCCTTGCCCGCCGGGCCGGCCGGTCCCCGGCGCCTCCACGGCCCTGTCGATCGCCTCCTGCAGGCGCCGGTGGGTGCGGTGTTCGTGGACGAGGCGGCCCACGAGCGCGCCGCCGTAGACGACGAAGCCGACGCCGACGAGCCAGGACTGAATGACCAGAACCGTTCCGAACGGGCCGTAGGTGACGGCGTTCGAGGCGATCAGAGGGGAGAAGACAAGGCGGGAGAAGACCCTCAGGCCGAGCAGGCCCACGGCGGTCACCACGGCGCCGGGCAGCAGCGCTCGCCAGCGGACCCGCCCGGCGAGGAGCACGCGCTGCGACCACCAGAAGAACAGGAACGTACCGATCACATCGCCCACGGTGCTGAGCACCGTCGTGACGGCTGACGCGGAGGTGACGGGTGTATTGACGAAGGCCAGGAGGAAGGCGACGAGTACCGCGAGCCACAGGACATGCCGCCATATGGTGTGCCAGCGCGCCGTCGGCAGTTCCCAGACCCTCTCGTACCCCGTCTGTACGGCGGATCCGAACGTCAGCCCGAACACGGCGAGCGCGGCGAGGCCGAACGCCGTCGTGCGCTGCAACGCCTGCCCCGGTCTGCCGAACAGCTGCTGGAGCTCTCCCTGCGACGACGCCGACACCCCCAGCCCCTGCCCCAGCCAGCGGGCGAACCCCGTGCCGCTCGCCGGGTCGGCCGCGGCGACGAGGATCAGCAGGGGCACCAGGGTCAGGAAGCCGAGGGCGGCGAAGCTCATGGCCCGATGCATCAGCTCCATCTCACGGCCGCGGTTCCAGGCGAGCACGGCAGAAGAAGTGGTCATCCTGCGGTACAGGTTCTGGAACCGGTGCCGGTCCTCCGGCGCACCGAAACGCTTTCGGGTCATAGGTCGTCTACTACCCCGAAGGGCGCCCGCCTCCGGGCGGGGCCCCCGGATGGGTGCCGGTCGTCGGTGGGGGGATCCCGCCCCTGGCCATACGGCCGGTCAGTCGCGCGCGTGGCCCACGTCCTCCAGTGACCAGGCACGTTCGGCCCGCAGCGGCCCGCCGCGGGCCAGCAGACTTCCGTGATCGACGGCGAGCGGCGCGAGCTGCGAGGCGTAGCAGAGCACCGCCGCCCGTTTGTCCGCCCACTGTGCGTCGGAGAGGGTCAGGTCGTACGCGACCCGGGTCCGGTAGCGGCCCGCGAGGTCCCGGTAGGCCGGCCCGTAGTCCAGGCTCCCGGCGAGTCCCGCCTCCGTGCCGGGGGTGCCCCACTCCGGCAGATGCCCGGTGTAGGGCAGGTCGGCGTAGACAAGGGGGAGTGGCCTGCCGAGCGTGTTGAGGAGGTGCAGGGCGCGGTCGCGGACCTTCGCGTGATCGGGCTGGTTGGTGCCCAGGGGGATCAGCAGACAGGTCTCAGGAGCGAGGCCCGCGAGGTACGTGCCGATGTCGTCGGGCACCTCCCCGTCCCCGTACGGACCGTCCGGATGTCCCAGGACGACGCTCTCGACACCGAGCAGCGCGCAGGCCCGCGCGTCCTCCGCCAGCCGCGCGAGATACGCCTCGCCCGGCGAGGAGAAGCCGCAGGTGCTGTCCCACCAGGAGACGTCGTGCCCGGGGGAGGGCGCACCGCCGTGGACGGTCACGACAGTGACCGGGGAGGGCAGCCCGGGGATCAGCCCCGCGAGCGACAGCGCGGCGTCGTCGAAGTGCGGGGAGAGGATCACGGTGGCGGGCGGGGGCGGTGTCATACGGTCGTACTCCTGTCGGTCGCGGGCCGAAGCCGTGGCGCGTCGGTGAATCGCACATCGCGGAACGCGGCGTTCCATTGGGCGTCGTCGCCCTGCCACCGCCCGGGGGCGGCCGCCACGGTGCCCCAGCGGATCCCGGGGCCGAGGGTGTGGCCGTCCCCCGGCGGGGTGCGGCGCAGCCAGAGCAGATCGAAGCGGTGGCCCGGGTGCGCCGTCGCGAGGACCAGGCGCAGCCGGCGCAGATCAGCCGCGGTGACCTCGTCGAAGGCGTCGTGGTGGACGTACAGCACCCGCGCGGATGACTGGGCGAGGGCGCGCCAGCGCCCGGCCAGTGCCTGGAACTTGGCGCGCACATCGGGGAGTTGCCGGTCGATGTCCCGCTGTCCGAGGGTGCTGCCCGCGGCGGGGCGGAAGTCGTGGAAGAACCGGATGTCGGAACCGCGGTCCAGCGCGCACAGACCGTCGCTGAACGGCTCGACCATGCCGGGCCGCAGCACGTCGGCGAAGTCGCCGGCGATCGTCTCCACGACCGACTCGAAGTCGAGGTCGAGCCAGTCGAAGAAGTGTGCGCGGTCGTCGCCGGTGATCCGCCGGATCTGGTGGGTGGACTCGCAGTGGTAGCCCAGCCCGACGCAGCTGTCGTACATGTCTGTTCTCCTGGGCGGGTCAGGAACAGGAAAGGGGCAGGAATGGGTCAGGAACGGCTCAGGAATGAGCGAGGGTCAGGAGGCCGCGGTACGCCGCAGGAGCAGTCCCACGCTGCCGCGCTTGCTCAGATAGGCGCGTCCCGCGCAGACGGTTTCGACCCGTGGCGGCACCAGGACGACTTCTCCGTCCGCGCGCCAGGTCGTCGACCGATCCAGCCAGGGGCGTACGCGCGTGCGGAGCGCGTCGGGTTCGAGGGCGACGAACACGAGGTCCGTGGCCAGGTCGTCGAGCAGCGCGAGATCCTGGCCGTAATAGAGCATCTCGATCAGCAGATGGGCGGCGGCGCGGGGACCGCCGTCCTCCTTGGCCAGCCCGGCGAGATCCGCGTCGTCCACGGTGACCGCCCCGGCGCCGGCGAGCGCCGCGGCCAGCCGCGGCCGGAAGACGGGGTTGGGCTCGGTGGCCCGTACGGCGAAGCCCGCGGCGGCGAGCCGGTGGGTCAGCGCTCCTTCGCACGCCCCCACCTCCACGAGCGTGCCGTCCGTGGCCGGGCACCGGTCCCGTACCCAGGCCGCCGTCGCGTCCAGCCGCTCCGACTCGTACGGCGAACTGCCGAACTCCCAGGGGTCCACCACGGAAGCGGCCTCGTCGTCCAGGCTGGCGAGCAGGGCGAAGAGCCGCTCGCGCTGGTCGGGTTCGGTGTCGAAGAAGCGCTCGGTGGCGGGGATGCGCGGCGTCTGTACGACGTACTCGGGAGCTTCCTCGGCCAGCAGATGCCCACAGGAACGATTGACGAAATCCAGCTTCGCCGCGATCAGCCGCCGGTCCAGCGGGCGGTCGAGATCGCTGAGGAACTGGAGATACGGCGAGTATCCGACGGCATGGCGCACGGGCCCATGCCCTGGACCGGCGCAGGCGATGGCGGTGTCACGGCCGAGCCGCCCGCGGCTGCGCCGGTTGTCCGCCGGGGAGTGCGTCCAGATCCGGACGGGCCGTCCGGCCTCGGCCCCGGCGTCGCGGATCAGCCCGGCGAGGGCGTCAGGACCGGGTGAGGTGATGTGTCCGGCCACGGGCCCGACATACGGGGCGAGCAGGGCGAGGCGCTCGGCCAGGTCCGTACCCGCGGGCAGCGTCAGCGCCTCGGCGCGGTCACCGAGGATCACCCGGGTCTCCCCGCCACGGTCATCGGCGAGCACGGACAGAAAGTCGAGGACGGCGTCCTCGGCCCGGAGTACGACAACGATATCGATCACGGACTTCGGTCCTCGGTACGGAGCCGACAGGGGGAGCGGGACAGGGTGGAGACGGTCGGGGGACGCTCGGTACGGGTCGTCGGCTGGCAGGGACCTTAGCGGTCGCCGCCCATGTGGTCCAGACCAATCCATTGGCTGATCGCCGAGTTTCAGCCACCTCACCCCGCACGGCGGCGCCCGCCCCGCAACGGCCCGCCGGCCTCGCCGCGCCCGGGGAAAATCCCTTGGCGTTTCTGCCGTTCGGCGGACCGACGGAGCGGCTCGGTGTCGTGGCGGACGCGCGCGAGCGTTACCACCGCTCTCCCGGCGGGTCCTGACCGTACGGCCCCCGCCTACTGCTGCTCCGCCGCGTCGGTCAGCCGGGTGTGCGCCCTGCGCAGATGCGTGCGCATCCGGGCGAACGCGGTCTCCTCGTCGGCCTCGCGCAGCGCCTCCAGGATCCGTTCGTGCTCGCCGCAGGTCTCCTCCGCCCACCCCTCGCGGAACGAGAGCCGGTACTGATGCGTATGCGCGTGCAGTCGCCCCAGCGTCGCGCGGAGGAACGCGTTGCCGCTCAGGCGCGCGATCCGGTCGTGGAACACCGAGTCGTGGTGCATGTACAGCAGAAGCGTCGACCGGCTGCGGAAGTCCTGCGCCGCCGTGCGCATCTCGGCCAGCTGCTCGGCGAGTTGGAGCAGATCCGCCTCACTGATCTGTCTCGCCGCGTGCGCGGCCGCGGTCGGTTCGAGCAGGAGACGTACCTCGAAGAGCTCACCGAGACTACGGCTGCTGAGCAGCGTGGCCGCCGTGTAGCCGGCCAACGACCGCTTCACGACCAGGCCTTCCGCCTCCAGCCGCGCGAGGGCCTCCCTGAGTGGCGTGGGCGAGATCGCCAGCTCCTGGGCGAGGGTGTTGATGTTCATCTTCGACCCCGGCTCGATGTCGTGGTCCACCAGCCGCTGACGGATCGTGTCGTAGGCGGTGTCCGCCAGTGCCTGCCGTCGAGGCGTGCCTGCCATCGTGCTGCTCCTCGTTTCGGTCTCACACCCACGTGACGGCCTGTGAAATGACGGCTCCCGCCGTCCTCCCTGGGCGTCCCGCGATGCTACCGCCCATCGATCATATTTTTTTCTTCCCTCTCGCGGGGACCGGAGCCGGCGGCGTCCGCCGCCGTCCCTCCGTGCCCCACCAGTGTGGTCCCCTTCCGGGCCGGATTGTCAATACCTCGCGTGAGCAGGTCTTTTCGCGAAAATGTGGCGCCGTGGCCGCATCGCGTCCGATCTCGATCCGGTAAAGGTCGGTACGAGTCTTGACTGTGCCGGGACGCTGGCTACTCTTCTGAAAAGTATACGAAACGAGGGTGTTTACCGGGCCTCAGAACCGAGGGGCCGGTTCTCGCGCACTGCCCCACCCCGCCTCCGCACGCGGGTTTTCAGGACAAGCAATTCGCTCGACGGCACAGGGCGGCCGGAGTCCGGCCGCATCGCGTGAAGCATCAAGGAGGATGACATGAAGCGCAGACCTGCCCTCATGGCGGCGGTCACCGGTCTGGTGAGCGCTCTGGCGATCACGGGCTGCTCCACCAGCGGCACAGCGGCGGGCGGCGGTGGTGGTGGCCTGACGTTCATGACGTTCGAGACCCCGGCGCTGACCGCGAAGTTCTGGGACACCTCCATCTCGGAGGCGCAGAAGGCGGTCCCCGACGTCAAGGTCAAGAAGATCGTCTCGCCGGACGCCGACCGGACGGCCTACGCCAAGCAGCTCCAGGCGTCGGGGCAGTTCCCGGACATCCTCTCCTCCATCAACCCGAAGGACTTCACCGCGGCCGGGCTGCTGAAGCCGTTCGACCAGAAGTGGCTGGACGAGAACTTCACCGACCCCAACGGCAACGCGATCGACGGCAAGACGTACATCCCGCCCACCAACTCCCAGGTCATCCCGATGATCTTCTACAACAAGAAGATCTTCGCCGAGCACAACCTCCAGGTCCCGCAGACCTGGGACGCGTTCACGAAGGTCGTCACGACCCTCAAGAAGGCCGGCGTCACTCCGGTCGAGATGGCGGGCGGCGAGCCGTGGTCGGCCGGGATCCCGCTGTCCGGGATCATCACCGCGGATGTGCTGGGCTCGGATCCGCAGTGGATCCAGAAGCGCTACAAGGGTGAGGTCGCGTTCACCGGTCCCGAGATGACCGCCGCCGTCGGCAAGTACCGCCAGCTCATCGGCGCGGGTGCGTTCGACAAGGGCGCCCTGAGCGTGAGCTACGCGGACGCCAACAAGCAGTTCCTGGCCGGCGAGAGCGCCATGTACCCGATGGGCAGCTGGTTCATCGGCCAGATCCCCGCCGCCGACGCGGACGACTTCGGTACGTTCCTGCTGCCGAGCGAGACCGGCAAGGCGATCGTGCCGTTCAACACCGGTGGCACCACCTCGGTGAGCGCCAAGTCCTCGGACGTCGACGCGGCCGCCACGTTCGCGCAGGCGTGGTCGCTGTCCAAGCCGAACCTGAAGACGCTCATCGAGACCGACGGCGCCTTCCCGATGCTGAAGAACGTCCCCTTCGAGGACTTCGGCGCGAAGGTGACCCCGCTCTACACCGACGGGTTCAAGCTCGTGACCGACGACAACGCGAAGGTCAGCGCGTTCGGTCAGGTCAATAATGACGACGCGCTTCCGCCCGGGGTGGTCGAGCAGTTCAACTCCCTGGCGCAGAAGCTGTTCACCAGCTCCGACACCAAGGGCGCGCTCGCCACGCTCGACGCGGACTGGGACAAGGCCGCCAAGTAACCGCCGCCCGCGGAAGAGACGGGCGGGGGCCGTGGTCCGGCCAAGGGTGACATCGTTGTCAGGTGTTTTTCGGCCAGGCGGGATATAGCGTACGGACCTGACGCCGTACGACCCCCGCCGGCCGGATCTGACGGTGTACGCCCTGACGTCGACGGACCGACGCCGTACGACAACGGACGGCCGCGGCTCCCGCCTTTTCCTCGCTCACCACCTCGGTCGCCGTGCGGCCCTCCGGGGCGCCGACCCACCCCCGAGCGGCCGCAGCGAGGCACGGGGGACAGAAAGGATCAAGCTGTGCCCAGTCGATCTCCACGAGCGGGCCGAAGCCTCGGGCTGGCCCCCGCTGCGTGGATCGCGGTCATCCTCTACGGGGTGTTCCTCCTGTACCCGTTGGTGCAGAGCCTCTTCCTCAGTTTCACGGACAAGAACCCGTTGCAGGCCGGGAGTGACTTCGTCGGCCTCGCCAACTACCGGGAGCTCTTCTCGGACGACCGGCTGCTGTCGAGTCTCCTGTTCACGATGATCGTGGTCGTGGCGGTCACCGTCATAGCCAACGTGGTGGGGCTGCTGCTGGCCGTCGTCCTCAACCGCTCCTCCGCCAACTACCGCGTCATGCGGACCCTCATCTTCATCCCGCAGGTCCTCTCCGGTGTCATCGTCGGCTTCATCTGGCGATCCATCCTCACCCAGAACGGCCTGCTCAACAGCGCGCTGTCCCGCATCGGCCTGATCGACGAGCCCATCGCCTGGCTCGGCGACGACACTCTCGCGGTGGTGTCGGTCTGCGCGGTCGTCAGCTGGATCACCATCGCGTTCGCCACCGTCGTCTACACCGCTTCACTCCAATCCGTGCCGCAGGAGCTCTACGAGGCGGCCCGGATGGACGGGGCGGGGGTCCTCAGCCGGTTCCGGCACGTGACCCTTCCCATGATCGCGCCGGGCATGACGATCAGCGTCGTGCTGTGCCTGATCACCACGCTCAAGCTCTACGACGTGATCGCGGTCCTCACCGGCGGCGGCCCGGCGGAGTCGACCCGGTCGACCGCCTTCTACCTGATCTCCGTGGCCTTCACCGACAACCGGTTCGGCTATGCCTCGTCCATCGCGATGTTCCTGCTGGCGCTGACCGCCGTCGTCTCGTACGGCGTCACCACCCTGCTCCGCCGAAGGGAGACGAACCTGTGAGCGCTCCCGCCGCCCGGTCCGCCCGGTCCGCCGGACCGAACCTCCGTAAGAAGTCGCATCTGATCGGCGCCTGGCTGATCACCCTGGCGTTCATCCTGCCCGTGTATGTCGCGTTCGTCAGCGCGTTCAAGACGCAGGACCAGATCGTCTCGAATCCGGCCTCTCCGCCGGTCCCGTTCACCTTCGACAACATCCTCAACGCGCTGCAGAGGCCGGACCATCTCGTCCAGGCGGGGCTGCTCAACTCGATCCTGGTGACGACGGCGACCCTCGTCATCCTCGTCCCGCTCAGCTCCATGCTCGCCTTCTACATATCCGAGCGCGCGCCCCGCCTCAGGGCCGTCCTGCTCGCGGTGTTCGCACTCGGGTTGATGGTCCCGCCGCAGGTCATCCTGCTCCCGATCGTGACCCTGCTGCGCTCGATCGGTCTGGCCAACTCCTACGCCGGCCTGATCCTGTCCAACGTCGGCGGCGGGTATCTCTCGTTCGCGGTCTTCGTCTACGTCGGATTCCTGCGGACCATCCCCCGCGAGGTCATCGAGGCCGCGCGGATGGACGGCGCCGGCGATCTGCGGCTGTGGTGGCGCATCATCTTCCCGGTCGTACGTCCCGCCACCGCGACCGTCGCGATCTTCCTCGGACTGTGGGTGTGGAACGACTTCCTCAATCCGCAGTTCATTCTCGGCCCGCTCCAGGGCCAGACGATCACCACCGGCATCTATGTCTCGCTCGGTGCCTATTCGACCGACTACAGCCAGCTCTTCGGAATCATGTTCCTCGCCGCTGTCATCCCCGTGGTGGGATATCTGGTCAGCCAGCGCGAGTTCATTCACGGACTCATGTCTGGAGCGTCCAAGTGAACCAGCCGATCAATGGCGTACCGGCCCTCGACGACCTGGCCGGCGCCTGGATCGACCGCGCGGAACTCAACCACCTCCCGTCGCTGCGCAACCAGTGGGGCCAAGGCCATGTCAACGGCGACCTCACCTCGCTGTCCTGGCTGGCGTTCCCCCCGTACAGCGGCGGCTACCACACGGGCGTGCTGCGGATCGACGGATCCGTCCCCGCCGCCGAGCGGATGCGATGGGCGCCGTGGGGCGTACGACGGTCCGCCACGGCCGGCGCGCTGGCGGTGACCACCGACGTACGCATGGGATACGAGCAGAGCCGGCTCATGTGGCGGCTCGTCCTGCGCAACGTGTCGGCCGCGCCGGTGACGGCGGTGGTGGAGCAGGAACTGCTCGCGCCGTTCGCCCACTCGGAGGTGGACTGGGGCTGGCTCTACGGCAGCCCGTGGAACGACGGCCACTACCACGACTACTTCACCACCGAGCGGCTCCGCGACGAAGCCACCGCCGACCGGCCGCGACAGGTGCAGTTCCTGCCCATCGGCGAGCGATGGGTGCGGCTGGGCAGTCCCCGTATCCCCGGAATCCAGCGCGACGAGGACTCCGAGCCGATGCTGCTGGAATCGGAGCTGCCGGACCACTCGACACCGGACTCGGGGCGGGTACGGGCCCCGGGCGCCGCCTGCCGGGTCCGGGAGATCTCCGTACGCCGCGCCACCGGCGAGGCCGTGGCGATCGGCGAAGCGGTCGAGCACACGGTCCGCCCCGACACGGATCTGCGGATCGGCACGGTGCGGCTCGGCGACGGCGATGTCCTCCGCTTCGACGTGCGGGCCGACGAGCCGGACCGTACCGGAGTCGTGCTCACCCATGGCAACCACCCCGACTCGCTCCAGGTCGCCCTGGAGAACGGGCATCTGTCGCTGCGGATCGCGGGTGAGCACCTGACCGCGCCGGCGCCCCTGCCGACCGGCGGCTGGCACACCGTGACGGTCCTCGTCAGCGACGAGGGGGCCGAACTGCGGCTGGACGACGCGCCCCTGCTGGGGACCGCCGCCTGGTGGGAGGGGCAGCGCTGGCGGGCCACGACCGACGGCGCCACGGTGTCCGTCGCCGACTCCCGCACGGTCGCCCGCAGTGCCTACGCCTTCTCGACGGCGCCCGATTCCGTCGAAACGGCCGGAGCACGTGCGGTCGCCCACTGGAGCGTCACTCTGGAGCCCGGCGAGGAGACCGAGCTGGGCATCGTCCTCGACATCGGCGACTCGGCCGAGGGCGTGACGCGTGACGCCGTGCGAGCCGCCGCCTCCTTCCGTACGGAGTTCGACGCGGTGGCCGACCGCTGGCGCCGGACCTGGCGCAGCGCGTTCCAGCCGGGCAATTCCGAGTTCTCCGGCCATCTGCCCACCCTGCACACCGAGGACCCCGACCTCGCCCGTACGTACTACCTGGGCGCGCTGCTGGCGATCTATCTGCGCAACACCACCGTCAGCCCGCTCGGCCCGGTGTTCCTGACCGGCGGACCGCGGCTGGGAGCCACCACCACCTTCTTCTGGGACATCTCGGAATGGGCCAGGACCGCGGCGCTGCTGGAGCCGGACGGTCTGCGCCGCTGGGTCCTGGCCGCGCTCGCGCAGCCGTACGACCGCTGCCACTCCTTCGACACCCGCAATCTGCTGCCGGTCGGCAACCACTACTCGGCCAACGACCACTCCCTCTTCCGCGTCGTGAAGGCGTACGTGGGAGTGACCGGCGATCTGGCGCTGCTCGGCGAGAGCGCGGGCGGGCGCAGTGTGCTGGATCATCTGCGCGCGATGGCCTTCCGCCCGCGCGGCCTGCGCGCCGCGTTCGGCGGGGGAGTGCTCGCCGACTTCGGCCGGGACGCCTGGGAGCTGCTGGAGTGCGTCCCCAACTACCGCGACGCCGTGGTCTCGCTGAACGCCGGCTACGTCGGCATGCTGCGCTCGCTGGCGGCGCTGCTGCGCGCGCTCGGCGACGGCAACGAGGCCGAGGCCGCCGAGGCGGAGCGCGAGGCCGGCGCGCTGTCGGCGGCCGTCCTGGCGCAGTACGCGGGCGACGGACGCTGGATGATCTCCCACCCCGAGGGCAACGAGGTCATCGGCCACTGCCTCGACTTCGAACTCGTCGCCGCCGATATGGCCGAGGACCTGTCGGCGGACCAGCGCGGGGAGATGGTCCGCTTCGTCACCGAACGCCTGCTGGACGGCGACTGGATGCGCGCCCTCGACCCCGACGACCCGATCGCGCCGCTCTCGGACCGCCCGGACCACGGCGCCGCCGGCGCGTTCGGGGCCTGGCCGGGGGCCACCGCCTTCGGTCTGTGCCGGCTCGGCCGGCCGGAGATCGCGGCCGGTGTACTGCGCCGCGCGCACCGCGCCACCTCCGGCGGGCTGTGGGGCCAGGCGATGGAAGTCACCGCGGACGGCACCTACCGCGTGGCAGGACGCGGGGTGGCGAACCGCGACAGCAACGCCGGCGTGGCCGTGACCGAGGCCGTCATCGCCGGACTCTTCGGAATCGAAGCGGGCGTCGAGAGCCTGAGCAAGGACGTCGGGACGGCCCTGACCCCCTACGGCCGCCTGGAGAACGTCCGGGCCATCGGCTTCGACCTGCCCAGACCGCTCGGATAGAGCGGTCCCCCGAACCTCTGCGGCCGGGTGCTGACAGCACCCGGCCGCAGGGCAGCGCAACGCACACGCACCGACCTCTCGCAAGACCCCGACTCAAGGGAGAGCCAGAATGGGGCAGGAGAGAACGACGCGGGGAGTTTCCCGCAGCTTCGGACGAGGACGCGGACAGGGACGAGGGCGGGCACGCGGCTACGCGGGGCTGCTCGCCCTGGCCGTCGCCGTACCGCTCATGGTTCCCGGTACCGCACTGGCCGGGGACACGGCCGCGCGGGCGGCGGCCGCGGGCCCGCCCACCGCGGCTCAGCAGTGGGACACCATGAAGGCCAAGCTCTCGGCGATCAAGGGCGTATGGACCGACCAGAGCTACACCGGGTCCATAACGAACGCCATGCCCAACACCGCCCTCCTGGGCAATGGTGACGTCGGCATCACCTCGGGCGGCAGCACGGGCGTGAAGACGTTCTATGTCTCCAAGGGGGACTTCTGGAACGCCAACCCCAATCCGAAGCCCGCCCCCATCGGCGGGGTGACGATCACCAGCACCGCCCCGCAGACCAGCCAGAACCTGGCACTCGGCGCCCGCGCCACCGCCAGTACCACCGAGGGCTCCTTCACACCGGACCGCGCCGTCAACGGCCAGTGGGGCGGTGGATACGAAGGCTGGGTCTCGCAGGTCGGCAAGCCGCAGTGGATCTCCCTCGACCTCGGCTCCGTCAAGACCATCGGCCGCTACGTCGTGCGCAACGACAATGCCGCGCGCCCGGGGAACGAGGCCTTCAACACCAAGACGCTGGCGTTCCAGACCAGCAACGACGGCAGTGCCTGGAACAGCGTCGACACGGTCCAGAACAACACCGCCGATGTCATCGACCGGACCATCAGCTCCGTGCAGGCGCGGTACATCCGGCTCAACATCACCGAGCCCACACAGGGCACGACGGGTGACTCGATCCAGAACCCCCGGGCCCGTATCGGCCAGATCGAGCTGTACCAGCAGAGCGGCGGCGGCACGCCGCCGCCCGCCCAGCCCTTCCGCGAGGAACAGAACATCGTCGACGGCACCGTCGGTACGTCGATGTCGCTCGGCAACGCGCCCGTGTCGATGAAGACCTGGCTCGCCGCCGACAAGAACGTCATGGTCACCTCGATCACGTCGACCGGTTCGCAGCCGGTGCAGCTCCAGGCGTCGACGTTCGCCGGCGCCACCACCCCGAACTCCGCCTACAGCAACACGGCGGGGACCGACGGCCAGGTGATGTGGGCCGAGCGGGCCACCGCGTCGGGCAGCAAGTGGGTGTCCAGGGCCGCCCTGGCCACCACCGTCCTCGGCGGGACGGCCGTACAGCAGCCCACCGTGTCGGGCGCCACCGCGAAGACCGTCTTCACCGTCCCCGCGGGACAGACCGTCACCGTCGTGACCACGGTGGGCGGCGGCGGGCAGAACCCGGCCGCTCCGCACAACGACGCGGTGACGCAGGTGCGCGGCCAGAGCACCGGATCGCTGGCGACCCTCGACACCCAGCGCGTCGACTGGTGGAAGACCTACTGGATGCAGTCGGGCGTGGAACTGGGCGACGCCACCCTGGAGAAGTTCTACTACGCCGCCCAGTACTTCATCGGGTCCGCCAGCCGCCGGGGCGAGCTCGCTCCCGCGCTCTACGGCATCTGGACCACGACGGACAATCCGCAGTTCAACGGTGACTTCCATCTGAACTACAACGCGCAGGCACCGTTCTACGGTGTCTACTCCAGCAACCGCCCCGAACTCTCGCTGCCCTTCCACGAGACGATCCTGGCCTATGTGCCGGAGGCACAGCGCCGTGCGAAGCAGGATCTGAACCGGGTGAAGCCCGACTACATCAGCGGCCGCTTCCCCAGTGGTGGCGTCCCGGCCGGGGTCCTGTTCCCCGTGGGCATCGGCCCGTACGGATCGACCACGGACGACCAGTACCACCAGCAGGTCTCCAACTCCCTCTTCACCGCTTCCCAGTTCGTCGACTACTACGAATACACCCAGGACGTCGACTTCCTGCGGAACAAGGCGTACCCGTTCCTCAATGAGGTCTCGCTGTTCTTCGAGAGCTACCTGGAGCGCGACGCCGCCGGCCGCTACAGCCTCTGGAGCGGTCCGCACGAGGGCACGTGGGGCCAGAACTCCTCCGCCGACCTCGGGCTGCTCAAGCGGGTCCTGTCCGCGCTGATCGCCGGCAGCCAGAAGCTCGGCGTCGACGCGGGGCGGCGTACGACCTGGCAGAACATCCTCACCAACCTGCCGGCCCAGCCGACCGCGGTGTACAACGGCAAGACCGTCTTCTCGCTGGCGACCGCCGGCACCATGCAGGGCTCGGACACCAGGGACATCCACCCCGGTGACAACACCATCAACCTCGAATTCATCCAGCCCGCCGACCAGCTCGGCATCAACTCCGACGCGGCGCGGCTGCGGACAGCGGTCGACACCCTCGACGCGATGAATTCCTGGGGACAGGAGAACAGCTTCCCCAAGGTGTTCAACCAGGCGGCCAGGGCCGGTTATCCGGCGCAGTCCCTCATCGACAAGTTCAAGTCGGTCATCACCTCGCGCATGGCGCCGAACCTGCGGATCAGCGATCCGCATCACGGCATCGAGAAGTCGGGGGCGACCGAGGCGGTCAACAGCATGCTGATCCAGACCGACCAGCAGTACATCACGCTCTTCCCCACCTGGCCGGCCGGCAAGAACGCCAGCTTCTACCAGCTGCGCCAGAAGGGCGCGTTCGTGGTGTCCAGCGCCAAGCAGTCCGACAAGGTCAGCTATGTCGACGTCATCAGCAAGGCGGGCGGCACGCTGAAGCTGAAGAACCCCTGGACGAGCACGTTCACGGTGACCAACGCGAGCGGCGCGGCCGTTCCGTTCACCACGGCGAACGGGGTGATCTCCGTCCAGACGAGCGTGGGCCAGACCTACCACATCGTCCCGACGGCCTGATCCACGAGTGAGCCGGAACCACTGATCGGTCCGGCTGAACGTCACCACGTCGGGCACCGCGGGCCCGCCAGGGCGTGTTGCGAAAGGAGCGCCGTCCGTCCGCAGGGCGGGGCTCGCGGCGTCCGGCGCGTGTGATCGCAAGGCGGAGGATCGTCCTCGTACTGGACGTACTTGGACGACTCCGACAACGCGGCGAGCATGCGTGCCGGGCGTCGCGAGCCAGGCGGGACTTTCGCAACACGCCCTAGGTCCCGTAGCGCCCGACCGGCGTCAGGGGCCCGGCAGCGGGTCGTCGCCTGCGGTCGCCGTACGGTGGAACCGCAGACCGCAGTACGCGCCCGTCGGCGGGAGGGTCACCCGGTCCAGCGCCGCGGTCGGCGAGAGCCCGGCGTCCAGGGCCGCCGCCGTCAGGTCCGCCACCGCGGACCGGACCGTGTTTCTGACGAACTCGTAGACGCGGCGCGGCGAGGCACCGCGGAACGCCTCAGGACCGTACAGCTCCATGGAGTCGACCATCACCGCTCCGGCGCTGACGAGCGGCGCCGGCAGAAAGGTGATGCCCCTGCCGTACAGGACGTCGGCGGTGACGTCCTCGTCGGCGAGTACGGCGTGCGCCGAACCGATGACCGCGCCGCAGCGCAGCCGCCGGGCGAGCCTGACATCGATGAGATCGCTCACCGAGCACGGCACGAGAACGTCCACTTCCCGTTCGGCCCAGTCCTGGACCGGCCTGCAGCCCGGCAGATCAGCGACGCCGGGAGCGATGTCACAGGTCAGGACGGTGGCTCCGGCCGTGGCCAGCTCCCTGGCCAGTACGCCGCCGACCTTGCCGGTGCCGTGCACCAGCACCCGCAGCCCCGCGACGGGCCCCCGCGCCCATGCCTCCACCGCACCCAGCACCCCGAACGCCGTGGCCGTATGGGGCTCGAAGGCGCTGCTGACCGCGTTGAGCACATACGGCGTCATCCCCGCCAGCAGCTCCATGTCATGGGCCGTCACTCCCATGTCCGCGCCGGTGTACAGCCTGCCCTCGTAGCCGTTCAGGACCTCCGCGACGGCGAGCAGCAGCGGTTCGTCCACGGCGCCGGCCCCGGTGACCACGATCGTGGCGCCCCGGAAGCCCGTACGGTGCACCTCGTGCTGCACCAGCATCTCCCGGGCGAGCCGGCGGCTGAGCCGTCGCGCGTCCGGTTCATGGGCCGGTCCCGGACGGATGCGCAGCCCGCCGTTGGCCGGGACGCGCTGCCGCGGGCGTCCCGGGGCGAGCGCCAGATGGAGGGTGCTACCCCGTGGCCCGCGAAAGCGTCTGACCTGTACGAACTCCGCCACCTCCCTCACGGCCCCCGAATCCGGGCAGTGACTTCATATCTGTCCAGCGCGCGACGCGTCGAACATCGGCCGGGCAGGCGTGAAGAAGCACGACGGAGCCCTGCCGCACGCCCCGCGCCCCGAGCGCTCAGCGGCGGCCGAGCCGGCGCTCGCCGTTCGCGCCGGTTTTATAGGCGAGCCCGTAATGCGCGAAGACCCGCGGCTCGTCCTCGGCGAGCAATTCCCCGTCCATGTCGATCCAGGGCGCTTCCTTGGCCAGTTTCTTGTCCCAGGGGACCTTCAGATAGTCAGGGCCGACGGTGGCATCGGTCAGCGGAACGAAGATCAGCCGCCGCTTGGTCGGCAGGCCGATGATCACCGTGGCGAACGACGGGGCGTCCGTCGCGGTGTCCACGTACACGGCTTCCAGGGAGCCGATCTTCTTCTTCTCGGCATCGACCACATCGTGGCCCCGCCACTCCCGAATGTCTTCAGCTTCGAACACGGGTCATTCGCCTCTTATCCACTGGATGGTGCACGCGAGGTGCGACTGTCGAATACCCCGCATTCCCCGGGCCCGCACCCGGCCGGCGTGCAAGGGGGCACCGGGATCCCGTCCCGGGGCCGTTTCCGTGTCAGTTGTCCGCGGTCGACAGGCAGCTACACTGAAAAGCAGGACGCCTCATTTTCTGCTTCCTGTGGCCCCCGGCCAGGGACAGCGGCGCGTGTCGCGTCATTCTTTCCGGTCGGCGGCAGTTTCCGCGCACCCCTCCGTACGGGCATCCGTGGCGGCACGACCGAACTCACCAGCCACCCTGCCGAGCAGTCAGTACCTCGGCACAAGGCGGTCGTGACCGACCCGAAAGGCGTGGCCTCATGCCGATGCACCCCACTGGCGAACCCGCATTGCTGGAACAGCGGCGAGAGGCCGGCAGCGATTTCGCGTGCCTGGCCAAGAAAATCACCGCGGCCGGCCTGATGCGGCGAAGGCCCTGGTACTACCTGCTGCGCATGTCTCTTGTCGCCGGGGTCTACGCCGGCGGCTGGGCGGCCTTCGCCGCCGTTGGTGACAGCTGGTGGACGCTCGCCGTGGCCGCCTTCCTCGCCGTGGTCTTCGGACAGGTGGCGCTGGTCGCCCATGATGTGGGGCACCGCCAGGTGTTCCGGCTGCGCAGGGCCAGCGCCTGGACAGGCAGGATCGCCGGGAATCTCGGCATCGGCATGGGGTACGGCTGGTGGCAGGACAAGCACTCCCGCCACCACGCGAATCCGAACCACGAGGAGCTCGATCCGGATGTCGAGCCGGACGTCCTGGTGTGGACGCGTGGCCAGGCGCGCAAAGCCACGGGGCTGCCCCGGCTGATCGGCGGCTCGCAGGCGTATCTCTTCTTCCCGCTGCTCGCCCTGGAGGGCTTCAACCTGCATGTCGCGGGGGTACGGGCGCTGGCCAACCGCTCACTGAAACAGCGTCGGCTGGAAGGCGTGCTGCTCTTCGCGCACTTCGCGCTCTACCTCAGCGCGCTGTTCCTGGTCCTGCCGCCCGGCAAGGCGGTGGCCTTCCTCGCCGTCCACCAGTGCCTGTTCGGTCTCTACCTGGGCTCCATCTTCGCCCCCAACCACAAGGGCATGCCCACCCTGACGGGCGATGAGCGCCCCGACTTCCTGCGGCGCCAGGTGCTCACCTCGCGCAATGTGCGCGGCGGCTGGTTCACCGATGTCGCGCTGGGCGGGCTCAACTACCAGATCGAGCACCATCTCTTCCCGAGCATGCCCACGCCCCATCTGCGCAGGGCGCAGCCCATCGTGCGGCGGTACTGCCAGGAGCTGAACGTCGGCTATCTGGAGACAGGACTGTTCACCTCGTACCGCCAGGCGCTCAGCAGCCTGCATGCCGCGGGCGCCCCGCTCAGGACGGCCACCGCGCGGGCGACGCCGGAGTAAGCCGGAGCAGCCGCCGGAGTACCGGAACAGCCGCCGGAGCAAGCGGGAAAAGCACTGGCGGCCGCGGAGAGCGGACCGGCATCCTGACCCTATGTTGATCAGAGAAGCCACCACGGAGGACTGGCCCGCCATCTGGCCGTTCTTCCATCAGATCGTCGCCGACGGCGAGACCTTCACCTATCCGCCGGGCCTCAGTGAGAGTGACGGCCGTGACTGGTGGCTGGTGGCCGCACCGAGCCGGGCCGTCGTCGCCGTCGATGAGGCCGGTACGGTCCTGGGCACGGCGAAGATGAACAGGAACCATATGGGCAACGGCGGTCATATCGCGAGCGCCAGCTATATGGTCGACCCGGCGCACGCGGGCCGTGGTGTGGGCCGGGCGCTGTGCGAGTACTCGATCGAGTGGGCCCGCGCGGCGGGGTTCCGCGCGATGCAGTTCAACGCCGTCGTCGAGACCAATGTGTACGCGGTCAAGCTGTACCGGTCGCTCGGCTTCGAGGTCCTGGGCACGCTGCCGGAGGGATTCAGGCACCCGACGCAGGGCTATGTGGGACTGCACATCATGCACCGCGCCCTGTGAGTGACCGGGCGGCCCGGCGACCGGCGAAGGACCGGCCGGATTCCTGTGCTTCCTACCGCTCCTGGAGCACGGAGAGGGTGTTTCCCGCCGGGTCGGTGAACCAGGCGATGTACGGGCCCCCGGCCCGGAAGACGCCCTTGTCGTCCGTGTCCATGCCGGGGTAGCGCTCGAAACGCACCCCCCGCCGGGCCAGCTCGTCGACCGCCGCGTCGATGTCGTCCACGGGGAAGTTGAGGACCGTGAACGACGCCGGCGTGTGAGCGGGCTTCGGGTAGACGAGCACGGAGGCGCCGCCGCCCAGGCGCAGTCGCAGCATGCCGTGATCCTCGGAGACGTCCAGTCCCAGCGTCTCGCCGTAGAAGCGGTGGGCCTTCTCGATGTCGTCCACGGCGAATCCGCTGAACGCCTTGCTGTTGCCGAACATGGCTGAGTCCTTTCCTGGGGCTGTCAGAGGGGTAGACGTCCGAGGAGCCCGGGAATCATCGCTCTCCCCGCCGGCCGCCGGACACGTCGTGGGGCAGCAGGCGCCCGGTGGGGATGAGAAGCGCGCCGAGGCCGAGCAAGGTGGCGGCGTACAGCCATCCCCCGAGGACATCGCTCACCCAGTGCACCCCGAGATAGATCCGGCTCAGTCCCACGGCGACGGCCCAGCAGACGATGAGCGCGCAGAGCGCGCGGGTGGCGGCCGTACGGCTCCGGCGGGCCAGGGCCCAGACCAGCAGGCCCGCCACCAGCGCCGAGGTCGTCGCGTGTCCGGAGGGGTACGCGAACCCGGAGGCATGGGTCGCCCAGTCCGCCATGGCGGGCCGAGGACGGCCGATCGCGTGCAGGACGGCATAGCGGACGGCCTGCCCGACGACGAGAAAGGCGAGGGCGCCGGCCGCCGCGCTCAGCCGGTGCCGCAGGTCGTGGCCGGCGATCAGACCCGCGCCGATGGCACACAGATAGGGGTAGGGGCCGGTGCCGCTCGCCGTGACGACGCGGGCCGGCGTGAGGGCGCCGGCCGGGCGGTGCCCCAGCGACCAGGCGAGCGCGCTCCGGTCCAGCGGGAACGGCGCCCCGTGGCGGGCCGCCACGCCCACGGCCAGCAGGGCGAAGAGCGCGGCACAGAGCGCGGTCACGCCCAGCGCCGACGTACGGCGGCTGCGGCCGGCCGCAGCCGCGGGATGGCTCACCGCGGCGCCGCCGGCGGGCGCAGACGGGTGTCTCTGAGGCGCTCCACGAGCGGCACGGTGCGGCGCGCGGCGACCATCAGTGTCCAGCTCAGCGCCGTGCCCACGACCAGACCGAGGGCCACATCATGCGGATAGTGCGCCCCGACCCACACCCGCGACACCGCCATCAGCAGGGCGGCCAGGACCGCGACCGCCGCGAGCACGCGGTCGGTGAACAGGAGAGCGGTGGCGGCCGCGGCGGCGATGGCGGCATGGTTGCTGGGCAGCGACCAGTCGCCCAGCGGGGGACAGGCCTCGATGGTCAGCGTGTGCAGGGTCTGACACGGCCGCTGCTCCCGCAGCAGCGACTTGAGGCCGTCGTTGGCCAGATACGACACGACCACCACGAGGGGCGCGGCCAGCGCCAGGGTGCTCCGCGCCGGGGCCTCGGGGCGGGCACGCCACCACGCGGCCAGCAGGAGCACGCCGAACAGCGCGAGTCCGTAGGTCGACCAGGAGGAGACCACTGTGTCCAGCCAGACGGGTGAGCGCTGGGCCATCTCGGTCACGGAGGTGTACAGGCCGTCGTCGAACCAGCTGCCGTCCTGAAGGGGCGCCGCCCCCGTACCGGCGATCAACGCGCTCCCTCCTCGGACCCGCGGCGTGAGCGTGCGCGCAGCAACTCCAGGGCGATCGGAATCAGCGAGACGATCACGACGAGCGCGACGATGGGCAACAGATAGCGGTCGACGTTGGGTACGGACGAGCCCAGCGCGTATCCGGCGAGCACGAGTCCGACGGTCCAGACCGCACCGCCGACGATCTGCCAGAGGGTGAAGAGCCTGGCGGGCACGTTCAGGGCGCCGGCCAAGGGGTTCAGCACGGTGCGCACGACGGGTACGAACCGGGCCAGCACGATGGCTTTGGCATGGCCGTACCGGTCGAGCAGTTCCTCGGCGCGGGCCGCTCCCTCGTGGAGTTTGCGGGCACGGCTGCGCGCCAGCAGCGCCCGGCCGCCGCGCCGGCCGATCCAGTAGCCGGTCTGCGCCCCCAGCAGGGCGCCGACGGCCGAGGCGACGAGCACCTGGGACAGTGCGAGATGCGCGGCCCCGTGCGCGCCGGGGACGCTCAGCAGCCCGGCGGTGAAGAGCAGGGAGTCGCCGGGGAGGAAGAAGCCGATCAGAAGTCCGGTCTCGGCGAAGAGGACGACGGCGATACCGAGGGCGCCGAACGCGGAGAGCAGTGATCCCGCGTCGAGGAGGTTCACGGCCTGTGGCATAGCCGTGAGGGCGGATACGGCCATAGGGGGCTGCTCCCATAATGGTGGGCAGGGGTGTCCTGCGTGACGATCCGATTGACTACAGTTCTGTAGACGGTCTACTTCACTGTAGACGAAGGAAACGGGAGGAGCATTCCCATGGGCGACGAGGGCCCGGAACGGCGGCCGGCGGGGGAGCTGGAAGCCGGTGTGCTGGCGGCTCTGTGGGCCGCCGACACGCCGCTCACCCCTGGCCAGGTCCAGGAAGTCCTCGGGGTGCCGCTCGCCCGCACCACCGTCACCACGATCCTCTCGCGGTTGTACGAAAAGGGCAGCGTCACCCGGGTCAGGGCCGGCCGGGGTTACGCGTACACCCCGACCGAGGACGCCCCGGGCCTGACCGCCCGCCGTATGCATACGGAACTGGCCAAGGACGACGACCGCAGCGCGGTCCTCGCCCGCTTCGTCTCCCAGCTCAACGACGAGGACGAGCTGCTGCTGCGGTCCCTGCTGGACGGCGGCGAGGCCGGATGATTTACCTCGTCTGGGTGCCCCTGCTGATGCCCTTCCTCGCGGTGCCCGCCGCGCGCCGGGTCGCGGCGGCCCTGCCGCCCCGCCACGCCGCGTGGCTGCTCACCGCCGCAGCGCTCGCGCTGGCCGCCGGCAGCTCGGCCGCCCTGGCCCTGCTGGTCGTCCCCGGCGCGTCGTATCTGCCCGCCGTCGCCGTCCTCGGCGAACTCCTCGAACCGCTGACGGCGGGGCCGCCCGCCCTGACCATCGCGCTCGCGCTCGCTGCCGGCGGCCTGCTGGCGTGGCGTACCGCGGTGCTCGCCGTCGCCGCGCACCGGCACCGGGCGGATCTGCGCCGGGCCAGGATCGCGGTGGGCGGTACGGACGGGGAGCTGGCGGTCCTGCGGGACAGCTGCCCCGACGCGTACGCGCTGCCCGGCAGGCCCGGCCGGATCGTCGTGACCACTGGCATGCTGCGGGCCCTGGAACCGGCCGAGCGCGAGGCGCTGTTCGCCCATGAGCGCGCCCACCTCCGCGGCCACCACCACGTCCTCCTCGCGGCCGTGGAACTGGCCGCTCTCTGTCACCCCGCCCTGCGCGCCCTGCGGGAGCCGCTCGGCTACGCGCTGGAGCGCACCGCGGACGAGGCCGCGGCGGTGGCCGTCGGCGACCGGCGCCTCGCCGCCCGCGCGATCGGCCGGGCCGCCCTGGCCGCCCGCGCCGCCGGGACGCCCGGCCGGGTCCGGCCGCGCGCCGTCCTCGCCGCGACGGCCGGCCCGGTGCCCCGTCGCGTCGCCGCCCTGCTCGGCGCGGAGGCGAGCGCTCCACCGGCCGCGCCCAGGACCGGCCGCCTCGTCGCGGGCCTGCTGCTGATCTGCCTCACGCTGTCCGGCGCCACCGTGCTGGGGGCGGCGAACGATCTGCACACCCATATCGAAATCGCCCAGGGGGAAAGCGCCGCGAAGTGACCTCCCGGGGTCCGGCCGGGCCGCCGTCTCAACCGGGTAATCGGCCCAGTTGTACGGTCTCCCCGAAGGATTCCTCCCGTGCGATCCGTGGTTCCGCGGTATCGCTGTTTCCGCGCTGTTCCTGCGGCGCGGTCCGGGAAGAGGCGGCGAGAGGGCGCTCCCGGCGGTACGCCTCCGGCATCGCGGCCGGAGTGAGGAGAACCGGAAGCGCTCGGTCCATTCTCAGCGCGTCCACCGATTCCGCCAGCAGTTCATATTCCGTGGTGTCGTCGCGCGTGGCGACGCGAATGAGACGCCCCGCGGCCAAATGCTCCGCGACCATGTCCTGATGGGAAGCGTCGTCCCGCCATATCCGGAGCGTCGCCGGCACGTCCGGAACGCTCTCGCCCACCGGAGCGAGCGCCTCGGCGGGGAAATGATCGCTTTCCGGGCTGGGGTCGAGCCGTTCGGCGATCCAGGTGGCCCGGTCCCGCAACCACCACAGTGCAAGTGCCAGAGTGGGGGCGCGGTAGGTGCCTAAAGGGACGCCGATACGCTGTCCACCGCAGACTCCGTACGCGGTGACATGGCACAGGAATTCGTCATGCACGGCCGCTCTCCTTGCGCCGTTCTGTGGAGGCCGGGTGGCCTGGGCCGCAATTCTTGCGCAGTGACGTTGCGCGGTGCCGCGGGGCGATTTCCGGGAGAGCAGTGTGGTCGGCCTTCGATCGCCCCAAATTACCATTATGAATGGCTTGCTGACACGCTGTCACCAGGCGGTTCCAGCCAGAATAGGGACACGTTCACCGCGCTTTATGGCCGAAATTCGCGACCCGCGATGAAAACGTCTGGCCGGGGACACGCCGTGCATAGCCGCATGATTATATAGCCGCTGGGATATGTTCGATGTATGCCCATACCGTTCGACGTCCTCGCAGAGCCGAACCGGCGGAAGATCCTCGATCTCCTCCTTGAGCGCCCGTACCTGGTCGGGGAGCTCACGGACCGCCTCGGGCTCAGCCAGCCGGGCACCTCGAAGCATCTGCGGGTGCTGCGCGAGGCCGGACTCGTCCGCGTCCGGCAGGACGCTCAGCGCCGCTGGTACGAGCTGCGGCCCGAGCCCCTCGCGGAACTCGACGCTTGGCTCGCCCCCTACCGGCATCTGTGGTCCGGCGCTCTCGACGCGCTCGAACGGCATCTCGACGCGATGGAGGACGACTCCTCATGAACATGAACACCCACGCCGACACCCTGACCACCGCCGACGGCCGGACCTCACTCCGGATGGAGCGCAGGCTCCCGCACCCTCCCGAGCGGGTCTGGGCCGCGCTCACCGACCCCGCGAGTCTGCGGCAGTGGTTTCCCTCCGAGGTGACCGTGGAACTCGTGCCGGGCGGCGCGATCGGCTTCCGCTTCCCCGGCGAGAGCGGACCGGGCATGACCGGCACCGTCACGGACGTGGACGCACCCCGCCTCTTCGCCTTCACCTGGGGCGACGACCATCTGAGCTGGGCGATCACCCCCGACGGCGAGGGCTCGCTGCTGACCCTCGTACACACCTTTGACGACCTTCCCGGCGCCGCCAGCTTCGCCTCCGGCTGGCAGCTGTGCATCGCCGCGCTGGCTCAGCTGCTCGACGGCGGGCCGGTGCGGACGGACCGTGACGCGGGGGAGCTGCACGAGGCGTACGTCCAGCGGTTCGGCCTCGGCCGGGGCGTCGTCGAAACATTCGAGGGGGGCAAGCGGCTGCGCCTCGAACGCCAGCTGGTGCGGCCGGCCGAGACGGTCTGGGAGGTGCTGTCGGCCGGCATCGAGCCGGTGGCGGGGCTGCCCGTCCCCGAGGGGTTCACCGCCGAGAAGGTGCCGGAGGGACACGTCACGGAGGTCCGGGCGCCGAAATCACTCACCTACACCTGGGAGCCCCAGGGCGCGGTCAGCTGGGACTTGGGGGAGGGTACGGGCCACGGTGCCCGGCTCGTCCTCACCCAGAGCGGCCCGCCCGGATTCGACGCGGACGCGGCTCTGGCCGCCTGGCGCACCCGTATCGAACAGCTCGCCGCGGAGCTCCTCGACGTCCGGTGAGCCGCGGCGCCGCCCAGTCATGGGGCGCGTGATGCGGGGTACACGGAGGCGGGAAGTCCCCCCAGTGGCTTCCCTGTCCGTGCCACCCGAGTGAATGGAAGGTGGGAACCCTCGTTAGGGTGCCTTGAATGTTTGCTCTGCGCTTTCCCCCCACAATTTTGCTAAGAGGCGTGCGCACTGCCCCGGGTTCCCCCTGGGAGGCGATGTGACACAGGTCACCGAGCAGTCGCTAAGGCCCACGTCAGGTACGAAGACGGCCGAAGCAAAGGCGGCCGCCCCACCGGCCAAGAAGCGGGACGCGTTCTTCGACAACGCGAAGTACCTGGCGATCGTGCTCGTCGCCATGGGCCATGCCTGGGAGCCGCTGCGGGACAGCAGCCGGGCGGTCTCGGCGCTCTACATCTTCATCTACACGTTCCACATGCCGGCGTTCATCATCATCTCCGGCTACTTCTCGCGCAGCTTCGACTTCCGGCCCGACCGGGTGCGCCGTCTGATCACCGGCGTCGCCGTGCCGTACATCGTGTTCGAGGTCGCCTACAGCCTCTTCCACCGGTGGGCCGCGGACGACCCGTCCATGCCGATCAGCCTGCTCGACCCGTGGTATCTGACCTGGTTCCTGCTCGCCCTCTTCGTCTGGCGGATCACCGCGCCGATCTGGCGGCTCGTCCGCTGGCCCGTCCCGCTCGCTCTGGCCATCGCGGCGCTCGGCGCCGTCTCGCCGGACATCGGTGACGACCTCGATCTCCAGCGGGTCCTGCAGTTCCTGCCGTTCTTCGTGCTCGGCCTGCGGCTGAAGCCCGAGCACTTCGCGCTCGTGCGCCGCAAGGAAGTACGCATCCTGGCCGTGCCGGTCTTCGCGGCCACCGCGGTCTTCGCCTACTGGGCCGTCACCCGGATGAACATGGCGTGGTTCTTCCACCGCGACAGCGCGCAGGAACTGGGTGCGCCCTGGTGGAGCGGCATCCTGATGACGCTCGCGCTGTTCGGCTGCTCCCTCGTCCTGACCGCCTGCTTCTTCGCCTGGGTTCCCGGCCGCAGCCTGTGGTTCACGGCCCTGGGAGCGGGCACGCTCTGCGGCTATCTGCTGCACGGATTCCTCGCCCAGAGCGCCGACACCTGGGGCTGGTACGGCGCCGACTGGCTGCACCAGCCGTCGGGCGCGGTCTTCGTCACGCTCCTCGCCGGCGTGGTCGTCACCCTGCTGTGTACGTCACCGGTCCAGCGGCTCTTCCGTTTCGCCCTGGAGCCCGACATGACCTGGGCGTTCAAGAAGGACCCCGCCGCGCGGCGCGGAAGAAGCTGAGCGGAAGAGCTTCGCGGGGAGGCCCGGATGTGATGCGGGGCGGTGGCCGTCGGCCACCGCCCCGCACCCGTGTCCGGCCGCTCAGAGGTCGAACTCGTGCGGCGGCAGGTCGAGCGCGAAGCACGCCTCACGGACCACGGCCTGCTCCGACTTGTCGAAGTCGCCGTCGGCGCCGCCGATGACGATGCCGATCTGGATGACCGCCCGCGCCTCCGCGGGCTTCTTCTTGGCCTTGGCGATCTCCTGGAGGATGCCGACCTTCCCGAACGCGAAGTCGGCGGCGAGCTTGTTCAGCGCGTCGTCGAAGCGGCGCTGAAGGTCCGCCGCCGGGAAGTTCTGCAGCACCTCATTGGAGGCGATCAGCGAGGCGACCCGCTGACGCTCCGCAGGGTCGACCGAGCCGTCCGCCGCGGCGACCAGGGCGCACATCGCCATACTCGCGTCCCGGAACGCACCGCTCTTCAGGTCGTTCTTCTTCGCCGTGAGTTGCGTCTGCATCGTCGCGGCGGATTCCTTGAACCGGTCCCACAGGGCCATCGCGTTCATCTCTCCTCAGGTGTTTCACAGAGCCAACCGGACAACGTCCGGGACCGCCGAGGCGTGCCCGCGCCGGATCACGCCACGCCTTCGGACGCGTCCGTGTCCGTCCTGTCCGCCGCCGCGGGGCCGCGCTGGGCCGGTACCTCGGGACCGCCGGTCCGGTACTGCTCGGACTGCAAAGAGAACAACTCCCGGAAGAGTCCGGGCCCTTCGTGATCGTCGGCCATCAGCGAGGTGAAGTCGCCCGCCTCCACGAGCCGCCCCCGGTCCAGGACATAGATCACATCGGCCGACCGGACGCTGTGCAGCCGGTGCGTGACGAGGATGACCGTCTGCCCGTCGCCCGCGAGAGCGCGGATCTGCTGGAACGCGGCGATCTCGGCCGCCGGATCCATACTGCTGGTCGGCTCGTCGCAGATCAGGACCGCGGCCTGCCGGTAGTACGCGCGGGCCAGGGCCAGCCGCTGCCACTGGCCGCCCGACAGGTCCACGCCACCCTCGTACCCCTTCTCGCACAGGGTGTCCCAGCCGCGCGGGAGTTCACCGACCACCGTGTGCGCGTCGGCCAGGGACGCCGCCGCTTCCAGCCGTTCGAGGTCATGGATCTCGGACGGGCGGCTGATGGCGACATTGGCCCGCGCCGTGAACGGCCACCGCTGATAGTCCTGGAGCACCAGGGCCACCTGGTCGAAGAGCTGGTCCCGGTCCAGCTCCCGTACATCGGTGCCGTCCCAGCGGACCTGGCCCCCGGACGGCAGATACAGGCCGGCGAGCAGCTTGCTGAGCGTCGTCTTGCCACTGCCGTTGACCCCGACGAGAGCCACGGTCTGGCCCCGGCGAATGGTCAGGGAGACCGCGTCCAGGGCCGGAGTCTCCCGCCCCGGATAGGTGAAACCGACCCCGTCGAACTCGATCAGCGCGGGCGGGCCCGGCACCGGCGTACCGCCCGTGGGGATGGCGCGGAGCCGGGACTCCTCGCCGGCCCTGATCAGGTCGGTCATGAACAGCGACTGCTCGTACAGCTGGTGCATATGGGTGACCATGCGGCGCAGTCCCGCGGTGCCGTTGGTCAGCGCGAGCGCGGCCGTGGCACCGGAGGCGAGCGGCAGATGGCCATGTGTCAGCAGCCAGGCCAGCAGCCCGTACGTCACCGCCGCGGTCAGCCCGGACAGCGCCGAGGTCGCCAGGTCCGTCCCGGCCTCCCGGTGCGCGAGCCGCGTCTGCTCCTCCGCCGCCTCGACGCCCATCCGGTCGAACTGCTCCAGCAGAAATGGGCCCGCGCCGTGCACCCGCAGCTCAGGTCCGGCCTTCTGGGAGATCAACAGCCGTCGCAGCTCGCTCTGCTGGCGTACATGCTCGATCCACACCTGAATCGATTCGTAGGTACGGCGGGCCGCTTTGACGGTGCCCCACGCCTTGGGCACCACGACCGCGATCAGCAGGGGCAGCAGCACCGGATTAGTCGTTGCAGACACCGTGTCCCCCGCAGGTCGTGTCGCATTCCGGAGGGCTGGCGCTCCGGCGTGTGATGCGCTGCGGAACGTCGGTGTGTACCTTTCACCGGGCGTTTCGCATGACCAGCGTTGCAGCGGAAGGAGTGCGCGCGCCCACGGTTGCGGCAGGTTGCATCTCAGGCAGCTGACGCGGCCCCGGAGGTGACAGGACCAAGGCCGGATGGCAGGTAGCGTAGGGCCGTCGACACAGCCTCCTGCGCTGTCGTGGTCTCTGCGAGGACCTTGCCCATGTAGTGGGCGCTGACGGTGTACCGGGTGTCCCGATGAGCGTCCAGGGACATTGGGACGACGGTGAGGTGAGGGCGGGTACTGGTGGAGAACCGCAGTGTCCAGTGACTGGTGAACGGGTAGAGCTCCCGTAGCGCACGCTCGCTGTATGCCGCTTCGACAAGCGCCTGGTACTCGGGCCAGTCCTGTTCGTGTGCCTCCGTGCGCAGGTGTTGCCACTCGGACTCGGCCAACTGCACAGGATCGTGGTCGGGCACCTCGAAGCGGCCGGTCAGGCGAACAAACGACGTGGCCTGGCGGATGTCGGAAAGTGCGGTTCCCGCGTGCCATGCCTGTGCGACCCTGCCAATCTGGGCCAGATCCTGCGTGTTTCCTTCGATGAGCGTCATGTCTTGAAATGACTCGCAGCCGCGGATCGACCACCGCCGTTCGACCGCCCACGCGCTGATGACCAAATCATTCCGATGTGGAGCTTCACTCGCAACGATGGCCTGGCCAAGCGGGTCGCTTTCCGAGACCGCGATGGGTACGGAGAGGCTGTCCTTGACCGCAACGGCCTGGAGCGCGGTGCCGAGACTGCCTTTGGCTGCGATGTCGGGATACAGAGCGGCTGGATCAGTGGAGGTGGCCATGAAGCAGATTGTGCCGCAACCGCCTCGTCGAGATCCCCTTCTAACTGCACGAGCCGAAGGGCGCGACGTGGTTCGTCCTGGCCCCTGGCAGCTGTCGCACGACGCCGATGTCGGTAACTTGCCTGCGCAGACGCTCGATCTCGTCGTGCTGAGCCGCAAGGCGAGAGATCGCCAGGGTTCTGAACTCGGCGAGCTGCGCGATCTGCTCGTCGCGGGTGACGATGCGCTCTTTGAGCCCGGCATTCTGTGCCTTGAGCCGTTCAATCTGCGCGATTCGGGGATCGACGATCTCTCCGGCGTCGCGGAGTTCGTTCAACCTGCGCTCGAACTCTTCGGCGAGGTGCTGGTAGGCCCCGGGCCGGGTGGTTCCGTCGCGGTTCTTCTTGGGATAGAAGCCGGTGCGGGTCACGCCAGCCAGGGCGGCGAGGGTCTTCAGGTCGGCCTTGCCGCCGGGTGGGAGATCTCCCTTCAGGATCCGTTCCATGGCGGCTCGGATTGCGGCCTCGTTGTGGGTCTTGGATTCCTCGGTGAGCCGGGCCATCTCAGTCCTCTCCAATGGAAACGGTCTGGGCGGCGTCGATCTCGGCGACGACTCGCAGAGCGCGGTCGCGTTCGGGGGTCAGCCGCGCCTTCTCGCCCTTGGCGACCCGGGGGCTTTGAATGAACACGTCGATGGCGGTGGCCTGCCCGGCCCACACGGGACGGTGACACGGATGGTGGGTGGCCTGCGGGCAGCGCGCCGAGTCACACATCCCCACAAGCGGCTTCGTGGCATTAGGCGTGCCGGCCAGGCGCAGGCATAGGGCTTTGGACGGGTCGCGGAACCAGCAGAAGTTGGCGGGCCCGACGTGGAGTGTCCTGGCCTGCTTGCGCAAGAGTCCCTCCAGGTGACGGTCGTCCTTGAGGATCTTCGGGTCCGTACGGGCCGCGTTCTTCAACTGAGCGTCCACGTGGAGGAACGCCTCGATCAGGCTCCGAGCACCCGGCCCGGCGGGCATCCGGCCCGCCTGGACATCCCGGAATGCCTCCACCGTCAGCTGCACGTGATGGGCCTCCTCAGCTTCCTCGATCTCGGCGTGGAACAGTCGCTGGGAGCCGCCGGGGCGAGCGGCATAGCCTTCCGTGGTGGCCACGGAGATGTGCTTGAGGGCGACCTTCGCCGCCAGGAGGCCGCCGGGCCGTTCTGCGATGGTCAGGGACAGCGTCCGGCGCAACATCCGGGCGCTGAGCGGACCTTGGGGAATGACCGGCAAGCCCCAGCGTTCCCGGTTGCCGGTCCGCTCCAGCCAGTCGCGCAGATTCTTCAACCGGCCGGCCAGGCCGATGGTGCCGAATAGTGCTTCACCGGCGGGCCGGTTCACAAGCCGTTCAGCGAGGGCCACAGCCCGGTCCACCTGCTGGATGACCACCCACTCGTCGGGTACTCCTCCGAACTTCTGCCCTTTGATCAGGCGGCTGGCGAGCCGGAACCGGCGACCGCCCCCGGGCGTCGCCACGGCGGGGAGTCGGCATCCTGTCTCGATCTCCAACAGTTCACTGGTCCGCATCCCGCTGAGGGCGCAGGTCACCACCAGACAGGCCGTCACCGCATGATCGACCATGAAGACCAGATCGCCGTCGGCCAGTGGCAGTGTCCACGGGACGAGCTCGCCGTCGATCGCACGGGGGACTGCTGCGGCCTGCCTGGCCAGCGGCGGCTGGAAGCCGACTTCGGTGGCCAGCGCGGTCAGTTCTGGGACCAGTGCCTGCCGGGCGTCGTACCCAAATCTGCAGGCGCCTACGGTGCGGGCGAGAGCTTCCCACCCCAGATGCTTCAGCGGGCCTTCCTCTCCCAGCGTGGACCGCTTGCGCAGCTGAACGTCATCGGCTGCGGGAAGGGGCTCGCCCGATGTGCGCATGCGTTCCAGGGCCTGCCGCACAGCGGGAAGCTGGGCCAGGGTGATGCCGCCCGAGGCCGGAAGGCTCGCTCTGTCGGCGCGCACCGTCTCCAGCAGGTCCGCGAGATGCGGCCCCACCTCGTTGACCAGGTGCAGGCAGGTGGCCAGCAGCGGTTGCAACATGGAGTCGGGCACGGGAGGCGTCAGGTTCGGCCCCTTCGACTTGTAGCCGACGACCTGGGTGGCGGTCTTCCCCTTCCACGGTACGAACCCAGCGGCGTAGGTGTCGCCGGACAGCAACTCTCCGTACTGTGCGATCAGCTTGAGGATCTTGACGTGTGCCACGGTCGAGTACGGCTCCAGACGACGTCGGGGCTGCCCTGGTCGGGGAACAGTCCACGAACGTTCCTCCAGATAGCGCCCGCACAGTTCCTGCGAGACGCCACCCAGGTCGGTAATGCCTTTTCCAGTGAGCCAGTTGAACCACTCGACGTACCTATCGAGGAAGCTGTAGAGGGTCCGAGGAGAACGTGCAGCCCGCAGCGCGTGGGCACATTCCAGCACTGCCTCGTACTGCGGCGCCAGCATCGCCAGCAGGATCTCTTTGGCCACGACCCGCCACAACGGATTGATGATCTCGGCGAAGTCCCAGATCTGCTCGCGCTCGGACATCATCCGGTGCGCGTCCACGAGACCGGAGAACACCCAGCGATCCTGCTCGAACTGCGGGCGCACAGCATCATCGGCCAGCCTCAGCCCGGCAATCTCACACACGTCCCCCTGGGCAAAGACCGAGACCGACCGGCGGCGCCGAGGCAGGGGCGCGGATACGGGGCGGGGCATCACAGCGTGCCCTCCTCGGGCCGGAGCGGGAGATCAGTGTCGTCGTCCGCCACCTCACGTGCGGCTTTCACCTTGGCCTCCTCGGAGAGCTTCGGCAGGATCTCGTTGGCCAGACGGTCGGCGTACGGGCCGAAGACCCGGACGAAGTTCTCCGTGGGCATCTGCCGGAACTGCCGCGCGAAGAAGGCGTTCAGCCGCAGCAGGTTCGCCGCGTGACGCGGCAGGAACACCGCCAGCGGGCACAACAGGCACACCCACGGCCGGGCCGGACACGGCTGCCCGGCCGGACCGTGCACCCCGGCCAGTTGATCGGCGCACGCCGCGGTGAACACATCACGCTCGCCGCCGACCAACTCGGCGATGGCCACAGCGTCCAGCTCAAGCCGCTTCACCTCATCAGGGAAGCCCTCGGCGAATCGCACCGCCTGCTCCGCCGAGAGCACCACTGGCGACAGTGCCTTGCGCAGCACGTCGGCCTGGCCGTCCTCGATGATCGACTCCACCGCGTCGAGCTGGGCGGGGCTGGTCGGTGTGACGTAGTGATCGCCCTCGGTGCGGGCGGTGTGCTTCGGATCGATCGTGGCCCGTCCGGTCCATCCCCGTCTCGCCAGTCGTTCGTGGTACGTCGCACGAATCCGACTGCGATGGATCACGAACGGATTCCCCGCATCGTCCTCCAGGCCCACCTGCTTCACCAGATCCCGATGGCGGTTCGTGCCCGGCGGAGGACCGACGATCGGGCTGAACCCTCCATTCGTCGTGAACCACTTCGGGCTGTACGAGATCCACAGCTGCCCTCGGAGCTCGTCGTCGGCGAAGCTCCGCAGCGGAGCCGAGTACTCCAGCCACCGCTCCAAGAGCCGCACCGCGCGAGCCGGGAGATGGGAACTCTCCCGCGCTGTACGGCCCTTGATGTAGGTGATCAGCATTGAGGTGTCGCCGGTCCACTCGAGACCATCCAGCTTCAGATCGTCGATGCCGTCTGGGACGACCCCGCAGTACATGCCGAACAACACGGAGTAGGCGACTTGGACGATCGGGTGCGGAAACAGATCGCTGCGCACCTGCCGCACGGCCCGGCGCAGGTCCCACTGCGGCGACTTCGCGCTCCGGGCTTGGACCCGGTACCCGAGTCGGTCCGGGAAAGGGCCGTCGCGCAGTAGTAGCCAGGCGATGTCCTGCGAGCTGTGGTCCGTGCCCGCCGATGGTTCCGCGCCCCCAGCGGCCAGTGCCAGAGCGCGCCGGTGTCGACCCCAGCTGTCGTCCACCACCGCCCGGCAGCCCGTCTCCAACCGTTCCCACTCGCCGTCTGTGTACGCCTTGTACGGACTGGTGCTGCGATACGCCTGGATCTGGTTCCCCAAGAGATACGCGCGCACTTCTGGACGCAGGGCTCCTGTGACCGCGTCGAAGCCCTTCAACAGCATGCGGGTCTCGCGCTCACGGGAATACGTGCTGGTCATCCAGTAACGGACCAGAGACGCCCGTGTCAGCTCCGAGGCGGACCCGGCAAACCCGGCCGTGCTCAGGGCAGTCACCATCTTGCGGACGGCCACCGCGTACGCCTTGACCGTGTTCTTTGCGCCGATCCCGCCATTCGGATGGGCGTTGGCCGCGAGACCCTGTGCCAGGTCGCGCGCCAGCCCGGGGTTGGGGAGGCCGGCCAGAGCAGCCGTCCACTCGCTGCCGTTGGGGAACGTGAATTGCACGGACAGCGGTTCGTCGATCACGTACGCGGGCATCAGACCGTCTCCTCGTCGTCGAACTCGGCCGCCGCCTCGGCGGTGGCTCCCGGATCCGGAGCACCGGTCGTGTCCTTGTAGGCGTCGCGATAGATCCGCGTGACGTCCAGGCGAGCGATGTAGAGCTCCGTCGACAGGACGCTCTGGTGGCCCAGCAGGTCCCGCAGGATCAACATGGGGTCGTTCCGGGTCAGATACAGAGCCATCGCGGCATCATCCCCGGTGCTTGCCGCAAGGGCGGCCGCCCGCTGGTAGTAGCCCGTGACCAGCCACTCCAGGGTTGCCATCGCCATCGAATGACGGAGCCGGTGCGGGGCCACCATCGGAAACCGCGGCTCGAACCGCTCTCGAACACGGGCCGACGTCCGGCGGAAGACCGTTGCCCAGTCCACGAACGGCTTTCCCGAGGACTGCAGGCCCACCAGCGCCGACCCGCCCTCCGGGGTCACCAGGCGGAGCCGCTCGGCAGGACGTAGTTTTCGCCACGACCGCCGTTCTCCGTTGAGGAACGCCCCTTCCCAGTCTGGCTTCTCGACGATCAGAGGCCCCCCCAGCTTCGACGGTGGCCGCCACCGGCAGCCTTCCGTCGACGCCGCCCGGTCCAGTTCGATGTACTGGTGCACGTCGGCGAGTGCCTCATAGCTGATCCACGACGTGCGGGCCTTCTGCCCCTTGGTGATCGCATGGCTCAACGGAAACAGCACCGGCAGTTTGCGCGGACGGGACGGGAGTGGCGGCACCTCGTAGATCGTCAGGTGTGTGAACTCCTGCCGACGCAGACCACTGGACAACACAAGGCCGCCCATCGCCGCGTTGCGGGCCCCCTCCCGGCCGCGGTAGCTCGGGTCCGGCTCGCCATCCGGGCCGAGCCCTGCCAAGCCCTGCACGAACAGCTCCGCGAAATCCCGCTCCAGGTACTTGATCGTCGTGTGCGGCCTCGGAGTTCGCAGCTTCGCGAGGTTCCGCTCCACCTCGACCAGAACACCGTCCGCCATGCGGCGGCTCGCCCGGTAGCTGAACGGCACATCGGCAGCGACGCCCTCGTCCCGGGCCCACGTGTAGAAGCCGGACAGAATGCCCATGCTGAGGTTCCACGTGGTGGGGTCCCAGCGGTCTTTCAACTCGCTGCCCAGTCGGTACTCGGCGTACATGCTCAACGCGGCGCGCAGCTCCGTACGGCTGCCCAGGGGGCTGACGCCGCGGGCTTGGAGGAACGTCAGCCAATCCCGGAGACAGCCCGCACTGTTCCGCCACGTACGCACGGCCGGGGACCCGTTGAGCGGCAGCCCACGCAGCCACTGATTGACGAACGCCGCTGGGCGGGGCGCTCCGGGGGCGTCCTCGAGTATCAGGTCGTCGTCGATGAGTACGGGCATCTGCTCGCGAATGAGCGGCTGTTGGTCCACATCCCAGGACTCCCAGCCCGCAGCGGAGAAGCTGATCAGGTGCATGGTCCGGAGGCTAGATATTCGACACGCCCTGGATGCAGCAGACTTCGTGAAATCACTCGTACGTGTTCCACGAGGAATGAGACACGATGATTAAGCAACGACTTCCGGATGCAGGAGGGCGAGCACCCCGCTGACCGCGATGAGCGCCATCAGGGAGTCGACGATGCCCAGGGCGTGCTGGATCAGCCGGCGAGCGGCGGTCTGGCCGTGCTGCCCCGAGTCGAGGATCTTGTGGAAGTCCGGCTGCTCCAGATGTTCCATCTCCACCCGGATCACCGGGGTGAGCATGGTCAGCGCGGCGATCCGCTCGACCTTCGGCTCCAGCCGGCCGGTGGCACCGAAGGAGACGGCGCGCAGTGTGGCCGCCAGAGCGCCGGCGCCGCCGACCCAGAGCAGGGAGGGCAGCGCCTCGGAGATGCGGTCGGCGGTGGGCCCCGCGGTGAAGAGACTGACCAGGACCCGGTTGGTGGCCAGCAGCCCGAAGACGGTCGCCGCGGCCTGGCCGAGCTGTGCCAGGGCGACGACGGTCAGCGCGAGGCGATCGGCGCGCCAGGCCAGCGAGACCGTATGGCCGATGAGGCTGGGGATCTGCCGCAGGATCGCCCAGAACGACGCCTTGAGGCGCGCGCCCTCATGGACGGTCCAGCCCCAGGAGCCCTTCAGCCGGCCGCCGAAGAGCAGTTGCTCGGGCGGCGAGTTCTGGACGTACGGCTTCCGGCCGAAACGGAACAGCTTCATGCCGCGACCCCGCCTTCGGCGTCAACCCGGCGTACGTTCACCGTGAGCGCCGTGCGGTCGCACTCGAACGCGCGATGTCCGCCGATGCCGCCAAGGGGAGTGGGAACGGGATACATGAGTCCTCCTGAGCTGACGACGACGTGTAGGGACGCCCGGACAACGGACCTGATCAAGGGCGTGTAACGGGCTGCGCCGGGCGAATCGTCGGACAGAGTTTCGAGAAGGTGCGGCAGCCCGTGCGGGCCGGGCGCAGTCGTTCGTCATGCTGCGTTCGAACCACCCGGGAGGGGGCGTTCACTCGATCGGGGGGTTGTGTTGCGGTCGTGAAGTGACGTGCCCCGGCCCCGTCCCGGCGTACGGGGGCGACGGCCCCGGCGCCGGAAGGAGCGGGCACCCCTGATCGGCCGGGTGGCGTCCCGGGCGGGCTTCGCCGCCTTGCGAAGGCACATGATCGAGAGGGTCCGGCCCCTCGGCCGCTGCCGTGCGGCCAGTGCCGATGCTTGAATATTCAATGACGGGGCGTAGGCTCCTGCTGGGTGCGGCGGCAGCGCATCACGGGCCCTCGGCCGCAGCCCCGTACCCGTACAAAGGGAGAAGAGCGCCGCCATGCCCCACGCAGAACAGACCCCTCCGGTCGTCCACTGGTCGCGCGAGGAGGCCGGCCGCGACGGCACTCCGCTGCTCGTGGCGCTGCACGGCCGGGGCGCGGACGAGCGGTCCTTCTCCGAGATCACCCCGTATCTGCCCGAGGAGACCACCATCGCCTTCGTCCGCGCTCCGATCGCGGAGGGCGGCGGCTACGCGTGGTTCGAGAACCGGGGGATCGGACGGCCCGTCGCCGCCTCCCTCGCGGCCAGTTCGGGACAGCTTTTCTGCTGGCTCGACGCGGTGGCCGCCCGCCACAGCTCCGTCAGCCTGCTCGGCTTCTCCGGCGGGATGGCGATGGCGGGCGGTCTGCTGCTCGCGCAGCCGGAACGCTTCGCCTCGGCGGTCCTGCTCTCCGGCACCCTGCCCTGGGACGCCGGCCTGCCCGAGGAGCCGGGCCGGCTGACCGGCGTGCGGGTCCTCTGGGGGCGCGACGCCGCGGACACGGTCATCCCGGCGGACCTGGTGACACGTACCGGCGCGTGGCTGCGTGAGCAGTCGGGCGCGGAGCTGGCCGAACGCACCTATCCCGCGCTGGGTCACGCGATCGGCGCCGGGGAGCTCGACGACATCCGGGTCTTTCTCACCGGCGCGGGTGGCTGACACCGGTGCCCGGAGGGGCGCGCGGGCGCCGGGCGCTCCGCCTTCATACGATCTCGATGTCACCGATCACCAGCTGGGAGAGCACCCCATGGCCACCGAGCCCACCCTGCAGAACGTCTCGTTCCCGAGCGCCGGGACCACCGCCTACGGCTATCTCGCCGTACCGCCCGCCGGACACGGCCCCGGCATCATCGTCATCCAGGAATGGTGGGGCCTGACCGCCCACATCAAGGACATCACCGACCGCTTCGCGCGGGCGGGCTTTGTCGCGCTCGCGCCGGACCTCTACGGCGGTCAGGTCGCCCATGACTCCGACGAGGCGCTGCGCATGATGGCCGAACTGCCCACCGAGCGGGGCGTCGACCTG
The DNA here is from genome assembly GCF_055582185.1 of Streptomyces sp. NPDC042201. Classification (NCBI taxonomy): domain Bacteria; kingdom Bacillati; phylum Actinomycetota; class Actinomycetes; order Kitasatosporales; family Streptomycetaceae; genus Streptomyces; species Streptomyces sp. NPDC042201. The sequence continues at coordinate 490,648 of NZ_JBVJDS010000004.1, read as the reverse complement.
CTCTCGGGCGCGGTCGGCTACCTCCTCGCGCGACCCGAGACGGACGGCGACACGGTCGGCGCCGTCGGCTTCTGCATGGGCGGCGGATTCGTCCTCGGCCTCGCGGCCAAGGACCAGCGGGTCTCCGCGGCTGTCCCGTTCTACGGCGTCCTCCGGGACGGAGTGCCCGACTTCTCACGGCTCAAGGCGGAGATCCTCGGCCACTACGGCGAGCAGGACCACACCGTGCCGCCGGAGTCCCTCGAAGAACTCAGGTCCACGATCGAGTCCCGGTCCGGCATCGTCCCGACGTTCCATCTCTACCCGGGGGCGGGCCACGCCTTCTTCAACGACGGCCGCCCCGAGACGTACCACGCGCGATCCGCCGCGCAGGCGTGGGAGCGCACGCTCGACTTCCTGCGCACCCAGCTCGCCCCCGCCGACCCGGCATAGGCCCGGTCAGCGGCGACGGCCCCGCGCCGCCCAGCCGGCCCCGATGCCTGCCACATGGAGCGCCAGCAGGGCCAGTCCGAGAAGCATCAGGCTGGTCGGGGCGAAAAGGGCGTCGACCGATGTCTCGGTGGCGTTGATGATGAACGCGATGGCGAAGAGTACTGCTGCGGCGAAGCCCAACATCTGTCCACTCCCGGTGCTCGATGGCCGGCCACCGCTGACCGCGGTGGCCGTGCCGTAGCCGCCGGGTGCCCCCTCCTGCCCCGATCAGTCGTGCGCGACGTCACCGGTTCGAGGGGGTCAGGCGAGCGCCGCGCCCTGCCACAGCAGCAGTGCGACATCGGCGCCCGCGACGAGGATCGCCGCCAGGAACGGCACCCTCGGGCGGTGACGGCCCATCAGTGATCCGCCGACCGCCGCGACCAGTGCCACGGCGGCGACGACCGCGCCGGCCGTGCTCGGCCGGCCGAGCACGAGCAGGACCGTCGCCCCCACCAGCGGGACGGGCAGCAGCAGCCGCACCGCGGCCGGTCCCAGCCGCTGCGGGCCGCCCCGTACCCCCGCGGCCAGATCGGACGCGATGTCCGGCAGCACATTGCCCAGATGCGCGCCGACCCCCACCAGCGCCGCGGCGGTGACGATCCACCAGGCGGGCCGGGGCTGCCCCGGCAGGCCGAGCGTGACGAAGGCGGGCAGGGACGCGAACCCGATCGCGTACGGCAGCCAGGACAGCACCGTCGCCTTGAGCCAGAAGTTGTACGTCCACGCCGCGGCCACGCCCACCAGATGGACCGCGCCGGCGAGCATCCCGTACGCGAGGGACAGCGGCACGCACAGGGCCAGCGCGACCACGGCGGCCATCCCCACCGCCCTGGCGTCCACGGCCCCGCCCACCACGGGCTTGGCGTCGCGTCCGGCCGCGGCGTCGCGCGCCGCGTCGACGGCGTCGTTGCTCCAGCCGACCGACAACTGCCCCGTCAGTACGGCGGCGGTCGCCAGCACACAGCCGGAGCCGTCCTGCCCGGCGGCCACCGCGAGACCGGCGACCAGCAGCGTCACCGCGACCGTCGGGACCGGGTGACACGCCCCGAACAGGGCGGCGACCCGGCGCAGCCGTCCTCCGGGCGCCCGGCCCGTGGTCCCTGCCCGTTCGATCGCGTCCACGCGGCCATCGTAGGCGGCGGCCCGGCACCGGCCCGGTGTGTCGCGGCCGCGCCCGTCCGGGTGACGAACAGGGCGGCGCGGCGGCGCGCTACAGCGGCCGGTGCGGGGCCGTACAGGCGACTTCGTGTGTGGCCGGGTGGTGCGGGGGCAGGAATTGCACGTCAATCGCCCCCGACCTCGGACCGCAGATGACACGTATCGCAGCCGTCCACGGAGCCCTGGCTCCGTATCAGTACCCCCAACAGGACATCACGGACATGGTCGCCAGGACGTGTCTGCCCGAGGGGGCCGACCGACGGGTCCTCGACCGGCTGCACCGCGGCGCGCGGGTGACCACGCGTCACACGGCCCTGCCGCTCGACCAGTACGGCGAGCTCAAGGACTTCGGCGCGGTCAACGACGCCTTCATCGCCGCGGCCGTACCGCTCGGCGCCGAGACCGTCGGTGCAGCGCTGGACATGGCGGGCCTCTCCCCGCGCGATGTCGATCTGCTGATGTTCACCTCGGTGACCGGCATCGCCGCACCGTCCGTGGACGCGCGCCTGGTGGGACGGCTCGGCCTGCGACCCGACGTGAAGAGACTGCCGATCTTCGGTCTGGGCTGTGTCGCGGGAGCGGCGGGAATCGCCCGGATGCACGACTATCTGCTGGGACGGCCCGACGACGTGGCCGTCCTTCTCTCGGTCGAGCTGTGCTCGCTCACCTTCCAGCGCGACGACGTCTCCGCGGCGAATCTCGTCGCCACCGCGCTCTTCGGTGACGGCGCGGGGGCCGTGGTCGCCTGCGGCGCCCGGCGCGGGGCTGACGGACCCGTCGTCATCGACACCCGCAGCCATCTCTACCCGGACACCGAGCAGGTGATGGGGTGGGACATCACCGGATCCGGCTTCCGGATCGTCCTGGACGCGAGCGTTCCGGACGTCGTACGCAAGAACCTCGGCGCGGACGTCGACGGATTTCTCGCCGATCACGGCCTCACCCGCGAGGACATCACCGCGTGGGTGTGCCATCCCGGCGGGCCGAAGGTCCTCGAAGCCGTCGAGGAGGTCCTCGAACTGCCCGACGGAGCCCTCGATGTCACCTGGCGGTCGCTGGCCGCCGTGGGGAACCTGTCGTCCTCCTCCGTCCTGCACGTCCTGCGTGACACCCTGGCCGAGCGCCGGCCACCGGCCGGTACCGCGGGACTGCTGCTCGCCATGGGGCCCGGCTTCTGCTCCGAGCTCGTGCTGGTCCGCTGGTAGGGAGGGACGGGGAGACATGATCTGGTACACCGTGCTGGTGCTGGCCGTCGGTGCGGAGCGCGTCGCCGAACTGGTCGTCGCCCGCCGCAATGCGCGCTGGAGCCTGGAGCGCGGCGCCGTCGAGCGCGGGCAGGGGCATTATCCGGCGATGGTCGTCCTGCACACCGGGCTGCTCCTGGGCTGCCTCGCGGAGGTCTGGGCGGCCGGCTGGCCCTTCGACCCGGCGCTGGGCTGGACGATGTTCGGCGTCGTCGTCGCCGCGCAGGCGCTGCGCTGGTGGTGCATCAGCACGCTGGGCCCGCGCTGGAACACCCGGGTGCTGGTCGTGCCCGGACTTCCGCTGGTGACGGGCGGTCCGTACCGGCTGCTGCGGCACCCCAACTACGTGGCGGTGGTGGCCGAGGGCCTCGCGCTGCCTCTCGTACACGGCGCCTGGCTGACCGCGCTCGCGTTCACCGTGCTCAACGCGGCGCTGCTGACCGTCCGGATACGGTGCGAGAACCGCGTGCTCGCCCCGGGGTTCGCCCTGGGCGGCGACGAGACGGACACCGTGGGCGCCCGCCCGTGATCGACCTGCTGGTCGTGGGCGGCGGGCCCGCCGGTCTCGCCACCGCGGTCCACGCGACGCTGGCCGGCCTCGAAGCGGTGGTGATCGAACCGCGTACCACCCCGGTGGACAAGGCCTGCGGCGAGGGGGTGATGCCCAGCGGCGTACGCGCGCTGTCCGCCCTCGGCCTCGACCTCCCGCGCGGCCACGCGCTGCGCGGTATCCGCTATGTGCGCGGACCGCACCGCGCCGAGGCCCCGTTCGACGACGGCCCTGGGCTCGGGGTGCGGCGTACGGAACTGCACGCGGCCCTGGCGCGGCGCGCCGACGAGACCGGCGTCAAGATCGTGACCGGCCGGGTCACCGAGGTGGAGCAGAGCGCGGACTCGGTGACGGCGGGAGGGCTGCGGGCGCGCTGGCTGGTGGCCGCGGACGGGCTGCACTCGCCCGTACGGCACCGGCTCGGCCTGGATCTGCCCGACCGCCGGCCCCGGCGTTACGGCCAGCGGCGGCACTACCGCATGAAGCCGTGGACGGACTTCGTGGAGGTGCACTGGTCGTCGGCCGGCGAGGCGTATGTGACGCCCGTGGCCGACGACCTGGTGGGGGTGGCGGTGCTGAGCACGGCGAAGCGCGGTTACGACGACCATCTGGCCGGCTTCCCGGAGCTGCTCGCCCTGCTGGCAGGACCGCCCGCGAACGCCGTGCGGGGCGCAGGGCCCCTGCGGCAGCGGGTGCGGCGCCGCAGCGCGGGGCGGGTGCTGCTCGTGGGCGACGCGGCGGGCTATGTCGACGCGCTCACCGGCGAGGGCATCGCACTGGCGCTGGCGTCGGCGGAGGCGGCCGTACGGTGCCTGCGCGCCGGCCGTCCGCAGGACTACGAGGGCCTGTGGCGCGCGCTGTCCCGGCGCCACCGGCTCCTGACGGAAGGGCTGCTGCGGGTCAGTGGCCACGCGGCGGGAGCCCGCCTGATCGTCCCGGCGGCGGCCCGGATGCCGTCGGTCTTCGCGGCGGCGGTACGCGCCCTGCAGTGACGGGCCGTACCGGTCCAGGTGGCCACCGGACTGCCGCGCCCGGCCTCTCCCCGGCCGATCAGGGGGACAGGCCGGCCGCCGAGTCCGTCGCCGGCGGGGTCATCGCCCGCGCCGTCCGCGGCAGGACCCGCGCGATGTAGTCCTCGATCGTCGCCTCCAGGCCGACATCACGCCCCGCGCTCTCCGAGAGATACCAGCGGTGCTCCAGCACCTCGTGGTAGATCTCCGCCGCGTCCATCTCGCCGCGCAGCTCCAGCGGTACGGCCCGCACGGTCGGCCGGAACACATCACGGACCCAGCGGTGCGCCAGCACCTCGGGCCTGGCCCCCAGCGGATCGCCGGGAGCGTAGTCCTCCTCGCCGGCCATCCAGCTCTCCAGGTCGTTGAGCAGGCGCCGCGCCTGGTTCTCCTCGGCGTCCAGACCGGTCAGCCGCAGCAGCTGGCGCTGGTGGTGGCCCGCGTCCACCACCTTCGGCAGGAACGTGACCGTGTCACCCACCGGGGAGCGCTCGATCTGCATCTCCGCCACATCGAAGCCCAGATCGTTCAGGCGGCGGATCCGCCGGTCGATGTAGTGCCGTTTGCCCACCGGGTACACCGACTCGCGCGTCAGCTCGTGCCAGAGGTCCTCGTACCGCTGGACGATCGCCGCGCCGAACGGCACCGGGTCGACGGACGGATGCAGCGCGCCCGACGCCTCCAGGTCCATCAGCTCCCCGGCGATGTTCACCCGGGCCAGCTCGATGTCGTAGTCGCGCTGGCCGCGGCTCAGGTTCTGCTGGATCTGTCCCGTCTCGGCGTCCACCAGGTAGGCGGCGTACGCCCCGGCGTCCCGCCGGAAGAGAGCGTTGGACAGCGAGCAGTCGCCCCACGCGAAACCGGCGAGATGGAGCCGCACCAGCAGCACGGCCAGCGCGTCCATGAGCCGCTTGACGGTGCTGGGGCGCATCGTCGACTCGAACATCGAGCGGTACGGCAAGGACCCCTTGAGGTGACGCGTGATCAGCGCCGACTCCAGTGGCGCGCCGTCCGCGTCCACGCGCCCGGTCACCACCGCCACCGGATCCACGGCGGGAATGCCGAGACGGTGCAGATCGCGCAGCAGGCCGAACTCGCGCACCGCGGCCCGCTCGGCTATCTCCTTGACCGCCACCACCTCGGACCCGGTGGACGCGAACCGCACCACATGGCGGGAGATACCGCGCGGGAGCGCGACGAGACACTCCTCGGGCCACTGGTCGAGCGGGGCGTTCCAGGGCAGGTCCAGCAGCACGGCCGGCTGCTCCGGATTGGTCGCGCTGATCTGCAGCGCCATCGTGCCTCCCACGGCGGTCGTCGGGCGGGGACCGGACCCGGAACCGCCCAGACCAGTGTGCAGGGTGGCGGGAGTGCCACCGGGGGCCGGGGGAGGCGCGCGGTGACCACGTTCGGCCCCCCTCCGCGCCCCGCAGGGGTGCACAAGCGTTTACCCTGGGGTGAACGCTTGTGCACCCCCGCAGTCCCGCCCCCGCCGGCACCCCGGCGTCCCACCCCTGTCGGCGTCCCGCCCCTGTCGTCCCACCCCGTACGGAGAGACATGTCCGGAGCGATATCCGAGCCCGCCGAGGCCCCGCACCCCCGTTTCCTCGTCGCCGTCCTGGCGTTCTGCGGTGTCGTCGTGGCCGTCATGCAGACGCTCGTCGTCCCCCTCCTGCCGCATATCCCCGCCCTCACCGGAGCCACCCCCACCGCCGCCAGCTGGCTTGTCACCATCACGCTGCTCACCGGAGCCATCTGCACCCCCGTGCTCGGGCGGGCCGGCGACATGTACGGCAAACGCAGGGTGCTCTTCGCCTCGCTCGGGGTGCTGGTCGCCGGCTCCGTGCTGTGCGCCGTCAGCTCCCACATCGGCGTGCTCATCGCCGGACGCGCCCTCCAGGGCGCCGCGCTCGCCGTCGTACCGCTGGGCATCAGCATCATGCGGGACGAGCTGCCGCCCGAGCGCGTGCTGCCCTCGATCGCGCTGATGAGCTCGACGCTGGGCATCGGCGCGGCCGTCGGGCTGCCCGTCGCCGCGCTGGTCGTCGAGCACTTCGACTGGCACACCATGTTCTGGGCCTCGGCCGGGCTCGGTCTGCTCGACATCGTGCTCGTCCTGCTCTGCGTCCCCGAGTCGCCGCTGCGTACCCGCGGCCGCTTTGACGTCCTCGGTGCGCTCGGCCTCTCCGCGGCGCTGGTCAGTCTGCTGCTGGCGGTCACCCAGGGCGGCGACTGGGGCTGGACGTCCGCGCGTACCCTCGGACTTCTCGTTCTCGCCGTGGTGATCGCACTGGTCTGGGGCCGCTACGAGCTGCGCGTCACCACCCCGATGGTCGATCTGCGGGTGTCCGCGCGGCCCGCGGTGCTGCTGACGAACATCGCCGCCCTGCTCATCGGCTTCGCCTTCTACGCCAACTCCCTGACCACCGCGCAGATGGTGCAGGAACCCACGAGCACCGGCTACGGCCTCGGTGCGTCCATCGTCGTCAGCGGACTGTGCCTGCTGCCCGGCGGACTCTCGATGGTCGCGCTGTCGCCGGTGTCCGCCAGGATCTCCGCCACGTACGGACCCAAGACCGCCCTGGCGCTCGCCTCGGCCATCCTGGCCGTCGGCTATGTGGTGCGCTTCTTCACCAGCCACCAGCTCTGGACCATCATCCTCGGCGCCACGATCGTCGCCGCGGGCACCGCCATCGCCTACTCCGCGCTGCCGGCACTGGTGATGCGCGGGGTGCCGGTCAGTGAGACCGGCGCGGCCAACGGTCTCAACACCCTGATGCGGTCGGTCGGACAGGCATTCTGCAGCGCGGCCGTCGCCGCCGTCCTCACCCAGGTCACCTTCCAGGCCGGCGGACGTACGGCGCCCACCCTCCACGCCTATCTGCTGGTCTTCCTCATCGCGGCGGGCGCGGCGCTCCTCGCGCTGGCCGTCACGCTGTGTCTGCCGGCTCAGCGGTCCCGGAAGACCGGTACCGTCGGGCGGGATCTGACGACGTCGCTCGCCCAGGAGGGCGCATGAACGGGCAGGCAACTGACGGGATCGCCGGCCCGGGGGCCGGCGCCGACACGGGTACGGGGCGCGACGCGATCCTGCGCGCCGCGCGGCGCGCGTTCGCCTTCCGCCCCTATGCCGAGGTGACCATGCGGGGCATCGCCGCCGACGCGGGCGTGAGCGCCTCGCTCATCGTCAAGCACTTCGGTACCAAGGAAGAGCTGTTCAACACCGTCGCCGACTTCGGCCCCGCGTCCGATCAGCTCTTCGCCGCGCCCCTCGACACCCTCGGCCGGCATCTGGTGCTCACCGTGGTGCGCAGCCGCCGCGAGCAGCAGGGGGATCCGCTGCTGCGCGTCGTCTTCTCCCTGGGCAACGACGACGAACGCACCCTGCTGCGCGAACGTTTCCATGAGCAGGTCACCCAACGACTGGCCGCGCAGCTGCCCGGCCGGGAGCGCACCTTGCGGGCAGAGCTGATCGCCGGCCAGCTCCTCGGGCTCGGCGCCACCCTCAGCCTGCACCGCGCGGGCGCCGGCGCGGCGGCCACGCCGGAGCATCTGGCCGACCTGTACGCTCCCGCGCTCCAGCGCCTGGTCACCGGCTGACGGCCGGCCGGGGTCAGCGGGTCAGCAGCAACTCGGTGTTGCGGTCCGCCGACTTGCCCGCCGGGGCGGTGGTGGAGCCCGGCGCGTTGTGCGACAACTCCCGGTAGAGCGCGGCGAGACCGGTCTGCGAGAGATCCCGGAAATCGGTGCGGTGCGGTGCGGCGGACTCGAGCAGCGTGGTGAACAGGGACAGGGTGCCGTCCCCGTTGTCGGTGATCTCGATGACCCGGGCGAGCTGCGGGAAGTCGATGTGCGAAGCGGTGGAGATTTCCCAGAAACCGCCGTGCGGGAGGATCGAGTTGCGGTGGCTGTGCCCGTTCACCCAGGCCAGCACATTGCGGTGCTGCTCGAGCAGCGCGACGACCTCGTCACCGTTGTGCCGGGCCTCGCCGGGGTGGGCCGGGTCGGGGTGGGTGTTGGTCATCGTCCAGCTGTTGTGGTGGCTGAAGACGACGACGTATCCGTCCCGGAGTTCCTTGAGCGTCCGCTTCAGCCAGTTCAGCTGGGCCGTGCCGAGCGAGCCGGTGAAGTGCCCGGCGCGGTCGGTGGTGTCGAGGCTGATGCCGGTGATGTTCTCCCCCATGGGGAAGGTGTAGTAGAGCGTGTCGCTGTCGAGATTGGCGGACGTGTAGCCATGGCCGGCCGGACCGGCTCCGGCACGGGCCGGGTCGAGGTGCGCGGTCAGATACTCGCGCGGGCCGAACGGCGCCCGGCCGGGGTCGGGGGTGATCGAGCGCATCGAGCGCTTCGAGTGGCGCAGCAGCTCGACCAGCTCGGTGCCGGCGGGACTGCTGCCCTTCGACAGGATCTTCAGCAGCTTCTTGGCCTCGGCGTCGGGGACGCCGTACAACTTCCGCGCCCCGACGGCGAATTCCGCGAGGAATCCGGACCGGTCCGCGAGGGCGCCACTGGCCAGGCTGTCGTGGTTGCCGACCGTCGAGTACCACGGGATCCGCAGCCCCGGGCTGTTCACGGAGCTGATCGCGGCGGCCAGGAATCCGTCGATCCGGGGGTAGCCGAGCTGCTTGTCGGTGTCGCGGCGGGCGTCCTCCGGGTGCCAGAACAGCCGCTCGCCGGAGTTCTGCACGCCCTCGTACTGCCGGTGGTCGCCGGTGTTGGGGGTGATGCGGCCACCGCTCATCACGGTGAGGAACCAGTCCAGTTCCGCGCGGGAGTTGTTGTCGGTGTTGTCGCCGGTCGTCACGGCGAAGGAGAGCGGAGCCCCGGTCGCGGGCCCCGCCGTCAGGGCGTTGATCTGCTCGATCAGCGCCACCGCGCCCGGCACGGTGAGGGCCTCCTGCGGACGCCACCCCGAGAGCTGCTGCGAGCGCAGATACTCGGTGCGCACCGGGTGCTGGACATCCACCAGATGCAGATCCGTGAGCTGGACGAAGGAGCTGAGTACGGTACGCCGGTCGGCGCGCCCGACCCGGGGGGCCGCGAGCCGTTCCCGTACGACCCTGCGCCAGCCGGGGCCGTCACCGAGCCGCCGGAAGGCCGCCGAGGTGTCGCGCGGCGCGGCGACCGACTCCAGCGTCGTACGGGCGGGCACGGCGCGGGTGGGCGTGGGGGAGGCCGAGGTACGGGGGCCCGGCGCCGCGGGCGCGGCGGTCCTCCCGGGAGCGGCGGCGGCCTGTCCGGAACCGCCGCCCGCGCCGAGCACCAGCCCGATTCCGGCCGAAACGCCGACCGCTCCGGTCGCGGTGAGGAAGGAACGGCGATCGACAGCGGTGACTGCGGAGCGTATGCGTGTCATGGTCCGGTCTCCCGAGTGCGAGCGCATCAGCGAGCGCGCCTGGGGACGGCCCCCTGGCTGCACTTCGATGGTCGGCACCGGGCGTGGCCTGCGCGTGAACGACGTTCCAACGGCCAACACCGATCACCACACAGGGATCACTCGCGACGGCCAACCGTCGCCGGACCCTCGTCCGCGCGACCGGAGGTGGTCACTCACCGTTCACCCTCGCGGGAAGACGCCCCACCCGTCCCACGCGTCCGTCCACCGGCGCGCTTGCCCGTCCCGATACATGGCCGATGACCTTGCGCCACATGGTCCGGGGTTTTGTTAGATGTGTTGACGAATTGCGGACGGTGCGCCAGCATCGCAGCGACTTTCCGCAGAGCTGACCGCCTCTGCCAAGGCCAGTACAGGGAGAGCGACGCATGTCGACCCGTACCGCACCGCTGTCCGTCCACAACCCCGGAACAGGCGAACGTCTCGGTGAGGTCGAGGACTTCACCTCCGACCGCATAGCCGGCGCCCTCGCCGCCGCCGCACACGGGCAGCGCGCCATGGCCGCGCTGCCCGCCCATGAACGCGCCCACCTGCTGTTACGCGTGGCCGACGTGATCGAGGCCGAGAGCGATGGCCTGGCCCGGCTGCTCGCGGCCGAGAACGGCAAGCCCCTCTTCCAGACGGTCGAGGAGGTCAAGGCCGCCGTACGGATCTTCCGCGGGTTCGCCGGCGAGGCGACCCGGCTGTTCGGCCGGCAGATCCCGCTCGGCGCCGTGCCGGGCCTGGAGCGCCACCTCGCCGTCACCGTCCGGGAGCCGCTGGGCCCGGTCGCCGCGCTGGTGCCCTTCAACTACCCGGTCGAGCTGTACGCCCACAAGGCCGCCGCCGCGCTCGCCGCGGGCAACGCCGTCCTGGTCCACCCGCCCGCGCGCTGCCCGCTCGCCCTGGTGCGGATCGGTGAACTCGTCGCGCGGGCCGGACTCCCGGACGGCGCCCACCAGTTGCTCACCGGCGGCGTGCACATCTCCCAGGAGCTCGCCACCCGCCCCGGCGCCGCCGCCGTCAGTCTCACCGGCAGCACCCTCGCCGGACGCGAGATCGCCCGCCGCGCCGCCGACACCCTGAAGAAGGTCCACCTCGAACTCGGCGGCAACGACGCGCTGATCGTCTGCGACGACGCCGATGTGGAGGAGGCCGCCAACGCCGTCGTCCTCGGCCGGCTCGCGCGCGGCAACGGCCAGATCTGCTGCGCGGTGAAGCGGGTGTACGTCCAGGACGGCGTGCACGACGCCTTTGTGGACGCCCTGCTGGCGGGCGCCGCCAAGCTCACCGTCGGCGACCAGCTGGCCGACGGCACCGACGTGGGTCCGCTGATCAGCGAGGAGGCGGCCGAGCGCGTGGAGGCGGCGGTCGCCGCCCTGGTCGCCGACGGCGCGCGCAAGGCGGCCGGGGGAGCGCGGCGCGGCGCCTTCAGCGACCCCGCCGTCCTCGTCGACGTACCGGCGGACAGCCCTGCGCTCGCCGAGGAGATCTTCGGCCCGGTCGCGCCCGTCGCCCGGTTCAGCGATCCGCTGGACGCCGTACGGATGGCCAACGCGTCCCCGTACGGGCTACAGGCGGCCGTCTTCACCCGCGACATCCAGCGCGCCTTCACCCTCGCGGGTCGCCTCGATGTCGGCGGTGTGATCATCAACGGCTCCACCGCCCTGCGCGCCGAGAACCTGCCTTTCGGCGGGCCGAAGGACACCGGCGGTTCCGCCGAGGGCCTGCACGACACGGCCCTGGAGTTCACCCGGCAGAAGACCATCGTGGTGATGGAGGCGTTCGGGTGAGCAGCGCAACCCGGACCGACCGCACGGCCCGCACGGCCCTGGAGATACGCGGGGTGCGTAAGGCGTACGGCTCCACCGAGGTACTGCACGGCGTGGATCTGACCGGCCGGGCCGGAGAGGTGCTCGCCGTGGTCGGCGCCAACGGGGCGGGCAAGTCCACGCTGATCAAGATCCTGGCCGGCGCCGAGCACATGAGCGCCGGGGAGCTGAGGATCGACGGTGAGCGCGTCGAGCTGCGCTCCCCGCACGACGCCCATGTCCATGGCATCCGTACCGTCCACCAGGAACTGACCCTCGTACCCGAGCTGTCGGTCACCGAGAACCTCCTCATGGGCCACTTCCCACGGCGGTTCGGCGGCCTCATCGACTGGCGGGCCGCCCATGCCCGCGCCCGCGACCTGCTGGAATCCATCGGGTACGGCGCCATCGACCCGCGGACGAAGGCGGGCCGGCTCACCGTGGCCCGGCAGCAGATGGCCGAGATCGCCAAGGCGCTGGTGACCGAGGGCGGCGAGCCGAGGGTCCTGGTCCTCGACGAGCCCTCTGCGGTGCTCGCCGGGAGCGATCTGGAGGCGCTGTTCGCGCTCATCCGCAGGCTCCAGGAGCGCGGGGTGCTCATCGTGTACGTCTCGCACCGCCTCGCCGAGGTCACGGAACTGGCCACCTCCATCGTGGTGATCAAGGACGGTCGGGTGGTCGCCGAGACCACGCCCGAGCGCACCGACGAGAACGAACTCATCCGGCTGATGGCGGGCAGGCGGCCGGGACAGCTCTACCCCGACCGCCGCCAGGACCCCGGTGAGCCGCTGCTCACCGTCGAGGGGCTGGACCGCCCCGGGGAGTTCAGGGACGTCTCCTTCACCCTGCGGGCCGGGGAGATCACCGGCCTGTTCGGACTGGTCGGCTCGGGCCGCAGCGAGCTGGCGCGCTGTGTCTTCGGCGCCGAGCCCGCGCGCTCGGGAAGCGTCAGAACGGCCGGCGGCGACGCCGAGCGCTTCCGCACCCCGCGCGAGGCCATCGCCGCCGGACTCGCTCTGGTCACCGAGGACCGCAAGCGCACCGGACTGGTGCTCGGGCTGACCACCGCGGAGAACATCGGCCTCACCACGCTCCGTACCACCACCCGTGGCCCCCTGCTGGACGCGGGCCGGCGCCGCCGTGATGTCACCGCGATGGCCGAGCAGTTGGACATCCGCCCCGCGCACGCGGCGAAGCTTCCCGTACGCGCCCTCAGCGGCGGCAACCAGCAGAAGGCCGTGCTCGCCAAGTGGCTGCTCACCGGACCGCGCGTGCTGCTCCTGGACGAGCCCACCCGGGGGGTGGACATGGCCACCCGCGCCGAGATCTACCGGATGCTCGACGAACTCGCCCGCGGCGGCCTGGCCGTGCTGCTCATCTCCTCCGACCTCACCGAGGTACTGGGCGCCACCGACCGGGTGCTGGTGATGCACGAGGGCCGGATCGCCGCCGACCTCCCCTCGGACCGTACGACCGAGGACACCGTCCTCGCCCACGCGATCGGACACGCCGCATGACCGACCCGCTCACCAAAGCCGGGACCACTGAGCCCGGGACCACTGAGCCCGGAACCACTGAGCCCGCAACGACTGAGCCCGGATCCGCCGCGACCGGTCCCGCCGAGACCGCTCCCGCCGCCCGGCGGCTGCCCCGGCTGACCGTGGCCGGCCGTGATCTCACCCTGGAGGCCGGGCTCGCCGCGCTGCTCATCGCCTTCATAGTGATCGCCGGATCGACCACGGATGCCTTCCTCACCGAAGGCAACATCACCAATCTGCTCAAACAGATGGTCACCACGGGTCTGCTGGCCTTCGGGATGCTCACCGTGATCCTCACCGGCGGCATCGACCTCTCCGTCGGCTCGGTGGTCGCCTTCTCCGGCATCGTGGCCGCCGGCCTGTCCGCGGGGCTGCCCGTGCCGCTCGCCATGCTGATCGGCCTGGCGTCCGGGGTGGGGTTCGGCCTGGTCAACGGGGCGCTGGTGGCCCGCTTCCAGCTGGCGCCGTTCGTGGTGACCCTGGCCGCGCTCACCACCATCCGGGGGCTGGCCTTCGTCTACTCCGAGACCCCCGTCGCGCCCGAGAAGGAAGGCTTCTTCGAACTCGGCTCCGCGGTGCTCGGCCCGCTGCCCGTCTCCACCCTGATCATGCTGGCGGTCTTCCTGGCCGGCGGGATCTTCCTCAGCCGCACCCCGGCGGGACGGTCGCTGGTGGCGATCGGCGGCAGCGCGGAGACCGTGCGGCTGGCCGGTATCGGGGTCCGCCGCCATATCGTGCTCGCCTATGCGATCAGCGGCGCCTGCGCGGGTCTCGCGGGCGTCATCCTCGCCAGCCGGGTCGGTATCGCCCAGCCCAGTGTCGGCACCGCCTTCGAACTCGACGCCATCGCGGCCTGTGTGATCGGCGGGGCCAGTCTGGCGGGCGGCAAGGGGTCGGTACGGGCCACCTTCGCCGGCGTTCTCGTACTCGCCCTGATCAACAACCTGCTGAACCTGTACGACGTACAGAGCTTCTGGCAGCAGGTGCTCAAGGGCCTGATCATCATCGCCGTCATCCTCGTCCAGCGCACCGGCCGGTTCCGTACGGCCATCGGCGCGTCGAACCCCGGAAAGGTCAAGTTGTCATGATCATGAAAAGAGCATCCGGTGTGCTGGTGACCGGAGCCCTCGCCGCGGCCCTGGCCGGCTGCTCCTCCGACGGCGGCAGCGGTGGCGGAGGTGCGGGAGACGGCTCGTACACCGTCGGCATCGCCAACTTCACTCTCAGCGGGCCCTACTTCAACGGCATGGACCGGGCCATCAAGGCACGGGCGAAGGAGAAGGGCGTCGAGACCGTCAGCACGGACGCGGGCGGCGACGCCGCCAAGCTCGCCTCCAATGTCGAGGACCTGCTCAGCAAGGACGTCGACGCCGTGATCATCTCCGGCGGCCCGCTGGAGTCCGCGCCCGCGGTCCTCAACTCCCTCAAGGCGGCCGGCAAGCCGGCGGTGCTGGTCGACCGCAAGTTCCGCACGGGCACGTACAGCAGCTGGATCGGCCCCGACAACGAGGCGATCGGCAAGCAGAACGGCGAGTACCTGGTGGAGCGGCTGCCCCAGGGCGGGACGGTCGCGCTGGTCAAGGGCGGCCCCGCCGACAACAGCATCGGCCAGGCCCGTACGAACGGGGTGAAGGCGGCCCTGGAGAACGCCCCCGGCATCACGCTCGTCGAGGCCCCCGACTTCGGCAACTGGAGCTCCGACGGCGGACTGAACGTGATGGAGAGCCTGCTCGCCTCCCACGCCGACATCGACGCCGTCTTCTGCGAGAACGACGCCATGTGCCTGGGCGCCCAGCGCGCGATCAAGGACGCGGGCCGCGACGACAAGATCGTGCTGGCGGGCGTCGACGGGCAGGCCGAAGCGCTCAAGGCCATCCTCGACGGAACCAATTACCTGGTCACCGGCCTGAACGACGCCGATGTGATCGGCAGCCTCGGGCTGGACAGGACCGTGGACATCCTCGACGGCAAGAAGACCGAGAAGGACACGGTCGTCCCCTCACCACGTGTCACCAAGGAGAACGCGGAGAAGTACTACGACCCGAAGGGCATCTTCTGATGAACCGCACCCCCACGGGCCGCACCCATGTGCGGCCGCGGAGAAATCACCACTACGCGCTGGCGGGCCTCGTCTGCGGCGCACTCGTCCTGCCGCTGACCCTCGGCACGGCGTCCGCCGCCCCGGACACGGAGGCCGCCGGGCAGAGCGCCGGGCAGCCGGCGAAGGACAAGAACCCGAAGGCGGACTGGCGGCTACTGCACTCCGAGGACTTCTCCAGGACGCTCGACCCGGGCCACGCCGCCTGGACTCGGGAGACGTATAACCAGCCGTTCGACACGATCATGGACGACAACGGGAAGTGGTACCGCAACGACTACGGGAGCGCCTGGGACACGGCGTTCGACTCCTTCGCCACCTACCGCAAAGAGTTCAAGGTCGGCGACGGCGGCTGGCTCACCGCCTCGCTGTCCGCGCGCGACTGGAACAAGGACGGCCAGATCGAGAAGCCGCCGTCCATCACCAATGGCACGGCGGGCGGCAAGACCGTCGCCCAGCTGAAGGTTCCCGACCACACCGGCGGCGCCATCTTCCGCCCCACCGGGCAGCTCCCCGACCAGTACCGCATCGAATACCGCCTCAAGACCATCGACTTCGGCGGCAAGCGCAACGGCACGATCGACTACGACAACCGGACCAACGGCTACAGCAAGGACGGCTGCAAGACGCAGCACCCGTGGGGCGAGGGCTCCAACAGCCCGGGATGGGAGGGTGACGCGGCGGCGCCGTACTGCGAATGGCAGGACGTACGCGAGGGCAACTACGGCTACAACGGCTTCCACTACCTGTCGATCGTCGACTTCGCGAACCCCGCCCCGCGCAACAACCACTTCTGGCACTACCGCCGCAAGGTGCTGATGGACTCCTTCGCCCAGCACCCCGACCGGGTCGGCACCGGTACGGGCGGCCGGGTCTGCAACTCCAACGGCAACACGTACTACGACTACAAGGACAGCAGCTTCAACACCGTCAACATGTGGATCAGCGGACTGCCGAACTGGACGCCGGGCAAGGGCGGCCTGGCGGGCAACTCCCAGTGGTTCATGACCAGTTGCTCCGGCGGGGTCGCCGAGCAGCAGCTGTCCTCGGCGGCGGAGCTGCAACCGGAGCTGATGCCGAACCAGGACTACGTCTTCGCCATCGAGCGCGATGCCACCGGCTACACGCTGGAGGCCAGCGGCAACTTCGCCCGCGCCGGCCAGAAGACGCTGCGCTTCCACCGGAACTTCGTCGTCAACAACCAGCCGATCTGGCACTACAACGTCAAGCCGGGCGAGTACGACGGCCGCTTCAACAACACCCTCGTACAGAACGACAACAACGGCAGCTCGACCTGGCCCGACCAGTGGCCGGCGGGCTCCGCGTACCCGGACTCCTTCGTGATCGGAGACCTGTACACCAATGTGTACGAGGGGAGCGCGAGCCTGACGGACATCAAGCTGTTCGTGCCCGCGACCAAGAAGTAGCGCGACAGGTCGCATAGGTCGCGGGGACGGGGGAAGGCGCACCTTCGACCCGAGCTCGCGGCCTTCCCCTCAGCCGCCCGAGCTCCCCGGCCCCACCGGCACACCCCCCTCCGCCGGTGGGGCCGCCTTCGTTCAGCCGGCGGTGATCGCGGCCAGGATCACGCACGGCCAGGATCACGCACGGCCAGGATCACGTACGAACAGGATCACGTACGAACAGGATCACGTACGAACAGGATCAGGCACGACCGGGATCACGCCCTACCAGGATTACGACAGGGTGATCACGACCGGGCCTCCGCCGGGGTCAGCCCGGTCTATCCAGTCGGCTGCGGCGTACAGCGGTCGGTTCGGTACGGCTCCGCGGCGTAGTGGCTGCCGGTGCAGTAGCCGTCCGTCCTGGCTGACGACCAGGACCGATGACCGGCCGGCCGGGCGTGCCGTACGCAGCGTGAACCGGCCCAGGGGTGGGCGCGGGCCGCGCGGGTCGATGCGGTTCGGCGCGACCCATCGCAGGGGCGCGTCGACCTCTACCGGTACCTGGCCGCCCGGCCACCCCCCGTCCGCCAGATAGCGCAGCACCGGCCCCGCGACGAGCCGGCCCTCCCTGGCGGCGGTGCCCGCGGGCTCGACGGCGTGCAGCAGGTTGCCGACCGCGAAGACCCCGGTCGCGGCCGTACGGAACGCGGTGTCGACCGCCGGGCCCCGGGTGCCCCGGTCGAGGGCGATTCCGCCCAGCCTGACCAGTTCGTGGTCGGGGATCCAGTCACCGGTGAACACGACCGTGTCGCAGGGGAGGGTCGTCGTCCTGCCGTCGCCGCGGCGGAGCGCGACACCGGAGAGCCGGCCACGGCCGAGCAGTCCGGTCACGGTCGTCCCGGTGAGCAGCGGGATCCGATGCCGCAGCCGGGCGCCGGCCCCCGATGCCCAGGACGACTGGTGGCGCGGCTGGTCGGTGACCATCGCGACGACCTCGACGCCCGCGCCGCGCAGGGTGCGTGCCGCGGAGTAGCTGACGGGTTCCGCGCCGACCACGACGGCCCGCAGGCCGACCCGCTGATGGTGCAGATGGACGGCCTGCTGCAGCTCGCCGGTGGTGAACACCCCGGCCGGCCGGGTTCCCGGCACCAGCCGTGCGGCGCGCGGGCGTTCGCGGGCGCCGGTGGCGAGCACGACCGCCCCGGCCGTGAGGCGTTCCAGCCCGTCCGGGCTCGTGGTGTCCACGGCGAGCGGGCCCGGGACACCCGGCCCCGGGTGTCCCGGTGCGAACGGGCCCCGCGCAGCGGCCCCCCACGCCCCGGGACGGCCGGGGCCACGGGTGGGCGGGTCCGCCCAGCCGGTGACGGAGACACCGGTGCGCACGGCCGCGCCCGCTCCGGTCGCCAGATCGCACCAGTGCCGGGCGTACGCCGGGCCGCTCATGGGGCGCCGCAGGTCACGCAGCCCGAAACCGGAGTGGTAGCAGTGGCGTGGAATGCCCCCGGCCTGCTCCTCGCGCTCGACGACCTCGACCGTCCCCGCGCCCGCGGCGGCCAGCCGGGCGGCCGCCGCCAGACCGGCCGGGCCCGCGCCGATCACCAGCACATCGACCGTACGCTCGCGCCGGTCGGGATCCGGGACGGACAGTCCGTCCCGGTTCGTCGTCGCGCTCATGGTCCGACCTCCGGCCGCAGGGGTGGGTCGCCGCCGTCGGGCGCGAACAGGGCGCGCACGGCGGGGCCGCAGTAGAAGCCCTGGCACCGGCCGCCCCGCGCGCGGGTACGCCGCCGCAGTCCTTCGAGTGAGGCGGGCGGCACGGTACTGGCGAGGGCATCGCGGATCTCCCCTCGGGAGACCCGTTCACAATGGCAGACGATCCTGCCGTACTCCGGGTCGGCGGCGATCAGATCGGCGCGTTCGTAGGGGCGCGGGAACGCCTCGCCGAGGTTCGGCATCCGTACGGGTTCGAGGTCACCCGGCGCCCCCAGCTCCTGGCCCGCGTCGGCCAGCAGCTCCACGACATGGGCGGCGATGGCCATCGACGCGGTCAGCCCCGTCGAGCGGATGCCGCCCACCGTGACGTACCGCTGGCCGGTATGAGCGCGAATCCGGTAGTCGTCGTCCTCGGTGGCGGCGCGCAGCCCGGCGTAGACGGCGGTGACCTCCTCGTCGAGCAGCTCCGGCATGATCCGTCGGCCCTTTTCCCGAAGGAAGGCCAGCCCCCGCGCGGAGGAGCCGGTGGCCGTTCTGTCGTCCAGGTCCTCGGCGGTCGGGCCGAGCATCACATTGCCGTACACCGTCGGTGCCACCAGCACCCCCTTGCCGACCGCGGTGGGCACCGGCAGCAGAATGTGCCGGACCAGCTCGCGGGCGAGCTTGTCGAAGACCATGAGCTGACCGCGCCGGGGCGTCACGGTGAAGTCGGCGTGGCCGAGCCACCGGTCGATCTCGTCGGCGTACAGACCGGCGGCGTTGATGAGCGTGTGCGTGCGCAACGGTCCACGTACGGTGGTGAGGTGATGGGGAGAGCCGCTCACGGCCTTCTCCACCCGGCAGTTGAGATGCAGATCGGCGCCGCCCCTGACGGCCTGTGTGGCGT
Source organism: Streptomyces sp. NPDC042201 (assembly GCF_055582185.1). Lineage (NCBI taxonomy): Bacteria > Bacillati > Actinomycetota > Actinomycetes > Kitasatosporales > Streptomycetaceae > Streptomyces > Streptomyces sp. NPDC042201. Next base: position 471,386 of record NZ_JBVJDS010000004.1, on the reverse strand, counting down.
AGGCGAGCGTCGTCGTCCATGGGCAGATGACGCTCTCGCCGGGCACCTCGAGCGCGCCGAGCGCGCCGGGACCGAGGCGCGGCTCGCGGGAGTACAGCTCGTCCGCGCCGATGATCCGCGTCTCGTGGTAGCCATTGCGCTCGGCCTTCTCCACCAGCTTGGGCAGCGCGGCCAGTTGCTGGTCGTCCCAGGCCACGAGCAGCGCGCCGAGCGGCTCGACCGGGATACCGGTCTCCTCGGCGTAGTCGGCCAGCCGCCGCTGTCCCTCGCGCACGAGCCGGGACTCCAGCGACCCCGGCACGGCGTCGAAACCGGTGTGCAGAATCGCCGTGTTGGCCTTCGACGTACCGTCGCCGACATCGTCCGACGCCTCGGCCACCGCGATACGCAGCGGATACCGGGTCAGTTCGCGGGCGATGGCCGTACCGACCACCCCCGCGCCGATGACGACGACGTCGTACACCTCGTCCGGCAGATCTCCCGCGGTCGTGACAGTCATCGTGCTCCAGGCTCAGCGTGGATCGGCGGGCGGGGGAGTACGGTCGAGCAGCGCGGCCACCGCCGAGCGGAAGACGCCGAGACGGTCGGCCGCCTCGGCCGCGCCGATCCGCGGTTCATAGACCGCGGCGGGCTTCCACTCCGGGATCACCTGCCGCAGCGTCAGCTCGGGATCGAGTCCCAGCCGCGCGAGGGCGCCCACCCCCAGCGCCGTGACATCGGGCAACGCCGAGACTTCCACCGGGCGTTGCAGCAGATCGGCCTGGGTCTGCATCAGCAGCGCGGACCGGGTGAGACCCCCGTCGACCCGCAGGCTCGTCAGCGGCGTACCGAGATCGGCGGCCACCGCGTCGGCCAGCTCCACGACCTGGGCGGCGATGCCCTCGCACAGCGCGCGCACCAGATGCCCGGCGCCGGTGTCCAGCCCGAGACCGGTCACCGAGCCGCGCAGGTCGCCGCGCCACCACGGCGCGGCGAGTCCGGCGAGCGCCGGTACGAACGTGACCCCGCCGCTGTCGGGTACGGACGAGCCGACCGGATCGAGATCGGCGGCCCCGGAGATCACCCCGAGATCGGTGAGCCAGCGCACGGCGGAAGCGGCCGTGTAGACCTGTCCGTCGAGGCAGTAGCTGGTACGTCCGCCGAGCCGCCAGGCGACACAGCTGACCAGGCCCGTCGTCCCCCGGCGCGGCCGGTCGCCGGTCTGCGCCAGGAGGAACGCGCCAGTGCCGTAGGTGCACTTGGCGGTGCCCGGTTCGGTCACGTTCTGCGCGAGCAGTGCGGCCTGCTGGTCGACGAGCAGCCCGGTCAGCGGGATCTCGTCGCCGAAGGCGGTGGTGGTGCCGACCGGTCCTGCGGCGTCGACGATACGGGGCAGTGCCTCGTCGGACAGCCCGAAGAGGTCCAGGGCCGCGGGTGACCAGTCGACCCGGTCGAGGTCGAGCAGCTGGGTACGTCCCGCGGTCGCGGCGTCCGTGACGAACGCGCCGGTCAACTGGTGGATCAGCCAGGAGTCGCTGGTCGTGACGGCGCCCTCGCGGGTCAGCCGGCGCCGGATCCAGGCCATCTTGGGCGCGGCGAAGTACGGGTCGAGGGGCAGCCCGGTCATCTGCGTCAACTGCTCTTGGTACGGGGCGAGTTCGGCGCAGATCGACTCGGCGCGCCGGTCCTGCCAGACGATCGCGTCGGTGAGCGGTGCGCCGGTGTCCGGATCCCAGGCGAGCACGGTCTCGCCCTGGTTGGCCAGTCCGACGGCCGCGACCGGTTCCGCCGCGTCGGCGAGGGCCTGGCGTCCGGCGTCGAGCACGGAGGACAGCAGGACGGCCGGATCGACCTCCACGAGTCCGCCGGAGCCGTACCGGGGAGGCGCCGGGGCGGATCCCGTGCCGATCACCCCGCGTTCGGGGCAGATGACCAGTGCTTTGGTGGACGAGGTGCCCTGATCGATGGCGAGTACCGGCCGGGCGGCTGAGCCTCCGGAGGCGCTGTGCGCGTGCTGGGCTGGCGGCATGTCCCGTTCTTCGGTCGCAGGTACGTGCTTCGGTCGCAGGTACGTGAGGGGGTACGTGATCGCTGTGCGAAAGCGTGATGCAGGTCAGAGCGGGCGTCAAGGGTGCTCTGGGCCGTCCGTGACCGGAAGCGGCACGGCCCGTCCCGGCGGCCCGGACCCGGCCCGTTGAAGCGGGCCCGGGAGGTGCCCAACCCCCGTTGATCAACAGAGAGTTGCGAAAGATCAGCAAAGTGTTCGAGTGCCGACACTCCGAGCCCTACACTGATCGCCGAACAGCGCCAGGGCGTCCTCGACCGGTTCGCCCTTGCCTGCGGGCACGACAGGTCCGTGTCTTCGTACGACGACGCCGGACCGCTTCACCCCCCACCGTTCCAGAGGATCCATGACCACCACATTTCCACCCGGGCGCCTCTTCGGCCGTGCCCGGTCATGTACGGCCCGCGGGGCGCACACCCCGGACCGCGGGAGTGCGCGAGACGCCCGCGTCCCTGGGCCGCCAGGGACAGGGACGGGGGCCCTGTGCTAGGGCGTGTTGCGAAAGTAGCGCCGTCCGCCCGCAGGGCGGGGCTCGCGGCGTCCGGCGCGTGCGATCGCAAGGCGGAGGATCGTCCTCGTACTGGACGTACTTGGACGACTCCGACAACGCGGCGAGCGTGCGTGCCGGGCGTCGCGAGCCAGGCGGGACTTTCGCAACAGGCGCTAGTTTCCCCGCTCCTGTCGCCACCCGGGCGGACGGAGCCGAGCTGATGGCGAGCGGGAATTTCCGCCCCGTCTACCACCCGGCGGGCCACGACAACGACCTGCGCACCGCGGTCCAGGATCTGCGCACCGGCCGCTGGGTCTCGATGCGCAACCTCCTTGACGAGACGCCCGATTGGGCGCGCTGGACCCAGCGGACCCAGGTGCTGGCCACCGTGGCGGCCGGTTCCGACGCCGTACAGGCATGGCGGGCGGAAGAGCCCCGGAGCGTCGCCGCGACCGTGATGCACACCCGGGTCCTGGTGGAGCGCGCCCTACGAGCCCATCGTGAGGGGCATCCACGCACCCAGGAGCTGTGGCAGGGGGCCTGGGAGGCCTGCGGAGACGCAGCGCGCCACGCTCCGGCGGATCCCGTGCCCTGGGTGTGTCTGCTGGCTCTCTCCCAACTCGACGGCCGGCAGCGGCTGGAGGAACACCGGCTGGCTCCGCCGGGGCCGATGCTGTTCCCCGGCCCCTGGGCCCTGCTGGCCGAGGCCGACAAGCGCGATCCGTGCAACCGCGAGGCGTACCACCGCATGTTGCAGTTCGTCTACGCGCGGCGGACCGACGGATCGCTGTCCGAGGCGGTCAACTTCGTTCAGTGGGCGGCCTCTTCGGCGCCCGAGGGCTCCGCGCTGCACGCCCTGCCGCTGTTCGTCAGGGTGGAGCGCTACCGCCGTGAGAACGGCCACGAGAAGGCGCTCGACCTCCACTGGGTCACGGAGGACGCGACCCGGGACGCCCTGCGCGCCCTGCATCTGTGGTTCGACCGGGCGGCCCTGGACGAGGTCTCGCTGCTCGACCTCAACTATCTGGCGCACGCCCTGTGGGGCGGGCTCCAATTCGATGAAGCGGCCCGGGTGTTCGAAGCGCTGGGGCCGTTCTACGCCGCTCTGCCGTGGGCGTACCGCACCCGCAGCCCCGGTGACTCCGCTCAGGCCGAGGAGGTGTTCCTCCGCGCCCGAAGCCGCTGTCTCGGCGCGGCCCGTGATCCGCGGAACGGGCCGTCCGGCTGAGCCGCGTCCGCACCGCGTCCCACCGCACCATGTCCCACCGCACCACTGACGTCCCCCCTTGTTGATGTCCTTATCGGAGGTACTTCCATGTCCGTCTCCCCACCGGCCTGGTCGAAGGCCGACCCCACACCGCAGAGGGATGAAGAGCAACGGCTGCGCGAACTGGGCTATCAGCCGGTCCTCGCCCGCCGTATGGGTGGCTTCGGCAACTTCGCCATCAGCTTCTCCGTCATCTCCATCCTGTCCGGCTGTATGACCCTGTACGGCTTCGGAATGGGCGCGGGCGGCCCCTCGGTGATGCTCTGGGGCTGGGCGGGCGTCGGCCTGTTCGTGCTCTGCGTCGGCATGGCGCTGGCCGAGGTCACCAGCGCCTACCCCACCTCGGGCGCCCTCTACTACATGGCCGACCGGCTGGGCGGCCGTAAATGGGGCTGGTACACCGGCTGGCTCAACCTGCTCGGGCTGCTGGGCGCCATCGCCGGTATCGACTACGGCGCGGCGCTGTTCACCGGGGCCTTTCTGAACCTCCAGTTCGGGTTCACCCCCACGCCCGGCTGGACCATGGTCATATTCATGTGCATCCTGCTGCTGCACGCCGTGCTGAACCTGTTCGGCGTCCGGCTGGTCAGTGTGCTCAACTCGATCAGCGTGTGGTGGCATCTCGGGGGTGTCGCCGTCATTGTCGGCGCCCTCGCGATCATCCCCGACCACCACCAGTCGGCCTCGTTCGTCTTCACCGAGTTCGTCAATGACACCGGCTGGGACAACCCGATCTATGTGGCCGCCATCGGCCTGCTGCTGGCGCAGTACACCTTCTGCGGCTACGACGCCTCCGCTCACCTGTCGGAGGAGACCTCGAACGCCTCCGTCACGGCCGCGCGCGGCATCGTACGGGCCATCTGGGTCTCCTGGATCGCCGGTTTCGTCCTGCTGGCCGGCCTCACCTTCGCCATCCAGGACTACGCGGGCGCCCAGAACAGCGCCACCGGCGTGCCGCCCGCGCAGATCCTGATCGACGCCCTCGGCACGAGCGGTGCCACCGCGCTGCTGCTGCTCGTGATCGTGGCGCAGCTGTTCTGCGGCAACGCGGAAGTCGCCGCGGCCAGCCGGATGGTGTTCGCCTTCAGCCGCGACAACGCCCTGCCGGGCTCCGCGCTGTGGCGACGCGTCAGCAGCCGCACCCAGACCCCGGTCCCCGCGGTCTGGCTGTCGGTCATCGTCGCGTGCCTGCTCGCCGTGCCGTCCCTGTACTCCGCGACCGCGTACGGCGCGGTGACGGCCATCAATGTCATCGGCATCACCCCCGCGTACGCCATCCCGATCTATCTGAAGCTGCGCGCCGGAAACCGCTTCGAGGCAGGACCCTGGACGCTGGGCCGCTGGAGCAAGCCGATCGGCTGGATCGCCGTGGTGTGGGTGGCCCTGGTCACGGTGCTCTTCTGTCTGCCACAGTCGAACCCGGTCACGGCCGACTCGATGAACTACGCCGTGATCGCGCTGGCCGTCGTGCTGGTGCTGGCGACGGTGTGGTGGTACGTCGCCCGTGGCTCGTACAGCACGCCGAAGGCGTACGGAAGCGCCCGCGAGCAGTCGGAGATCTCCGAAAGCATTGTCTAGAAGGTATCTGTTCAGCAGCACCCAGCAGGACGTGGTGTGCGGCGGCCGGGGCCCGGCCCAGTACAGGGCCCCCGCCGCGCGCCACCCCTCGGTCTCCTGAGGAACGCGCCGCCCTTCTCTTCGGGCTCTTCGCGCTAGTTCTCCTCGACGAACCTCCTCGCCAGTTCCTTGCCCTGTTGGACGGTGGCGGCCCGGTCTTCGAGGGTGGAGATCTGGGAGTCCTTGAAGAGGATGTACGTCACCCCCTCGCCGGCGCCGCCGCGATCGGGGTCGGACGGGATACCCAGGGCGCGGGCCATGCCGTACGACGCCTCCCCGATGATCCCGGGCGGGCCGGTGTCGCCGACGACGGCGTACTCCACCTTCTCGCCGTGGATGACGGCCGCTACGGAGCCGCCCCGGATGCCCGACGAGCTGAAGTTCCAGATCGAGCTCGCGTTCGGCACGACGATGTACGGCAGCTCCTCCGAATTCAGCGGCTGCCCGTCGGACTGTGTGTAGGCGGTCGTGGTCTGGAACGTCCGGTCCGTGGCGCCGTTGCACCCCGACGTGGACTGCCCGTCGCAGTCGATGTCCATGTCGGCCTGCCAGAACACGGCGCCGTTCGCGTCGCAGACGGGGACCGTGCCCGGACTGCCTTCGTCCAGCCGGTACATGCCCTGCGAGATCTGGTTGCAGCGGCTGGCCTTGGCCAGCAGGTCCGCCGCGCTGACCTCGTAGTTCTGGGCGGGACCGCCGCGGCCGGCCGCCCTCTGCCCGGCGGGCGGGCCCGGCGCGCCCTGACGGGCGGACGGCGCGGGGCTGGGCGGTGCGGGGGCGGGCGCGGTGTAGGGCGGCGCGCCGGCCGGGGGTGCGGGGGACGGCGCGGCGTAGGGCGGTTCCAGGACGTGAGAGGGCTCGGCCAGGGCGGGGAGCACGATGGCGGGGAGTGCCGCGGCGGCCACCAGTGCCGTGCCAACGGCGATGACAACATGGGTGCGAGTCTGCACGGAGAAAGATCCTTTTCGTGGAAGGTGAGGCCGCTAGGGCCTGTCTGACACATCCGGCCCGGCCCGCGGCGCCCGGCACGCGCACACGCTGCGCCGTTCGGAGTCAGCCATGTCTGTCCTGCATGTCTGTCCCGGCCCCGGTGCGACGCAGGCACTCCGCCGTGCGACGGCAGGAGCCGACGGGACATCAGACGCTCCGCGGCGGGCGCGAGCCGCGCCCCTCGGGCGGACGGCGCTATGTGTCAGACAGGCCCTGGCTGCCGGACCGGCCCTGCGGGCCGGTCGGAGGGGGACGGCGGTCGGCCCGTATGCACTGGTCCAGCCGGTCGAGGAACACACGCTGTCCCGTCACCAGCGGTTCCACCGCGTCCGCCAGGACGAACCAGGCGACCCGGTCCAGCTCCGGGAACTCACGCAGGACGCCCGATCCCCGGGGCCACTCCATGGTGAACGTGCCGGGCACGGCCAGGGCGGGGTCGAGATCTCCCTCGACGGCCCAGACGGTGACCGACTTGCCGCTCCGCTGACGGGACTCGCCGAGCGGTGTCCACGGCCCCTCGGGCGGCGGCAGGCCCAGCTCCTCCTGGAATTCGCGGCGGGCGGCGGCCTCGGGCCGCTCCTCGGGGCCGTACTCGCCCTTGGGGATCGACCAGGCAGCGGAGTCGCGGCCCGACCAGAACGGCCCGCCCATGTGCCCGAGAAGCACTTCGGGACCGGTGTCCGTGACCCGGTACAGAAGGAGCCCCGCGCTTCGCTTGCCCGACATGTCGTCAAGTCTGTTCGCGGGCATATCACGTCGCCATTCGGACGCGGGGAGAAACGCCGTCCTCAGCGGCGGTGGGACGGGGCCCGGCGGGGGAACGTACGGGCCACAGGCCTGCGGTGAGGCCCCCGGATCTTTAGGGATGCCACCGAGCCGATTGTATGAAGATTGCGCCGTCCGGGGTCCGTGGCCGTCGTCCCAAAGGTCTGACGGCCCGTTCGGCTGACGGGGCATAGGACACACCCACACGCAGGACGGGGCCCGGCCCCTCGATCAGAGGCCGGGCCCCGCGTGTGCGGACCGCTTTACCAGCTCACGCGCTCCTTAAGAGCGCACGTGGTCCTTACGAGCTCATGTGCTCTAGGGGAACGAGGTCACCGTCGACGGGATGGTCGAGGTGCCCGAGGTGGGTGACCCCGTGCTGTTGATGACGTGGTTGTACTGGCCCATGCCGCCGAGGGAGACGACCAGCAGATCGTGGAACTTCACACCGGGTTTGACCGGTGCCTGGAATCCATGGTCCTGCTGGATCGTCGAGTCGGAGGTGTAGTTGCAGTAGCTGCCCATCCCCCAGCCCTCGTGGTTGTTGACGGAGTCGGCGACCTTGTAGGCGGCGTACCCCTTGATGTTGCCGTTCTGTATCGACGCCTGGTTCGGCGCGTCGTACGCCTTCTCGTTCTGGAAGAAGATCGTCCGGCCGTTCTCGCCGACCCACTCGACGTCGTACTTGTTGAAGTGTTCGACGAAGAGACCGGTCGCCAGCACATCGTCACCGTTGACCCGGAGGCCGTAGTCGGCCCGGTTGGTCTCCCAGCCGACGCCGGCGCCATGGTCGGCACGCCAGATCCAGGTGTGGTCGATGATCGTGTCATCGCTGTTGATCACCATGCTGGTGGTCGCCTTGCCGGGGCCCGCGCCGCCGATCCTGATGAAGACATCCTGGACCGTGGTCGGGTTCGCGGAGTGGTCCGTGGCCGAGCCCTGGGGGCCGACCTCCAGCAGGGTCGGGGAGTTCACGGGACCGGCGTCGATGAGGAAGCCGGCGAGCTTCACTCCGTCGACATCGGCGACCTTCATGGCCGTCACCCCGTTGTCCGGGATGATCGTCGCGAGTCCCAGACCCAGCACGACCGTGTTGGCGCGGTTCACGTTGATCGACTGGTCGACGTGGTAGATGCCCGGGGTGAAGATGAGGTTGAGCCCCTGGGCGAGCGCCTGGTTGATCGTCGCGGCGGTCGCTCCCGGCTTGACCACGTAGAACTGGTCGAGCGGCAGGGACTGGCCCTGCGGCGCGCCGTTGCCCCACGTGGTGCCGCGCGCGTTGGTGCGCTTGGCGGGGACGAACACCTTGTAGGCGTTGCCGTCCAGGTAGAGGAACGGCTTCTCACGGGAGACCGGAGTGTTGTTCAGCGTGGTGTACGGCGGGTTCGGGAAGCTCTGCGCCGGCGCACCCTCCACCCCGGAGAACGTCATGTTCCAGACACCATTGGTCCAGCCGCCGACGGAGCTGTCGCGGGTGTACCACTGCTGCTGGGAGTACGGTCCCACGGTGCCGTCGATCTTGCTGTCGGCGATGTAGCCGCCACTGGCCCAGCCGTACCCGTTGGGGGCCAGGTTGAGCCCGCCCTTGACGTGCATACGGCGGAACGGCGCGGCCTGCGCGACGGCCCAGCGGTTGGTGCCGCTGACCGGGTTGAGCGCCAGGTTCTCGGCGGAGCGCCAGAAGTTCTGGGTGGCGTTGCCGTTGAACCAGCCGGCGTCCACGGTCACATCACCGTTGAAGGTGGTGTCGTCGGGCGACAGGCCGAGGCCCGAGATCGACGTGTAGAAGCCGAGGTTGGCGTTGATGTTGTTGTACGTGCCGGGCTTGAACAGCAGCTGGTAGCGGCCGGTGCCGAACTGGGCCGACTCCTGCTGCTGGAAGATCTGGTCCAGCCTGCCCTGGATATTGGGGGTCGACGGGTCGAAGACCACCACGTTGGGACCGAGGTCGCCACCGCCCGGGAGCGGGTCACCGGTGCCGCCCGAGGTGCCGCCGTAGACCTGGAACTCCCAGAGGGAGTAGCCGTACTGGGTGGCGCGGGCCGTGCCGTACACCCGTACGTAGCGGGCGCTGCCCGAGACATTGAGCGTCTCGTTGCCGCCCGGGCCCGTGGTGGTGGAGTACGCGCTCGTCCAGCTCGTGCCGTTGGTGGAGAACTCGATGCGGTACGCCTTGGCGTAGGCGGCTTCCCAGCGCAGCACGATCTGGCTGACCGCGAGCGTGGAGCCGAGGTCCACCTGAATCCACTGCGGGTCGGCGGCGGCGCTCGACCAGCGGGTGCCGTTGTCGCCGTCGACGGCGCCGGTGGCGGGGGTGCCGCCGTTCTCCTGGCTGGAGGCGGTTACCGGCTTGCCCTGGGAGAGCAGGGTGGGCGCGGCCTGAGCGGTGGTGCTGGGGATGAGGAGTAACAGCGAGGCGATCAGAGTGGCCGCGACGGAAGCGGCCAGTCCCCGCCTGCGCGCGGGCGAGGATCTCCGGAACGCCGGTGAGGAGAGCGGAGGAGCGTGCATGGGCAGGTCTCCTGAGTCATCGGACGACGGGCAGTCATAGCGGGAAAGAAGCCGGAGAGCGCTCTCTCGGCAGGAGAGATGCTTCTCTCGTGTTTCGTACACGTCAAGAGTTGTGCGCGAAACCGGCGCGACCCGTTCCGGTGCGAACAACAAATAGCGCGCGTGTCGCGGTGATTGTCACTATTTGTTCAGTGTCCCGGGTAGGGGTCTTTTCAGGATCTGACGACGGACCCGAGGAAGTGGAGCGTTGCTACGAGCCTGGGGTAGCGACGCTAACGAATGAGTGTTAGCGTTGTTCCAACGGGATGCGGAGAGCGCACCCAGACCGGAACGGAGCATGGCCATGACGGAGAACACCACGCAGAACACGACCCCCGCCCGCCGCGTCGCCATCGTCACGGGCGGCTCCCGGGGCATCGGCCGGCAGAGCGCCGAGCGTCTGGCGGCGGACGGTTTCGCGGTCGTCGTTGTCTACGCGGGGAACAAGACGGAGGCCGACACCGCGGTCGAGGCGATCACCACCGCGGGCGGCCAGGCCATCGCGGCGAAGGCCGACGTAGCCGACGAGGCGGCCGTCGCCGCGGTCTTCGACACCGCCACGGAGACCTACGGCGGAGTCGACGTGGTCGTGCACGCCGCGGGCACCATGACCCTGGCGCCGCTGGTCGAGACCGATCTCGACGCCCTCGACCGGATGCACCGCACCAACATCCGCGGCACCTTCGTCGTCGACCAGCAGGCGGCGCGCCGGCTCCGCGACGGTGGAGCGATCATCAACTTCTCCACCTCCGTGCTGGCCCTGGCCCTCCCCGGCTATGCCGCGTACGCGGCCAGCAAGGGCGCCGTCGAGGCGATAACGCTGATCCTCGCCCGTGAGCTGCGCGGACGGGACATCACCGTCAACGCGGTGGCGCCGGGACCGACCGCGACCGCCCTGTTCCTGGACGGCAAGGACGAGGAGACCATCGCGCGGATGGCGGCCCAGCCGCCCCTGGAGCGCCTGGGCACCCCGGAGGACATCGCCGAGGTCGTCGCCTTCCTGGCAGGCCCCGCCCGCTGGATCAACGGACAGGTCCTGCGCGCCAACGGCGGCATCATCTGACCGCGGTCCGGCCCCTCCCGTCTTCTCCCTCGCCACCCGTTTTCCGCTTCCCCACCCTCTCGTTCCCACATTTTTTCTTGAAGGAGTTCCGCCATGGGCAAGACCATCGTCATCACAGGTGCCGGATCCGGCTTCGGAGCCCTCGCGGCCCGCGCCCTGGCCCGCTCGGGCCACACCGTCTACGCGGGCATGCGCAACACCACGGGCCGTAACGCCCCCAGGGTCGAAGAGGCCGCCGCGTACGCCGCTGAGCACGGCGTGGATCTGCGGACCGTCGAACTCGACGTGCTGTCCCAGGAGTCGGCCGACGCCGCGGTCGCGACCATACTCAGCGAGCGGCCGACCCTCGATGTCCTGATCCACAACGCCGGCCACATGGTGACGGGCCCGACCGAGGCCTTCACTACCGAAGAGCTCGCGGCCGTCTATGACACCAATGTCCTCGGCACTCAGCGGCTCAACCGGGCGGCCCTGCCGCAGCTGCGTGCCCAGCGGCACGGACTGGTGGTGTGGATCGGCTCCACCAGCACCAAGGGGGGCACCCCGCCCTATCTCGCCCCCTACTTCGCGGCCAAGTCCGCCATGGACGCCCTCGCGGTGAGTTACGCGGCGGAGCTCGCCCGCTTCGACATCGAGACGTCCATCGTCGTGCCCGGTTCCTTCACCTCGGGGACCAACCACTTCGCCACCGGCGGACACCCCGCCGACGAGAACATCGTCAAGGCATACGAGGAGCACTACGCGGGTCTGATGGACCAGGTGTCCCAGCGGCTGGCCGCCCTGGCCCCGGCCGACGCCGATGTCAGCCAGGTCGCCGACGCCATCGTCAAGGTCGTCGACGCACCGCACGGCGAGCGGCCCTTCCGCGTCCATGTCGACCCGGCGAACGACGGCTCCGAAGAGGTCAGCGATGTGGCCGACCGGGTGCGCGGCGAGTTTCTCACCCGCATCGGTCTCGCGGACCTGCTGGCCCCGCACGCCGCGTGACAGCGAGGGATCTGCCCGGCCAGGACCCGCGGGCCGCGTCCCCCACGTGGGGGACACGGCCCGCGGTGTGTACCGGAGGTGGGGGATCCGCCGGACAGGACCTAGGCGGAGGCCGCGGCCTGGGGGGCGTTCGACACCTTCTCCAGCCACTCGGTCAGCAGCGCGGCCTCGACGGTGGTCAGGGCCGCCGGCGGCGACTGCCGCACCAGCGCCCCCAGGCGGGCCGCGGCCGCCGGTGTCTCGGTGCCGGGCCCCGTGGGAACGGCGGCCGGGGCCGCATCGCCGGCCGGGGCCGTGCCGTACATCGCCTCGGGAGTGAAGACCGAGGCATGCACCGCGTCCCGCACCCGCCGCGACAGATCGGGGTCGGTGAAGGTGGCGGGACGGGCGACCAGCATCAGCGCCACACCGACATTGGCCGACATGACCATCTGAGCGGCGAGATCGGGGGAGATCCGCAGCTTGCCCTGGGCCGCCGCCCGTTCCAGGTCGCGGGTGAGGATCTGATGCGACTCCAGGGCCGAGGTGGGCGGCTTGTGCATCGAGGGGGAGTTCATCAGCCGGTACAGATTCGGATGCGTCACCGCGAACTCGACATGGGTGTCCCAGCCGTTGCGCAGATCCTCGATCGGGTCGGAGCTGAGCTCCCGCGCCCGCTTGGTCGCCAGATAGGTGTCGAAGCCATGGTCGACGACAGCGGAGAGGAGCCCTTCCTTGTCGCCGAACTGCCGGTAGAGCACCGGTGCCCCGACCTGAGCGGCCTCACAGACCGCCCGCGTGGAAATCTCGCCGTCGGGCGACTTCGCCAGCAGATCGGCGGCCACCTCCAGAATGCGTGTTCGCGTGCTCATACGAGGATGCTACCAATGAGGGCGTAGCGCTGCTATCGCATATATGTGTCAAACGTTACGCCCCCGGCGCCCCGCCGGCGTGGCTGCCGCTTCTCGGAGCAGTCGTGGGACGTCCGCGGTGGCCCGCTGGAGGCGCTGCTCCAGCGTGACCGCGACAGTGCCCGGGCGGTCATGACACGCGTGAGCAAGATGCTCGCCGCGATGCAGGCACAGCGGGGCCCGGCCTTCGGGAAGGTCGCGCACGTCGCCGGGGACGAGGTGCGCGAGGACCGGACCTGCGAACAGGTCGTTCTCGGCCGGGCGCTCCGTGACCTTGCCGAGGCCGCCCGCTGCGACAGCCGAGTGGCCGCCGCGCGGGGCCCGTTGGGGCGGGTCACCCGCGAACTGGCCGCCGCCGTGCGGCCGCGCCACGCGTACGGACTCATCCACGGCGAACTGGGCCCCGACCATGTGCTCGTCGACCCGGACGGCCACCCGGTGCTCATCGACATCAAGGGACTCATGTACTTCGACGTCGAGTGGGAGCATGTCTTTCTGCGCATCCGGTTCGGCGAGGACTATCCGGTGTTGCACCGGGCCGGACTCGATGAGAACCGGCTGCGGTTCTACCGGCTCGCCACGCATCTCTCGCTCGTCGCGGGACCGTTGCGGCTTCGCGAAGGGGACTTCCCGGACCGCGCGTTCATGCGGAGCGTCGTCGAAGCACATCTGCGACACGCGCTCGCCCATCTGACGGCATAAGGCGACCCCCTCGGGCGTGCGGCTTCCGCCCGCTGCCGCAGGAGTCCGGAAGTCCGCGTCGAATGCACACGATTGTCGATCACGCAAGCCGGGAATCAGCAAAAGACGGACCGGCTGCGGTGCAAGGGCCCCGGAGGGTCTCCCCGTTCGGGGCAGGCACCCGGTCCCTGACGAAGGGAGTGATCGCCATGCGTGGGCACGGACATGCCCGGCGGCGTGCCGCACGCGCCACGTACGTTCTGCCGCAGTCGGAGACATCCGCCCGCTGGGCACGGCATCTGACGGCCGCCTACCTCAGCCACGGCTGCGGCGAGACGGTCTCGGCGGACCGGGTGGACGACGCGACGCTCGTCGTCTCCGAACTGGTCACCAACGCCACCCGCCACGGACGCAGCAGCTGCCGGCTCCAACTGAGCGTGCGGGACGGGCGGGTCACCGTCGAGGTCCACGACAACAGCCCCGTACAGCCGCGGCTGCGCCCGATGGACGCGATGGCCGAGGGCGGCAGGGGAATCGCGATGGTCCGCGAGCTCTCACGGCGGTTCGCCGTGCTCGGCGGGCCCGGCAGGGGCAAGACGGTACAGGCGGTCCTGGCCTGTTAGCGCTGCTCCCGGCTCCCGGCTCCCGGCTCCCGGCAACGATTGCCCTGTCGCGGGACTTCGCACACACGCCCCGGGCGCTGCCCGGGGCGTCTTGATCCCGGGCCACCGGGGACAATGGCCGGGTGACCTACCGCTACCGCGTACTCGGCGCCACCCGGGCGTTTCGCCCTGACGGGACCGAGGTGCCGCTCAGCGGGGCGCGGTTGCGGGCGGTGCTGGCCGCGCTCGCCGCGGCCGGGGGCGGGGTGGTGGACACCGGGCGGCTGATCGCCCAGGTGTGGGGCGAGGACGAGGACACGCCCGCCGACGAGATCGCGGCGCTCCAGGCCCTGGTGGGACGGGTGCGGCGGGCCCTCGGCAGTGAAGCCGTGGCGTCGGCGCCCGGCGGCTACCGGCTGACGGCCCGGCGCGAGGACATCGACCTCTTCCGCTTCGAGCGGCTCGCCGCGGCGGGCGACGACGCGCTCCATGGCGGCGACGCCGACCGGGCCGCCGCACTGCTGGACGACGCCCTGGCGCTCTGGGACGGGCCCGCGCTGGCGGATCTCCCGGGACGGGACGCCGATCCGCTATCCGTACGCGCGGAACAGCGGCGTACCGAGGCCCGCCGGACCCGGCTGGCCGCCGACGTGGAGCGCGGCCGGCCGGAACAGGCCCTCGCCGGGCTCGCGGCCCTCGCCGCCGAACTGCCGCTGGACGAGCGCGTGGAGACGCTGCGGATCCGGGCCCTGCGAGCGGCCGGCAGGCCGGCCGAGGCGCTGCAGGCGTACGAGGACGTACGCGCCCGGCTCGCCGAACGCCTGGGCACCGGGCCCGGCCGTGAGCTGCGCGCGCTGCACGCCGCACTGCTCGCCGAGGACGGGACCGCCGCACCCGCTCCGGGCCGGACCGCCCCCGGCCGGACCCCCGCAGGACTGACCACCTCCGGCCGGACCCCCGCAGGACTGACCACCTCCGGCCGGACCACCTCCGGCCGGACCACCCTCGGCAACCTCCGGGACCGCCTCACCTCCTTCGTCGGCCGGGAACCGGAGCTGGCCGTCCTCGCCAGCGAGCTGCGGACCGCACGGCTGATCACGCTGGCCGGCCCCGGCGGTGCCGGCAAGACCAGGCTCTCCCTGGAAGCCGCCCGGGCTGTTGCCCCGGCATGGCCGGACGGCGTCTGGGTGGCCGAGCTGGCGCCTGTACGCGACGCGGCGACCGTGCCCGAAGCGGTCCTCACCGCGCTCGGCGCCCGCGAGACGGTGGTCCGTGGCCCGGACGCCGGGGAGGCGGCGGCCCGCGATCCCCTCGCCCAGCTGGCCGAGCACTGCGGGCAGCGGCGGATGCTGATCGTCCTGGACAACTGCGAGCATGTGATCGGCGCGGCCGCCGAACTGGCCGAGACCGTCCTCGCCGACTGCCCCGGGGTGAGCGTGCTGGCCACCAGCCGCGAACCGCTGGGCGTGCCGGGGGAGTCCGTACAGCAGGTCGGGCCGCTGCCGCAGGACGTGACGCTGCGGCTCCTCGCCGAACGCGGCGCCGCCGCACGCCCGGGATTCCGTACCGCCGACGATCCGCTCGCCTGCGCCGAGATCTGCCGCAGGCTCGACGGTCTGCCGCTCGCCGTCGAACTGGCGGCCGCGCGGCTGCGGGTCCTCGCGCCGCGCCAGATCGCGGACCGGCTCGACGACCGGTTCCGGCTGCTCGGCGCGGGCAGCGGCAGCAGGACCGTACTGGCCAGACAGCAGACCCTGCGGGCCGTCGTGGACTGGTCGTGGGACCTGCTCACGGAGGGCGAACGGGCCGTGCTGCGCCGGCTGTCCGTCTTCTCCGGCGGCTGCGCCCTCGCGGAGGCCGAACTCGTCTGCGCCGAGGACGACATCGAGGAGGACACCCTCGGGCTCCTCGCGTCCCTGGTCGACAAGTCGCTGGTGGTCGCGGCCCCCGAGCGGGCGGACGGGATGCGCTACCGGCTGCTGGAGACCGTCGGTGAGTACGCCGCCGAGCGGCTGGACGCGTCCGGGGAGCGGGTGGCGGCCGAGCTGCGGCATCTCGCCGCCTACCGGGAGCTGGTCCGCACCGGCGACCCGGAGCTGCGCGGACCGCACCAGGCCCGCCGGCTGGAACAGTTCGAGCGGGAGCACGACAACGTACGCACCGCGCTGCGCACGGCCGTCGGCCACCAGGAGGAGCAGGAGGCGCTCTGCCTCGCGCTCTCGATGAGCTGGTTCTGGCAACTGCGCAACCACCGCAGCGATGCCCTCGCCTGGTCCACCGCGGCCGCCGCGCTCGGCCCCGATCCCTTCCGGGCGCCCGTACGGCCCGCCGTGCCGCTGGCCGAGCCCTGTACGGCGCTCGCGCCGCCCTGGCCGGAGGAGCAGGTGTGGGAGGCGCGGCGCGGCGTACGGCTGCTGTCGCTGTGGAGCGCCGGGGAGGACAGCGCGGCGCCGGACCGGCCGGAGACGCGGGCACGGCTGCGCGCGATCGTGGCGGCCTACCGCCCCGGGCTGCCGCAGACCTGCCGGCAGCCGGGCACCATGTGGTTCTCTGCCCGGCTGATGACCGGTGAGTTCGCGGGGCTGGGGGAGATGCTGGACGCGATGGCGCGGGCCTCCCGTGAGCAGGCGGACGGCTGGAATCTCGGTGTGGCGCTGATGCTGCGGGCGAAACTGCTCAACGACCGTCCCGGCGGACCGGCTCGGTCGGAGCTGGACACGGACGAGGCACTGGCCCTGTTCGAGCGGGCGGGCGATCTCGTCGCCATCGCCGAGGCGCTGTCGGCGCGCGGAGAGACGTATCAGCGCCAGGGGCGGTACGAGGAGGCCGCCGCCGACTTCGAACGGGCCATGGAGAGCTGCGCGCGGATCGGCGCACCCGGGCAAGTGCCGCTCTTCAAGGCCAGGCTGGCGTCCGTACGGCTGGAGTCCGCCGGGGACGCGGCCGCCGAGGAGGACGCGGAGCGGCTGCTGCGCGAGGCGGTGGAGGAAGCGGGGGAGGGCATCGTCCAGAGCGTCGGCACGGCCCGGCTGCTGCTGGCCAGGCGCTACGGACGCACCGGACGTACGGAACTCGCGCGGGCGCAACTGCGCGCGCTGGAACAGTCGGCCGCCTTCTCCGGGCAGGTGCTCTTCGGCGGGATGGCCGCGGGCACGCACGGCTGGCTGGACTGTCTGGACGGGGAGTATTCACGGGCGCGGGACCGGGCGGTCCAGGCCGTACTGCGGCTCGACAGCCTGGCCTACCTGGTGGCCCCGCACCTGATCGTCCGTCAATTCCTCTGTGCGGCGTGGGCCAAGGCACATCTGGGGGCCGCCGAGGACGCGGCGCGGCTGCTGGGCGCGTACGAGCACCACACCGCGCTGCCGGAGGGCCTCGCGCTGGGGCCTTTCCCGTCCGCGTCCGACACGGAGACCCTGGCGCGGGCCGAGGCCGCGGTGCGCGCGGTGCTGGACGAGCGGACGTACGCCCGCGCCCACGCCGAGGGCGCCGGCCTCCCGGTGCGGGAAGCCGCCGCCCTGATCTGACGCGTACCGCGCCGGGGCCGCCGGGCCGGGCGTGCTACGTCCGCGCCCGGTCCGCCGCCCCTTCCGTCGCCGCCCCTTCCTCCGACGCTCCGGCCGCCCGCGCGTCCGCGAGACGTTCACGCGCCTCCGCCAGGTCCGCTTCCGTCGGGGCGTCGTCCTGGGTCAGGGCGAGCCGCCAGTAGCCGGCGAAGTGGACCGCGCGCTTGCCGAGCCCGCGCTCCTCGACGAGATGGCGCCGCAGCGTACGCACCGCGCCCGCCTCCCCCGCGAGCCACGCGAGGACCGAGCCCTCCGGAAACACCGCGGCGCGCACCGCCGCGGCCAGCGGACCGCCGCTCCCGGCCGGGGCCGCGCCGCGGTGCAGCCAGTGCACGGTCACATCCCCCGCCGTCTCGAACCGCTGTTCCTCCGAAGCGTCCAGCACCTCGACGAACACCACCGCACGGGCGCCCTCGGGCAGCGCCTCGACGAGCGTGCCGATCGCCGGCAGAGCCGTCTCGTCCCCGGCGAGCAGCATCCAGTCGGTCGTCCCGACCGGTACGGGCGTGGCGAAGTACGCCGACGGTCCGAACATGCCGAGCACGGCGCCGGGCGCGGCCGACCGCGCCCACCGGGTCGCCGGGCCCATTTCCGCACCGGCGGCCCCACTCTCGCCGCCCCCGTGCAGGACGAAGTCGATGTCGATCGTGCCGCGCGCCGGATCGTGCGCCCGGACGGTGTAGCTGCGCGTCCAGGGCCGTTCCGCCTCCTCGATCGCCTGGAACGCGCCGTACCAGCGCATCACATCGTCGTCCTCGCCGGGCCCGGGGAGCCGTGGAACGGTCTGCCCCGGCCTGGGGAAGTACAGCTTCACCTGCTGATCGGGTCCGGCGAGAGCGAAATCGGCGAGATCGGGTCCGCCGAGGGTGATTCGTGTCATGTGCGGGGAGATCTGTGCGACCCGGGTCACCTCGATGGTCCGTACCGGCAGGGCTCGGGGCGCGGCGCCGCCGCCGGACCGGTCTGTGTCGTGTGTCATACGGGCCACGCTGGCAGCCGGCGCCGACACGCCACCGACAGCTCGCCTACATCCCGCCCACGGCGTCCGCGACCGTGCCCAGGAACCGGGCGTGCGCGCGGTGGCTGCACGGCGCCTCCGGATTCCACGCCACGATCCGCGCCCGCTCCTCGATGGCCCGCCAGTGCGCGTTCTCCCGGAGCTGTGCGCGCGGCGCCGCGTTCGCGCGCCCATCGGTGAGCACGACGTCCGGTTCCAGCGCGGCGGCCTCGGACCAGTCGACCGTGCGCCAGTTGGCTCCGGCGCCCTCCTCGGGGTCGATCAGCCCCACCCCCAGCTCCGTGAGGTCCCGCAGGTCGGGCCAGGTCAGCGGGCGGGCCAGATACGCCGTCTCCGGTCCTGCGGCCGACAGCGCCAGCACCCGGGGCCCGCCGGCTCCCGCCGTCTGTGCGCGCAACCGGGCCTCCGCACGCTCCAGGTCCGCCACCGCGGGCTCGAACGGCGTGCGCAGCGAGCGGGCCAGCGCCGTGAACCGGTCCCTGATGCCGTCGAGCGAGCGGTCCTTGCCCACGTCGAGGACGACCACGGGCACCTGCTCCTCCAGATGCTTCGCCGCCTCCGGGTCGATGCCGTACACCTGTCCGCCGCCGTAGCTCACGGCGACCACGAGATCCGGCTCGGCCGCGTAGAGGGCGTCCAGGTCGAGGGCGCTGCCCGCGCCGAAGGAGCGCATGTCGGCGAGGGGCAGGTCGCCCGCCTTCGCCGGGTCCGGGGTGTCGCCGTCGTGGTGGGAACCGAAGATCCCCAGCGGATGCAGACCGTGGTCCCACAGCGTCGCACCCGCCTGTATGTACGCCACCACCCGCGCCGGGTGGCTCCGTGCCACGGTGAGATGGCCGCGGTCGTCAGTGAACTCCCAGCGGTTGCTCGGGTTCATGCCTCGCCTCGTTCCGCTCGTCGTCGTTCCGCTCGTGCCGATCCTGGTGCTGGTGCTGGTGCTGGTGCTGGTGCTGGTGCTGGCGCGCGGTGCCTGTGCTGGGTGCCTGTGCGCGGTGCGTGTACGTGCTGCGTGTGCGCGGTGTTCGTGCGGGTGCCACCCACTCTCTGCCCAGCCCGGGGCGCGCGGACTCCCACCGGAGCCCCGCAGTGCGCCTGCACTGCGGGTTCGTGCCCCCGATGATGCAGAATTCCTGTCTGGCGCCGGGTCGAACAGGGCCCGTCGCCGGACCCATGCCCGCCGACCACTCAGCACGCCCGTATGGAGCGTTTCCATGGAGCCCACCGCTCACGTCAGCAAAACCGCCCTGCCCGGGGTCGGTACCCGCTACGACCTCAACACCGACGCCGGAAAGCATCTGTCGGTCGTCGTGCACCAGGACGGGCGGCGCATCCTCGCCTTCCACGACCCCGAGGACGACGACAACTGCAAGGACGCCACGGCCCTCGCCCCGTACGAGGCGACCGCGCTCTCCAAACTCCTGATGCCCGACCCCGTCGGGCATCTGCACCAGCACCTCGAGATCGACCTGCTCACCGAGCACATCCCGGTCACCAAGCGCTCCCCGTACGTGGGCCGGACGCTCGGTGCCACTCAGGCGCGCACCCGCACCGGTGCCTCCATCGTCGCCGTCCTGCGCCGCACCGACGCCTTCCCCTCGCCCGCCCCGGACTTCCGCTTCGCCCTGGGGGACACCCTCGTCGTCGTCGGTACCCGGGAAGGCGTGGATGCCGTCGCCGAACTGATCACCGGAGGATAAGCGCCCGTGCACGAGACCACCGCCCTGCTCATCGAACTCGGGGCCATCATCCTGAGCCTCGGAATACTCGGCCGGATAGCCGGACGGATGGGCTTCTCCTCCATCCCCCTCTATCTGCTCGCCGGGCTCGCCTTCGGCCACGGCGGCCTGCTTCCACTCAACGCCAGTGAGGAATTCGTCGCCACCGGCGCGGAGATAGGCGTCATCCTGCTGCTGCTCCTGCTGGGGCTGGAGTACAGCGCCTCCGAACTCGTCAGCAATCTCAAGACGCAGTACCCCTCGGGCATCGTCGACTTCGTACTGAACGCCGTGCCGGGCGCCGCCGCCGCGCTGATCCTGGGCTGGGGCCCGGTCGCCGCCGTCGCACTGGCCGGCGTCACCTGGATCTCCTCGTCCGGAGTCATCGCCAAGGTCCTCGGCGACCTCGGCCGGCTGGGCAACCGCGAAACGCCTGTCATCCTCGGCGTGCTGGTCATCGAAGACCTCGCGATGGCCGTCTATCTGCCACTGCTCACGGCCCTGCTGGCCGGGCTCAGCCTGGCCGGCGGCAGTCTCACCCTGCTGATCTCGCTCGGCACCGTCGGCGCGGTCCTCTATCTGGCCCTGCGCCACGGCCGGCTGATCAGCCGCGCGGTCTCCTCCGACAACCCGGAGATGCTGCTCCTGGTCGTCCTCGGCCTCACCGTTCTGGTCGCCGGAGTCGCGCAGGAACTCCAGGTCTCCGCAGCCGTCGGCGCGTTCCTCGTCGGCATCGCCCTCTCGGGTGAGGTGGCCGAAGGCGCGCACAATCTGCTCGCCCCGCTGCGGGACCTGTTCGCCGCCGTCTTCTTCGTCTTCTTCGGTCTGAACACCGATCCGGCCGCCATCCCGCCGGTGCTGATCCCGGCCCTCATCCTGGCGCTGATCACCACCGCGACGAAGATCGGCACCGGCTGGTACGCGGCGAAACGGGCCGGAGTCAGGACGGCGGGCCGCTGGCGGACCGGCGGTACGCTCGTGGCGCGCGGCGAATTCTCCATCGTCATCGCCGGTCTCGCGGTCGGTGTGGAGCCGCGGATCGGGCCGCTGGCCACCGCGTACGTCCTCATCCTGGTGATCCTCGGGCCGCTGGCCGCCCGCTGGACGGAGCCCCTGGCCCGGCGGGTCATCGGCCGGATCGCGCCCACGGCGCCGGTCGCCGCCTCTGCCGCCGTCTCCGTGGCGCCCGCGCAGGACCGCCCGACGGCGGCCGCGCCGGAAGAGGCCGAGCCGGGAATCACCGCACCGGAAACGACCGATACGGCGCCCACCCACGGGTGACCCGGGAAAACGAACGGGGCACAGGACGCGCGCCCTGCGTCCTGTGCCCCTGCCGCGCCGGCGCCGGGTGTCAGACCCCGACGCCGAAGTCCGCCGCGATTCCGGCGAGCCCGGAGGCGTACCCCTGGCCGACCGCGCGGAACTTCCACTCCGCGCCGTTGCGGTACAGCTCACCGAAGACCATGGCGGTCTCGGTGGCCGCGTCCTCGCTCAGGTCGTAACGGGCCAGCTCGGCGCCGCCCGCCTGGTTGACCACCCGGATGAAGGCGTTGCGG
The DNA here is from genome assembly GCF_055582185.1 of Streptomyces sp. NPDC042201. Taxonomy (NCBI): domain Bacteria; kingdom Bacillati; phylum Actinomycetota; class Actinomycetes; order Kitasatosporales; family Streptomycetaceae; genus Streptomyces; species Streptomyces sp. NPDC042201. The sequence goes on along the minus strand of NZ_JBVJDS010000004.1, from coordinate 449,585 downwards.
ACCTGGCCGAAGCTCTGTCCGCGGTTCTCGGCGTCATGGATCGACACCGGGAAGACGATCTTGGTGATCTCGGCGGGCACGGCCGCCAGATTCACCTTGATGGCCTCGTCATCGCCCTCGCCCTCGCCGGTCAGGTTGTCGCCGGTGTGCTCGACCGAACCGTCCGGGCTGGTGAGGTTGTTGTAGAAGACGAACCCCAGATCGGACCCGACCTTGCCGGAGTCGTCACACAGCAGGGCGCTGGCGTCCAGGTCGTAATCGGTGCCGGTCGTCGTCCGGACGTCCCAGCCGAGGCCGACAAGGACCGCTGTCAGCCCCGGTGCCTCCTTGCTGAGCGAGACATTGCCGCCTTTGGACAGGGAAACTCCCACGCTGCTCCTCCTGGGTCGATGGGGTGACCGTAGTGAAAATCTACAACACTGTAGAAGAACGCGGCAGGGGCACCACCGCGAGCGCGGCGGGTGCGGCCTCAGTACCATGAGCGGCTGCCCCGTGGTGCGGCCGCGCGGCTGGAGGGAGACATCGTGAGGGTGCACGGCGGTCCGGACGAGCGTCCCCGACGGCGCGGCCAGGGCGAGCTGGAGGCCCAGGTCCTCGCCGCGCTGCGGCAGGCGCCGGGGCCCGTCACGGCCTCCTGGGTGCAGGACCGCCTCGGCGGAGACCTCGCGTACACGACGGTGATGACGATCCTGACCCGGCTGCAGGCCAAGCGGGCGGTCACCCGCGAGCGGGCCGGCCGCTCCTTCGAATGGCGCGCGGCCTCGGACGAGGCGGGGCTCGCCGCGCTGCGGATGCGCAAGGTACTGGACGGGGAGGCGGACCGCGAAGCCGTACTGGCCCGGTTCGTCACCACGCTCTCGCCCGACGACGAGCGGCTGCTGCGCGATCTCCTCGGCCTCCCCGAGGACGGTTCCGACGGTTCCGACGGGTCGGAGGGCTGACGGGGTGGGGGTGTTCGTCTTTCTGCCGCTCGTACTGCCGCTGACCGCGCTGCCCATCGCCCGTCTGGCCGAACAGCATCTCCATCCCCGGATCGCCACCCGGCTGCTGTCGGCGCTGGCCGGTGTCCTGGCCCTGTGCAGCACCCTCTGCCTGGGGCTGCTGGTGGTGGTCGGTACGGCGCAGCTGCCCGGCAATCCGCTGCCCGACGCCTGGTCGGACCCCGAGGTCCGGGAGGCGGTCCCGTACGACGAGATCGCGGGCAAGCTGGCCATCGTCGCTCTCGCCTCGGTCGCGGTCGGCTGCGCGGCGGCCGCCGGGCGCCACCGGCGGGTGCGCCGACGCGCGCGGCTGGCCCTGGCCGGGCTGCCCGAGGGCGAACTCGCCGTGCTGACCGACGAGGAGCCGTACGCCTACGCGCTGCCAGGAGCCGGCCACGGCGTCGGCGGGCGCGGCCGGATCGTGGTGTCCACGGCCATGCTCGCGTGCCTGGACCCCCGCGAGCGGGAGGCGCTGATCGCACACGAGCACGCACATCTCAGCGGGCGGCACCACCGGTTCCTGCTGGCCGTACGGCTGGCGGCGCGGGCCAATCCGCTGCTGCGGCCGCTGCGTTCCGCGGTGGCGTACACCACGGAGCGCTGGGCGGACGAGGAGGCGGCCCGGGTCACCGGGGAACGCACGGTCCTGGCACGCGCCATCGGCAAGGCGGCGCTCGTCTCCCGGGCTACCCCCGCCCCGACGCTGGCCGGTTTCGCCGCGCAGGGAGCCGGGCCGGTCCCGCGCCGGGTGGCCGCCCTGCTCGGACCCGCCCCCTCGGCCGTCAGCTGGCCGCCGGTGTTCACCGCGGTGGGGCTGGCCGCCTGGGCGGCGGCCGCGGGGACGCTCGGCTCCGCCCTCTCCTCGGCGAACGCGACGGTCACGCTCTTTCTCGTCCTGAAGGCGTCGACGCCGCTGTGAGTCCGGCCGCCTGGCCGATATTGCGGGCCATCCCGCCGAACACCGCCGCGTGGAACGGCCAGACACTCCACCAGTACGCGTGCCCCAGCAGCCCCTGCGGATGGAACAGCGCCCGCTGCCGCAACACCGTCCGGTCCTTGTCGTCCTGGTCCACGCGCAGCTCCAGCCAGGCGAGCCCCGGAAGCCGCATCTCGGCGCGCAGCCGCAGCAGCCTGCCCGGTTCGATCTCCTCCACCCGCCAGAAGTCCAGCGAGTCACCGACCCGCAGCCGCTGCGCGTCCCGTCTGCCCCGGCGCAGCCCGACGCCGCCGACCAGCCGGTCGAGCCAGCCGCGTACCGCCCAGGCCAGCGGGAACGAGTACCAGCCGTTGACCCCGCCGATGCCTTCGATGACGCGCCACAGGGATTCGCGCGAGGAGTCCACGGTCAGTTCGCGGCAGTCGCTGTAGAGGCTGCCGCCGGCCCAGTCGGGATCGGTGGGCAGCGGATCGCTCGGCGCGCCGGGCACCGAGGCGGACGACCAGCGGGTGGTCACCCGCGCGTCCTGGATGCGCCGCAGCGCCAGCTCGACCGCGCGGTCGAAGGAGACAGGGCCTTCCGGGGGATCGGGGACGTACCGCGCGATGTCCCGTTCGTGACAGATGACCTCATGGCGCAGGGACTCCGCCAGTGGCCGGGCGATCGACCGCGGGACGGGGGTCACCAGACCGATCCAGTGGCTGGACAGGCCCGGCGTCAGAACGGGCACCGGGAAGATGAGCCGCCGCGGCAGCCCGGCCACCGCCGCGTAGCGCTGCATCATGTCCCGGTACGTCAGCACCTCGGGGCCGCCGATGTCGAAGGTCCTGCTGACCTCGGAGGGCAGCCGCGCGCAGCCCACGAGATACCGCAGCACGTCCCGTACCGCGATCGGCTGAATGGCGGTACGCACCCAGCTCGGGGTCACCATCACCGGCAGCCGTTCGGTCAGATAGCGCAGCATCTCGAAGGAGGCGGAGCCGGAACCGATGATGACGGCGGCGCGCAGGACCGCCGTCGGTACCCCCGAGTCGAGGAGGACACGGCCGACCTCGGCGCGCGAGCGCAGGTGCGGCGAGAGCTCCCACTCGGGCACTCCGGCCGGGGTGAGCCCGCCCAGATAGACGATCCGCCGCACCCCCGCGGCCTTCGCCCGCTCGGCGAAGATCCGGGCCGCCAGGCGGTCCGTCGCGGCGAAATCCCGGCCGGTGCCCAGCGCGTGCACCAGGTAGTACGCCACGTCGATGCCTTCCATGGCCGCGCCGACCGACCCGGCGTCGGTGGCATCGCCGCGTACGACCTCCACGCGGCCGACCCAGGGGTGGTCGCGCAGCTTGTCCGGCGTCCGGGCCAGACAGCGCACCGAATGGCCCGCGTCCAGCAGTTCGGGCACCAGCCGGCCGCCGATGTATCCCGTGGCCCCGGTCACCAGACAGCGCAGTCCGGCGCCTTCGATGTCCGTTGTCATGCGCCACTCCCTGTTCCGGTACGGGTTCCGGTGCGGCCCCCGGCGTTCTCGCACGGCCTTCGGAGACCGCTGTCACGCGTGCGGCCGGACGATCGGGGTTCTACAGGGTGAGCGTGTGCCCGGAAAAGACGATCAGCAAGGCGGCGGCGGTCCGGCGGAGCCGGCCGAGGTCAGGTGAGCGTGCGGCCGACGCGGTCGCGGGGACCTCGGTGGTCCGGGTGTTCCGGCCGCATCGGGGGTTCCGGCGGTGTCGGCCGGACCTGACCGGACAGCACCGCACGCATCACGCGCGGAGCGAAGAGCGCGGTGACCGGCGCGATCAGGAAGTACGCGGAGCGGAAGGCGTCCCCGACGACCGGATCACCGGGGGCGCGCTCCAGCACCCGCGCGAGATACCAGGCCACCGGCCGCTCCACCGCGCGCGTCCTGGCGGCGTCGCCCCTGGCGCCCGGCAGCTCCCGGTCCGCCCCTGCCGCGATGTCCCAGGCCTGCCGTGCGGCCTTGAGCAGGGTCTGTTGTACGCGTCGGGTCGTCGGCGTACGGCGAGGACCGGCGAGGGCGTCACGCAGCGCGAGCGCGCTGAGCGCGGCGACCGCCATGCCCTGCCCGTACACCGGGTTGACGGCGCACAGTGCGTCGCCGGTGGCGAGGAATCCGGCCGGACGGCGGCCGGGACGGTCGTACCGGCGGCGGACGTTGGCCGTCGAGCGGAACGCGTGCACCGATGACTCGGGCTGAGCCCTCAGCAGCCATTCGTGCAGCACCGGATGGGGGAGCCGGGCCGCGAAATCGGTGAACGCGTCGTCGTCCGAGGGCGGTTCACTGCCGCGCAGCCCGGAGAGGGTGACGAGATGACGGCCGCCCTCGATGGGCAGGACGACCCCGCCGTGGACCTGGTCGCGGCCCGCGACGAAGTAGTAGCCGAGACAGTCCGTCCCCTCGGCGTCCTCCCCGGCGCGGTAGAGGCGGGTCGCGTAGGCGAGACCGGTGTCGAGTGTCTCCTCGTGCGGCGCTTCCGCGCCGATCGCGGCCAGCCAGCCGGGGGCGCGGGAGCCGCGTCCCGAGGCGTCCACGACCAGGTCGGCGGCGAGCGCCCGTACGTCGTGACGGGTCTTCGCCCCGCGCTCGCGCAGCCGTACGCCCCGGACGCGGGCGGAGTCGCCGACCAGCCCGACGACCTCCGAGCCCTCCACCGCCGTGATCCGGGCGTCGGCCAGGACCCGTCGCCGCACCAGCCACTCCAGCATCGGCCGCGAGCCGGTGAGGACATGGGCGGTGGCGGTGGTGCGCCGGTAGAAGCGCCGGGCCTGCCACTGCACGAGGTCGCTGGGCATCCCGAGCCGGGGGGCGCCGTGCTCGCGCAGTTCGGCGACGATCCCGGGGAGCAGCGCGTCCAGCGCCCGCTGCCCGCCGGGCAGCAGGACATGGGTGTGGCGGCTCTGCGGGACACCGGCCCGCGGCTCGGGACCGTCGGGGAAACGGTCGCGCTCGACGACGGTCACGCGGTCGGCGTGGGCGGCGAGCGCCTGGGCGGCCAGCAGACCCGCGATACTCCCGCCGACGACCACGGCATGACGTGTCCGGCGTTCCGGGGAGCGGTGCGGACCGTTCCCGTCCGCCGCGTCGGTGCCCGCGCCTGCCGAGTTCACCATGCTCGTCCCTCCGGGGGGTTCGGTACTCCCGCGACACGATGCCGTGATTACGGCAACTATGCGCCCTTTTCCCGGTGCTCCCGTTCCGTCGGGTCTTCATCCGGACAGTCTTCGAACGGCCTTTCCCCGTCGCCGAGTTGGGTGATCGCCCGCGCGAGCCACTCGATCCAGAAGCGCTCCAGATCGATGCCGGCGCGCAGGACCAGATGGCGCAGCCGGTCCTCCTCGGCGTCCTTCTCCGGCGGGAAGTGGCGCTCCTCGATTCCGGCGTATTCCGCCAACTGCTCCTGATGCAGAGCCAGATGGCGGCGCAGCTCGGAGCCGAGACCGTGGGTGCCGACCACCGCGGCGGCGCGCATCCGCAGCAGCAGCGCGTCCCGGGCCGGCTTGGGGTCCTCCGCCGTGGACACCCACGTGGTCAGCTCGGCGCGGCCCGCGGGGAGCACCTCGTACTCCTTCTTCTGCCCCCGGGCCGGCTGGGCCGACGGCAGCGCGCGGATGAACCCGGCCCCCTCCAGCCTCCCCAGCTCCCGGTAGATCTGCTGGTGCGTGGACGACCAGAAGTAGCCGATCGACCGGTCGAAGCGGCGGGTCAGCTCCAGCCCCGACGACGGCTTTTCGAGCAGGGCGGTGAGGATGGCATGCGGGAGGGACATATCGGCATCCTAGATTCGCTCCCGGGCCCGGGGCCGGGCCCCGGTCAGAGAGTCGCGGCCAGCCGGGTGCCCTGGTCGATGGCGCGTTTCGCGTCCAGTTCGGCCGCGACGTCCGCGCCGCCGATGAGATGGACGGACTTCCCGGCCGCGCGCAGCCGCTCGTACAGTCCGCGCCGCGGCTCCTGTCCCGCGCACAGCACGACCGTGTCCACCGGCAGCACCGTGGAGCCGCCGTCGACGGTGAGATGCAGCCCCGCGTCGTCGATCCGGTCGTAGGTGACCCCGGCGACCATGGTCACACCGCGGTGCTTCAGCTCGGTGCGATGAATCCATCCGGTGGTCTTGCCGAGCCCGGCGCCGACCTTGTCCGTTCCGCGCTGGAGCAGATGGACGGTACGGGGCGGCTTCGGGCGCTCGGGCGCGCGCAGCCCGCCGGGGGAGTGGTAGCCGGTGTCGACACCCCAGTGGCGGAAGTACGTCTCCGGGTCGAGGCTCGCCCCCTCGCCGCCGTCCGTGAGGAACTCCGCGACATCGAAGCCGATTCCGCCGGCGCCGATGATCGCGACGCGCTCGCCGACCCGCGCCGCGCCGCGCAGGACGTCGAGATAGCTGACCACGCTCGGATGGTCCACCCCGGGGATCTCGGGGGTGCGGGGGATCACGCCGGTCGCCACGACGATCTCGTCGTAACCGGCGTCCGCCAACTCCTCGGCCGTGACACGGGTGTTGAGGCGGAGCTCCACCTCGTACCGGGAAAGCCGGTTACGGAAGTAGCGCAGCGTCTCGTCGAACTCCTCCTTGCCGGGCACCCGTTTGGCGAGGTTGAGCTGTCCGCCGATCTCGCCGGCCGCGTCGTACAGCGTCACCTCGTGTCCCCGCTCGGCCGCGGAGACGGCGAGCGCGAGTCCGGCGGGACCGGCCCCGACCACGCCGACGCGCTTGCGGCGCCGGGTGGGGGAGAGCAGCAGCTCGGTCTCGTGACAGGCCCGCGGATTGACCAGACAGGAGGTGATCCGTCCGCTGAAGGTGTGGTCGAGACACGCCTGATTGCAGCCGATACAGGTGTTGATGGCGTCGGCGTGCCCCTCCCGTGCCTTGGCCACGAAGTCGGGGTCCGCGAGGAACGGACGCGCGAGCGAGACCATGTCGGCGCGGCCTTCGGCGAGCAACCGCTCGGCCACCTCAGGGGTGTTGATGCGATTGCTGGTGATCAGCGGCACGGACACCGAGCCCATCAGCTTCTGCGTCACCCAGGAGTACGCGCCGCGCGGCACCGAGGTCGCGATGGTGGGGATTCGGGCCTCGTGCCAGCCGATCCCGGTGTTGATGAGGGTCGCGCCGGCCGCCTCGACGGCCTGGGCGAGGGTGATGACCTCGTCCAGTGAGGAGCCGCCCGGTATCAGATCGAGCGTCGACAGCCGGTAGATCAGGATGAACTCGGGGCCGACGCGCTCCCGGATACGGCGCACGATCTCCAGCGGGAAGCGCATCCGGTTCTCGTACGAGCCGCCCCACCGGTCAGCGCGCCGGTTGGTCACGCCCGCGATGAACTCATTGATCAGATAGCCCTCGGAGCCCATCACCTCGACGCCGTCGTACCCCGCGGAGCGTGCCAGTTCCGCCGCCCGTACGAAGTCCTCGACGGTCTCCTCGACCTCGGCGTCCGTAAGGGCGTGCGGGACGTGCCGGCTGATGGGGGCCTTGAGCGCGCTGGGCGCCACCAGGTCCTGGTGATAGGCGTACCGCCCGAAGTGCAGGATCTGCAGGGCGATCCGGCCGCCCGCCGCGTGCACCGCGTCGGTGACCTGCCGGTGCCGGCCGGCCTCGGCCTCCGTCGTCAGCTTGGCCCCGCCCTCGTACGGCCTGCCCCGCTCATTGGGCGCGATGCCGCCGGTCACCATGAGGCCGGCCCCGCCGCGCGCACGCGCGGCGTAGAACGCGGCCATCCGGGCGAAGCCGTTCTCCGCCTCCTCCAGCCCGATGTGCATCGACCCCATCAGCACCCGGTTGGGCAGGGTGACGAAGCCCAGGTCGAGCGGGCTGAGCAGATGGGGGTACGGGGACATGAGGGCGGCTCCTTGGGTGAGGTCTCGCCCACGTTGTAGCCCGCCCCACACTTCTTGTGCAACTAGTTGCACAAGAAGTGTGGGGCGAATCTCCTCGCGTACCGCCGCGCCCCCGCGACGTCAGGCCTTGCGGTACTGGTACGCCTCCGCCGCGGCGGCCTCCACCGCGTCGAGCGTCCCGCCCGCGGAAGCGGTGACCATCGCCGCCACCGCGCCCTCCACGAACGGGGCGTCCACCAGCCGCGCCCCGTCCGGCAGCTCGTCGCCCTCGGCGAGCAGCGCCTTCACTGTCAGTACGGCGCTGCCGAGGTCCACCAGGATCGCCACGCCCGCGCCCCGGTCCACCTGCGCCGCCGCGGCCGCGATCAGCTCGGAACTGGTGCCGAGCCCGCCGTCCGGCGTACCCCCGGCGGCCGCCACCGGCGCGGTCACGCCGCCGCCCGCCAGCCCCTGGGCCAACTCGGCGACGGCCCTGGCGACCGGCCCGCTGTGCGACACCAGCACGATGCCGACCGGCCTCTCCATGCTCATGCGGTTCCCTCCGCGGTGTCGGCGAGGGCGGTGATCAGCAGAGCGGAGGAGGTGGCGCCGGGATCCTGGTGCCCGATGCTCCGCTCGCCGAGATAGCTCGCCCTGCCCTTGCGTGCCTGTAGCGGGACGGTCGCCAGGGCGCCCTTCTCGCCCGCCTCGGCGGCGGCGGTGAACGACGTACCGAGAGCCTCGACCGCCGGCTCCAGCGAGTCGATCATCGTCTTGTCCCCGGCCTTCGCCCCGCCCAGCTGGGCCACCGCCGCCACCCCCGTACGCAGCGCCTCGGCCAGCTGAGCGGGCGTGACCTCGGGGGAGTCGCCGAGCGCCTTGCCCGTCCGCCGCAGCAGCGTCCCGTACAGCGGCCCCGACGCGCCGCCCACCGTGGAGATCAGCTGGCGTCCCGCCAGAATGAGTACGGCGCCCGGGCCGGCCGGGTTCTCCTTCTCCAGCACGGCGATGACGGCCCGGAAACCGCGCTGCAGATTGCTGCCGTGGTCGGCGTCGCCGATGGCCGAGTCCAGCTCGGTGAGCCGGCCGGCCTCACGCTCGACAGCGGCCGCCGCGGCCGTCAGCCAGCGGCGGAAGAAGTCGGTGTCGAGCATCCGTTCGGGATTCTGATCGGGCACGTGATCTCCTCGCGACATGGATCGTTCCCTGCGGTTCCTGCCGTCCGTGCAGTCCCTGCCGGCCCTGTATTCCTGCCGTCCCTGTTCCTGCCGTGCCAGTTTTTCCTGTCGTGCTCAGCGGCCCCAGCGGAGCGCGGCGGTCTCCACCGGCGCGTCCCACAGCCGCAGCAACTCCTCGTCGACCTGGCAGAGGGTCACCGAGCAGCCGGCCATGTCGAGCGAGGTCACATAGTTGCCGACGAGCGTACGGGCGACCACCACACCGCGCTCGCCCAGCACCCGCTGCACCTCGGCGTTGAATCCGTAGAGCTCCAGCAGGGGAGTGCCTCCCATGCCGTTCACCAGCGCGATCACCGGGCCCGACGGCCGCAGATCCTCCAGTACCGCGTTCACGGCGAAGTCGGCGATCTCGTGCGAGGTCATCATCGCGCGGCGCTCGCGTCCCGGCTCGCCGTGGATGCCGATGCCCAGCTCCAGCTCGCCCTCGGGCAGATCAAAGGTGGGACTGCCCTTGGCGGGCGTGGTGACGGCGCTCAGGGCGACACCGAAGCTGCGCGAGCTCTCGTTCACCCGCCGGCCGATCGCCTCCACCCGCTCCAGCGGCGCCCCCTCCTCGGCCGCCGCGCCCGCCAGCTTCTCGACGAACAGCGTCCCGCCCGTGCCGCGCCGCCCGGCGGTGAACAGACTGTCGGTCACCGCCACATCGTCATTGACCAGCACCTTCGCGATCTGAATGCCCTCGTCCTCGGCCAGCTCCGCGGCCATGTCGAAGTTCAGGACGTCGCCGGTGTAGTTCTTCACGATGAACAGCACCCCGGCCCCGCTGTCGACCGCGGCCGCGGCCCGCACCATCTGGTCGGGCACCGGGGAGGTGAACACCTCACCGGGACAGGCGGCGGACAGCATCCCGGGCCCGACGAACCCCCCGTGCAACGGCTCGTGCCCCGACCCGCCCCCGGAGACCAGCCCGACCTTCCCGGCGACGGGCGCGTCGCCCCGTACCACCACACGGTTGGCCACGTCGACGGAGAGCTCGGGGTGCGCCGCGGCCATCCCCCGCAGGGCATCCGCGACCACGGTCTCCGGCACGTTGATCAACATCTTCACGGTTGCCTCCTGGGCGTGCTGTCCTGACGCATGGTCTGCTCCCCGAAGGGTCGGGTGCCGGGGCGGCGTTCTGTCCTCAGACTCAGTATCGATCGAACCCGGTCGAACGGCACGGCCTGTGACACGGGCGCTTGTCCATCGAATGGGCGTACGCCCGCTCGCCCGGAGGGCGACACTCCCCGGCGTACAGGCCGGATCGTCCGGGATCAGTGCGATCGAAGACGAGTGGGCGGCCGACCTGCCGGTGCGGATCGCGGCCCGGCTGCGGGTCGAACCGACCGACGTGCTCGATCGCGTGCAGGCCCGCCGGCTGGACCGGTGTGAGCAGATCGCGCTCATTGCCGCTCGGGAAGCATGGGCCGACGCGGGGCGGCCGGAGGTTGAGCCGGAACGCCTGGCCGTGGTCATCGGCACGGGCACGGGCGGGGCGCTGAGCCTGCTCGGTCAGGACGACATCCTGGAATCCTCAGGAGTACGACGGGTCTCCCCGCACACCATTCCCATGCTGATGGCCAACGGACCCGCGGCATGGGTCAGCATCGAACTCGGTGCCCGGGGAGGGGCCCACACTCCTGTCAGCGCATGCGCCTCCGGCGCTGAGGCAATCGCGATGGGCCTGGACCTGATCCGCCTCGGCCGGGCCGACGTGGTCGTCGCCGGCGGCACCGAGGCATGCATCCATCCCCTGCCGCTGGCCGGCTTCGCCCAGGCCAAGGCCCACTCCACACGCAACGACGCACCGCAGGAGGCCTCCAGGCCGTTCGACACCGGCCGGGACGGATTCGTCATCGGAGAAGGGGCCGCCCTGGTGGTTCTGGAGCGGGCTGATTTCGCCGCCGCCCGCGCCGCCCGCGTGCACGCCGTGCTGGCCGGTGCCGGCGTCACCTCCGACGCGCACCACATCACCGCCGCCCACCAGGAGGGGCAGATCCGTGCCATGCGTCTCGCGCTGGCATCTGCTGGACTGGACCCGCTCGAGGTGGGGCACGTGCACGCCCACGCGACCTCCACTCCCAAGGGCGACCTCACCGAAGCCGAGTCGATCGTCGCCGCCATCGGTACGCACCCGGCCGTCACCGCGACCAAGTCGATGACCGGCCACCTCTTCGGTGCGGCCGGCGCGATCGGCGCCATCGCCGCGATCCTCGCCCTCCGCGATCAGGTCATTCCCGCCACCCAGAACCTCAACGACCTCGACCCGCAGGTGAAGCTCGACATCGTCGCGGGACGGCCACGACGTGGCGCACTCACGGCGGCGCTGACCAACTCCTTCGGCTTCGGAGGCCACAACGCCTCCCTCGCGTTCACCCCCGCGCCCTGAGACCGGGACCGTCCGGCGGATCACGCCGTAACGCTCGGCGTTTCCTCGCCTTCGACGAGGGACGTCAGGCCGTCGAGGAGTGCCGTGAGGCCGGATTCGAAGAGCGCGTCGAGACGCAGGTCATACCCGTCGCTGCCGAAGGCTCCGACCACCTTGGTGAAGGTGGGGAAGCGGCCGGATTCCACCAGTTCCTGTACGGCGGATGCCCGGCTGTCCATCCACTGGTCCTCCGACTGCCCGGTGGAGGCTTCGGCCTGCGCTTCCCATTCCAGGTGCACCGCCAGGCCCTGGACATGGCTGTAGATCAGTACGTGGATGTCGAACAAGGTGGTGGGATCGAGGCCGTGACCGTCGAGGGCACTCAGCACCCGTTCGCCGTGGACCATCAGACTGGGCACGAGCAACGGGCGGGTGAGTGAACCGAGCTGGGCCAGCCACGGGTGCCTGCGGTACAGGGTCCAGAGGGTCCGGGCGACCAGCTCGACACGGGAGCGCCACCCTTCGGGCACATCGGCGGGGTAGGTCTCGTCACCGAACGCGGCGTCAGCCATGAGCAGGACGAGGTCGTCCTTGCTGGGGACGTACCGGTAGGGCGACATGGCGGCGACGCCGAGCCGGGCCGCGACGCCGCGCATGGAGAGCGCTGACAGCCCTTCGGCATCGGCGATGTCGATGGCTGTGCGGACGATCCGGTCCAGTGTCAGCTCCTGCTCGGAGGGCGGGGCAGGTGGCGCGTGCCTGCGGGGCTGCGAGACGGGAGCGGTTCCGGCAACGACCGTGCCGGTCCGGGGGCGGGTCTCGACCAGTCCATCGAGGCGCAGGGTGGTCAGGGCCTTGGTGGCGGTGGCGAGCGCGACGCCCCATTCCCTGGCGATCCGGCGGGTCGAGGGAACCCGGTCTCCGGGGCCCAGTTCCCCGTCCATGATGCGCCGGCGGATCTCGGCGACGATGCGCAGATAGGGGGGTTGGCCGGATGCGCCTGTGGGCTTCGTCACGTTCTGCCGCCTTCCTGTTCTGTACTAGGGCAGAGGCTATCAGCGAGGGCGTCGAACGACGGCCAACTGTCCTAGTACAGGACGCTCAGTTGGCCGGTTGAAGGCGCTGCGCGTACGCCGTACGTTCAGGATGCGTACAGCGTATTGGAGGAGCTTCCCATGCAGACCGTTCTTATCTCCGGCGGCGGAATCGCCGGCCCCGTACTCGCCTACTGGCTTCACCGCCACGGCTTCCGGGCCACCGTCGTCGAACGCGCCCCGGGTCCGCGCCCCGGCGGCCAGGCCGTGGACGTCCGCGGCGTCGCGCTCGACGTCGTCGAGCGGATGGGCCTGCTGGAACAGGCGCGACGCGTGCGCACCCGGATGCGTGGCATGTCGATCCTCGATCCCGAAGGCCACGAGATCGATCGCTCCACCGAGGCGACCTTCAGCAGCGGCCGACTCGACAGCGACGACATCGAGCTGCTGCGCGAGGACCTGGTGCGGATGGTGTACGAACACACGCGCACAGACGTCGAGTACCTCTTCGGCAACAGCGTCACCGCGCTCGACGAAGACGAGACCGGCGCGCACGTCGACTTCACCCACGGGGCGTCCCGCACCTTCGACCTGGTGATCGCAGCCGACGGTCTGCACTCGGCCGTTCGGCGCCTGGCCTTCGGCCCCGAGGAAGGCTTCACCCAGCACCTGGGCAGCTACCTCTCCGTGTTCAGCGCGGACAACTTCCTCGCACTGGACCACTGGCAGATGTGGCTACGTGACGGCGTCGCGGGATTCGGCATCATGCCCGTCCGCGACAACACGGAGCTCAGGATCGCCTTCGGCTTCCAGTCCGCGCCGCTTGCTCATGACCTCCGCGGCACCACTGCGCTTCGGCGCCTCGTCGCGGACAAGCTCGCCTCCCTGAGGTGGGAAGGGCCTCGCCTGGCCAAGGCCGCCCTGGACGCGCCGGACTTCTACTGCGATGCCATGGCCCAGATCCGGATGGACCACTGGTCGCGGGGCAGGGTGGCCCTGCTCGGAGACGCCGGCTACTGCCCCTCCCCACTCTCGGGGCAGGGCACCAGCCTCGCCCTCGTCGGCTCCTACGTGCTGGCCGACTGCCTCGCCCAGGCACCCGGCGATCACCACGCCGCGTTCTCCCACTACGAGCAGCGAATGCGCCCCTTCGTGAGCCTCAACCAGGCCCTGGCCATGGAAAATCCGGGCGGACCCGCCTCCGAGGCATCCGTCGCGTACGCCAAGAACGCACTCTCGCTGGACAGCTGACCTCCTGCTCCCACGAGCACGTCACGATGCGGCCCGCTCGTCCGTCGGGCGGCGGCGGAGCCTTGTGTCCGTCAGGGAGGGGGGCTGCCATGCGCCGTCCGGGTGGTAGAGGTTCGTGCTGGGCGGGACGATCTCGTCGATGCGGTCGAGGGCCGAGTCGTCCAGGACCACCGGCGCACCCTTCAGGAGGGCCTGCCACTGTTCCGCCGTGCGGGGGCCGATGATTACGGAGGTGACGGCCGGGTGAGCGAGCGGGAAGGCGACCGCCAGCTCCGGGAGGGTGCAGCCGATGTCCGCAGCCAGTTCGGCGAGCTTGTCGGCGGCCTCCAGCTTGGTGATGTTCTCCGGGATGGACGGGTCGAAGCGGGCGGGGTTCAACTGCGCCCGCCCGGAGGTGAGATCGACTGGTCGCCCCGCCCGGTAGCGGCCGCTCAGGAAGCCGGAGGCGAGCGGGCTCCACGTCAGCACCCCCATGCCGTACCGCCGAGCCGTCGGCAGTACCGACACCTCAACACCGCGCGCGAGGATCGAGTACGGGGGCTGCTCGGTCCGGAAGCGCTGGAGGCCGCGTCGCTCCGCCACGTGGTGCGCCTCCGCGATCTCCTCGGCGGGGAACGTCGACGACCCGAACGCCCGGATCTTGCCCGCCTGCACAAGGTCGCCGAGGACCCCGAGTGTCTCCTCGATGTCCGTGGTGTGATCCGGGCGGTGCACCTGGTAGAGGTCGATCCAGTCGGTATCGAGCCGCCGCAGGCTCGCCTCCACGGCCCGGGTGATCCAGCGGCGGGAGTTCCCGCTCCGGTTCCTTCCCTCGCCCATCTGGAAGTGGACCTTCGTCGCGAGGACGGTCTCATCCCGCCGGCCGGACGCCCGCAGCGCCTTTCCGACGATGACCTCGGATTCACCGGCCGAGTACATGTCCGCCGTGTCGACGAAGTTGACGCCCGCGTCCATGGCGGCGTGGAGGATCCGGGCGCAGTCCTCGTGGTCGGGGTTGCCGACCGCGCCGAACATCATCGTGCCCAGGCAGTACGTGCTCACTTCGATGCCGGTGCGGCCGAGTGTGCGGTAACGCATGGTTGTGCTCCCTCGCTGTCGGGCTGTGCACGGTTCAGCACTGAGGAAGACCGTGGTGCGGCGCACCCTAGGAGCTGGAGTGCGCTCTATGGCAAGAGAGTTGGACCCGGTCATGCGCTTACCAGCACGGCCGTTCGGCCCTGCTCGATCTCGATTCGAGTGCCGGGCAGCGCCCACAGCAGCTGCCCGATGCCGCGCTGGTTGTTCCGAAGACGACCTGCCGTTGACCGCCGTTGGCGCGCTGGGGGCGTGGGCAGGTGAGGGCAATGACCCCTTTGGTACTCCGCGCGCCCTCCCAAAGATCACGGGCCCCGGAAAGGATGAGCGGACCGCACGTGATCCAGGCGACTCCGCATACCTGCCCTTGGGCAGGTGGACATGCGGTGGAAGGAATCCGCGTTGTTGCTTCTCATCTCTCCTGACAGTGTCGAAGAGGCCCTCGACTGCGTGAAGGCGGCGGAACACCTCGACATCGTCGATGTCAAAAGGCCCGACGAGGGCTCGCTCGGGGCGAACTTCCCCTGGGTCATCAAGGAGATCCGTGACGCGGTCCCGGCGGACAAGCCGGTGTCCGCCACCGTGGGAGACGTACCGTACAAGCCCGGCACGGTGGCCCAGGCGGCGCTCGGCGCAGCTGTCTCCGGAGCCACCTATATCAAGGTCGGCCTCTACGGATGCACGACGCCCGAACAGGCCATCGATGTCATGCGAGGGGTCGTCCGGGCGGTGAAGGACTATCGGCCGGACGCGTTCGTCGTCGCCTCGGGTTACGCCGACGCCCACCGGATCGGCTGCGTCAACCCACTCTCGCTGCCTGATATCGCCCGCCGGTCCGGCTCCGACGCGGCCATGCTCGACACCGCGGTCAAGGACGGGACACGGTTGTTCGACCACGTTCCGCCCGACGTCTGCGCGGAGTTCGTCAGGCTGGCCCACGAGGCCGATCTGCTGGCCGCCCTCGCGGGCAGCGTCAAGGCGGGAGACCTCGGTGTGCTGACCCGCATCGGCACGGACATCGTGGGCGTACGGGGGGCGGTCTGCGAGGGAGGTGACCGCACGACGGGAAGGATTCAGCCGCAGTTGGTGGCCGCCTTCCGGGCGGAGATGGACCGGCATGCCCGGGACCATGCAGCTACTGTCGCCGCCGCGAGCTGACCGCCGGCATGCCGACCAGCCGGCCCGGTCGCGCGCCGGGGAACCGCGGTGAGTGCTTCGCCGTCCTCGATCCGGCAACGGGCGAGGCATTCGATGAGGCTCCCCACCAGCAGCCGGACGAGTTGGACGCCGTCGTCGAGCGGGCTCACGAGGCCTGGCTCAGCTGGCGGGCCGACTCCCTTGCCCGCTCCAAGGCGTTGCTCGCGGCTGCCGACGCCGTGGAGGCGGCCGGGGCCGACCTCGCTCCGCTACTCACCCGTGAACAGGGAAAACCCCTGGCCGAGTCGTACGCGGAGATCGCCCGTGCGGCGGCTCGCCTGCGCTACTTCGCCGAGCTGGACCCCGGGCCCCAGGAGATCACTGACGGTCGGCCGGTACGAAGCGAGGTCCGCTGGCGGCCGCTTGGGCCCGTCGCCGCGATCGTCCCGTGGAACTTCCCCCTCCAGCTCGCGTCGGCGAAGTTCGCGCCCGCGCTCGCCGCAGGTAACACGATGGTGCTCAAACCCTCCCCGTTCACGCCCCTCGCCACACGACTGCTGGGATCGGTCATCTCCACCGCCCTCCCCGAGGACGTACTGACGATCGTCACCGGTCACGAACCCCTCGGCGCCCGCCTCGCGTCCCACCCGGGGATCCGTCATGTGACCTTTACCGGTTCGATTCCCACCGGACGGGCCGTCGCGGAGGGCGCGGCGGCCTCGCTCGCCCGGGTCACCCTGGAACTGGGCGGTAACGACGCCGCCATCCTGCTGGACGACGTGGATGTGGAGCGGATCGCGGAGCGGCTGTTCTGGGCGGCGTTCCGCAACTGCGGGCAGGTCTGCATGGCGGTCAAGCGGGTCTATGCCCCGGCCCGGCTCTACTCGCAGGTGGTCGAGGCCCTCGCGCAACGCGCCAAGACGGTCGTCGTCGGAGCCGGGCTCGACCCGGGCTCGCAGCTGGGGCCGGTCAACAACGCCCCCCAACTGGCCAGAGTCGAGCGCTACACGGCCCAGGCCTTGGCAGACGGCGCCCGAGCCGCGGCCGGCGGCCACCGGCTGGACCGACCGGGCTACTTCTTCGCCCCGACCGTCCTGGCCGATGTCCCGCCGGCCAGTGCTGTAGTGACGGAGGAGCAGTTCGGGCCTGTCCTGCCGGTGCTGCCGTACAGGAGCCTCGACGAAGCCGTCGAGGCGGCCAACGACACCGGCTTCGGGCTGGGCGGCTCGGTATGGGGGACCGACCTCGACCGGGCCGAGGCGGTGGCCGACCGGCTGGAGTGCGGGACAGCGTGGATCAACCACCACGCGGAACTTTCCCTCGCCCAGCCCTTCGCGGGCATCAAGGAAAGCGGTGTCGGCGTCGCGGGCGGGCCGTGGGGACTCTACGGAAACCTCAGGCCGTTCGTCGTGCACCGTCCGGAGGAGGCGTGACGACGAGGTTCGGCGCGGCGGTACTGCGCTCGTACGAGAGCCGTTTCGCCCTGGAGGAGGTGATCCTGAACGCGGGACCGGCCGACGGCGAGATCCTGGTCAGGATCGCGGGCTGCGGGATGTGCCGGACCGATCTCGCGGTCCGTCGCTCGGCCGGCCGCTCACCGCTGCCGGCCGTGCTCGGCCACGAGGGGGCCGGGGTCGTGGTGGGGACGGGCGGTCCGGCCACCGGCCTGAGTATCGGCGACCACGTCGTGCTGAGCTTCGACTCCTGCGGACACTGCCGGAACTGCACGGGCGCGGCCCCCGCCTACTGTGACTCCTTCGCCTCGCTCAACCTCTTCGGAGGGCGCAAGGAGAACGCGGCACGGTTCACCGACGCGGCCGGGGGCGAACTGGCCCCCAGGTGGTTCGGCCAGTCCTCGTTCGCCGAGTACGCGATGGTCCCGGCCCGCAACGCCGTACGGGTCGATCCCTCACTGCCCATCGAACTGCTCGGACCGCTCGGCTGCGGTTTCCTCACCGGCGCCGGAGCAGTCCTCAATTCCTTCGGCATCGGCCCCGGCGACACCATCGCGGTCTTCGGCGCGGGAGCGGTGGGCCTGGCCGCGGTGATGGCGGCCACCGCCGCCGGGGCGGTGACCGTGGCCATCGACCGGCACCCGGAACGGCTGGCCCTCGCCGAGCGGCTGCGCGCGATCCCGCTGCACGCCGCGTCGGCCGGCCTGCCCGACCGCATTCAGCAACTGACCGACGGCGGCGCGCAGTACGCCTTGGACACCACGGGCTCAGCCCAGCTGATCAACGACGCGCTCAGGGCCCTGCGCCCGACCGGCCACCTCGGCCTGGTGGCACGGCTCCACACCGCGCTGCCGCTCGAACCGGGGGCCCTGGACCGGGGCCGGCGAATCTCCCACATCTGCGAGGGGGACGCGGTGCCGGGACTGCTGATTCCGCGGCTGACCGGGCTGTGGCAGGCCGGGCTGTTTCCTTTCGACCAGCTGATCCGTACGTACCCGCTCGCCGACATCAACGAGGCCGAACGAGACTGCGACGCGGGCCGCGTGGTCAAACCCGTCCTGATTCCGTAGGGGGACCGGGTCGCCCAGAGCTTCAGCATCGTGCGTTCACCGCCGATCCATCATCCGCATTTCTCGCTTCTCGTGGTCCCTAGTCGTACCAACGGAGGACGTATGGCCGGCACAGCGCATCGGAACACCAGTGCGGAAGGCGTAGAAGGGGGTATCGGTCTGACCGCTCTCATGGTCGCCGCGGCACGGGCGATCGAGACCCACCGCCACGACAGCCTGGCGCAGGACGTCTACGCAGAGCACTTCGTGCTCGCCGCACCGGCGTCCGCGGGCTGGCCGATCCACCTGGGACAGGTTCCGGACGGGGACGCGAACCCGCTGTGGGGACGTTTCGCGCGTTACTTCGGTCTGCGGACGCGGGTCCTGGACGATTTTCTGCTTCAGTCGGTGCACGTGGGGGGTGCCCGCCAAGTTGTCCTGCTCGGGGCGGGGTTGGATTCGCGGGCTTTCCGACTCGATTGGCCTCCCGGCTGCGTGATCTTCGAGATCGACCAGGAAGGCGTGCTGGCGTTCAAGCACAAGGTGCTCGGCGGACTGTCGGCCACCCCGAAGGCAGCGCGCGTACCGATCCCGATGGACTTGCGCGCCGACTGGGTCGGAGCACTGACCGACGCCGGCTTCGACACGGCCGCACCGAGCGTCTGGCTGGCCGAGGGGTTGCTGTTCTATCTGCCCATCACTGCCGAGACCTACCTCATCGACACGGTGGACCGGTTGAGTACGGGGGGAAGCGCTCTGGCGTTCGAGGTCAAGCTCGACAAGGACTTGCTGGAATACCGCGACAGCCCGCTCTACACCTCTACGAAACACCAGATCGGCATCGACCTGCTCAACCTGTTCGATGGAGAGCCGCGGCCCGACTCCGCAGGTGATCTGGGGAGCAAGGGCTGGTCCACAGCGGTCCACACCCCCTTCCACTTCACCCGTCGCCACGGACGCGGCCCACTGCCCGAGCAGAACGACGCGCTGGAGGGCAACCGCTGGGTGTTCGCGAACAAGCCCCAGCCGTGATGCTGCCGTCTCGGTGAGGCCCGGTGACAAGGCTGTAGCTTGGTGTGCGAGCCACCCGACGGGATCATGAGCTGCCGCCGTCCCGCGCCTGGGATGTCGGCCGTTCATGTGCCGCCCTGGGAGGGATCCTGTATGACCCGCGTACCGATCGTCCACGGCGTGTTCGGAAACGGGCCTTTCGCCGAGATCGGGGAGCCGGCTTTGGCCGTCGTCGACGATCGCTCGCGGATGGTCGCTGTGGGCGGGGACCTCGGGTCGGTTCAGTGGAGCGGCGGCGCGACTGCGGACTCTGGGTGGACGGGGCACCGTATAGGTGTCTACGAGCGGGACAGCCTGCGGTGCCGAAACCTGGTGCGGTCCTGGTACCCCGTACGATCCCTTGCCTTCCACCCCGTCCTTCCCCTGCTGGCTGTCGGCACGGGGAGTTACGACGGCGGCTACTCCTTCGAAGGCGAACTGCTGCTGATCCACCTGGACACCGGCAACGTGGTGTCCGCGTTGCAGCACCGGCGGGAGGTACTCAGCGTGGAATGGCGCAGCGAGACAGCACTACGTCTGGTCTTGGCGCCGTGCGACGACTGGGACAACCCGCACGCACACGAGCAGGGGCATGCCACTGTTGTCACTCGTGCGGACTGGGGCGCCGTCGGGCGGGGCGCGATCGGCTCTGAGGAACTGGCCGCCCCCGTGGAGCCGGCCGTCCGGCCGGATCGCCGCGCGCAGGCCCGCCGACTCCTTACGAATCTCGCGACCGCAGACGGTCGGCAGTGGTCCGTACGCCGACGGGTGTGGGCTGTCGAAGGGATGCAGGATGGTCGTGTGCTGGCCGCTCTGGACGGGGTCCTGGCGGAGTCGTGGCTGCCGTCAGGAGACCGGCCATGGGCGGTCGAGGATGAGGAAGGCGGCCGCCAACTGGTTCTGGGTTCCGACGGAACATCGGTCTGGGCCAACGCCGAACGTCGCGGTCGCCGGAAGCGAAGAGGCTGGGAGGTGTCCGTACCCAGGCTGGCCCGGATTGCCGTCGACACAGGGCAGGTACGGGAGACCCTGAGCCCGGGCGTGTCCGCGGTTCTCGTCGCGGGCGGCCGGGGGACGATCCTGAGGCCGTTGGACAGCCGCCGCAAGCGTCCCCAACGGCTGATGATGTTCGACCTCGACGGTCCGGTGGACGGTCCGGAGGTCGGCCACTTCGACGCCTTCAATCATCCGTTCGCGGTCCGTCGTGCCGGCCGTCCGTACGTCCTGGTAGGCACTGACCCGGACCAGCCGCACAAGGACAAGTGGGTCACTGCTCTGGGTGCCGACGGGACACTGCGGCGGCTCTTCCCCCACTCCTGGGTACCGGAGGAGCATCATTTCGGGGGGCCAGCAGTCGAAATCGGCCAGTCCCTGGTGTATGCCGGCGCCGTCCACGATGGGCACGGGCTCCAACCTGGTGGCGCTTACGTCGTAAGACGATCCCTGAACGGCGCGGTGCAGTGGCAGTACCGCACCGATCATCCTGCCACCGCCCTCGACGCCGACGGCGATGCCGTCTACGTGGCCGACAACTCCGGAGCCCTGACAGCACTGGAGGCTGACAACGGCTCGGTGCGATGGCACATCGAGCTGGAGGTCGACGGAGCACCGACCACCGCGCTGTCTCTCGCTGTAGCGCCCCAGGGGCACTTGCTCGTTGGGACCGTCGACGGCCGCATCCTGGAGTGCGAGGTTCGGCGTTGATCCGAAGGGCCGAGTGCGGTGCAGCATCCGCGCGTCGTCGTCACCAGGCACGGCGACACTGGGGTGGGTAGTTCGTCAGAAAGTGGTGATGGCTACGCCATCCGGGGCGGTGCCGGTGGTGACGGTGGCGATGACCAGGTTGGTGGCCGTGTCGATCACCGACACGGTGGTCGAGCCGTTGTTGGTGACGTAGGCGCGGGTGCCGTCAGGGGTGATCGCCACACCGACCGGGTTGGCGCCGACTGCAATCGGGGTGCCGATGACCAGGTTGGTGGCCGTGTTGATCACGGACACGTTGGCTGAGTTGAAGTTGGCGACATAAGCGCGGGTGCCGTTCGGGGTGATCGCCACACCACGCGGGTTGGTGCCGACAATGATGGGGATGCCGGTGACCAGGTTGGTGGCCGTGTTGATCACCGACACGTTGTTCGAGTTCTGGTTGGTGACGTAGGCGCGGGTGCCGTCCGGGGTGATTGCCACGCCGTACGGGCTGATGCCGACCGTGATGGCGGAGCCGATGACCAGGTTGGTGGCGGTGTTGATCACGGACACGTTGGCTGAGTTGAAGTTGGTGACGTAGGCGCGGGTGCCGTTCGGGGTGATCGCCACACCACTCGGGGTGATGCCGACCGTGATGGGGGAGCCGATGACGGCGTTGGTGGCTGTGTCGATCACCGACACGGTGTTCGAGCTTTGGTTGGTGAGGTAGACGCTGGTGCCGGCCGGGGTGACCGCCATCGCCTGCGGGCCGTGGCCGGCGCCCAGAGCGATGGTCTTGATGACGGTGCTGCTGCCCGTGTTGATCACCGACACGCTGTTCGAGGCGAAGTTGGCGACGTAGGCGGTGGTGCCGCTCGGGGTGATCGCCACCCCCTGCGGGCTGGTGCCGACGATGATGGGGGTGCCGATGACCACATTGGTGAGGGTGTTGATCACCGACACGTTGTTCGAGTTCTGGTTGGTGATGTAGGCGCGTTGCAGGGTGTAGGTGTATCCGCCGGAGACGGTTGTGGTTCCGGCGGTGGTGGTGACTTGGACGACGACATTGCCGGCGGCATGGGCGGGGGTGGTGCCGGTGAGGACGGTTCCCGCGGCGTTGACGGTGACGGGGGTGACGGCCGTCCCGCCGAACGTGACAGTGGCGCCGGTGAGGTTGGTCCCGGTCAGGGTGAAAGCGGTGCCGCCCGCGGTGGAGCCGGAGGTGGGGGCGAGTGAACTCACCGTGGGTGCTGTCGCGTTGACGGTCTGGGTGTCGGTTCCGGTCGAGGACGTGAAGTTCGTGTCGCCGCTGTAGACCGCTGTGATCGTGTGGCTGCCGGCCGCGAGCGCGCTGGTCGTGACCGTGGCCATGCCGCTGGCGTTGAGGGCGCCGGTCAGGGTGTCACCGCCGGTCCCGCTGATGGTGAACGTGACGGAGCCGGTGGGGATGCCCGCGCCGGGCGAAACCGCCGCGACCGTGGCGCTGAGGGTCACTGTCTGCCCGAAGGTGGACGGGTCGGGCGCCGAGGTGGACGTTGTGGTGGTCGTGGACTGGTTGACGGTCTGGGTGTCGGTTCCGGTCGAGGACGTGAAGTTCGTGTCGCCGCCGTAGACCGCTGTGATCGTGTGGCTGCCGGCCGCGAGCGCGCTGGTTGTGACCGTGGCCATGCCGCTGGCGTTGAGGGTGCCGGTCAGGGTGTCGCCGCCGGTCCCGCTGATGGTGAATGTGACGGAGCCGGTGGGGATGCCCGCGCCGGGCGAAACCGCCGCGACCGTGGCGCTGAGGGTCACTGTCTGCCCGAAGGTGGACGGGTCGGGCGCC